>NZ_CP154630.1:2886428-3511785 GCF_039555535.1 Stenotrophomonas maltophilia | reverse complement strand
TCCTTCATGCCGTGTCTGCCGTTATCCCGGCGGACTGAGACGCAGCCTGCAAGCGTAGAGCAGACGGTGCTAGCCGATTCCATTGGTTGAATCGCTATCGCTGGTCTCGACGAAGTGGTGTGGCCCAAGCGTCCTTAGCAATGCCAGCAGAGCGCTATGGGACGCCATCGCTTGCTCTAATGTGCTGGCCTCTTCCCCGTATCGAACGGCCGGTGACGTCTTCAATGCCGTTAGAATCTCTTCGCTGATACGAATGCTGAGCTTTTCCTCCAGCAGCTTGCCAAGGTGGACGTGGTCATGCCCCTTTCCGGCATCCTTTGGATACGAGTGTCCCTCGCGGGCAAGAAGGCCTTTCAGCAACTTCTCAGCGCATTGAGCCGCCTCCCAGCGCGCTTTTCCATACTCGCGTCGGCTGGCGATGGCATCGACGCTGTGCCTGAAATCTGCTTTTGCTTCAGAGAACAGTGCATGCCCGCCGAGTGAATCCAGAGTCATGATTGCTTGCCAACCATGCACAAATGCGTGGAAGAAAAACGCAAGCTCCGGGTCCGATAACTTGTTGGCCATCGGTTGTGTCAGTCCCTCCACCGAGCACAACACGTTGTGGATTGCCGGACCCCTGCCAACACCGCCCTTCTGGGCTATGGATAGGTCGCGATCAATCACGAGCGTCCCTTCGCCCATGATCATCGGAAGACGAACCTTCCAGAGGTTGCCGTTGACGACAACCAGGAAGCTTCCCGGTGAGAAGTCGATCTTCATCGCGTCGCCGTAGTGATCCGAATACCAGTCATGGACCTTGGCAAGTAGGTCGCGCGGACCGAAGGGGGGACCCCTGTCCGGTGGTCCGCCGAGGATTGGAGTGCCATCCAGCTTCAAGGTCCAGGATATTTGCTGGGAGGCTCTCATTCCTCGATGGCGGGGTTCGATGCCCATCGCCGAAAAGCGACTGTCGAGAGACGTCATCATGGCGTCGAACTCTTCTTCGTTGGTTGGGCGAGTGGGCCACTTCCACTCGTTCAGCTCATCTTTTCTCGACCGTTCCATGTCGCCCCCTTAGGGCTTAAGTAGATGTGCAGTATAAACGGCGCCACGCGGGCTCTGAGACGCGTGAATCCGGTGAAAGAAAGCCGCAGCGATTGAGAGGGGCAAGCATCGCCGGTGTTCGCGGGTTGTTCCTCAGCGACGTTGCCCCGATGGGGCCTGCCCCTCACCTGAGTTTGGTGGTCCCCCTCATGGCGGGGCAGCACTTGGCGAGAGAGCCTCAACCATGCAGGGATGACGCCGCTCCATCTGGGGTCCGAAAACGGTGCAAGCCGGGTTTGAGTCGTTGAGGGTTTACAGTGGTTCTACGAAACGGCAGGATCAAGGTTTGACCAACCCCAAGGGAAAGCCATGGCACTGACGCTTGAACAAATCCGAAAGAAAAAGGCCGAGGCCGAGGCTTTGCTGGCCGAAATGGAAAAGGCCGAAGGCGATGCGCTTGCGGCCGAAGCCGGGGCCAGCTTTGCAGGAGTCTACGAGACCTTGCAGCAGTTCGGGCAGCATTACACCACGAAGCAGAAGAACGATCTGAAGGCGCTGCTTGAGCCACGCAAGTCGGCTTCCGCAAGCGCCGGCATCAGTCGCGCCCCGAAGTTCCAGATCCCGGATGGAACCACGTGGGCTGGCACTGGACGTCAACCGAAGGCATTCCTTGCGTGGGCGGAAACCTCTGAAGGCAAGGCGTGGAAAAAGAAGCACCCGGACCAGGAATGGCCGGCGCATCCGTATAAAGCCTGACCGGCTTTTCAGTGTTGCAGACAGAGCCCCGGGAAACCGGGGCTTTTTTTGTGGGCGTTGAAACCAAGGGAAGGAAGAGCGGGGGCTGGGGCGGGAGCCCCGGCCCACGTCCTCTCCCCCGGAGTGGGCTTTTTCAGGCGCGGCCCAGGCCGCGTTCTTTTGAGCTCTTGAAGAGAAAAAGCAACGGCAAAAGCGGCTAGAGCAAAAGCAAAAAGCGACGTGGAGAAGAGGCGGGAGGGGCCTCGGCTTCCGCCGGGCCCGGCGGTTGGCTGGGAATGTGCTGCGGTTCAAGTTTTCCAGCGATCTGCGGCCCTTACGGCGGTTTTGATATTTAGTCGATAAAACGTAGGGTGAAAGTATTGCGATTTTTTGGGGGCGGCTTAGTTTGAGCGGGTAGCGAGGGAGTGCTCCCTCTTCAAAGGTTTTCTAATGATTGCTTGCGCTATTGGCCGGTCAGGCTTTGTTTCCCTTGGTTGTCGGGGGTTCTTCTAATGGCCCACCATCACGCCAGCCCCATCCAACTCAAGACGGGCGAGTGGGGCGCCCGGGTGCTCGCCCCGAATGTTCGGAACGGCGACAGGCTCACCGTGGTGGCCCGGAGCGGCAGCTCTTGGGAAGCCGTTGTTGTCGGCGTGGTTTGGCAAGGCCCGGAGGCCGCGATTTGCCAAACCGTCCGGGGACTCATGCGGTGTGGGTGCTGCGGGGAAGTGGGGCAGAAAGGGGCCTACCCCTTCTCAACGTATCCTGCAGAGATGCAGCGTTGCGACGATTGCGGGGGTTCGGCATGAAGCCCCTAGCAACGCGTCGCCGCCGCTATTTCGCCTATCAACGCCGCTCGGGGTCCACGTGCTACTTCGACAAAGCCATGCACGCCCACCTCCAGCGGTATCCGCACACCATCGGCCATTACCAGCTCACACGCTTCCTGGGCACTTCCGCGTTGCTGACCGCTGAAGAAGCGGCCGCCCAAGGATGGATGGCCAAGCCGCACGGGAGCCCTGCATGACCAAACGCTACATTCTCCGCCCCCCAGAACGCTTGGTCGAAACCATCCACGAGACGTGGATTGACGCGCCCAGCAAAGCCGCGTTTCAAGCCCTGGCCGCCGCGCAAGGCCTGAGCATGCGCGCTGCACTGGCTCAACTCATCGAGCAACACGCCCAGATTCGAGAACCGTTTTCCCCTCGACGCCCGACGCCGTGGACCGGGGAGGGGTCGAAGGGGCGAGAGCGCTACAGGGCCGCGCTCCCCAGTGTGCAGCTGGGACTCCATGCCGTGACGGCCCTGCAGATTGACGCTAACCGGGCTGGGATTCGTCTGACCGAGGCCGTCCGCCAGCTGGTCTGGCTATGCATCCAAGCCAACGCCTGATCCCTCGGACGCCTTTTGCGGGCATGGGGCCAAGGACAGCCACGCGGAGGCTGGGGGAAGCCCTGGCCCACGTCCTAACCTCCCCGGAGGGGGCTTTTCAGGCGCGGCCCAGGCCGCGTTCTTTTGAGCTCTTGAAGAGAAAAAGGCAACGTCAAAAGTGGCATGAAGCAAAAGCGCATTGGGGGAAGGGCGGGTGGGGCCTCGGCTTCCGCCGGGCCCGACGCTGGGCTGGAAATGTGAGGTGTTTTAGGGTTTTTGTGTTTTCTGCTTTTTTCCGTCAGTTTTGTGTTTTAGTCATAAAAATGTAGGGTCAATCTATTGCGAAAAGTTGGTTTTCTTTTACTTTGAGATCAGAGAAGAGCGCCGATGCTCTTTAACCAAAGGAAACCCCATGTTGACGTTCTTTGCTTTTTGCCTCTTGGCTGGATTGGTCGCCGGATTGGCCATTGCTGATCGACTGGATGCGCTCTGATGAATACCCGCAGCCAAACCCAAGCGCCCGCCCGGTCCTCCACCCCTGGAGCCCTCCTGCGATTCCTGTTCGACGCCATGTCGGGCATGGGAGCGGCCAAGCTGGGATGGGAGATGGTGACCGACCCCAAGGCCAAGCTGTCGGACATTGCCATCGGCGTGTCGCTCTGCCTGGCTCCTGCAGCGATTGCGGCCACTTGGGCGCTTTGCCTGTTCGGCATCGCCCAACACCACCAGCTTTTTTGAAACCCGAACCCCTGACAACCACGGAGGACCTCGCTCGTGCGAAAACTTTTCAACAAACTGCTCAACATCGCCCTTTTTGGCATGGTTCTGTTCGCCCTGGACCAAGTCCCGGAACGCCTGGATCGCATGTCGCAAACCGCCCAGAACCTGGTTCAGCAGGTGGGCTACTCGGGCCCCATGCAGGGCATCCCCTCGGGCGTGCCAGACGGTTACGAGTTCTGATGACCCCCGCACCCTGGCCATCGTCGGAGCTCGTTCGCCTCGCATGGGCGGCACGCCGGGATCCTCTTGCCCGGCAGCACCTGCTTCAGGCGTTCCAAGAGGGGGCCGATTTCCATACCCCTCTGTCCAGCAGCGATCTGAACGACGACCTGTTTGCCGTCCCTGGGGATTGCGTCGCAGGCGTGGTGGTTCGGGAACTGACCGGCGCCAAAGACGCGGAAGAGTGGCTGCACGCGTTTCTTCGCGCGCACGAGTTGCATCAAGCGCTGCCAGTCGCCGGGGGAGTCGTTGCCAAGCGGCGCTTCTGATGACCGTGAGCCCGCAGTAAAGGGTGGCCCGGCCTACGCCTTGGGTTTCGCCGCCGCTTCCGCTCGCTTACTGAACTTCTTGCACCATTCGAGCATGTCTTGCACGTCCTTAAGGAGCTCGTCCGGCTCTGGAAGCCACGTTGGTGTATCAATGGATTGAGAGTGCTCAAACGCAGAATACTTGGTCATCATGCCGTCGATCAGTGCGCAGTCTGTCGGAGTGATTGCGCTGAGCCGCTGTAGCTTGTTGCGCGTGTTGATCTCGCGCTGATAGCGGTTGATGATGCCCGAACAAAGTTCGTCCTCTACGGAGCGCTCAACCAAGATTCGGAAGTTGCTGCAGGCGGCCTTCAGGGTAAGTTCTTTTAGCGGCGGATCAAGCTTCTTAAGCTGTCCGATGCTGCTGATCATTTGGTTCAAGCCGGATTGTGGCTTCAGAGAGAACGTATTGATCTGCGCCGGCATGCCGGTCCTGCTTCCATCGCGGGCGATCGATTCAACCGCGACCTTGACCGTAGACTGATCGAGGTTGGCCCGCTGCTTGGCGGCACTCTGCAGCAGGACCATCAAAGACAGCCGATGCGTGAACACGATCACCTGGCGATGCTCGGCCAGATCCACCAAGCGTTTGGCGACCGCCTCCTCAAAGCGTTGATCCAGGGAGGAGATGGGGTCGTCGAAGATCACGGGCATGCCCCGTTCAAGGCCTGTCGCATCGGCCAGGAAGGCCGCCAATGCCACGATGCGTTGCTCACCCTCGCTCAGGATCTCCCGATTCTTCTGGGCGCCTTGCGCGTCCTTCAGCTCCACGTAGAAGGTGAACGCGCCTTTGCCTTGGGAGCGATACGACATGCGGACAGGAAGCGAATGGCCCCCCAGCGCCCGCAACTCGGCATTGAAGCGGTCGCAGTAGCCCTTGGCCAACTCCGATTCGCCGATGTCATTGCTTTTGGTCGTCAACTGGCTGGTTGAGGTGGACCGGACAGCGGCTTCCACCGTTCCCACGCGTTTGAGGCGGATCACGTCCGCCCATACCGCATCGCGCTGCTCCGACAGCCACTGTTGTGCTTTCAGCTCTGCTAGGCGGGTTTCCTTCTCCTTCCGCCCCGTCGGGTCCAGCAAGCCCGCCAGCGCGTCGCGATCAGCGGTGGTTGTTTTGACCTTCTGATCGTAGGCGTTGGTCCACACCGACCACTCCACCGCCGAAGCCGTCGTGGCCCCGGCCATGGCTTTCAACCTCGCATGGATGGCCTCAAGCAGCTCAGTGGCTTGAGGGGCTTCCAAGCCAATAGCAGCGCACTGGGCCTGCCAGGCGACATCGGTGAGAGGACTGGGCAATGCCTTCTTCAGCGCCGTCAGAGCGTCTTCCGCGCTCTTGGCTTCTGTCTGCAGGGTGTCGTTGAGATAGCTCTCGAAGCTGGCCAAGCGGGCCTTGCCGTCGTCTCCCAACGGTTGCTGGCAGAGGACACAACGGGATTCGTCCCCAACATGGGGGAAAGGGTGGTCACGGTAGGCAAGACCTGTCGAATACGCCTTTGCAGCGTCCCAAAGGGTTCGCCACACGGCGTCTCCGATGCCCTTGAGCGGCAACCCGTTGAGGAATGCCGTGGCATAGGCGGTGGCGGCCTGGCGCTTGACCTCTGCATTGCTGCGGGCATCCAAGAGGGCTCGGGCCTTCTCGTCGTTCAAGCTCTCCTTCAATGCCGAGATGCTTGTGGCCATCTGCGACAAGCGTTCTAGCTCTCCGACGGCCTTGGCGTGGGCCACTTCAGGGTTCGCCTGGGCCAGTGCGGTCTCCAGCGCCAAACGCTCATCGTTCAGTGCCGCGGGGAAAGCGCAACGCTGGTTGATCTCCTCTTCGGTCAGTTTCGCCGTCAACTTCCGGAGGACCGTTGCAGCGCTGCTCTGCGCGTGGTCTTCCGGGATGATGGGCAGTTTGCTGGTGAGCTTGGCGGCGCGGGCCTTCAACTGGGTGGCGAGATCGTCTGAGATGTGGATGAGCATCCCGACGAACCGCATAGCTCGGGGAAGATGGGTGGCGGTGGTGGCGCTGTCTCCGAACTCCAGCGCTGTGGCTGAGTCGAAGACCGGCACCGCTTTCAATGTCGCGTGGGGGCCGTCGGATGCTTGCCAAGTGAGATCAGCAGACGATGTCGTGCCGTCGGATCGGGTCGCCGTGACTTTGATCAGGGCAGAGGCAGCATCGGGGTTCTGCTTGAACACGTTGCCGTGGATGGATCCCTTGGCCCGCGCGCCGCAAACGTGCTTCATTAAACGGGCGTAGCCCGATTTGCCGGCCCCGTTGGGTCCGTAGACCACGGTCATCTGGCCTTGGCTGAGGTCCAATGCCGCGTCCTCGCCAAGGGCATTGACGCCGCGGATGGAGGAGACCGAGTCGATGCGAAGCTCAGCGGCGGTGGGTGTCCCCAAGATGGTTCCCGGTGCCAACGCCGGGTGGGGAGCATCCAGCTTCTTGGCTGCCTCGGCCAGGCAGTGATCCGCCAGCGCCTCCATCTCCTCTTCGTTCGGCATGCGGCGGTGCTGGATCACCGTGGAAGCGGCCATGCGCAGCCAGCTTGGGCGGCCATTCAACCACTCTTCCAGAGTCGTAGGTGCAGCGGCCCCATTCTTGTTCGCCATCGGTCACTTCCCCTGTGAATGGCCAGAGCCAGGAAGGCTCCGTTCCCCTTCCGCAATAGTGACGCGGGTCACATTTGGAGGCAAGTCGGTGATGGTCGTAGGTGCGAGGGAGGAGGGCCTTAAGGATTGGTAATGCAGGCCGATAAGGGGTATTCGAGGCCAATACCAAGGAAGGATGGCGATGGCGACAGGTGCTCTTGGACATGCCCCGCTACGCGGAACCGTCTTTGGTCTTGGCTTCAAGCAGTTTGGCGAATGCTTCGCGCTCTTGAGTCGGCAGCTTGACGAGCGCGTTCAACATGTCCGCCAAGCGGGACTGCTGGGAGACGCTCTCCATGCTCAGGGCGAGAATGGCTTCGGACATGCTTGGCGTCGTTGCGACCAAGTAAGCCGGTGGCACTTCCAGTGCTTCGGCCAGCTTGAAAAGGGCTTCCAGGCTGATCGACATCGATCCCGACTCGTAGCGGGAGATGCGGGCGGATGCAGTGTCTTTGTCCAACTCCATACGCACTCCAACCTCCCGTTGGCTCAATCCCCTCAGCTCGCGGGCTTGGCGCAGGCGCGCCGCCACGATCGTCCGGGGAGCGGACGGGGCTGCTGTCATGGGCTGAACGGATGCAGTGCAGGCATGCGGGCAGGATGACGGATGATCTACGCCCCGGGTAGACTCTACGTGGCACGTAAGTTGCAGGCAACCACGGCAAGGAGCAGGGCATGAAGCATTGGACAGGGGGCATTTTCGCTGTTGCGTTGATGGTGTCGGCCGGGGTCCAAGCCCAAGAGGCAAAAGGACTGCTGCGGCAGATCGGGCAGGCGATCTCGGGGACGCCCAGGACAGTCAGTGAACGGGCAAGGAGCCCCTATTTGGAACCAGCGGGGACTTACTGGGACGACGGCGACCCTCCAGTGCTCGACGGCTACACCCGGATCCGGTGGGGCTTGGCGGCCACCGCGTCGGCCGGTTTCGGCATGTGCGAAGACAACCTCTTTGCCCAGGCCAAGGCCGGCGCTGCCCTGGCACCGGCGATGCGAACCCACTGCATTGGCTCATGGGGGCACCAGTTCAAACGCGTAGGCCTGCAGGGCGACCCGGCGTCTGCGTTTGAAGCCAAGGCGCGGCAGATCGCCTCCACCGACGCGTTCTACCTGCGGCCCTACATCGACGTGGAGATCGACCCCAGCACCAACATTCTCCACGCCTACGTGCTGGTCATGAACCACGACTGGTATCCCCGCTCGCCTGACTTTCTTCCGACGGCTGTTATCGGCCCTTCGCCGTTGGGCAAGGGCAGTGCGGTGGTCGGGGTCGAGCATGGTGGGCGCTACCATGCCGCGCTGCGATTGAAGCCCGAAGACGCGGCCGAGCTGCGACGGGTGGGGCGCGACGCCACGGGAGACCGAATCTTTTTCAAGGTTGTGGAGGGCAGGTTGAAGCCCAACGGCCTGCCCGACATCGTTCTCCAAATCGACCGCCTCGAGATCGGCTACAAGAACCAGATCATCGGCATCACCCCCTCCAAAGACAAGGACGCATGACATGAAGCACGCACTGATCGTGGCCGCAGCAGCGGCACTTTTGACCCTGACGGCCTGCTCTGGCGACAAGGGCCCCACGAAGGAGGACGGGGTGAAGGTCGTGGAAGGCTTTTTCACCGAGCAGGGGAGGCAGGCAACCCTCCAGCGCTCTTGGCGGTTTGAAGTGACCGACGCGGGCGGCTTGGATCTCGACTGCGAGAAGAAGCCGAATGGGGATCAAGAATGCATGGTGGGCGGGTCGGTAAAAGCGCAGGGGTCCATCGGTGGCCAGCCCACCAAGCCCGAACCGAGCACCCTCAAGCCGAAGCTGCGGGCCCTGTTCCGCCCGCAAGGCGAAGGTTGGCAAGTGGTCGAAGTGACCGACGAAGGGACTTCTGCGGGCTAAACGGGCCGCAGTCCGCCGCTTGACTGCACGCCGGTCCCGATCAAGCGTGCAGCCATCCAACAGGGGAAGACCATATGAACCGCTATCCGCCGCAGCAAGTTGTGTATGCGCCGCCGGGCCCATCCGCGCTGATCCTCCCGAGCGTCATCTTGGGTCCGTTGGGCCTGGTTGGGCTGGCGGCCGGCGTGGAGGTGATGAAGCGCGACTTCTTCATCGGCGTGGTCTGTTGTGTGCCCGGTGCGCTCGTCTTCGCGTTTTTGGCATTTTGCCTGGCGCTCCACATCCGGGCTCAGCGGCTCTGGGACTGGCACGTCCGCACGGGGCGGATGCCGTATTTTCGGAAGCACGGCTTCCTGAAAGGGGCGCTGCTCGGGGGCGGATTGGGCGTGGTGACGGTGGTGGCGGCCGCCGTTCTGGGGTTCAAGTATGCGGAGCATCCCCAGTTTGGGGAGATCGCTACCGCAGCGTTCTACTTGGCTTGGCTCTGGGGCATGTTCTTGATCGGCGTGCTGGCCGTGGTGTTTGGGTGGGTCATGCGGGCGTGGGATAGGACGGCCCTGCCGGACGCCTGATGAGCCAGCGCATGGACTGACATCTTAGGCGGGATGAGAGGTGAGCACCGAACCGTGTCCTTCGTGTGTCATTCCCAGTGTGACTTGATAGGACCGACCACGCACGTTCGTTTGGAACTCAAGCCAGTCGCCGTAGGGCTTTGCCACTCGCGTAATGATCGTGCATTTGCGTTCATGAACGTAGCTGACCACTGCGCTGTAGGAAATCTCGTCGTAGGCGGTTCCGATTACGCTTGGCTCTTTGCCAAGAGTCTCGATTGCCCATTCGATCATTTGGGTAGTGCGGGCATCGTTGCGCCTCGGAGCGTTGATGGGGAGTCGGCGTTCGATTGGCGTGTGGAGGCTGCGATACTGTTCTTCTGTCAGATCAATGTTTGCGAACTTAGCTTTGTTTGCTGCGTCCAAGCGATCCCACATCTGGCAGACGAAATCGATGCTGCCGGACTGCTGCTCCACGAAAGAGGCGCCGTTCTTCTCCATCTCTGCTGCGAAGCCCAACAGGATTTCTAGAGACTGCCGAGTGTTGAGCATCACGCCCAAGTAAGCCTCCGGAACTCCTCTTCGCTGAGCCATCATCAGCAGCGCGCTGACAAACTCATCTCGCCGATCCTCGTTTTTAACCCAAGAGGGAAGGTTCTTCGGGCCCTCGCTGTCAATCGCTTTAAAGGCGATGTTCTTGTTGGCCTCCTGCATCCTTACTTTAGCTTTAAGGATGGCTTTCCCTACAAATACTGCACCGTAGACCAGTAGAGATAGGCCGCTGGTAGGGATCGCAAGGGCTAGCGCAATCAAGAAAAGGATTGTCATGTGCGTCCGAGGATGTGGAAAAAGATGTCGGTTGGGCGGAGTATACGTTCCAACTTTATCGGACGGCAGATATGTCGTGGCAACTTCATCTAAAAGTATCAAGGGTGCTCGAAAGTCAAGGGCCAAGCCGGATCAAGAGCTGGAGGATGTGGTTGCCCAAGCCAAGGCGATCACCGAGTCATGGGCAGAGCGCCACGACCTGTGGGGTGATTCTGGGCACAAGGATCCACTTGATCACTACGACACTGAGCCGGGTGAGGGTTCTTCCATTTTGACCCTCTGGTCCGAAGGTATGGTGGGGCGCTGCTTGAATGAAGGGATGGACGAGGCCGAGGAGCTCTACGCGGCATTGGAGTCCATCGGTGTATTCATTGAGCTAGATGACCACGTCACCGCCGGCTACTACCTCATTGACCAGGAGTCTGACCTTCAGAAGAGGTTCGACGAATGGGCTCGCTGGAGGTGGACCTGTCGGCTGATCGAGGCCGATACGGCGGATGTTTCCGGCGATATCTACGAGTATTTTTCGAAGCGCCCAGATGACCTGTATCGGCTGAGTCCCCGTGCCTTCGAAGAGCTGATCAGCAGCGTGTTCACGGCCAGAGGCTGGCGGACTCAGATCGGACCGGGCAGCGCCGATGAAGGCGTGGATGTCCGAATGTGGATTCAATCCCCTTTGGGTGATGCCCTCACGCTGGTGCAAGCGAAGCGTTACGCCAAGCATCGTCCTATAGATCTTGATGCAGTGGCAGCCCTTGAGGCGCATAGCCTGCGGGAGAAGGCGGGCGGGTTGTTTGTTACTACGTCACGCTACAGAAACGTCGCCAAGCGCTTTGCTAGCCGAAATAAGGACCTGATCCTCGCCGACTCATCGGACGTTGCATCTTGGTGCGAGGAGGCAAGCCAAGAGGCCATGAAGGCGAAGGCCAGGGCGCTAGCAATGACTTCGCTCGGCCCGCTGCTCGACGAGATTCGTGCCCGAGGCACGCATCCTGCGCTGGTCTTTTCCTGGAAGAGCTTCAGCTACCCGTGCTTCTGCATCGTTCTTCGAGAAACGCCGACAGGTGCTCTCCTTTTACCAATCCCTTCTCAAGCAACTCCGCCGGATGGCCTGGTTGGAGATGTTCTCCCGGTGCTTGATGGGAGCTTGGTCGACCAGACACCGGGAAACGGCGTGTTCAGAGCGATTCGGCGCGAAAGCGAAGGCCGGGTCAGCTATTGGGGGAGTGGCGAGCTGTATGGTCGGTGGGATGGCAAGCCGTTGAGGTTTGATCTCTGCGACTGACCTATGGGCGGGGACGATGGTCCCTGGCACATCAGCTAGGCCCTCTGCATGTCAGCGTCAGCGTCTGGTAGTCCACCCGCACGGGGTTGTAGAACTGGCGATACCAGTTGAACGCGAAGGTCTCGCCCACGTTGTGCTCGTTGCACGCCGGCAGGCCTTGCTGGGTGCCAAAACCGCCGTTGGGCGTGCATCCGGGCTGGCCCGTGCAGGTGGTGTAGGGCGTCGAAGCCACCACCGACGACTCGGGCCACTCCCAGCGATACGGATTGTTGCTCTTGCCCACCAAATCGGACGCGCATGCTTGCCGGCATACGGCCAAGGACGTGCCGCCGCTGGTCCAGTTGTAGTCGCAGTAGTGCCATCCCATATTAGCGACGCACTCAAAGTCGTAAGAGTAGGCGTAACGGATGTTCCCCGCGTCCGAAAGCGCGTTGCATTGCTCTTCGTAAAAAGCCGACTCGCTCACGTTGGCGGGCCAGTTGCCGGGCATCGGTGCGGGCGTCTCCACCCGTTGGATGGGCACGTTGTTGATGGCCCAGTCCAGCTTGGCTTTTTCCGCCGGCGTCAGTCGCACCACCGCATCGGAATACCAATACTGAAGCGCCCAGGAACCAACCAGCGGCGGCAAGTCTTGCCAGTCGCCCGAATGCCACGCCACCACTTGCAAGCTGCCATCGCTGCAGCGAGCAGCCGTGGGCTTGCAGGTGTTGACCTCGTTGCGACGCGCCCCTGTATCCACCCAGTTGGACCAGCCGCCGTAAGTGGGGCCGGGCAGGGCGGCGGTGCCGAACGGGCAATGGGTGAACACGTCCCGCGATCTGACCTGCTGCCGCTCCCAGGTATGCGTGCCGGTTTGGCCTGACGGGCAGGCTTGCGAAGTGGGCAGCCATTGATCCCGTTCCTCCTGGGCGGCTCCAGGGCAGGCCTGGCAATCCCTCGCCGTCACGGTTACCACCGTCTGGGCTTGAACCCACGCCTCCGGACGAGCCCATGCAGCGTCTGAGGTTGGATCTACGTCAGCAGCGGCGCAGACCTGGCGTGTCCGCACCGTTTCCGTGCCCCACGTGCCCGCCGGACAGCTCGCCCGAGCCGCCGAGCTTTCCGATTGCCGGCACGGCACCAAAGCCGGCGGAGCCGGGGTGGGGACCGGCGTTGGGAGCGGCTGAGGCACCAGAACACTGGGTGCATCAGGAAGCGGAGGAAGCGGCGGGGAGGGATCAACCCCAGGGCCTGACGACACGCTCCCAGGAACGCCCGGCACCGCATCGCTCACGCTGGGCGCACCAGTGACGGGTCCAGCCGGGGTTGGCGTTGAGGGGCCAGGGACGGCGGGCGTGGAGGGCAGGGGAAGCGTGGGCACCACGGCCACCGACGAGCCGGCCACAAGGCCTGAGTAGTAAACGACATCGACCACGGCCCCATCGGCCCCGCACGCCAATCCCAAGCCGGGGATGTCTAGGGTTCCGCCGTTGCCCAACAAAACACTGGTGTTGCCCACGATCACGTCCCGCACGTTCGCGTCGCCCGCAAGGGCGGAGACGAACGGCACGCAGGCCCGCGCAGGAAGCCCGGACAGCCCCACGGAGAAGGCATCCCCCGCCAAGCGCACCGTGGCCGGGGACACGGTCACTGCGCCGCCCCACGCGTTGCTCATGGTCGCTGCGCTGCCTTGGCGGAAGTCGGCAGGGGCCAGCCCTTCTTCGAGGACGTTCAACGTGCTGACGCCGCGGAACGAACCGACGACGCCATGGGACCGATCAACGCGGCTGGCCAGGTCCCGAACGTTCTCGACGTCCGACGCCACGTTGACCCGAGTGGTGACGCGGGGGTAGACCCAAAACGCGGCGGCGCCCATTGCGGTGGCAACCCCCAATGCGAGCAGCAACTCGACCAGGCCAAAGCCTGGAGCGGAAGAACGGCGGCGAGGGCGGGCATGCGGTGTCATGCACTTCAGCATGCGACACAACCGCGTTTTGACAAGCCCCGACGGCAGTTCTTGATTTTAGTCAAAAATCTTTCAAATCAATGGGTTGACATCGGTTGGCGATGTGGTTGGATCGTGTGTAGGAGCGGTTTAATGGGTAAACCGACCTATCCACAAAAAGAGAGTGAAGACATGAAGATTCATCCCGTCGAGCCTGCCAGCACTGACCTGGCGCATTTCCAACTCCACACCGCCGCGCGGTTCCTGGACCGCACCAATGGCCTCAATCAGCTGGCCGACAAGCACCGCAGGATCCAGCGCTTGGCCACCCGCGCCCGCCATGAGCGGCGTTGGAAGAAGGAAGAGGAGCGCTTCGCATGAGCCTCTTGAACATGGCCCTGCTGTTTGTCGGTCTCCTGGGCACCGCGGTGTTCTACCGGGACCTGGTCGCCAACCCCATCTCCGCCGGGCGCGCCCTGGTGCGCTTCTATCAACTGCCGGCGGAGCATCGCCAAGGAAGGGTGCTGCAAGAGGTTTCGAAGACGTGGTGGAGCATCGTGCTGGTGCCGTTCTACGCGTTGGTGGCCTTGGTGCTCATCGGGGTTCTGGGAGGTGGGCAATGAGTGCCGGGACCGAAAGCCTCATCAGGGCCATCCAAACCAACGACCCGCTGGCGTTCTATGGGTGGCTGCACTCGCTCAAGGGGACGCCCGACCTCGACGCTGGCGTGGCGGGCGATCCTGGCATCACTGCGTTGGCCGTCGCCTCCGTCATGTATGCCAAGGCGATCCAGTCGGACCGGATCCTGGCGGCGCGCTATGCCGCGATGATCGAAGCGCTCATGGACGCCGGGGCCAACCCGCTGGTCCGGATTGGGGAGCGGTTCGTGGTGCGACGGGGGCACACCGGGAAGCTAGAACGTCGTCAGATCTCAGAAGGTCGGAGCGTCGCAGAGGTCTGTGGAGGCGTTCTGTGCCCGGCAATGCAGGCATGGTTCGCACGCCATACCGCGGATTTGATGAACACCCACCTTCACCGCTACCACCCAGCGTTCATCAAGACTCAGCAACCGGTCGCTGAAGAGGTTTGAAGCACGTGCCGGCGGCTACTCGCCGCCGAAAGGCGTCGTGGGAGAAGGGGCGGGGAGGGCCACGGCTCCCGCCGCGGCCTGAGTCGCTGAATCCCGGACGTCTGCACGGCGAAAACCCTCTGGATGCAGAGGCCCTTGCGGGATTAGGTTTGCAGCCTAGTGTGTTGCATGACCTACCCATAAAGGGATCTCTATCATGCGTCTCGTCGTCTGTTGTTTCAAAGGGGGCGTTGGCAAAACGACGCTTTCGCTCAATCTTGCTGCGCTCTTCGCCTCCCAACACCGAGTTTTGGTGAACGACCGAGATCCGCACTGCTGTTCTGTTGCCTGGGCCGCGCTTTCCGACCAAACCCCATTCACCGTGGGCCGTTCGGCCTCCCCCGGGTTCGACTTGGAAATCCAAGACCTGCCGCCCAGCGCCCCAGTGAAAGATCAGCTTCCGGATGGCGACCTCTACATCGTTCCCACTCTGCTCGACGGCGGGAGTTACGTCGTCTACCTGCATACCATCGAGACCCTCCGGAAGCAGGGCAAGGCCTTCCTACCGGTGGCCAACCGGGTCAACATCAAGCGGGCTGAACACCGCCGGCGGCTGGAAGACCCGGAGCTGGCCGGGGCCATCGTCATCCCCGAGCGCGCTGCGCTGGGAAGCTTCTATGAGCTGGGGGAGACCGTCTTTTCCATGCGCGGCGCGGGCGTGGCTAACGCCCGAGAAGATATATTGCGGGTAGGTCAGGCTATCCAAAAAAGATTGGCCAACCCGGGCCGGGGGCATGCATGATGGAGCTCCCAATGCTGCCCCTGCCGGACCTCATGGCTGCCAAGAAGACCCCTACCAAGAACGCCGTGGCCAAGAAGGCTCCGGCCCGCAAAGATCTGTCCATGGCTGCGAAAGTGGTTCATGCCAAGCCGCAGCGGGAGTATGCGCCGCTCATTGATCTGGACCAGTTTTCCGAAGAGCAGCTGGCAGAGCTGATGGTGGCTGCAGGGGACGCGCCAGGACGAAAGACCTACTTCGATTTCCAAGAAGAGCGGCCCTACTTGCGGGACGGCCAGAGGGTTCATCTGGAGGTGGGACGCGACTCCACCATGTTTGACTACCGCGACGAGAACGGGGCGCGTGTGGAGCGAACGATGGTCACCGTGCCGCCCAAGCTGCGTGAGCAGATTCAGGACGTCACCGGGGAAGAGCAGCCGATTCTCACCACTGCGCTCATCGCGCTGGCGTCCTGGGCCTGCCAGGAGCTCAAAAAGAGCAAACGTCGCCTCGTAGTGACCACGGCAACCGATGACCTAGATCCGATGCGGAGACAGGTTCGGAAGGCACTGGTAGGCCAGGCCCGGAGGGCTCGTTAGTCCATGGCTGAAATCCAAAGCTCCGGACGCTTCCACCACGTCATCGTGTTGCTCAAAGGAAGCGACAAGAAGAAGGCCTTGTTCACCGATTTGACGGCAGCTGAGCTAAAGCGGCGCTTTGTTAGGCCATACAAGCAGGGCAAACCGGTCCTCCTGCCGGACAACTCGGTTGTCCAAACGCGGGACATCACTTGGACCGCTATACGAGCCACTGTCGAAGCCGCCGCGCCCACTTTGGAGGCGCTGGCAGAGGCGAGTCGCCGCAATACAGATGAGCTCAACCGAGGTGGCGGAGTGGTGTTCCTGGGGCGCTACTCTTGGGGCAACGAAGATCTGGCGGAAGAAGGGCAGGACGTCACATCGCGCTACATCCAGGCCCCGCCGGGGGAGGATAGCCTTTACCGCCGCTTGGGTTCTTGGCTGGCGGACAACTTGGGCAAGGCCGGCATCGGGCTCCTGCTTGCCGTTGTTTCGGCGGTGGTGCTCACGTGGTTGGGATTGAAAAGGTAGGGCAGGGCAGATGCTCGGTTGATTGAGCGGAGCATAGACCGGTGCTTCCATGTTCGGACTAGGCAAACCAGCCCCATGCGAAGCAGGCGCACTCGGTCCATCATTCCGCGAATCGGGTCCAAGCGTAGCCATGCGCAGTGAGCCGCCGTTCTGCGATCGCCAGAAGATCTTCATCGAAGAACGTGCGCCATTCGGTCTGCACGATGATGGCCTCACAGGTCAGGTCCATTCGGCCCGCCAGTAGCAACTCGTTGAAGCCGTCCGAGGGCTTAGCGCTCGCGACGATGTCCTTGACCGTTTGAAATGGTCCCTTGCTGCGGATCATCGCTACGAAACGGTTTGGGTGATAGTTGAATGCCTTGGCCTGGTCCACAGCTTCGAGAAGCACCTGTTCGAACTTCGCTTCCTGTTTGCTGTCCATCAAATCTCCATCTCAAAAGGGTGATGCGTTCAATCTTAGCCGAACATTGATGGTGCCTAGCGTTAGCACGCAAGGAGAGGAACTTTCAACGGGTTCGTCGACGGACACGTTCGCCGGATTTGGTTGCGCGACGCCTAAGCACACCTGCTATTCGACCAGGCATCTGACGGAGTTTTCTTTTGGCTCCTGTCGAGCTGCTGGGATCGGCACCCGGCTGGCCAGGGAGACAGCCGGTGGGATCGCGCTGGGCAGGGCGAAGAGGCAGCTGGTAGACCGGTCTCTTAAACAGAGCCGCCGAGTTATTTTGAGATCTTGAAGAGAAAAAGCAACGTCAAAGGCGGCTAGAGCAAAAGCGACGTGGGGAAAAGGCGGGTGGGCCTCGGCTTTCGCCGGGCCCGGTGCTTGGCTATGAATGTGAGGCATTTCAGGATTTTTTGTGTTTTCTGTGGTTGCCCGTCAGTTCTACACTTTAGTCAAAAAAATGTGTTGTTTTCGGATTTACATTTTTCGGCCCTGTCGTAACCTGGGTTCATAGGGAGGCAATACCGCTAACCTGAAAAACAAAGGATTCATCATGAAAACCGCTCGCCGCCGAACCCTCGAAAACCGCGCCGCCCGTTTGGGTCTGGAACTCTCCGAAGCTGGGCGCCACGTCAAAATGGAAGCTGCCAACAACTGCGAAGCCATGCCGCGGTGGGAGCTCTCTGACGGGAAGCATCAAGGCACCCTCCGCGGGTATGCCACCCTGGCCGAGGTTTCCGAAGCGTTGGATCACGAGGAAATCGCTGCAGAGTTTTGAGCAGGTCCTACGCCATCCCTCGGGTGGCAGTGAAAGACAGGCGGCCATGGGCCGCCTTTTTTATGGCTGGCGGCGGGTGGAAAGAGCAACGGCAAAAGCGGCTAGAGCAAAAGCGTGTTGGGGAAAAGGCAGGTGGGGCCTCGGCTTCCGCCGGGGCCGGTGCTTGGCTGGAAGTGTGAGGCGTTTCAGGGTTTTTGTATTTTCTGCGGTTGCCCGTCAGTTCTACACTTTAGTCAAATAAATGTGTTGTTTTTGAGTTTACATTTTCCGGGCCTGTCTTAACCTGGATTTATAGGAAAGCAATGCCGCTGACCGAAAAAGCCAAAAAGGTAAGCGCCATGCAAAGCAACACTTTCACCATCGAAGCCGACTACTCCACCAACACCTGGAGCAGCAACTGGGAGCCCATCGAGAACGCGGAATACTCGACGCTCGCCGAAGCCGAAGCGGGCATGGAAGATCTGGAGCAAAACCTGGGCTGGCGCAACATGCGCATCGTGGATGAAACGCGTTTTGTCTGGGCCTACGGACAGGAGGGCGAGGATGAGGAAGTTGCTTAACCCCTACGCCATCCAACCCAAGCAACCGGCCCCGCGCCGGTTGTCTGGACCGAAGAAAGAGCTGATCTACGTCGATGCATGCAACGTTCTGATTGAAAGCGATGCGCATGTCCTAGATATGCGAGAGCTTCTCAAGCTCCACAAAGAAGATTTAGAAAAGAGGAGCAATAGCGTTTTGCAGGAGATCGCTCGTGGTTCGTAACCCCTACGCCATCCGACCCAAGCAACCGGTGCCCCGCCGGTTGCCCATGGTTCGCATTGCCGCCAACAAGGCCGCCGCATTCCGGGCTCTCGCTCGCCAACGGGGGCTTACGGCCAGCGGTGCCCTAGCTGCCCTGGTGGCCGCCCATGCTGACATCCGCCAGCCGTTCGAGCCCCGAGTCCGTGCCAAGCATGGGCCTGATGGGATGCGTTACGGCGCGATTCTGCCGGACCCGAAGGTGACCGAAGAGGTGGCCGAGGGCCTGGTGCGGGATGCCCGAACGGCGGGGATCTCGCTGGGCGAGGCGATGCGGCAACTGGTGGACCGGTGCCTGGAGCAGTGTCAGTGAACAGATGGAAATGAAGAAGGGCGGCCTGAGCGTCGCCTTTTTTATGCCTGGAGTCTGGCGATGCTGGGGGCAAAAGGGGCAGGTGCCCCATTGGTGGATGGTCGGGCTTGGTGTTCGTGGGAAGGTAGAGCGGTGGCTGGGGCGGAAGCCCCGGCCCATGTCCTAACTTCCCCGGAGGGAGCTTTTCAGGCGCGGTCTCGGGCCGCGTTCTTTTGAGCTCTTGGAGAGAAAAGGCAACGTCAAAAGCGGCTAGAGCAAAAGCGTTTTGGGAAAAGGCAGGTGGGGCCTCGGCTTCCGCCGGGCCCGGCGCTTGGCTGGAAATGTGGGGCGTTGCAGGGTTTTTGTGTTTTCTGCGGTTGCCCGTCAGTTCTACACTTCAGTCAAATAAATGTGTTGTTTTGAGGTTTACATTTTTATGTGCTGTCGTAACCTGGATTCATAGGGAAGCAATGCCGCTGACCGGAAAACCAAAAAGGTGACCAACATGCAAAACAATACTTTCACGGCTGAAGAATCCGTCATGATCGGCTTGGGGCTGAACCCTGGCCTGGTCGAAAACTATGCTGAAGTCTCCCTTGAGCCCGTCAGCTTCGAGAAGGAAGAGGGCTTCTGTTGGGGTTCGCGCTGGACCGCTGTCCACGATGCGCGTTACCACAATGGCGGGAAGATCATGGGAGACGGACGAGAGTTTATCGTCACTAAGGCCAACCCGACGTTCAAAACCTTGCTCAACGCTTGGCGTGAGGAGCAGCAAAAAGCTGGGTGAGGTGAGGCAGGGGGGGAGACAAAAGGCGGCCAGGGGGCCGCCTTTCTCTTGTCTGCTTCACCGTCACCGCTCGCCCCATACGCTCCCCCGCATGGAACCCCTCACCACCCTAGACGGCCGTTATGTCATTGTTCGAGGCCGCCTCTGGCGCACGACCAACCCGCGTCTTAGCAAGCCAGAAAGGGAGCGCCTCGTTCATGCGCTGATGGACGCACGGCGTGCCGTGAAGTCTGCGAAGGTCAACGAAGACAGGGAGGCACTGGCCGCCGCCCGGCGCGCCGTGGACAGCGCGAAAAGGGGATTGGGCGAACGTGGTCCGGTGTGGTGGACCGATGGGGATCAGGGTTGGAACCCGCACCTGGTGAAGAACTCGCCCTATGCGAGATGGTTTAACCAACAAGCCAATGGCGAGGCCGAGGCCTACGAGCTGTAATATGCGGGCTTACACCGACTTCCGCCTCATGCGTCAAGGATGCTTTAGCCATGGCAAGGAACAAGCCCATCGACTTTCCCGTGCTGCTGGTCGAAGCAGACACAACCGGTGTCACACGGGACGATCCGATCGTCCACATCATGTGCGTGATCGTGGAGAAGGGGGCGGATGGAAAGGTCCAGCCCGCGGCCATGTATACCGGCTATCAGGAGGTTGCCAGGCCCTCCACAGAAGAAGCATTCAAGGCTCATGGCATCCCAGACGAGCGCTTGAAGGGTGAGATGCTCGACGTGGAGGAGATTCGAGCCATGGTCGCTCTGGCCGGATCCATCGTTTCCAGGAGCCCACGGTTCAACGCTAAAAAACTTCACGCGCTAGTGCCCGAGTGCTTGGAGAAGCGTTGGTTCCCCTATCCCCACAGGATTCAGAACTGGCGCTGGGAGCATTTCCCAGCCGTGGCTCGCATGGCGATCATGTGTGGTGAGGTGGAGAACGACGGCTATGGAACCATCCATCACCTGTCCGAGCTCCTTAAAATCGAGGCAAGCTCATACGAGGTGGTGTTTGACGACGATGGGCCGCCGACGCTGACCGTCAAGTTCGGGAGGCGCAAGGTGCTGGAATGCTTCCCCGAGGCCTTGCTGAAGTGTGTAGAAGGGGATCGGTTCCGCTTCCATGGGAAGGAGGGCTACGACTTCATCACCGCCTACTGCGACTCGGGCGATGCCTACCGTGACCGCGCCTTCCGCTTGCAAACAACGCCTTCAAACCTGGCGCTGGCTGGCACATGGGCTTACTTGCAGAAGATCAAGGGCAACGAATACGTCATTGGTGCATAGGCCCGCATTCCGCGCCGAGCGTCAGCCCAGTCTCTCGGTGACCATCCGAGCCCAGTCCACGCCTAGCTGACGCACCTCATCCGCCCACGCCCGGTATTCGTCCAGCGGCATCGGGGCCTCCAGGCCGCGCTTCACCCGCTCCAGGTATTTGGTCTTCCGGGCCATCGCTTCTCGATACCGCAACTCCGCTTCTTCCAACCTGTCCGCCCGTTTCGCAGTCTGCAGCTGGGCCAACCGGCGAACCGAATCCGGGTTCGTAGACAGCACACGGGAAGCATGAGGCAGGGCAGGACCGCCGGTCATCGGGAGGCGCTTGTGGTTGCTGACAGGATCCTGGACTCGGTGGCGCCAACATTCTCTCCAGTCGTTTACATCGAGCGGGCCACCGCCTGGCACGTCCAACTCCACGACGAGCCCATGGGCCTCGATGAGCGCCCACACGGCCCGCAGGAACGCGTCCACCGCAACCCGCAGAAGGGTCAACTGGCCCTCTGCCAGCACCTCGCCCCCGTCCCTCAGTCGTAACGCCAGCAGGGCCTCGCTCAGTGCCAGGGCATCGCCTGACCGGGTGCTCCAGCCCACTAAGCACACGCGCTCCCCATCTACCTCACCCGACCAGGCATAGACCCTGAAGCGGGGCTTGTCGAAACGGGCGGACAGGTGTGCTAGCAGCCGCTCACGCTTCGAGTGACGGCTCAACGGGGTGAAATGGTTCTCCGCGTAGAGCAATGCAGAGCGCCGACGTTCCAGCAGCAGGGCCACCCGGTCAGGGTCCGCCGACGCTTGCCAGTCCGACCAGCTCACGACATCGCGCAGGCCCTTGGCAGCAGCGCAGGGACGGCAGGCAGGCACCCAGTTTTCGACAACGGAAGCTGGCCCTCCCAGTTGCGCGGGGACCAGTGGCGTAGCCGTCCAAGACTTGGGAGAGGACAGGTCCAGTGGAGCGGAGCAGAAGGCGCAGGCGTTGCCGAACTCGGCCAAAACAGCCTTGCGTTGCCACCCGTTGGCCTTGCCTTCCAGCGGGGCATCGGCTCGGGCAATGGCATCCAAGAAGGGGGTCAGCTCAAGCACGGAACACCCCCCAGCCGTTCATCGTAAGCCGAGCACTTGGATCGCAGAACGAGGGCGGTGGGGAGGTGCAGGAGCCTGAAAAAGATTTGACTAAAACGCTTTGCCGAGCCTGTCGAACCTCCCCAGCGACCGCCGATCCAAAACCCAGAGCCCGCTTGCCCGAAACATTTCCAGACCAGCGCTGGCCCCCCCAACCGCTGATCTAATACCGGGGGGCAGTGAACTTCAACCGGGGCCACTCGCTTGACTAAAACAGATGGGGTCAACGCTTTCCAGGCACTCGAACCAAAACCAACAACCCCAGCACTCGTCCTCCAGAACCCCCAAGCAGAGTTGACTAAAACGGATGGAGACAGGGCTTTCGGAACACCCGGGCAGCGTGACTGAACCCAACCACTCACGCGATCCCATGCTGGCCTCCGCTTGACTAAAACGGACAGGGACAGCTCGCGGGAGTGGGGAAAACGGCGGTCCCGGATTTCTAAGGCAAGGGGTGCGGAGTCGGTGGGGAGGTGGGGAGCTGGCTGGGTGTGGAGGGAGGCTGCGGGGGCTGGCGAAAACTTTTTTGAGCGGCTGGGCGTGGCGGGAGTGAGGGGCATAGGGGGCTCCGGTTGGGTTGAGGATTGGGGCTTTACTTAACTTCTACCGGGGAAAAGCGGAAGGGCAAGATCGGTGGAGCGAAAACTGGGGAAGGACTGCGGGGGAAGAGGTTGGCTGCCCATTCACCGTTCAAGGTTTTCCGAAGGGTGAAGGGAGTAGGCCATACACAAGTCGCACCTCCGATGGGTTCCAGCTTGGCTAGAAACGCGCAGCGTTTCTACCCGTCCAAGCCTTGCTGCGCCTTGCTTTTAACCTTGGCTAACAACTTGGCCAACCGTTCGGCTGAAAAATGGCCGGCACCCCAGCAAAACAGAAGAAAATCGGCTTAGCCCACTTGCGCTTCCAAAAACTCCTGCTAATCCATGGGTATGGATTTTTCTTTGCAGGGGGTTAAGTGGGTCGTCCGTCGCTTCCAACCAAATCTTTCAGCATCGCTCCCGATGAGTTGGAGAGCGCGCGGTATTGCGCGAAAGAGCAAGGCGTTTCCTTGAACAAGTATTTGCGCCTGGCGGTCTTGGAAAAGAACCGGGGCGTGGTGCAGGGGTTGGACACCCGCGACGCCCTGGACGACATCCGGGCCGTGGTGCGCGAATCCGAAACGCGGAATGCCCTTGCCCTAGAAAGCGCGCTGGCGGACTTGCGAGCAGAGCAGAGCGCGGCGCTCCAGGCCAACGAGGAGCTGGTGGTGAAAACCCTTCAAGCGTTTTCCCAGTTCCTGGCGCAGCAAGAACCCGACGCCGAAACCCTCTCCAAGCAACCGGCCACCAAAGCAGCAAGCCGTGGGCCGGTAACCAATCCGGCGTTCCTGCCTCCCAAGCCCTACTAACCCCTTTCCCAACTACCTCATAAGGAGGCATACCCATGAAGCGTTTCATCCTCACTCTCACCATCGCCGCGTTGCTGGCTCCGGGGCTTTCGTTTGCCCAGGACACCCCCCAGCCCGAACCCCAGAAGAAGACCGACAAGCTGCGCCTGTTCAAGGCGGGCGGGATTGGCTGCGCTGCCGGTGCAGGCATCGCTCTGCTGACCGGCAAGAAAGACAAGGCCCTGACGGCGTGCGCTGCAGGCGCGGTTGTTGGCGGTGTTGCGTCGTATCGCGCGCAGGTCCAGGAAGCCCAGGAAGTGGCAGACGCTGCCAAGGCTGCGGGGCTGGATGCTCAGGTGCATACCAAGACCGTTGAAGCCAAGGACGGCCAGGCCGAGGCCCTGGACAAGCTGGTCATCCGTTACCCGGCCGCTGACATGCAGCCGGTGAGTGCCAAGACCGGCGCCACGCTGGACAAGCTGGCCGCGTTGCTCAAGGCGAGCAAAGAAAAGCTGACGGTTGGCTTCAGTGGTGCCGATGCCGCCGTGTGCCAGGTGCCGGTCGTTGAGCTGGCAAAGCGCGGCGCGCTTCAGAGCGCCACGGTCGATGACCAGTGCGGCCGGGGCGATTACGCCATCACGGTTTCGCCGATCCCCGACGTTCGCTAAGCCAACCGAGAGCTGGGGGGCGAAAGCCCCCTGGCTCAAATCTTTTTCAAGCGCCTGGGAGGAACCATGACACCCGAAGAACTCATCAAACAACGCAAGCAGCGCGAGCTGCTCGCCAAAGCAGCACAAGCCAAGACCACCGCGCCCACGGACGCGGAGAAGCTCGTCAGCGATGCGACAAAAGAAAACTTGAAAACCGCAGGCCGGCTGGCTGCAAGTTTTGGCAAAGCCTTGGCAGACAAAACCAAGCAAGCGGCCTCGGTCGCCGCTGAGAAGGGGCGAGAGGCGCAAGAAGCGTTGGCCCGGCGTGCGGAAGAGGCCAAGGCGCGCAGGGAAGCCGAAGCCGCCGAGAACGCGCGCTTGGAGGCCGAGCGCGCCCAAGCGTTGGTCGAGCAAGAAGCGACTGCCCAGCCCGAGCCGGTTGTTGAGGAGGTGGTTCCCGAGCCGACACCAGAACCAGAAGCAGGCCCCGCGCCTGTCATCAAAGAGCCGGTCAGCGCTCCTGCGCCTGCCGTCAGTGAAGCCGTGGACGCAACGCCTGCCGCTCCAGCACCTGTCGAGCGGGTGGTCCCGTCTGTTCCGGCCTCTGCTCCGAGCAAGCCGGCTCAAGCCCCGGTAGCGGCCCCCAAGGCGACGGTGACCCGGGCCCCGGTGAAACCGGAAGCCCCCAAGGCCAGCCCCGCCAAGCCGTCCGGTGAGGCGGCTGCGAAGGACAGCAACAAGAAGGGTTGGCAACTTCTGGCTGGGTCGGGCGTGGCCGTCCTTGTGCTGGGTGGGGCGTTGGCGTGGTGGACCACTCACCGCTCCAGCGAAACCGTTCCGCTCCAAGACAAACCGGCTGCAGCAGTGACTGCCCCGGCCCCCGTCACCGTGCCAGTTGCTCCGGTTGTATCCGCGCCGCCCCAGGTCGAGGAGCCCAAGCCCGTGACTGCCCCGGTGGAAGAGAAGGCCGCGGTCGCTGCCCCGGTTGTGGAAGCCCCGGTGCTGGCAGAGCCACCTAAGGCCCAGACCCCGGCAACTGCCCCGGCGTCAAAGCCGGTGCCGGTTTCGAAACCGGCTGCAAAGCCCAAGTCGGCCCCCAAGCCTGTTGCTAAACCCGAGCCGAAAAACGATTGGCAGGACCAAGCCAACAGCGATATCGACGCGTGGGCAGAAAAGATCAGGTGAAGTGCTTGCGCTTATCGAAAGCCTTGCTAGAAAGAATGTGTATCCATGAAAGATGGGAGGAAAAATGTTTGGGTGGTTGTTTACGCAGTATCGAAAGCCCGGAAAGCTCCACTTCGGATCGAAGTGGCTCAACCTGCATGGGCGCTTCTTCATTGGTAACCCAGAAAGCTTTGGGCTCTCCGATTGCAGGGAAAACGTCCTGACCTCGTATTACTACCTGCGGGCGGACCGGAAAATGCCGGTGGCAAACGATGAGGACTTTGATGCCTGGAGGATGGACGCCCTGCGCGCCAGCCAGGTTCGGCACGCCAGCGAAAAACATGTGTCCAAAGCCGGCTTTCTTGTCACCTCCGCCGCGTGCGTGGCCCTTTGCTTTGGGGCATTGGTCGTCAACAAAGTGAAAGGAACACGCCCTTCGCCGGCGGCGATCCAACTCGCGCCCTCGTTGTCGTTGAACGAGTGCAAAAAGAAATGGACGAGCGGCACCATCACGCCTCAGGAAATCGTGGCGTGTCAGGCGCTATCTCAAACCAACAACAACAACAACGGGAGGCACTGAGCATGTTGCTATCGCTGATGGATTGGACGGTCGGTATTGGCCGCAAGCTGTTCAAGAAGGACGATCAAGCGTCGAGCACGCTGGAGCAAATCATTCTGGACGGCAATGACCGCTACGAAAACTTGGTCGGGCGCTTTGACGTGAGCGACCGCGTGAAGAGCCGCGTGCTGGACGTTCCCCCGGAGGACGTAGACATGGCGGTCGAAGCGGGCGCTGTTTTCGACGAGAAAGAGATGGCACTGGTTGTGCCCGAAGAACTGGATCTGGACCAGTTCCATCCGTGGTGGCCGAAGGTTCCGGAGGATCTGCGCAACACCCAGGCCCGCATGATCATCACCAAGGAAGGACGTCGTGCCGAAGGCTTCGTGCTGGGGGACGACATGGCGCTGGGCGGCGACAGCACTGCAACCTCGCTGATGTATCTGGCCTTCCCGCTGATCGGTGCGGTTCAATACTTCTTGGGCTCGCTCATTGGCGCTTTTAGTTACGTGGTGCTGCTGGCCGCGATTCCTTACTTTGTTGCGTTGAAGCAAGCGGAAGGGATGAAGGAAGCCTTCAAGGGCCTGGCCCTGATGGTGCTGCCCGTGCTGATTGCAACCGCTTCGGCGGCGTTGTCGTCCGCGCTCCAAGTGGACGCGGCCAGCATGGGGCAAGCAGCGGTTGACCCGATGAACACGGGAGCGGGGATGATGGCGGTCGCTGCGGGCTTTGCCAAAATGGCGGGCATCGTTCTTCTGATCTTGACCATTCCTGGCCTGCTGTTGTTCGCGGCCTTCCTGAGTGCGGCCTCGCATCCCCACCGGGGCGTGCTGGGCGGAACCGCCGAGCGCTTCATTCAGATGATGAAGTGGATGGTGGTGATCTTGGCCCTGGTGGGGATTGGCTCCCTTCTCCCGGACGGAATGGGCGTGGCCGTGGCGTTTGTGATCGCGGCCATGTATGCCCTGCAGTTCACGGAAGGCAACTTCGTTCAAACGGCCGCTCGCCTCTATCTGCAGAACTTGGACAACAACCTGGCGACCCAGGGGGCCCTGTCCAAGTCCCACGTGAAGGCCCGCGAGCAGCAGGCTGCCGAAGCGTTGCGCGACAAGACCCCGCTTTTGAAGGTGGGTCGAGCGTCTGGTCACCTGAACGACCGCGGCCATGGCTTTGCGCCGGACAAGGGCACGGTGATGATGCTGTCCTGGCGCGACCTGACCCAAGGCCTGATCGTCTACGGGCGTATCGGTTCGGGCAAGTCCTTCAGCGTGCTGCGGCCGTTGGCCCGTCGCTATCGCGAGTCCGCATTGGCCGTAGGACTGCGGAATGAACTGAAGGGGAGCGCCGCGGGCGAGACCGTTCTTGATGCGAAGCGCAGCGGGGGTGGAGCACTCATCCTCGACGCGAAGGACGGCGCGATCATCTCCGATCTGGGTAAGGACGCGTTTGATATCGTCGTGCGCGCAGGCATGTCGGTGGCCCCCTACGAGGGCCTGGAGCCGGATCAAATCACCAAGGCCCTTCGCGGCGCGACCGGCGGCAAGGTTGATGAGAAGTCCAAGCTCTGGAGCGATGGCGGCGACGCTTTCCTCTTCCACACCGGCATCATCCTGAAGGCCGCATGCGAGCACGAGCAGGCCTACCGAGACTTCTGCATCGCCAAGCTGGAAGGGTTGGAGCACGCCCGGTTGATGATGCTGCTGGAGCGGGAGGAGCTGGAGAAGCGTGGCCTGGGGTTGGAAGACCTGGAAGCGGCGCTGGCTCGCGTGGAAGAGCAAATGGGCACTTACGCGATTGTGGCGGAGGCTTCCCGGAACTGGTTCTACACCCCATTCCACCATGCCAAGCTGTTGGCGATGGTTGAGCAGGTGGTGCCGACGCCGCGTGGCGGGGAGATTGCCAGCGCTCGCGTGCTGGAGTTGGTGAACTGGTTGGGGTTGGAGCGTCCGGACACGTCTAGCACGGACGAAGAGCGGGAGGCCTATGCCGCCTACTCCCGGGACTACCAAAACCGCTTGGCCACCCGGTCCGAGACCGTCCATCCCGACTTGCTGCGTCCCATGTCTCAGCTGCAAAGCTCGCTGGAATGGGCATTGCTGGGCGTTCCCGCAATGCACAAGGAGCAGCGCCAGTCCTTCACGTTGAACTCGCGGGGGCTCATCGAAAAACTGCTTCGGGGTGAAAAGCTCCGGACGGCGGATGACATCCCGTGGCATTCCGTCGAACGTGGCGACGTTGACGTCTCTCAAGCGCTTTACGGAAAGTTCGTGGGCTTGTTCCTGCCCCCCACCCAGTTCGGCGAAGCGGGCGACATGATGCAGCGGTTGCTCAAGCAGCGTGTCATGAACGGCATTCGGGCACGTGGGGCGCACGGCGACAAGTGGCGCGAAATGCTGCCGGGCCAAACCGACGTGCTGCTGATGATGGACGAGGCGCATTTGCTGCTGACTTCGGACGACGTGCTGCTCTTCAGCACCTCCCGAAGCCTGGGGTTGATGCCGGTGATCGCGGTGCAGGGCCACGACAGCCTTATCAACACCTACGGGTCGGAGAACGAAGCCGATTTGCTGGCTAACACCATGCAATCGGTCGTCGCGCTCAACCACTCGTTTGTCACACGCAACTACTTGATGAAGCGGCTGGGCAAGGCTCAGTTGACCACCTTCAAGGAGCCGACGCGTGGCATCGATTTCTCGGGCGGCTTGACCAACTTCCGCCACAGCGTTCTCAACGATCCGAACCACCCCTACGCAGCGGCCTACGAGCAAATGCTGATGCAGGGCGCAGGCCGCTTGAGCGCGCTTCGCGTGGATCCGGCGACGGGGCGCAAATGGCGCGTCGGGGCTGAAGACACGGTGGGCCAAGAGGAGCTGGCACGGGACATCGACATGCCCACAGGGGGCAAGCGGGAGGTCCTGCCGCTCTTCCTGGAAGAGGAATACCCGGCCCTGACCGCTGCACGTGGCAATGCGATTGTCTCGCTCTGCCGGGCAGGCGTGAGCCGCACGGACTTGGCCGAGATGATGCCCAACGACTGAGCCCCAAAAGGGCAAGGCAACCCTTGCCCTTTTCCAAAATCGATCAATGCTGACCCAACCACCCATTTCCTTGAAGGAGGACTTTATGAGCAATACCCACCTCGATGCCTTGAACGACCTGCTGGGCGCTCGCGATAAACGGCGAGCCATGCTGGCCGGAGAGCGTCCAAACGACCACCAACCGCAGAAGAAAGCAGCCTTCGACCAGTCGCTGGCGAAGGACCAGGCCGATATCCAGGAGAAGCAACAAGCCGTGTTGGACTGGGCCAAGCAAGCCAAGCCCGACGAGATCACCGACGCGCGTGAGCGGTTGCACGCACAGGTGCAGCAGCGCGCTGAAGACGCGCCCAAAGACAAGCACGCCCAAGTGGTGTTCAGCACCGTGGACGAATGGCGACAGAAGCGCCAGCAGAAGGACGGAGGGCAATCCTTGGGGGAGAACATCCCCATGCTGACTGCGGCCCAGCGGCAGCAAACCATGGGGCCTGGTAAGTTGGGCTACGCGCACTACGCCGCCAGCGCGAAGAAGGAAGCAGACTTCATGAAGCGCTATGAGGCGAACTTCGACTGGGACAAGCACGAGGCCCAAGTCCAGAAGAACATCTACCGTCAATGACGGTCCATTCCCCGCGCCGCATCCAGGGCCCTTCGGGGCCCTTTTTTTGGGCGCGTTCCCTTGTTTGTGAGTGGATCGATCTACCCATAAAAGCAAACGGCAAAAGCGGCTCAAAGCAAGAAACGGGGTGGGGGTTGATCATCTGGGGAAGAGAGAAAAAAGATTTGACTAAACATCAAAAGTGTCGATCAATCGAGATTTTCAGGGTTGCCAGTTTTATGAGATGTGGTTGACTGTAATCAGTCAAACACAACCGGGGGAGGTCCCTATGTATATTTTTGCCGATGCTTACGAGTTCGCCGTAGACAACGTGGGAAACCTGCTGTTGACGTTGGGTGCGTTTTCGGTGGTGAGCTACGTGGCCGCCAACGTGGCGGGGTTGCTGGCATGATGGCGTGGTTGAAGGAGGATTTGGAGCAGATGGATCTGCACACCGTCTCGCTTTTCCTACAAACCGGGGTTTTGGTTGGCGCGGCTTTCATTATCAAGATCGCTTGCTGGTTGCCAAAACCGAAAAAGACGGTATGCAAAGGGGATGGAACCCCAACACGACAACCCAGCAGGCAACCCAGGTGGGGGCGATTTCTTGAATCGTCCCCACGAGCCGTTGCTTCATCCCATTCTCCACCCCCTGACGCTGGCCCAGTTCTACGGGAAGCATCACGAGGCCGCCGCTGCCGCCGACGCGCGGGAGGCGTTGGATCTGGCCACGCGGTTCTGCCGAGAGGCCCAGGTTTCCGGGTTGGACACCCAGACCGACGCGGGTTTTGACTGGGTGCTGACCCCCAGCCGTTTCTCCAACCGCATTTCCCTGGAGCTGGGCAACCGAGCTGGAGGAACCAAGGTTCACGTCGAGCCCGGCATCACCCCCTCGCAACTGGACGTCACAATCCACGCGGGCGTGTTGGGCCACACCCGGCTTGCTCCGGCTTACCTCAACCTCCCCAGCGACGAGCGCGCCGGCCTGCTGGCCCAGCTCCAGCAATCCATCGCAGAAGTCCAAGCCAACCGAGCCGCCGCTGACCAGCTCCAGCTCCTGCGTGCCCAGCCCGAGTTGCCGCAGGAGGCCCCGGCGCTTCCCCAACTGGACATCGCCGGACTTCTCCAGCGCTACGAGGTCCCGGAAGAGCAGGCCAAGGCCACCGAGCAACACCTCATCCAAACCCTGGGCGGAACGCTCTCCACGATGCACGGAAGCGAGGTCATCGCCGCCGCGCACCAGCACTGCGAACACCCGGGGCTCTACGGCGCACCGTTTCAGACCTGGCTTTGCGAAAACAGCACCCTGGGCAACTTGGCCGCGGTCAATGCTTGCCTGGCGATGGGCGCCGATCCGAACTGCCCCAATGCCCGAGGATTGATGCCCATCCACCTGGCCGCGCGCCAGGGCGAGGGGGCCATCGTTCGTCGGTTGCTGGAGCATGGAGCCGACCCCGCGCTCACGGCACCCAATGGGCAGACGACGTTGAGCATGGCTGAAGGCCACCGGGTGGCCCAGACCTACGTCGCGCTGGGCATGCAGCGCTCGGTCCAAAACTACCCGGCAGGACTGATGGAGCGTTACGGAGCTACGCCTGAGCAAGCGGAAGCATTGGAACTGAAGCTCATCGACGCCCACGGACCCCAACTCGCCCGCTTCCATGTGGCGGAACTTCTGGCGTCCGCGCACGCGTTCCATCCCGAGCTGACGTTCAACGTCCCTTCGCAAACGTGGCTGGAAGAAGGCATTTCGTTGAACGCGCCCGAGGTGGTGGACGCAGCGCTGCACCTGGGGGCTGACCCTAACCAGCCCGACGCGATGGGCGACCGTCCGCTTCACCAAGCCGTGCGTTCCGAAAGTCACGTCATCGTCCGCCGGCTTCTGGAAGTCCAAGCTGATCCCTCGCAGGTGAATCACTTCGGCCAGGCCCCACTGCATCTCGCTGCGCAATGGAAGCAGGCCCGCGTTTGCCTGGAGCTCATGGCCGCAGGCGCGGACCCGGGGCAGTTGGATCGGGAGGGGCGCAAGCCGGGCGACGCTCACCGGGAGAAGGCACGTGAGCAAGTCCACGATTTATGACTGCTGGAGCTGGACGGTCCCGTCGAGCATCGAACCAAGTCGGGCCGTCCGCTATTGGCCCCGGGCCCTGCTGTCTGGGGCGTGTGTGGCTGGTCTGGTCTTCCCAGCAGCGCTTTGGTTGGGCTGGCAGGTGCCCAGCAGTCACACGCTCATGAACTTCAACCAGGCCCTCACTGGCAGCCTGGCAGCGCTGGGCAACCTTGCCACCGGCACGATCTCATTCCGAGAGCCTGCCGCCGCATTCTGGGAGGTGGCCAAGGAGCAGGCCACGTTTGGCACGTTGGCACGGGTCGGCGTCGCCGCTTGCTTGGCCGGGTGGGCGTCGGCTTGGGTGACGCGTCGGGGGTTAATCCCGCGCTCAAATACCTGGCATGTGTCCGGCGCTGAACTGCTGCAGGGGGAACGAGCCCTGGCCGAGGCCCGCCGCCGCTCGCTCACGAAGAAAGAACAGGCAGACGAGCTGCATGCCTTGTCTCTGCATCCCGACTGGATCGCAAGCAAGAAGCTTTGGGCCCGGCACATGTTCATCTACGGCAGCGTGGGCAGCGGTAAGAGCGTCATCCTCAAGCACCTGCTGGAGCAAACGGTCCGTCTCAAAAAGAAAAGTTTCATCTACGACATCAAAGGGGACTTTACGTCCATTTTTAAGCACCCGGTCATCGTCTGCCCCTTCGACAAACGCAGTTGGATCTGGGACGTGGGCCGTGACGTGGCGACGCAAACCCAGGCTGCCGCGTTCTCCCAAAGCATCATCCCCCCGGAGGAGGGCAGCGGCGCATTCTGGGCGTCTGCGGCGCAAGCCTTGCTGGAAGGGTGCGTGCGCGAACTCCAGGCCACGAAGGGCAAGAGCTGGGGGTGGGCAGAGTTGGCCGCGTTGGTTGCCCGTCCCGCTGAACCGATGGCTAGAGCGCTTTCAATCCACTATCCCCGCGCCGCCGCGCTCATTGCCAACCCCGACAGCAACACCACCAGCAGCTGTATGGCCGTGCTTGCCAACGGCACCGCGGTCATTGAGCGCCTGGCCTTGGCGTGGCCGGAGCGTAAGTCAGACCGCATGTTCTCCATGTTGGATTGGATCAAGGACGACTACACGGGGCGCAAGCAAGTGATCGTCCAGAGCGGCCCGGACGAGGTGCTGGCGCGCAGTTACATCTCGGCCATGATCAACATCGCGGTGCCGGAGATCATCTCGCCCAGCCTGCCGGATGACGAAGCCGGGCGCTTCCTGGGCTTCTTCTTCGACGAACTCACTTCCGCCGGTCGGCTCAACATCGAGCCGTTGCTGGCCTTGGGACGCTCAAAAGGCGTGGTGGCCTGCATGGCCGTGCAGGATTGGTCACAGGTCGAGAGGGTCTACGGGGACAAGACCGCGCAAGCCTTTTCAGGGTTGGTCGGCACACACATCGTGTGCCAGCTCCAAATCGGCGAGACCCGGGAAAAAATCTCCCGGAACTTGGGCAAGCGCACCGTGGCTTGGCGCACGCATGATGACAAGGCGACCGTCCACGAGGAGTCGAAAGCCGTTGTTCCGCCGGGGCGGCTCACTGACGACTTGGGCCCACGCAATGGCAGCGCCTATGGCTCCGAGGGTTGGGGCATCCGGGCCATTGTGCAGACAAGCCGGGACCCACTCTTGCTGGACTGGCCTGGCGTGAGCTATCCGAAGGTTCGAGATGGACAGAAGCGGGCACGGTGGACGAAGCAGGGCGCGCGCCCGGTGGAGCAAAAGCCCATGCCCCCGAGCGACGCGCAGAGCGCCGCAGAGGTCCAGCGGGTCTTGAAGATGACCGCCGACCAGGTCGCCGCGGAGCTGCAAAAACGCGGTGCCACGCCGCCGAAGCTCCGCGCGGTTTCAAATGACGAGCTGGAGGCGATCTTTCGGAAATAGATCAATCGCTCTCCTCATCCTCCCGACCGTAGTCCGGTGACAAAAACTCGAAACTCTCAAGTCGGTCGCAGTTGATTCAGTGATACATGTGAGAAGCGTCTTGGAAGTGCATGCCGCAGAAAGACCCGCAAAAAGGGCAGCACTCCTCGAACTCCAAGTCTCCCCAGTTCCAGACACCCATGTATTCAGGTATGCCATCTCGGTCATGGCCGACGATGGCGAATGAGTCCTCCGTTGTCCCTACGAAGCCGTCAATGCCATAGTGCGACAGGATTGGAAGGGCATCAGCTGGGTCGATGTGAAACCACTCGCCTCGACCACGGAGGATATTGAGGCGTTGATGTATTTCCCTTTCGATACGCACATCGTCATCAGTGCGAATCCACCCTAGGAGTTGCAGCTCCCTTGGGTTGCCTGTCTGTAGATTCCTACGACGTCGCTCAATGTTCTTGGCACGTCCAACCTTTACCTGTTCGTTGGTCTCTTCTATGAAGAAATAGATCACGTGAAGCCCCTATACCGTATTGCTCATTCGAGCATTTCTGCTAAGCATGTGGAAGAGAACATGCACTGGGGGACCCATGATCAACCGAACCACACTCAAGCGAAATGCCAGCGGAACCCAGGGTGGCTGCGCGTCCATTGATTACCTGCTTGCCCAGGAACTCGCTAGGGAGAAGGCTCGACAGGTGGTGGGTTACTACGACTTGCCAGCACCAAGCGATGGAGCCGAATCCCGGTTCTATGGGGGCCTGGCGAAACACCTGGGCCTGGCCGAGCAGCGCGCCACCAAGGAGCTGATGCTCCCACTGACCGATGGGTTCGACCCCAAGACGGGGCGTGCGCTATGCCACAACGCGGGCGACCGCGGCCAGATCCGAGTGAGGAAGGACAAGACGGGGAAGCCGCTACAGAAGGACGGCAAAGACGTGACTTACTTGGCAGGTGGGCATCGCATTGGCTACGACATGACCATTTCCGCGCCGCTGGATGTCAGCGTGGCGTTTGCCCTGGCTTCTGACCCCGCAGAACAAGAAGCCATCCACGCTGCGCACCGCAACGCGGTCCAGAGGGCGATGGAAGCCTTCGAAGCCATGTCCGAAACTCGCCGCAACAAGGCCGGCAAGGATGTCATCGGGGTTGATGGGTTGATCTGGAGCTCTCACCACCACTACGCCGCCCGAACCGATGAGGCGACCGGCGAGATGGGGCCCAGCCTCCACACCCACAACCTGCTTTACAACCTCAGCCTGGGCAGTGACGGTGGCGAGGCCAGCCTCTCTGCTGAAGAGATCTTCCGCTACCGCAAAGCCATAGACGAGGTCTACAAGACAGAGCTCTACCAAGGAATGAAGGCGCTGGGGTATGGAGTGGACCGCATCCGTGAACTGGACGACGACGGCCAGGAAACCGGGCGCGTCTACGCTCGGATCGCGGGTCTGGACGAGGAGGTGACGGATCGCTACGGCAACCGCCGCAAGGAAATCCTGGCCTACGCAGCCAAGCACAACGTGTCTAATCAGCAGGCCACGTTGGCCACGCGCAAAGACAAGGACGAGCCGCCCTACCACGAGCTGATCGCGCACTGGCAGGACACGCTGAAAGACTTCGACGTATCCACGGCAAGCTTGAAGCAAGCCAAGGGCAACGCGCACGAAATGGAGCAAAAATCCCCGGCAGAACTGCTGGAGCGGCTCCACGAGACGGACGCCATTTTCTGCGACCACAATCTCCTGGAGGTCTTGGGCCAGGAATACGCCGGCAGCGTCACCGTGCCAGAGCTCTACAGCTTGGTTGAAGCGTTCAAGAAGGAGCACGGCCTGGTGCTGGTCAACCCCATGCGCCTGCACGACGACGACAAGGGCGACTCGCTGGCAAGGCGGCATACCCAGGAGCGCTACTGCGCCCCGTGGATGCTCCAGATCGAGCAGGAGGTGGTGGCCTTCGCGATTGAGCGAGCCAAGGAAACCCATCACCACGTGCCCCAGGCTGACGTGGACCGGGTGGTGGAAGACTACGAGAAGGCCAAGGGCTTTCAGCTCTCCAAGGAGCAGCGCCACGCGCTGGACCACATCACCCAGGGCAGCGGGGGCGTGGTCAATCTTTCCGGGCTCGCCGGAACCGGTAAAACGACGATCAGTGAGTGTTTTCGGGCAGCTTACGAAACCCAAGGATTCGAGTTGCTGGGCGTCTGCGTTTCCAACGCCGCGGCCGAGAAGCTGGAGGCGGAAAGCGGCATGTCCAGCGTGAGCATGGCGCAGATGCTCCATGACCTGGACAACGGAAAGATGCAGTTCCGCAAGACGGACGTCATTGTGGTGGACGAGGCAGGCATGGTCGATGCGCGCAACACCCACAAGCTTTTCAGCTACGCGGCCAAGGCGGGGGCGAAGGTCATCATGCAGGGGGACGTGGAACAGCTTCAGCCCATCGGGGCGGGCTCGGGCTTTCAGCTGACCAAGCAAGCGGTCGGCGATGCCAAGCTCACCGAGATCCGACGCCAGGGCAAACAGGAAGACCGAGACACCGCGTTGTCGTTCTACGCCACGGACGAGCACGGCCAGGTCATCGATTTGAAGAAGGCCAGCCGTTCACGGGCGCAGACCCTCGACAAGGGCAACGAAATAAAGGCCCGGTTGCTCGACACCATCCGCGAAACGGCCACGGAGAAGGAAGCTCGCGAGCGGCTGCTACACGAATACTTCGAAGACCCGGTGCCGATGAGCGAGAAGCTGGTCATCGCCCATACCCGAGCCGACGTGGCCGCGCTCAACGCCGGCATCCGGGCCGGGTTGAAAGAGCGTGGAGAGCTGGGCCAGGACGAGGTGGTGATCGAGGCCCGGGACAAGGGGCGCAAGTTCGACCTGGCGTTGTCCAAGGGCGATCAGATCGTCTTCACCGCGAAGAACAAGGACCTGGGGGTCATCAATGGCACCCAGGCCGTGGTGGACAGCATCAAGCCCTCAAGGGCGGGCGGCTACGACATCAGCGTGTCCATTCGCTCGGAGACCAAGGGCGACGGGCGGCGGCTGACGTTCAACAGTTTTGAGATGAAGAGTTTTCAGCATTCCTACGCAGGGACAGTGCATAAGAGCCAAGGCCAGGGCAAGCGGGAGGTCTACCACCTGGCGAACCTGGGCATGCTCGACGCCCACAGCGCCCTGGTGGCCTTTACCCGTCTCACGAAGGGTTCCTACCGCATGTATGCGACGTCCGATGACGTGGAGCGGTTGAACGAGCGGCTCGGGTTGGAGCGCTTGAAGGAGACCGTGCTGGACGCTGGCTTGGTCAAGGACACCAAAGCCGCGCAGCGCAGCGGGGCCAAGGTGACGTTGGACGACTTGCTGAAAAAGCAGGTCGGGGAAGTAGAGCAGAAGGCATCCAACCGCCCGGGGCAGCAGCGCAGCGGCGCGGAGGTCAAGTTGGATGCCCTGCTGAAGGAGCACCAGGAGCAGAAGCAAGCGAAGCTGGCCGTGGCGAAGATGAGCGAATCCGAGCGCAAGGCCCGCCAACTGCTGGAGGTGTTCGAGCTGGCACGAGGACAGAAGGCCAAGCCCGTGTTGCCGGTCGCACAGCCCGTCCAGCGCGAGCGGGTGCGCCAAGGCATGGATCGGTGAGTAACGCAGGGTTGCGGCGGAAGCCGCAGCCCATGGCTTTTCCCTCTCAAGACGCTTTTCAGGCGCGGCCCTCTGGCCGCGTTCTTTTCAAGAGCCGGCGGCTACTCGCCGCCGCAGTCTGAAAGAGGAAAGGCGGGTGGGCGTCGGCTTCCGCCGGGCCCCTGCTCCCGTATCAAGCTCGGTTCTTCACGATTCGGTGGTTATGAAGCGGGCGGATAAAGTTGGCAGGTGACGACTTGTCCAAAGGTTGCGCCCTGACTTGGTAGAGGCCGCTTTCGCACTTGCGAAGGAGGTCTGCCTCGTCAGTGACTTCAACCGTTCCATCCTTTGTATTCCCTTGCTTTGCCAGGCGGAAAGCCACGCGTCCCGTGTCTTTGTTCTTCATCATGACAGGAACGACCTTCTTCCCATCTCCGCGGACCAGGTGGAAGGTCTGGGCAAAGCGGTCATTGGTGGTGCTGGTCATCGGAATGCTGTCCTTGGCGACTGGGGCCTGGGTTGGAGTGCTTGATGCAGTGGGGCGTGGGGGCTTTGTAACGGCAACGGTCGGTGCGATTGCAGATGGCACCACAGGGGCTGAGCCAAGGGCCTTAAGAGCCAGCTGCAGCTTTCGCCCTGACGCGGATCCCATGTCCCCGCCCAGCCAGTGCTTGAACTCACCGTTGGCGGGGCTCGGGTGCGCAGCGAAGACCCAGGTCCGGCCCTGCGCAGTGAATGCCACCTCGTTGATGTTCCGGTAGTCGGAGAACCGGTCTGCCATCAGGGCCTTGACCCCTTTGATGTAGGCATCCGTGGTTCCCAGCATCACCACCTTTTCGACGCTGGCAGGCAGCGGGCTCAAGTGCTGCTCCACACAGGAGCGCGTGACCTGCCGGGTGAACGTCGCCGAAGCCGCCTTGGGCATGATGGTGCCGCTGGTGGTCAGCTTGCCGTCGATGTCCAGCGAGAGGCCGCAGCGAATCAGCGACGCGGCACCCAGCCAACGGCTTGACGCCGAGAGGGCTTGATCGACTGTCTCCGTTCCCAGGTCGATGCCCAGCGCATCCAGAACCTGGCGTAGGCGAGGGCGCATGCCGGCGAAGGCAACCCCGTCGAAGTTACCTGACTGAGAGGCGGAAATCTGAGTGGCGCCCTTGGAGAATCCCAGCACAAGAACCGTGGGCTCGCTGGTGCCCCAGTAGCCTGGATTGGCGCGTAGATGCCATGGCCCCTCAACGCGCAAATCGCTGTTGGAAGCGTGGCAGTTTCGGCAAGCCTGCCATCCGTGTTGCAGTGTCATTGAAGCCCCTGTTGTTTGTGAGGGCAACATATTTAGGACACGTTCCGTAGGCGCGCAACAGATTTCTTTAGGCAGTTTGTAGGCGATACGAGCGATTCCTATTTGAGCCCTCGCTTCACCGACCAATCCCAAAGGCCAGCAGCACCAGCAGCAGGACACCGGGGTAGACGAAACACCACTTGAACACCGTCCACCCAATCCCGCTGCTCCCCATGCTCCCACCCCCAGCCGGCGTTGGCGCAGCACCAGGCCACGTATAGCCCGCAGCCAATGACTTCATGTGCCCCGTGGTGCGGCGACGCGGATTGCGGATGATGAGGCCCGGCGGCTTGCTATAGATTCGCCAGCCATGCTGAAAGGCCTTGTAGCGCCACGCGTATTCGTGAGCCTCCGCATTGGCCTGGGTGCCCGTCATGCTCGACAGCGGCACGAACGAGAATCGGCGCCCCTGCCAGCCCCCACGAGCACTGCGGTGCTGCTGCTCGCGTTGCTTTAAATCGACGGTCTGCCCCACGTAGCAGCACCCGTTGTCAAAGAACAACCCGTAGAGATGGCGTGAGCGAGGCAGGTATTTCTGATTGCGTTTCCAGTTCAAGGGCCCTCCGTAAATGGGTATATCTACATACCCATAAAAGAAAGGCGGGTTTCGTCAAGAGGCCCAACGAACAAGGGCCCCGAAGGGCCCTTGCCGAGATCGATCACCTCCTTTTTCCACCCACGCAATCGTTATCAACGCCCCAGGTTGATGCTGATCCCAAGCCCGGCCACCGGCTTGTTGCCAGAGCCGAAGGACAGGCCCGCCGAGACGCTGACCTTTTCAGACACCCGAGCACCCCAGCCCACGGCCATTGCAGCACTGCCTCCCGAGAATCCCACGCCCACGTTCAGGTTCACCAGGCCAACGGCCGTGCCCCCGTTCTGCGCCGCAGCGGTGGCCATCTGGCTCATCGCGCCGAGTTGCGCGCCCAAGCCGTTGATGCGGCGATCCTGGTGCCGCAGGCGGCGGTCCGTATCGACCCAGCGGTCATCCCACACCTGCTGCATTTCGTAGACCTGCCCACCGTTCACAGCATCCGTGGACCCGCGTTCGATGCGCCCCGGAGCCACGCTGGTCACGCGCTGATTGCCCGCGTTGACGCCCGAAGTGGTCACCGAAGCGCCGCCCTGAACCGTCACGCCGTGGGCGTTGACCGTGGTCTGGCCGACCTGGACCGAGCCCGCGTCAGACAGTTGAACGTTGTCGCTGACCGCCACGGTTTGGGTGCCATCCGCGCTCTCGGTGACTTCGATGTTCTTGCCCGCCTTTACAGTCGAGCCCGCGCCGGTCCCGGCGGTTCCATCCATCCCATCGGTGCCGGCAGGCCCTTGAACCCCTGGCTCCCCTTTTAGGCTTGCCAGCCAAGCCTGTTCATTGCCTTGGAAGCCGTTGGCCAACGCCACCTCGTAAGCGCTCAACCCATCTGCGCCACGCGGGCCTGGCGTGCCCGAGCCACCGCCTGGATTCTGCTCTTGGACAGTCAAGCGACCATCAAGATCATCCATAGCGGCCTCGACAGTGTTGTAGGTGGCTCCACTACGGAACTGAAAGATGGGCGCGACAAAGTTGCCGTTGACGAACGTGGCACCGCCGCCCAGCGCTTGGGCCGCCTGACGGACCTGTCCAAGGTTTGCGACGTCGGTGTCCGAGGTGCCGGCGCGGACGTTGGTGATTCGGCGGGTGCTCTGGCCTCCGTCCTCAGAAGTGGATCCCACGCTGACTTCGTCGCTGGCCCAGCATCGGCTATGGGAGCCCAGGGCGACGCAATCTTGCGCTCGTGCTTCTGCCCCGGCGCCCAGTGCGACAGACTGGCGCGCGTCGGCGACCGTGGAGGAGCCAATGGCGACTGCATGATCCGCGTTGGCTTCTGCCAAGGTGCCCTGAGCCAACGACGAGTTGCCTCGCGACCGGCTGAAGTAGCCCAGCGACAACGAGAGGTCCCCGCTGGCTTGTGACTGGACACCAGCCGCCAAGGAATGGACGCCGGTAGCCGCGGATTGCGCTCCTAGGGCCATGGCCGCTTCGCCCCCGGCGTAGCTCAGCGTGCCTACCGCAACGGCGTTCACCGCCGTGGCATTCGCGGCTTGGCCCATCGCAATGGAGTTCGCGCCGGACGCTTGGGCATTCGTGCCCGACGCCACTGCGTTGTCTGCGGAGGCGTTGGCTTGAACACCGGTGGCGACGGCCCCGTTCCCGGAGGCATTGGCATAGGCCCCCGTTGCAGTGGCATTCGGGGCTAAGGCTTGGGCGTATTCCCCGGTCGCCGTCGAGTTGGGGTCCGAAGCCGTGGCCCCGGTCCCCGTGGCGGTTTGAGCAAACGATGGTGAGGAAAACAACGCGGCCCCCATCAAAGCCGTCAAAATCGAAATGCGAAGCGAAGCCATGAAAACCCTCCGAGTATGGATTGATACTTCATCCATAGCAGGCGATTTCATTTCCGCAAGGCGATCATCCGATCTTTTTCAATGTGTTAGGAAAGGTCGCAAAACAAACCCGACGCGGGAGCGTCCAGTTCCAGGCCATCCGGTTTTCATTGCCCCACGCCAGACACTCCGTTTCCATGCCAGCAGGACACCAGGCCGGAGCCAGCGCCCGGGCCAGCACTTCAGAAGAGGGTGTCCCGGTCACTGGAGGAAACGCGCCCGGCTTGCGTCCCTGCCGGTAGGCCCACTTGGCCTGGCCGCACTCGGCTTTCAGTTCGACGTGGGGATAGTCTTTCGGGTTGGTCCACCGGCCGCCCCAGTTCAGCCCCACGATCTCCGCCAGCTCGCCAAAGCGTTGATAGCCGGCCATTACATAGGCATCGTCCAGGTTCCAGCTCGGCTCGCCATTGACGAAAACGGCGGCATCCAATGCGAGGCCGAAGTTGTGGCAACTACTGTAGGCACCAACCGTCGTGACATTAGAAGCTGAAGCGAGTAGCGCAGCTTGCCGCTCTGGCGAACGGTAGCCCTCGACCGGGCGGACGTCGTAGCCCTCTGCTGCGAGTTGAGCTTGGACGGCTTCAACCTTTTCCCGCAGCGCTGGGGAAACCCCTTTCCACATCCTTTCACTTTTCGGATGGAAGAACCGGTAAATGGCGCCGTGCGGCTTAGGGGTTTGGTAGATCCAAGGGGTGCTGGGCTTGGGTTTGGGTTTGGGTTGAACGGTCGAACACCCGGCCAAGGCCAGGCAAGCCAGGATGGCGGTGATGGTAAATCGGGACTGCATGCTTTCCTCCCAGAAAGATCGTTGGATGCTTTCAGGGATAGTGGATTGTATGGAAAGCGCAAGGCGAAAAAAATAAAAAGCCCCCGAGTCATCCGGGGGCGGGGGCTTAATGAGGCATGGGGAGGTAAGAAAGCATGCCTCATTTAGTTAATAGCACGCATCAAATAAAAGTCAATCCAGGTGACTACGCCGCAATCACCACGATCTCTCCTGTCGTCGCCGCTTCGTTCACAGCGTCGACATCGAAGTGTTCGAGGGCGAGAAGGTCGGCCTGGTAGGTAAGGGCAGGGATGGCTTGCTGCCCCTGTTGGATGAAAGAAGTCACCTTGCTCAGCTGATCTTCGGTGATGCTGAAAGCGAACTGGCGATCCGAGGTCAAGGCCTGCACGCGGCTCCCGTTGAGTTCCTCCAGATCCTGCGCAAGGTTCCGAAGGGTTTCTTGCCCGCGCTCGCGGGCTCCCACCTTGGTCTGGATATGGGAGAGGAACAGGCCAAGGTTCACTAGGCGGTCTTGGAGAACCTGGATATCAATCAAGCGAGCTTCGTTGTTGCTTGCTGCCTTAACTGCGTGGCGCTGCAACACCAGCTTGGTGAACTGGTATTGCTCGTGGAAATCTTGGATCTTGTGCTTGAGGAGCTCCGTGTCGCCTTCCTCAAAGTGCTGTTGGCAAGCCAGGACCAGGCCGCGGAACCTCGCCTCATCCATCAGCAAGCTACGCTCGTGGGCCTCGCTCACCAGCTGAAATGTCTGGGCTATGCCAGCGGACTGGGACTCGATTTGGCCACTGATCTTGTTGAGCTTTCTACAAACAATGACGAAGCCTGCGGTTGTGACCGCCAGGTTCAAGCCAGCCATGGCGAGGTTTGCCATCTGCAGGGCCTGAAGTGAGCCCATGCTCTGTTGGAGGACATCAATGCCGCCCTGAAGGTTGCCCATGCTTTGTTGCATGGCGGCCTGCAGCTGGGAAATGCTCTGCTGGGCCTGCTGCGGGTCGCTCGGGAATACAAGGTGCGCGGCGATCTGGCCCCCCTTGCCAGTTCCCGCGGCGTATCGCACCACGCCACCAAAAACGTTCAGCTCCTTAGAGGCGATACGCGCAAGGATATCTTGGAGCTTGGGCAGACCACGCGCCAGCTCCGCATTGGTCACAGACATGCTTTCAGCCTCTCGGAATAGTGTTGGAAATCGGCGTCAATGCGCTTGCGACGAATTTTGGCGATCTGGAGAACAGCTGGCACTGTAATGCGGAATGCTGGGCCTGTCGCTTCGTAGAGCGAGTATCCCGCGGCCCCAACAGCGACAGGGCCTGCGACAAGCGATGCCGCACGAGCGCCCAAAGCGGATGCAAAGCCTGCTACTCCACCAGCGGAGGCCAAGCCTGTTGCCCTCCCTGCGTTCTGGACTAGCTGTTGCACCACCTCGTCGATGACCGAGTTCGGCGTGGTCTCGCGAGCGCCCTCTGGAGTTGCATCGTCGGGCGAGTATTTCCCGATGGCTCCCGCAAGGGCCAACTCTTCGAGAGCATAGACGTCGGCGCCCTCTGGGATCTTGCTACCCAGCTTTTTAGCAACGTCTTTAACTAGCTCCGAGTATTCAACCCCGTAGGACCGGTAGGTGTTCATCAGGGTGTTGCCGCCGAAGTCGCAGATCTCCTTTTCCAGGACATCAGCAATCGACTGAAGGGCCCCGTCGGCCTTTCTCTTAACGATGAGCGCCTTGATGCCAGAGTTGAGCGCGAGCCGCCCCTTGCCGTTGTCGGTGATCAAGTCAGCCAGAACGTCCAGATCTTCACTGCAGGCTTGAGAAAGAAGCTCGGCCAATGGCCGGTTCCGTGGAACGCTGAAATCCATGTTATCCCCTGTATGTTGCCTAACCCGTCTCTCTCTTAGCGTCTGGGCTCTATCTAGAATCGGCCCATCGGATCGGATTCTAACCAAAGCCACCGTAGTCTCGGTCATTGGAGTCGCACCGAAAGAGATCGGAAGTTCGGTCACTGGGAAAAGCGCGTGCATCGCTTCTCGGCCATGAAGAGCGAGGGGCGGGCGATGTTGAAAGTCAAGGCGGCTCAGGGGCCCAACCGCGGCGGCGCCGCTGTCATGATGTCGATCAGCCCATGCGGCTCCTCAGTGTTGAAAGGGTTCAGTCCCCCCAGCGCGTCTAGCGACCGCCATTTGATGTCCTTAGGAGGTCGGGGGATGACTCCAGGATGAAGGCTATAAGCCGGGCCACGGTTCAAGGGCTATGTAGTGGTGGTGTAGCGATGGTGGCCCTCAATGGATAAGTTCTCGGAAAAGGCTCAAAAAAACATATAGATGGAATACATACGCCCCTGATGCTTCATCAGCGGGGTGTGTTCGGCGGACTTGTCTTTGGACATGGCACTCGTGGATCAGGGCATCCGGTCGCGCCGGAGGGCGGCGACGGCGGAGCAGGTACAGGGCCGTCCATGGTAACTGCTGGGGCTGGGGGACGCCGCTGCCGATGATGAGCAAAGTACGTGCGGGGCACGCAATCAGGCCAGGATGAGCGTGATCTGCCGGTGGCTGGCGAATATCTCCATGACGATCTCGAAGTAGGTCTGGCCATCGCCCCGTTGCAGGGCCTGCAGCTGGTGGGTGATGGCCTGCGCGTTGAAGTGACCCGGCCCGTCGAGTTTTGCCTGCAGCCAGCGGCGGGTGGCATCGACGCCCAGAGCCGCGCGGCTATGTGCGATGTCGCGCCAGACGAGGGTGACCTGATCGTGGCCAGCCAACGCGCCATAACCGCCATGCAACAGGTCGTCCAGCGCATCCAGGTTCGGCCCGAGCTGCCAGTCCTCGCTTGCCATGAACACGCGGTTGAGTTCGGCATGGAGGCTGCCGATGTCGTGGATCGCACTGCCTTCAATCTGCAGGGTAAGGGGCATGAAAGGATTCCTGGTGTGGAAAATCAAAGATAATCGTTTCGAATATGAATGCGGGTTAAGATACATTTTTCACGATTTTCCTCGCAGTTGAAGATATTCACGAAGGTATATGCGGAAAAGCTCTTAAAGATTCTCCCGGTCGCGCCGCCACCGATCGTACGGCCATGATCAAGGGAATTGAGATGCTCGCCTTACGCAACCTCCGAGTGGGATCCCGGCTGGGTGCCGGGTTTGGTCTGCTGCTGCTGTTCATCGTGGCCATCGTTGGCCTCGTGCTGTACGGGAATCACCTGAAGTCCGCCCAGTTCGAGAAGGTGGTGGACGTCAACATGGTGAAGATGCGGCTGTTGAACGACATGCTGGATACCAACAACGCGGTGCTGATGCATCGCCGGCTGATGGTGATCAAGCGCGGCGAGGATTTCGACAAGGATTATCAGAAGGCGCAGGAGCTGTCGCAGACCTACGATGGTATCTGGGCCAGGTACATCAAGATTCCACGTGATGCCACCGGCGATACCCTGGTGGCGAAGATCGAGGCGGCGCGCAAGGCTACCGACGCTTCCACCCAGCATCTGCATGAGCGCATGAGGGCCGGCGATTTCGACGGCGCGGCCAAGGAACTGCTGGCCGAACATGGCCTGGCGACGGCCTGGAATGAAGCCATCTCGACCCTGCTGCGGCATCAGGAGGCGCTGACAGCGCGCAGCCGCGAGGAGTACCGCGCGACCGAATCCTGGACCGGCACGTTGTCGATCGTGTTCGGGGTGCTGAGCCTGATACTGGGTTCACTGGCGGCGTGGGCCATCACCCGCAGCCTGACCCGTCCGCTGGCAGGGGCGGTGAAGCTGGCCGACGGTATTGCCGGTGGCCGCCTGGACAGCAGCATCGACGCCTCCGGCAACGACGAGGTGACCCAGCTGCTCCGATCAATGCAGCGCATGCAGGCACAGTTGCAGGCGGTGATGGCGGCGCAGGGCGAGCTGGCCCGCCAGCACGATGCGGGTAGCCTCAGCTACCGCATGGATGAGAGCGCTTTCCCCGGCGACTACGGGCGCATGGTGCACGAGACCAATGCGCTGGTCGGCTCGCACGTGCAGGTGCAGAACCGGCTGATCGAAGTGATGAAGCACTACGCCCGTGGCGACCTGTCGGTGGACATGGATCCGTTGCCGGGCGAGAAGGCGGCGATCACCCAGGCCATGGACGAGACCAAGACCAGCCTGTCGGCGATCAACAGCGAGATCCGCCGGCTGGCGACGGCCGCGGCGGCGGGCGACTTCAGCCTGCGCGGCGATGAAGATCGCTTCGCCTATGATTTCCGCGACATGGTGGCCGGGCTCAATCGCCTGATGCAGACCACCGACGAGAACCTGGTGCAGGTGTCGACGCTGCTGCAGGCGATCTCGCGCGGTGACCTCACCGTGCGCATGCAGGGCGACTTCCACGGCGTGTTCGCCCGCATGCGTGATGACTGCAATGCCACCGTCGATCAGCTCAAGCAGATTGTCGGCCGTATCCAGTCCAGCGCGTCCAGCATCAACCTGGCGGCGGGCGAGATCGCCTCGGGCAACACCGATCTGTCGCGGCGCACCGAGCAGCAAGCGGCGAACCTGGAAGAGACGGCGGCGTCAATGGAGGAACTGACCTCCACCGTGAAGCAGAACGCAGAGCACGCACGCCAGGCCAACCAGCTCGCCATCGGTGCGCACGGTGTCGCGTCGCAGGGCGGCGAGGTGGTCGGCCAGGTGGTGACCACCATGTCGGCCATCGAAGCCTCCTCGAAGAAGATCGCCGAGATCATTTCGGTCATTGATGGCATCGCATTCCAGACCAACATTCTGGCGCTTAACGCTGCAGTGGAAGCCGCTCGTGCCGGCGAGCAGGGCAGGGGCTTTGCGGTGGTGGCCAGTGAGGTGCGCACACTGGCGCAGCGCTCGGCCGGCGCGGCCAAGGAGATCAAGGGCCTGATCGAGGATTCGGTCGGCAAGGTCGCCGATGGATCGGCGCTGGTCCGCCAGGCCGGCACCACGATGGGCGAGATCGTGGCGTCGGTGCAGCGCGTCACAGACATCATGGCCGATATCTCAGCCGCATCGCAGGAGCAGAGCTCGGGCATCGAACAGGTCAACCAGGCCGTGGTGCAGATGGACGAGACCACCCAGCAGAATGCCGCGCTGGTGGAAGAGGCCAGCGCCGCAGCGCGTTCCATGGAAGAGCAGGCCAACCTTCTGACCGAAGCGGTGTCGGTGTTCCGCACCGGGGCAGCCGTGGCAGCCGTATCGGTCCCGCGCGCGCTTGCGGCGGTAGCGGCCTCGGTCACGCCGGTGAGACGCCCGGCGGTGCTGTCACCGCGCATCGAGCCGACGTTGGCTGCCAATGCGGGTGGTTGGGAAGAGTTCTAGCAACAGCGCATGCCGGTAGGGAGACGGCGCCCATCGCGATGGCTGATCGCGATGGGCGCAACTTTCTTCCTGAACGCGCGATGGCCGATGAGGCGGCGGACACGCGTATTTCACTTCAGGTTGCCAGCCCCGGGAGGAGACTTGCGCCATACCGGACCTCAGGAGATGGCCATGAAGACCTCGACCCGACTGCTTGTGCTGGGCACCCTGCTGGCAGCAACGTCCGTTGCCGGCGCGCAGACCTACGGGCCGCGCGACGAAGGACGCAAGTTCAACGATGGCAGCCGAGTGGTCTGCAAGAACGTGGAAGTGCAGCGCAACTCGCGCGATCCCAACCGTATCGCCGGTACCGCCACCGGCGCGGTGATTGGTGGTCTGCTGGGCAACCAGGTGGGCGGTGGCAATGGCAAGAAGCTGGCCACCGTGGCCGGTGCCGTAGCTGGCGGCGCGGCCGGCCGCCAGATCCAGGGCAACAGCCAGCAGAAGAACGGCGACCGCGTGGTCGAACGCCGCTGCGAACGCGTCTACCGCTGATCGGTTACAGCCAGACCTCGTTTCCCCTTCCACACCGCAGTACGTATTCCCCCAACGCCGGCCCCGTGCCGGCGTTCGGCGTTGAGCGGCCCCGTATCGCGGAGCGCAGCCCGGTGTCTATACTGCGCGGACTTCAACGGATGAACGCCCAGTGAACGAATCACCCCTGGCTGAGTCGCGCGCGCCGGCTGTCGAGGTCGATCCAGCACCGGAAGCTGCATCGCGCTTCGGCCGACTGCGTGAGCGTACCGACGAGCTCGAACTGTTCATCTCTGGCCTGCTGGCGTTCGCACTGTTGGCGGTACCAGGCTACCTGTTCGATGCGTGGGCACGCAGCAGCCTGCACACGGAAGGCATGTACTTCCAGGTGCTGTGGTTTGGTTTCAGCATCAGCGCGGGCATGTGTTACGTGCTGGCGGTAGCGCTGATCGCGCACCTGACCGTGCGCGGCTACTGGATAGGCCTGATCGGGCTGAAATCGCACTTCCCCAAGGGCATCGACTGGGAACGGCTGCCGCAGATGGGCCCGGTATCCCGCGCCTTCCTCAAGGCCCGCGACGGCGGCCTGGACGGCAGCATCGAACGCGCTGATCGTTTGGCCACCATGCTCTTTTCCACCACGCTGCTGGCGGTGCAGACGCTGGCCGGCACCCTGGTGATGGCCGTGCTGACGTTGTGCGTGGCGATGGCGATCAGTGCGCTTGCCGGCGGTTCCGACCGTGTGGCCATGATCGTGGTCGGTACCGTGCTGGCCAGCCTGCTTGTGCTCGCACTGGTTCCTGCACTGCTGGAGCGTGTCATTGCGCGCCGGCAGCGGCGCGACCAGGCCTATCACGGCCTGCAGCGGTGGCTGCAACGCTTCCTGGCGGGCCTGCAACGGATTCCCCTGCTGCGCCTGATGCAGACCATGCAGCTGACCCTGCAGAGCAACCTGCGCTCGCGTTCGTTCATGGCGGTCTATCTGCTGGCGGTGATGGTGGCCATGGTGCTGGGCGCGGTGCAGGTGCTGGGCTCGGTGAAGTTCTCGCTGTTCAACCGCTACCAGGTGATGACCGACGAGGCCGTCGAACACGGCATGTTGAGCGCGCACTACGAATCGATGCGTTCGGCGCACGATCAGCTGCTGCCGTATCCGATGATCCCTTCGGACACGATCAGTGGTTCACGCCTGCGTGTGTTCATTCCACACCGCCCCCAGCGCGACAACCCGCTGGCGCGCCAGCACTGCACTGCCTCGCCCGCCGCACGCGATGAAGCGACCGGCGCAAAGGCCGCCAGCGCAGCGGTGGAGTGCCTGTCGCGGTTGTGGCGGGTGCAGCTGGATGGCACGCCGGTTGACCTGCACGACTTCATGCCGATGGAGCGCCGCGATCTCGACATGCGTGGCCTGGTGGGCTATCTGCCCATGGCGACGCTGGCACCCGGACGCCATGACCTGAGCCTCGTCTGGAATGCCGAAGGGGGCGAACGCGGCCCGGAGCGACGCCGCGAGTACCGCATTCCGTTCTGGTACGCGCCCGACCCCTGAATAGGGGACGGAGGGGATCAAGTCGCAATCCCTCAACCTTGCCGTTTACGACTTAATCCCCTCCGTCCCCGTTGGGGCGAGGAGGCGCCAGGCGGCGAGGCTGCCGTAGAGCAGCAGCAGGACGGTGAGGGTGATCAGTTCGTGGCTGACGTCGGCCAGGCGGGCGTCCATCTGGTTCAGGCGCACCATCAGGTTGATGCCCGAGGTGGTCGGCAGCAGCTGTGCCAGCCAGACCAGCGGTTGCGGCGTCATCACCGCCGGCCATGACAGGTTGGCCAGGAAGAACAGCGGGATCGAGGTGGCGATGATGTACTGGAAGGCGCGCTCGCGGGTGCGGAAGAAGCTGCCGACGAACAGGCCGAAGGTCACCGTCGCCGCAATGAACAGGGTGCCACCCAGCAGCTGGCCCAGCGGGTTGCCACCGCGTGGATAGTCCTGCACCCAGGCAGTGAAACCGGCATACCAGAACAGGCCGAACAGGCCGATCAGGCCGAAGCCCAATGCCATGCCCGCCAGCGTCGGCAGGTCGAAGCGCAGGCGCCGGCCGAGTGCAAGGCGGCGGCCGCCGAGCAGGACGCCGATGCCCATCAGCAGCGTCTGGTGCACGATCAGTTCGGCCACGCCGGGTACGATGGCGCTGCCATAGCCTTCTTGCGTGTTGTACAGCGGGCGCTGCACAAGCGTGACCGGCGGTGCCTGCGGTGGACCCATGAAGGCGGCCTGGCCGACCACGGCATCACGCCCGAACGCACCCAGCGCATCAGCTACGCTGCCCAGCACCCAGCTGGCGCGGCCCAGGTAGGCACCGTTGCCAAGCAATACCAGCTTGGCCGGATGGCCGCGCAGGATGTCGCGCTCCAGGTTGGCCGGGATCACGACGATGCCTTCGGCATGGCCGGCTTCGAGCTGCCGGCGTGCGCTGTCGACGTCCGCCGGTTGCCCGACCACGCGCGCGACGCGCAGTGCGTCGAGCTTGCGCAGCAGCTCGCGGCTGGTCGCGCTGTGGTCTTCGTCCACCACCAGCACCGGCAGGTTGCCGGCCACCTGGTGCCGGTAGGCGGCTGGATAGAAGAACGAGTACAGGATCACCGCACCGACCATCACCACGATCGCGTAGCGGTCGCAGAGCACCGCCATCAGGGTCTGCCGCAGGCTGCGCCAGAGTGTGCTCATGCGTCCGTCCCCGCAGGCTGCGCGGCTTCGGGCGTGCGCGCGAAGGCGATCAGGCGCAGGCCGCCGATGCCACCGGCCACCGCCGTCATCAACAACAGCGTGGCCAGCGGCCATGCCGAAACCTGCAGCGGCGAACCGATGAACTGCTGCTGGGTCTGCAGCTTGATGTAGGCGCTGAGTGGCAGCAGTTGATGCCAGATGCGGGTGAACAGGGGGCCATCCAGCACCGGGAAGGTGGCGCTGGAGAATGCCAGCGCGGTGCCGATGCTGAGGCCGACCGCCGACAGCGCGGTACCCATGTCGCGGGTCACGCCGACGAAGAACAATGCGTAGGCGGCGGTGGCCAGGTAGAACAACGGTTGCGCGAGCACCAGCAGAAGTACGCTGCCGGCCACGCCATCACCGCGCAGCCAGGCGAGGTAGCCGATGCCGAGCGCGCCATACAGCGAGAACAACAGGATGTACGGCGCGACCTTGCCGGCAATCGCAGCCCACGCCGTGCGGTCCAGCCAGGCGGGCAGGGTGCCGTCGCGGATCTCGCGGCCGATGCTGCCAGCCACGGCAAGCGCCAGCACCAGCGACAAGACTGCCGGGAAGATCAGCGGCAGCAGGAACAATTCGTAGCTGCGCGCCGGGTTGTAGAGGATGTCCGACTGCACCGCGATCGGTGCCGCACGCAGCTTGCCCGGACCGACCTGCAGGCCGATGCGCTCGCGCAGCAGGCGCGCGTTCCAGGCCGATACCGCATCGCCGATATCGCGCGCCGCAGATTGGCCGGTGGTCATGTAGGTGGCGTTGTAATAGGCGAACACCGTGCCCTGTCGCCCACGCAGCGCCTGCCGGGTGACATCGCGCGGCACCAGCACGATGGCGAACACGTCCAGCCTGCGCAGCTGCGAACGGGCGTCTTCCAGGTCCACCGGCTGGCTGGCGATGCGCACGCCGGGGCTGGCATCGAGCATGCGCAGCAGCAGGCGGCTGTCACTGCTGTGATCGAGGTCGACCACGGCGATCGGGATGTCGCGCATCACTGAAGGCGTGAACATCCACGCCATCACCGCAAGCATCAGCAGCGGCAGCACGGTGACCAGCAGCAGGTCAGCGCGGTTGCCGCGCAGTGACTGCAGCTCGCGCCGCCAGCTGGCGGCGAAGCCGCCGCGGCCCGGGCTCAGTGCTGGGGCCATGCGAACAGCACGCTCATGCCGGGGCGGAAGCCCTCGATGCGGCGTACCGGGCGCACCCGCACCTCGAAACTGCGGACGTCGTAGCCGGACGACTGGCGGGTGGTACGCCAGGTCGCATAGTCGCCGGCAGGGTTGATGAAGTAGACCTCGAACTCGCCGTCCAGGCCGAGTGCCGGCACGTTGCCCTGCAGCTTGCTGCCGACCTTCAGGCCCTGCATCTGTGATTCGCGCAGGTTCATCGCCACCCACATGCGATCGATGTCGACCAGGGTGAATACCGGGTAGCCGGCCGGCACCAGTTCGCCCGGGTCGGCCATGCGCTTGTTGATCTCGCCCGCCACCGGCGCGCGTCCTTCGACTTCGGCACGGGCGGCGTTGACTTCGGCCACCGCGCCCTGCGCCTGCTGCACCTGGCCCTGCGCGGCACGCTTGTCTTGCTCGCGTGCGCCGGCCAACGCCATGTCGTACTGCGCGCGTGCGGCACGCGCCAGTTCGCGCGAGCTGGTGGCCTGGGCCTGCGCTTCATCGCGCTTCTGCCGGGTCATCACCCCTTCGTTGAACAGGTTCTGCACGCGCTGGTAGGTGGCCTCGGCCAGCGTCGCACCGGCTTCTGCGCGCTTCCAGTTCGCTTCGGCGGCGCGGATGTCTTCGCTGCGCGCGCCCTCGTCGGCCTTGTCGGCCACTGCCTGTGCGGCGGCCAAAGCGCCGTGCGCCTGCTGTTCCTTGGCGGCCACTTCGGGGCTGTCGAGCAGGAACAGCACCTGCCCGGCCTGCACGCGGTCGCCCTCGCGCACCTTCAGTTCGGCCACGCGCGCGGTGATCTTGGCGGCCACGTTGATGGTGTCCGCATCGGCCATGCCCTGGATCTGATCGGCCGGGCTGCGCCAGGCCAGCCACAGGCCGAGCACCACTGCGACCAGCAGGACCACCAGCAGGATCGGTCCCAGCCGTCGCTTGCCCGGGGGCGTTTTCGCTTCGTCGTGCAGCACATCACTCATGGTCGATCACCTCGTCCGCACGGCGCCGGTATTCTTCAAAACGGTCCATCTGTCCACTGACCTCCAGCAACTGCGCCAACGCAATATCGTATTGGTAGGCGGCCTGCGCGCGCTCGACACGGGCACCGCCCAGGCCGAGCCGTGCGTCGATTACATCAAGCGAAGTAGCCTGGCCCTCGCGGAACGCCAGCTCCTGCAGGCGCAGGTTTTCCTGTGCCTGGGCGATGCTGCTGTCGAGCAGCACGTACTGCTGGCGCGCAGTCTCCAGTTCATTCCAGGCCTTGCGCACGCCTAGTGCGACCTGGTTCTCGGCTTCGCGCAGGCCGGCTTCGGCCTGCTCCTGCTGCGCGCGCGCGGCGCTGATCTGCGCCGGCCGAGAGTTCGGCGACAGGAAGGTGTACTTCAGGCCGATGCCGAACGCCCAGTCCGGATCGGTCAGCATCTCGTCGCGGCGGCGGAAGTCGTATTGGCCGAAGGCGAAGATCTGCGGCTTCAGCTTGGCCTGCTGTACACGTACGCCTTGTTCGGCCTGCGCCACCATCGCTCGCAGGCGCGCGATCTGCGGCTGGCGCGCCTGCGCCGTGCGCTCGAAGCTGGTCACGGGTTCCAGCGGCACGCGCTGCACGAACAGCGGCGACACCGGCTGCACCTCGCCGCCACTGCGCAGCAGCGTGGCCAGCGCGGCCTTCAGCGTGGCCAGGTCGTTCACCGTCTTCTGGTACTCGCGCTCGGCCTTGTCACGGGCCACGGTGGCCTGCAGGCGCTGGGCACGGGTGGCGAAGCCCTCGCGTTCCAGCTTTTCTGCGTCTGACAGGTGGCGATTCAAGCCATCGCGCACATCACGGCGTACGTCCACCGCCTGCTCGGCAAGGCGCTGGCCGAAATAGGCCTGTGCCAGCTGCACGGTCAGCGATTGGCGCTGTGCCTCGCGCTCGGCACTGGCCTGTTCGTGGGCCGCGCTCGCGGCACGTTGAGCGGCCGGAATCACGCCGCCGGTGTACAGCGGCAGCACCGCGGTGACGACGGGACGGGTACGCCAGTCGCGCTCGGTGAACGACAGTGGTGAATCGATGCCGAAGGCTTCAGCCACGGGGGCCAGCGAGCCCAGTGGCAGGGTGAGGGTCTTCTGGAACTGCAGGCGGCGCACTTCACCGGTGATCTCCGGCAGGCGCAGCAGGCGGGTGGCGTCCTGCAGGTCCTGCTTGTTGCGTACCGCTGCATCAGCGGCTGCCAGTGCATCGGAGACCTGCTCCAGGCGTTGCCGCGCCTGTTCCCAGTCCAATGCAGGTGCGTCGTTGTTGTTCTGCGCGGACGCAGCAATTGGCAGGCAGGTCGCCAGCGCCAGCGCCAGCGCGGCATTCGCCCGGTGCATCCTTGTACGTCGGCCGATCACGCCCATGCCGTCCCAGTGGTAAAGAAGTGCGCAAACGGTAGTGCGCGCGGCGTGAAGCCCGGGTCTGCGATCATCGGATTGTCCTCAACGAAGGATGCCGCTGGCCGCAGTGCGCAGCGCCTGGGTGATGTGCTGCAGCGTACTTGAGCGCACGGCGGCATGCTGCCAGTACAGCGGCACATCGAGCCAGCGGCGGGGTTCCAGTACCACCACCCGGCCGGCGCGCACGGCGGACGCGACCAGGTTTTCCGGGGCCATGCCCCAGCCGAGTCCGCACGCAGCGGCTTCGACGAAACCGGTGGAGGAGGGCAGGTAGTGTAGCGGCGGCTGCAGGCGGGCGCGGGTCAGCCGTCGCACGAAGCGCCATTGCAGTTCATCTTTGCGGTTGAACACCAGCATCGGTGCGTGCGCCAGGGTTGCGGCCTGCATGCCATCGCTGAAGTACCGGCGGGCGAAGCCGGGCGAAGCAATTGCCTGGTAGCGCATGGCGCCCAGCGGGTGCACGTTGCAGCCCTTCACCGGCCGGCCTTCGGCCGTGACCGCACCCAGCACGCTGCCATCGCGCAGCAGTTGCAGGGTATGGTCCTGGTCGTCCATGCGCAGGTCGAACAGGTAGCCATGGCGCTGGTGGAGGTCGGCGACGGCCGGCACGAACCATGTATCGAGCGAGTCATCGTTGACCGCCAGAGGGATTGGCATGCGTCCGGTGTCGCTGCCGCGTTCGGGCAGCAGCTCGGCCAGGGCCTCGGCTTCCAGGGCCTGCATGGGTCGCACGCGGCGCAGCAGCGCCTCACCGGCGGCGGTAGGCCGGCACGGGGCCTGGCGCACCAGCAGCACTTGGCCGAGCCGGTCTTCCAGTGCCCTGATCCGTTGCGACAGTGCCGACGGGCTGATCGACAGGCGGCGTGCAGCAGCCTCGAAGCTTCCTTCTTCCAGCACGGCTGCGAATGCGGACAGTTGCGGATGTACCAGGTCCACGCCGGCGCCTCTTCAGTTTTTCTGTACAGGATAAAGAAAAACAAGATTGCCTGAAGGTGGCCATCGGCCGCACCCTGCGCATCCTCCTGCTGCCTGGCCCGTTCTTGATGTGGATCACCGCTTTCGCTGCCGGCCTGTTCGCAGGCGCCGGTCTCATCATCGCCATCGGTGCGCAGAACGCCTTCGTGCTGCGCCAGGGCCTTCAGCAGCGGCATGTGGGCAGGGTGGTGCTGGCCTGCGCCGGCGCGGATATCGCGTTGATCCTGGCCGGCGTGGGCGGCATGGGCGCACTGGTGCTGCAGTGGCCGCTGCTGCTGCAGGTGCTGCGCTTCGGTGGCGCGGCGTTCCTGCTCTGGTATGGCGTGCAGGCCGGGCTGCGCGCGTGGCGCGGTGGCAGCGTACTGGCCGCCGCCGAGGCGCAGGCCGGCAGTGCGCGCCAGGTGCTGCTGACCTGCCTGGCCTTCACCCTGCTCAATCCGCACGTCTACCTGGATACCGTGGTGCTGCTGGGCAGCCTGTCCACGCGCTATCCGGGTGACCTGCGCTGGGCCTTCGGCGCCGGGGCGTGCCTGGCCAGCGTGGCCTGGTTCTGCGCGCTGGGCTATGGCGCGCGACTGTTGCAGCCGGTGTTCCGCAGGCCAGGTGCCTGGCGGGTGCTGGATGCCGCCGTGGCGGCCTTCATGTTCTGCCTGGCGACACTGTTGCTGGTGCGCCCGCTCTAGGCCGCGTCCACCGCGCACAGAGGCGCTTCGCCAGGGCGCAGGGTCAGCACGCGCACGCCGTTGCGGGTTACCGCCACCGTGTGCTCGAACTGCGCCGACAGCTTGCCGTCGCGGGTGTAGACCGGCCACTCGTCCGGCTGCTGGCGGATCGCCGGCTTGCCCTGGTTGAGCATCGGTTCGATGGTGAACACCATGCCGTCTTCCAGCACCATGCCAGTGTTGGGATGGCCGTAATGCAGGATCTGTGGTTCCTCGTGCATTTCCTGACCAATGCCGTGCCCGCAGTATTCTTTCACCACGCTGTAGCCGTGGCTGCGCGCGTGGCGGGCGATGGCGTGGCCGATGTCGCCCAGCCGCGCGCCGGGGCGCACCGCGGCGATGCCTTCCCACATCGCCTGGTAGGTGGTCTGTACCAGCCGGCGTGCGGCGTAGTCGACCTCGCCGACCAGGTAGGTGGTACTGGAATCAGCGATGTAGCCGTTCTTTTCCAGGGTGATGTCGAGGTTGACGATCTGGCCGTTGCGCAGCACGTCGGTGGTGCTGGGCACGCCGTGGCAGATGACGTTGTCGATCGAGGTGTTGAGCACGTACGGGAAGCCGTACTGGCCCTTGCTGGCCGGCCGCGCCTGCAGCTCGTCGACGATCATGCGCTCGACGAAGTCGTTGATCTGCATCGTGCTGCGGCCCTGCAGCGGCAACCGGTCGAGCGCGGCGAACACCTGCGCCAGCAGGCGCCCGGATTCGGCCATCAGCGCGATCTCGTGCGGCTGCTTGATCATCGCCATGTCAGGCCCGCCCGGGCGCCAGCGCCTGTACCCCGGCCGCGCGCAGTTCGCTGGCGACGATGTCCTGGAAGCTCAGCGTGGGGTTCATCTCGCACAACATGCCGACCCGGATCCAGAAGTTGGCCTGGGCGTTGATCGAGCGGCTGGAGACGGTGCAGGCACGGCGCAGCTGGTCGTGCAGGGTGTCATCGATGTTGACGATGCCCATGGGCGGTCCTCGAGGAGCGGATATACGAAGCGTATATGTTTCGTATATTCATCTCAAGCCGGCGTCGTTCAGTCCACGTGGGTGGCGAAGCGCAGCCGGTTGCCGTCAGGGTCGCGCAGCAGCATCTCGCGGCTGCCCCACTCGGTGTCGTGCGGCGGCTGTTCGATCGGCACGCCGGCCGCGCTGAAGGCGCGGTACAGGGCGTCGAGATCCTCGACGATGAAGTACACCGCGCCGCCCAGCTCGCAGTCGCCGCTGTGTTCGGTGAGGAAGATCGTCTGGCCATCGCGGGTGAGCTGGGCGAACAGCGGGAAGCCGGGCTCGAAGCGGTGTTCCCAGTCGACCACGAAGCCCAGCCCCTGCACGTAGAACGGCAGGGTGGTGTCGGCGTGGCGCATGCGCAGCTGCGGGATGACGGTCTGGGGCATGGCGGCGGCTCCGAGGTGGGAACCCAGTGTAGAGCCGAGCCATGCTCGGCTGCTGCTCGCGGTCCCCTCAGTGGAGCATGGCTCGACTCTACAGAAGGCGCCAGCCGAGCGTGGGCTCGGCTCTACCGGCTCTGGTAGTTGCCAACCTTGGTTGGCATTGCCGGCCAGCGGTCAGCAGGCCATCGGGACCGAAGCCATCGCGGCCAGCAGTTCGCGGTTCACCTGCTGGTGACGCGCCTGCCAGGCGGGAAGATCGTCGGCGCTGATGTCCGGCTGGCCATCCAGCGACGACAGCCAGCGCTTGAAGCGGCTCTGGTAGTTGGCCAGCGAGACTTCGCCGGTAATGTCACTGCCAACCAGGCCGCCGGCGCGCAGTGCCTCGATCACCACCAGCGCGTCCTCCAGCTGGAAACGGCCCTGGTCCCAGTTGCTGCGCGCGACGTCCTCGGCGAACACGTCCTTGTCGATCGACAGGTAGGTGGGTTGTGGCGACTTGGCCTGTTCGGCAGCGAACGCAGCCACCAGCGCTTCGGGGTGCTCGAAGCGGCGGAACGCATGGCCCATGCCGAGGCGATGGCCCCAGCCCACACCCACGTCCATGCACCAGTAGGTCAGGCGACCGCCCATCAGCGGGCGCCAGTGGTTCTCCCAGGCATGGCAGAGGCCGATGTCGCTGGAGGTGATGCCGAGCACATGGATGTGCGAGATCTGCGGCAGCTTGCTGGCGGCGTTCACCCACGAACCGCAGTGCATGCCGAACGGAAACCGCATGTTGTCCGGATGGTTGTCCAGCACCACCAGCTGGAACGGCGTCTGTGCACGCATGCGACGCAGCAGCGGCAGGCTGAGGTGATGGAAGTCACCACTGCCGAGCATCACTGTGCCGAGCTGGGCCGGCAGCGGCGCAAGCACCTCGGTGCTGAAGCGATCCAGGGTGCCGTTGCTGCAGGCAAATCGCAGCGGGTCGTGCCACTGCGGCAGCGCCAGGGTCTGCGCCTGGGCCAGTGGCAGCACGCCACCGTCCAGGTTGAGGATCAGCGGGGAACGCAACGGCATCGCTCAACCGCCTCCATCAGGTTCGCCCTGCAGATGCGGGGCCAGCCTGCGCAATGCGGCGCGCAGCAGCGGTGAGCGGGCGTGGATCGCGTGCCGGGTGGAGGTGAAGCTGGCCCCCAGCTCGGCCTTGATCCGCGAGTCGGTCCAGCCGGCCACGTAGTGGCTCAGGCTGTGCTGCAGGGCGTACTCGAGGTTGTGCATCCAGCTGACCGCGTACAGGTTGTGCTCGCGCGACTGCGGGTACGCCAGGCCGATGTACTTGTCCACCAGCTTGCCGGCATGCACGTAGCACAGGTTCCAGCCGATCAGCTGGCCCTCGTGGCGGTACAGGAACATCCGGCCCTGCCCCTGGCTGTCGGCCAGCAGGTGCTGCAGGTAGGGCAGGTCGAGCTGGTCGAAGTGCACCGCGCTCTGCGCATACACGCCCAGGTACAGCGCATGCAGTTCGGCCTGCAGCCGTGGGTCGGCCAGGGCCGGATCACCGGTGGCGATGCAGTCGATCTGCAGGTCGTCGCGCGAGCGCAGCTTGCGCCGGATGTTCTTGCGGCGCGAGGACGACAGGCGGCCGAGATAGCCGTCGATCGAATCGAAATCGATCGCCACCCAGGCCAGCGGCATGCCTTCCAGTTCAACGAAGCCGCGTGCCAGCAATGCCTGCAGGAAGGCGGCGCTGTGCGCATTGGCCGCGTCGTCCAGCAGCGGTGAATCGATGGCCAGGTCCTTGACCACCAGCAGCCGGGTATCGCCGATCGCGTGACGCGTCACGTCCTCGGCCAGCGCCTCCGGCGCGACGTGTGCCGGCAGCGGGGTGTACTCGGTGCTGGTGGCACCGACGAAGCGGGTCTTCCAGGTGATCCACGGCCGCCACAGGCGCGACAGCGGCAGGCCGAGCAGCTTGCTGCGCAGCGCGTCGTCCATCGTGGTGGTCAGGTCGAGCGGTGCACGGAAGGTCGGCAGGCCGCTGGGAAGGCGGCCTGCCTCGAATCCGAGCGGCGGGTGGGCCAGGAAGCCCTCCAGCAGCGCGGCCGGTTCCAGCGCGGTGCTGGACGCACGTGACGTCATTTCCATCGGCACGGGAACCGGCAGCGCATCCGGCCTCAGCCCTTGGCCTTGGTCAGCGCCTGGTCGAGCAGGGTGATCGCCAGGTCGATCTCTTCGTAGCTGATGTCCAGCGACGGCGCGAAGGTGATCACGTTCTTGTACCAGCCACCCACGTCGAGCACGAGGCCCATGCGCTTGCCGTCATGCAGCAGGTCGCCGGCCAGGCCGATGTCGACCATGCGGTCCAGCAGTTCCTTGTTCGGCGTGTAGCCGTCGGCCTGGCAGATTTCCGCGCGCAGGGCCAGGCCCAGGCCGTCGACGTCGCCGATTTCCGGGTGACGCTTCTGCAGGCCACGCAGGCCGTCGAGGAAGTACGCGCCCTTTTCCGGCACGGTGCGCTCGTAATCCATTTCCTTGCCCAGCTTCAGCACTTCCAGGCCCAGGCGGGTGCCCAGCGGGTTGGAGTTGAAGGTGGAATGGGTGGAGCCCGGCGGGAATACGGTCGGGTTGATCAGCTCTTCGCGTGCCCACAGGCCCGACAGCGGGTTCAGGCCGTTGGTCAGCGCCTTGCCGAACACCAGCACGTCCGGGGTCACGCCGAAGTGCTCGATCGACCACAGCTTGCCGGTGCGCCAGAAGCCCATCTGGATTTCATCGACCACCATCAGGATGCCGTACTTGTCCAGCACGCGCTTGAGGCCGGTGAAGAAGTTGCGCGGCGGGATGACGTAGCCGCCGGTACCCTGGATCGGCTCGACGTAGAACGCGGCGTACTCGGCCTGGCCGACCTTGGGATCCCACACGCCGTTGTACTCGCTTTCGAACAGGCGCTCGAACTGCCACACGCAGTGGTCGGAGTACTCGTCCGGGGTCATGCCCTTCGGGCGGCGGAAGGGATACGGGAACGGGATGAACATCGCGCGCTCGCCGAAGTGACCGTAGCGGCGGCGGTAGCGGTAGCTGGAGGTGATCGACGAGGCACCCAGGGTACGGCCGTGGTAGCCGCCTTCGAAGGCGAACATCAGGCTCTTTCCGCCGCGCGCGTTGCGCACGATCTTCAGCGAATCCTCGATGGCCTGTGCACCGCCGACGTTGAAGTGCACGCGGCCATCGAGGCCGAACTTCTCGTGCATGTCCACGGCAATGGTCTTGGCCAGCTGCACGCGGGTCGGGTGCAGGTACTGGCTGGCGACCTGCGGCAGGGTGTCGATCTGGTCCTTCAGCGCGTCGTTCAGGCGCTTGTTGCTGTAGCCGAAGTTGCAGGCCGAGTACCACATCTGCAGGTCGAGGTAGGGCACGCCCGCACCGTCGAACATATAGCTGCCTTCGCCACGCTGGAAGATCTTCGGCGGGTCGACGTAGTGGACGGTGTCGCCGAAGGAGCTGTAGCGGGCTTCGTCGGCCAGCAGCTGCGCGTCGGAGGCAGCGGCGTCGGCGTTCTTGTCAAAAATGTTCATGCAGTTCGGTTCCGTGAAGGACGTTCGAAAGGGGGCAACGGGGGAGCGTGGCTGGAAGGGAGTGCTCAGGCGGTGGCCAGCAGCAGGGGCAGTACGTCGGGCTGCGGGCTGGCGTCGATGCGACGTGGCTGCAGCAGGCTGCCATCGAGCAGGCGCGGCAACAGCGCGATTGCATCGTGGAAGGTGTCGATGGCGGCATGCTCGATGCCGGCATTCGTGCAATGGGTGATCAGGCGGCGCTTGGCGAACACGAAGTCGGCTTCTTCGGACACGCAGAAATCCGAGCTGCCGTCGCCGATCATCAGCACGCGCGGTGCTTCGTTGGCACGTGCCTGCGCGGCGCAGGTGCACTTGCAGGTGCCGCTGCGGCAGCCCTCGGCCTGGTAGGGTGATTCCAGTTCCCAGTGGTCTTCGCACCAGCGCAGGTGGTTGGCCACCACCGGCAGCCGCGACAGGCCATGGTTGGCGAGGATGCGGTGGATCGCATAGTCCAGGCCGTCGCTGACGATGCGCAGCGGCAGGCCCAGCTGCTCGGCGCGGGCGACGAAGGCGACGAAGCCCGGGTCGATCTGCACCTGGTCCAGGTGCGCATCAAGCGTGGCCGGGTCCAGCTTCAGCAGCCGCACCTGGCCCTGCATGCATTCGCGCGAACCGATCTTTCCGGCCTTCCACTGGTCTTCCAGCGCCTGCCAGCCCGGCTGGCCGTACTTCTCCAGCAGCGAGTCGATGACATCTTCGAGGCTGATGGTGCCGTCGAAGTCACACAGGATGCTCCAGTGCATGGGCAGGTCCGTCGATGAAAGAAGCGACCGGCACGATGCCGGGGCAGACTCAATGTAGGCAGGCCGCCTTTCTCGTTCCTTTCCTGTTGAAAGGCTTCATCGACGGACTGGGAAAACGTTCAGGAAGGTGCATGGATGAATGCGCGGAGCGCAGGCCACGCATGCACGTGCGGGTCAGGCGCGGGCCAGGACCTGCAGTATTTCGGACGTCTCTTCACGGGTCTGCCAGGCGCTGTTGCCAAGGGTCAGCATGCGTGCGGCGAAGTCGCGTGCGTTGGGCACTTCGGCGGCCGGCACGATGCCGCGCAGGTACGCGTAGTCGGGCAGGGCATGGATGAACATGCGGCTGGCGCCGAGTCCGCGTGGCCACAGGTCTTCCAGTACGGCATCGCGGGCCCGCTGGCTGGGCAGCAGCAGCATCAGCATCGGCCAGGTTCCGCCGGTACCGGCCAGCCCATCGACCACTTCCACCGCCGGCAGCTGTGCCAGCTGCACGCGCAGTTGCAATGCACGCAGGCGACCTGCCTGCAGGAATGCAGGCAACCGCCGCGCGGCATGGGCTCCGATGTTCTGCCGCCACTGGCTGACCCGGTGCTGCGGAATCTCCAGCGGGAAAATGTCACCGACCGCTTCTTCCAGGTCGCCACGCTGCAGCGCACTGCGCAGTGGATTTCCATACACCATCGATAGGAGCGATGGCCGATAGCAGGCGGCCAGGCCGAGCAGCTGCACGCTGCGCAGCAGTTCCCAGCGCAGGCTGGAATGCACCTGTTCGGCGGCATGTGCGGCCAGCGCGGCACGCAGCTCGTCATCGCGGCTGACCAGCAGGCCGCCTTCGTGCAGGCTCAGGCCCTTGCCGGCGGCCATGCTGAAGAATCCGATATCACCGCGCAAGCCGACACTGGTGTTGCCGACGCGTGCACCGAGCGCCTGCGCGGCATCTTCGATCACCCACGCGCCAGCGCCGCGTGCAACCTCGCAGGCCAGCTCGACATCGGCGATGCGCCCGCCCAGGTGGGTGGGCAGGATCGCCAGCGTGCGTGCATCGGCCAGGCGGCTGAGCTGGCCAGGATCGAAATCGAAGTGGCCGGGGCGGGTGTCGCACAGCTGCACGCGCAGGCCCAGGCTGTGAACCGCGATCGGCACCAGCGGGCAGGTATAGGCCGGCAGGATCACGGTGTCGCGCTTGGGTGCGCGCTTGCGCAGCGTGCGCAGGGCGATCAGCAGCGCGTGCGTGCCGGAACAGGTCAACTGCAGCGGCGGTGTGCCGAGCTGGCTGGCCAGGATCGCGCGAAGGTCGCCACCGCCGGGGAGGAAGTCGCTGGCCTGCATGGGCAGGCCGGCGGTGGGCGGCAGCTCGCGCGCGAACAGGCTCATCGCAACGCGCTCATGCGGTACTTTCGGCAGGGCTATGCGGATCGTCCGCTTCGGCGCGCCCCAGGCAGACGATGCCGGCCACGATCAGGACAGCACCGACCAGGTGATGCAGGGTCAGCGGTTCGTTCAACAGCCAGGCCGACAGCAGCAGCACGCTGATCACTTCCAGGTGCGATGCGGCAAATGCAGGGCCGATCGGCGCATGCCGCAGCAGGCTCATCCAGGTGAAGAACGCACCCACGTAGCCGAGGATGGCGCCGTATACCCACGGCTGCGACAGCACGCGCAGCAGCCATGCCGTGTTGGCCTCGACCGGCAGCGCGGCATCGCCGGCGTACTTGAAGCACAGCTGGGCCAGCGTATCGAAGGCCATCAGCAGCGGGAAGCCGATCACATACAGGCGCCTCATGAGCCCGCTCCCACCACGGCCACGCCGGCGGTGACCAGCAGCATGCCGGTCACCCGCAGCGGGGTGAGCTTCTCGCGGAACAGGAAGCGGCCGGCGATCATCAGCGCGACGATGTTGATCGAGCCCAGCAGCACGCCCTTGGACAGCGGCACCAGCGACAGGAAGGCGATCCAGGCGACGAACTCAAGCACGTAGCAGGCGATGCCGATCCACAGCCACGGGCGGCTGAGCATGTGTTTCCAGCGCTGCAGGCCTTCGCCGTCCTGCGGGTCGCTGGCGGCGGCCTTGAAGGCAAGCTGGCCACCGGTATCGAGCACCACGTTGGCCAGCCACAGCAGCGTGGCAAGTGCCCCCATCTCAGGCCACCGCCTTGAGCACACCCGTACGCTCACCGATCTCGGTGAAGAAGCGGGCGCTGCGGCGGATCACGTCGCGGCGTTCGCGGTCGATGGTGATCATGTGGTAGCTGTCTTCCAGTACCACCAGCTCCTTCGGGCCGCTGACCCGCGACATCACCAGCTCGGCGTTGCCCATGCTGGCCACGTCGTCCTCGCGGGCGTGCATCACCAGGCACGGCGCGGTGACCTGGTGCAGGTGGCGGCGGGTCCAGTGGCTCAGCGCACGCATTTCGGCCAGTGCGTGCCAGGGGTTGCCCGGCAGGCCAGCGGCGGCGCTGTCGCCGGACAGCATGGCGGCGCTGACCTGCGCACGCAGGCGCTCGTCACGCAGGCCGTACGGCGGTTCTTCCATGAACATGCGGTCGCGGCCGATGTTGAAGCGCTTGAACCACGGCAGCAGGAACGAGAAGCGGGCCACGGCGGGAATGTTCCAACCGTCGTAGCGGAACGTGGCGCCGTATACGCCCACGCCGGACACCCATTCCGGGCGACGTGCCGCCAACGCCAGCGAAAGTACCGCGCCCATCGACAGGCCACCGACGAACAGCTGGTCAACCTTGCCGCGCAGGCTGGCCGCCGCATCTTCCACGCCCTGGTACCACTGTTCCCAGGTGGTCGCCAGCAGGTCATCCACGGTGCCGCAATGGCCGGGCAGCTGCACGCCGTGCACGGTGAAACCGGCGTTGTTCAACCCCTTGCCCAGCATGCGCATTTCCGCCGGGGTGCCGGTCAGGCCGTGGACCAGCAGCACGCCCTGCGGGCCACCGGGGAGGAAGAAGTCGTGCGATTCGGTCACCTGGCGGCTCCGGGACGGCAGTGGGGATGGCAGGATCGCAAGCGTGATTTTCACCAGCCTTTCAGCGCCCCTGGCCGGGTCAGGGGGCCTTCAGCAGCGGCAGCGTGATGGCGACCTTGAGCCCGCCACCCGGGCGGTTGAGGAAGCTCAGGCGACCGCCGAAGTGCTCCACCGCCTCGTGCGCGATGGCCAGGCCCAGCCCGGTGCCGCTGGCAGTGGTGCCAGGGGCGCGGAAGAAGCGCTCGCCGAGGCGCGGCATCACGTCTTCCGGGACGCCTGGGCCGTTGTCTTCCACATAGAGTTCGACATCATTGTCGTCCAGTGCGTGCACGCCGACTGTGACGGTGGCTTCACGGCCCGCATAGCGCAGGGCGTTGTCGATCAGGTTGTCCATTGCTTCCTGCAGCATGGCACCGTTGCCCAGCACGCGCAGCGGCTGGGGGCTGCCGCGGTATCCGAGATCGATGCCATCACGGATCGCTTCCGGGACCCGCATGCCGACCCACTGCGGTATCAGTTCGCACAGGTCGAGTGCTTCCACGGTATCCGGCACGGTCTGGGCTCGGCTCAGCGCCAGCAGCTGGGTGCTGACCCGCGCGGTGCGCTGGTTGAGCCGGCGGATGTGCTGCAGTGCCTCGCGCACCGTGTCCGGGTCGCCGTGCGCCAGCGCCTGGTCCACGTGCAGGGCCATTCCGGCCAACGGCGAGCGCAGCTGGTGTGCAGCGTCGGCGATGAAGCGGTTCTGCAGGGTGATCATTTCCGCCTGGCGCGCGAACAGATCGTCGATGGTGCTGATCAGCGGCTGGATCTCTTCCGGCACGTCGGCATCGGAAATCGGCGCCAGCTCGCCGCGGCGCTGCGCCAGCCGGGTCCTCAGCGGGGTCAGGATGCGCAGGCCGTAGGTCACGCCGAACCAGACCAGCGCGGCGGTGCCCAGCGCCAGCATGGTCATCAGCGGAATGATGATCATCAGGATCTCGCGTGCGCGCTGGCGTCGGTCGGCCATGCTCTCGGCCACGGTCACTGCCAGCTGGTCCTGCGGATCATTCATCGCCTGCGTGCAGACAGTGGCCATGCGTACCTGCTGGCCGTTGAGGTGACCGTCGTACAGGGCCGGATGCACGCCGGTGCAGTCCTGCGAAGGGGCGTACGGGCTGAAGTCTGCATTGCCGCTGAGCGTACCCTTGCGGCTGCTGTCGACGTTGAAATAACGATGGCCGTCGGGGTCGTACTCGATCAGGAAGCGCGCCTGTGGTGACAGGTCGCTGGTCACCGGCATGGTGCTCAGCATCTGCGCGAACGAGTGGGTGTCGTCGATCAGGTTGCGGTCGTGGATGCGGTTGGAATAGTCCAGCGCAACGTAATAGGCCAGGATCGTGTTGAAGGTGAGCAGGCCCAGCATCGGCAGCGCCAGGAAGGCGAGCAGGCGCCGGCGCAGGCTGGGCGGCCCACTGATCACGGGGTGCTGTCGTCCTGCGCGTCTTCCAGCATGTAGCCCAGCCCGCGCACGGTGCGTATGCCCATCCCGCCGGGTTGCAGCTTGCGGCGCAGGCGGTGCAGGGCGATGTCCAGGCCGTTGTCGGTCAGGTCCTGGCCCCAGTCGCACAACGCTTCCACCAGCTGCGCGCGCGATACGATGCGCTCGGCGCGTACCGCCAGCGCTGACAGCAGGCCGAATTCGCGCGCGGTCAGTTCCAGCGACTGGTCGTCGATCCACACCCGGTGCCCGGCCAGGTCCAGGCGCAGGCGGCCGATGCGCAGGTCCGGGTTGCCATTGCTGGTGACCCGGCGCAGCTGGGCACGCACGCGTGCTTCGAATTCGTCCAGCGCGAACGGCTTGACCAGGTAGTCGTCGGCACCCAGGTCGAGCACGCGCACGCGTTCGGCCAGGCCGTCGCGGGCGGTCACCACCAGCACAGCCAGGCCATCACCGCGCTGGCGCAGGCGCTGCAGCACGTCGCGGCCATCCAGCTGCGGCAGGCCCAGGTCCAGCACCAGCAGTGCGTACTGGGTCGAGCCCAGGGCAGCGTCGGCGTGCACGCCATTGTCGACGTGGTCGACCACGTGCCCCTGCCGGCGCAGCGAGGCGCACAGGCCGGAGGCGATGTCCGGGTCGTCTTCAGCAATCAGAACGCGCATGCGCGGGGCTCCTGTAACGGTCAGGCCCACCGGATGGACGGGGTGGGCCTCTCGGCTGCCGAGGGTAGCCGCAAACCGGGTGAAGGTGGAACGCGGCGGCGGCGGCGTACGCCGTCGCGCTGTCCGTCCATTCAGTCCTGAAGGCCGGGCTCGCCCTGCGCCAGCGGCACCCGCGAACCGTCCAGCAGGCCACGGCTGAGTTTGCCATCTTCGATGAACAGCAGTTCGCCGTTCTCGCCGTTCTTGATGCTGCTGTCGATCGCGATCACGCGGTCGCCATGGAAGCTGCTGACGTGCGGCATCGAGGTGTGGCCGACCACGATGCGCGAGAGCTTCAGGCGGTCGAGCACGTTCTGCACCCCTGCGGTGTCGAGGCGGCCATCGAAGTAGCCGCGGTACCAGATCGGGCTGGTCTTGCCGTCATACAGCGGAGCGGTGGCCGGATCGGCTTTCACTTCGGCCTTGGGCAAGCCCAGCGACGCCTGGTAGGCCGCGTTGGTGCGTGCCGGGTCCAGCGCCAGCTCGACGGCTTCGGGCGAGATGCCGCCGTGCAGGAACAGGGTGTCACCGATCTTCAGCAGTACCGGGCGGGTACGCAGCCACTGCCCGATCACCGAATCGGCACCGTACAGCTGCGGGTAGCTGCGGCCGAGCAGCTGGGCGCTGCGCAGGTACTTCGGGTTGACGTAGCGCAGGTCGTCGTACAGCACCATGGTTTCGTGGTTGCCGAGCACGAAGTGCACCGCGCCACCGGCCGCAGCTGCCTGCTGCTGCAGGCTGTACAGCAGCCAGAATGCCTCGGTCACCTGCGGGCCGCGGTCGAAGACGTCGCCGGCGATGACCAGGGTGTCCTTGCCCAGCGCCCAGCGGTCCTGTGCGTCGATGACCCGGTTGGCGCGCAGCAGGCGCACCAGCAGCCCATATTGGCCGTGGATGTCGGACAGCGCGACGATGCGAGGGACCGCCGGCAGTATGGAGACCGAGGCGGCATTGGGTGCGTCTACGTGCACGGTATGCTCATAGCCGCAGCGTGCTGCGATATCGGTCCCCGCCTTGCTGATGGGCAGGGTGCGCGACTCGACCTTGTCCGCACAGATCCACTTCGCCTGCAGTTGCTCGCCCTTGCGGAACACATACGGTCCATCGGCCTGTACATGGTCGGCCGGTGCGGCGACCTCGCGGGCCTGCGTGGTTCCGGCCGCGCAGGCCAGCAGTGGCGCCAGCAGGGCGGTCAGCAGGGAAGGGTGATAGCGCGACATCGGCGGCATCCAGCAGCGGAAAGATCCGATGCTACCCGGCGCTGGCGTTCCCTGGTGTGCGCGAGTGGGCGGGTCAGGCCCCGCCGCCAGCATCCTTGAGCTTGCGCACGTGGGTGTGGGTGGCCTGCAGCGGCTCGCCGTTGCGGCCGTGTGGCTGCATGTAGGGCAAGGGCCGCCGCGTACTCGATTCGATCAGTTGGGAATGGGGCTCACCGGCCTCGAAGCAATGCCGCTCGCCCCACTGGCGCAGCGCGACCAGCAGCGGAAACAGTTCCAGTCCGGCGGCAGTGAGCACGTATTCCTGGTAGGCCGAACCGTCGGAGGCCGGTTGCAGCTGCAGGATGCCGGCATCGACCAGCCTGCGCAGGCGGTCACTGAGGATGTTGCGTGCCGCGCCGAGGCTGCGCTGGAAGTCGCTGAAGCGGGTGACGCCGTCGAACGCGTCGCGGATCACCAGCAAGGCCCAGCGATCACCGAGCAGGTCGGCGCTGCGGGCGACGGGGCAGGGGCTGTTGGCGTGCATGGGTGTATCTCCAAATGTGGTTGCAGTTTAAAACCTTTGGTGCTAGCCTGCATCAGGTTTCAAATTGCAACTACATTATGAGCCCCGCTCCGATGCCCCGCTCCCTGCTGGTGCTGCTGGCAATCGCCGCCGGCGCCAGCGTCGCCAATGTCTATTACGCGCAGCCGTTGCTGGACCAGCTTGCGCGCACCTTTGCACTGGACCGTGCAGTGGCCGGTGCGGTGCTGGCGGCTACCCAGGCGGGCAGTGTGCTGGCATTGCTGGGGCTGTTGCCGCTGGCCGATCGCGGTGATCGGCGACGCCTGCTGCGGTTGCAGCTGATGGTGCTGGTGCTGGCCTTGCTGTGGCTGGCGACGGCCCGCACGGCGACCTGGCTGTTGTCGGGCATGCTGCTGACCGGGCTGCTTGGCACGGCGCTGACGCAGGGGCTTATTGCCTACACGGCAACACTGGCTCCGCCCGAGCAACGCGGACGCATCGTGGGCGTGGTGCAGGGAGGTGTATTCATCGGGCTGCTGATGGCGCGTGTGGTGTCGGGTACGGTGGCGGCAGCATTGGGCTGGCAGGCGGTGTATCTGCTGTCGGCGCTGGTGATGGCAACCCTGGCGGTGCTGTTGTGGCGGCGCCTGCCCGCAGTGCCGGTGCCGGAAGTCCCCCCACGCTGGCGCGAGCTGCTGGGCTCGATGCTGGGCATGCTGCGTACCGACCGAACGCTGCGCGAGCGTGGGCCACTGGCACTGCTGCTGTTTGCTGGGCTCAACGTGTTCTGGGCGGCCGCCCCGTTGCCGTTGTCGGCCCCGCCTTTGCATTGGTCCACCGCAGCCATTGGCTGCCTGGGCCTGGCCGGCGTGGTTGGTGCGTTGATGGCGGCGCGGGTCGGGCACTGGATGGACCGTGGATTCGCACATCGGGTCAGCCTCGGAGCGCTGCTGCTGATGCTCGCCGCGTGGTGGCCGCTGCTGGGCCTGCCGCAGTCGCTGGCGTTGCTGCTGCTGGGCGTGGTGGTGCTGGATCTGGGCGGTCAGGCACTGCACGTCGCCAACCAGGCGCTGCTGCTGCGCGCGCCCGGTGAACAGCATGGACGCCTGGTGGCGCTGTACATGCTGTTCTATGCGATGGGCAGCGGTGCCGGTGCGACGGCGGGCACCTGGATGCAGGCCCATCATGGGTGGCCGGCGGTCTGCCTGCTGGGCGCCGGCATTGCGCTGTTGGCAGTGCTGTGGTGGGGCGCGTGGCGAGTGGCGGCGCTCAATGAATCGGCCGCGGTGCGAAGCGGTAGAGTCGACTGTTAGTCGACTGCTCTTCCGTCACTTTGCGAAAAACCCCGCGCTGCGCGCGATAGTCGACTGACAGTCGACTCTACACGCCACCGGGATGTTTCATTTCCGCCGGTTCACCGCTGCAGCGCACGCCGTCCCGGCGCATCCTGCAGGGCGTCGCTGGCCACCACCACCCGGTTGCGGCCACTGCGCTTGGCCTCGTACATCGCAGCGTCGGCGCGTGCCATCAGCCGCTCGTAGTCCGGGTGGCCGTCATGGCCCGCCACGCCGATGCTGGCGGTCAGTTCCAGTACCTGCCCGTTGGCCAGCGCCACCGGCGAGTGCGCGATCTGCCTGCGCAGGCTTTCGGCAATCACCCCGGCCTGTGATTCGCTGGCCGCAACCAGCACCACCACGAACTCCTCACCGCCATAGCGGAACAGGTAGTCACTGCCGCGTGTGAGCTGCCCCAGCAGGCCGGCCACATGCTGCAACGCGCGATCGCCGGCATCGTGGCCGTGGCCGTCGTTGATTGCCTTGAAATGATCCAGGTCGAGCAGCAGCAGCGAGAACGGCGTGCGGTTGCGGGTGGCCAGCTCGATTTCCCGGCGCAGCACGGTGGGGAGGAAGCGGCGGTTGAGCAGGTTGGTCAGGGCATCGCTGCCGGCATCCAGTTCGCCGATGCGTTCGAACAGCAGCGTCATCAGGGTGCGGATCGCGGCCAGGTCCTCGCGGATGGCCGGCAGCACCGCCAGTCGCTGCGCCGGAGCATCGCCGCTCGCGCGCTGCAGGTGGCTGTCAATGCGGGCCATCAACTGGCCCACCTGCTGCGTTTCGCTGCTTTCGCCGAAGCTGGGGATGCCCTTGTGGGTGAACCACAGGCCAAACTCCGAGGTGGCCAGGCTGCCACTGTCGCTGGCCTGCACGTGGCCTGCGAGTGCGTAGAGCAGGGCGTTCTCCCAGTCCAGCAGCAGTGCGCGCTGGCGCTCGCGTTCGGTACCGACGTTCTGTACCAGCGAGAACAGCCGGTAGGCGGCGTCGGCACGGGTGGAGCGCTCGCGCGCATGGGTGTAGGCCAGGGTCATGCCTTCCATGGCGATGTCCATGATCGCGCTGAGGCAGTCGATGGCGGCGAATGCGGTCGCGCTGTCGGGTGCATCGTCGCGCAGGCGCAGGAACAGTTCGTGCTTGAGCACGCGTGCGCCGCGGGTGACCAGATCGACCGGAATGCCGACCCGCGCATGCACGTCGCCGATCACCCGCTGCGAGGCGACGGTGGCGACCACGCCGGCGGTGTCGGTGGTCAGCAGCTGCACCAGCCAGCGTTGCATCGCCGGCTGCAGGCGTTGCTTGACCTGTTCGTGGGACAGGAAGCGGCGCGCGCGGCCATCCTGCAGCAGCACTTCATAGAAGCGCCCGGCGAGCGCCGGTGGCGCGTCCGCGGCGGCGGCGTGCAGCAGCGCAGTGGCGGCGGGGCCGGCCTGCTGCAGGCACAGCTGCCACGCCTCGGCCAGCGGTTGGCTGGCTTCATCCAGTTGGGGTGTTTCCACGTCGATCTCTGACTGCGTACGACAAACCACGGGTATCGGCCGCGGTGGCGTGCGGTTGATGGCGGGTTAGCCGGCCAGTTTACGCGCGGTGCAGGGTTGCACGGTGCGCAAACCACATCGGGGCCGCTGCGGCAATGAGTGAACGCATTTGAGAATCAATCGCATTGATGGGAGAATGCGCGCACGGAGCGGGGTGCAGGTGCCTGCAGCAACGTTCCGCGCCTCCCCCTCGTCGTTGCCTCAAGCCCTTTGCCAGAGGCCCCGTTGCCCTGCCAGAAGGTTCAGACCATGTCCCCTGCCGTTGTCCTTTCGCCGCGCCCGCTGGCGCTCGCCGTTGCCGCCCTGTTGGCGGGCGGTGCCCTGACCGCCCATGCCGAAACCGACGCCACCGATATCGACACGGTGCATGTCACCGCCTCGCAGATCGCGCGCCAGGCGCTGGGCACCTCGACCATCACCGCCGAGGACATCGCCAGGCGCCCGCCGGCCAACGATATCGCCGAACTGCTGCGCACCATGCCGGGCGTCAACCTGACCGGCAACAGCGCCTCGGGCCAGTACGGCAACAACCGCCAGATCGATCTGCGTGGCATGGGCCCGGAAAACACCCTGATCCTGGTCGATGGCAAGCGCATCGGTGCCCGCGATGCAGTACGCATGGGCCGCAGCGGCGAGCGCAATACCCGTGGCGATACCAACTGGGTGCCGGCGGAGATGATCGAGCGCATCGAAGTGCTGCGCGGTCCGGCGGCGGCACGCTACGGCTCCGGTGCTTCCGGTGGCGTGGTCAACATCATCACCAAGCGCCCGACCGGTGATCTGACCGGCGCGGTCGACATGTACGGCCTGGTGCCCGAGCACAGCGCCGAGGGCGGCAGCGAGCGCGTCGGCCTGCAGCTGAGCGGGCCGATGACCGACACGCTGTCGTTCCGCCTGTACGGCAACCTCAACAAGACCGACGCCGATTCGCTGGATCTCAACCGCCAGTACGCCACCAATCCGAACGCGGTGCCACCGGCCGGTCGTGAGGGCGTCAAGAATCGTGATGTCAACGCGCTGCTGCGCTGGGACGTGACCGCCAACCAGGTGGTCGAGATCGAAGCCGGCACCAGCCGCCAGGGCAACATCTACGCCGGCGACCGCGCGGTCAGCACCACGGGTACTTCGACCGGCATCGATCTGGCTGCGCTGGCCGACGGCAAGGCGGAAACCAACCGCATGTACCGCAACACCGGCGCAGTCACCCATCGTGGCCGTTGGGGCGATGTGACCTCGCGGGTGACCGCTGCGGTGGAGGCGGTGAACAACTCACGCATCAATGAAGGCCTGGCCGGTGGCCCGGAAGGCAGCTTCAACGGCACCGACTGGTCGACTTCGCGCCTGCGCAACTACCAGCTGGATGGCGAAGTGAGCTTCCCGACCACGCTGGGCGGCGCCGAGAACATCTGGACGCTGGGCTTTGAATACCTGGACAGCCGCCTGACCGACCCGTACTCGATGAGCCAGTCCAGCACCAGCGGCGGCGGCTTCCCGGGCCTGTCGGCCGATCGCGCGCGCGGCAAGTCCGATGCGCAGACCACCGCCGTGTTCGTCGAAGACAACATCTACCTCGGTGAGCGCTGGATCGTTACCCCGGGCCTGCGTTTCGACCACCACAGCCAGTTCGGCAACAACACCAGCCCCAGCCTCAACGCGCAGTTCCGCATCAACAGCGACTGGGTGGTGAAGGGCGGTGTCGCACGTGCGTTCAAGGCACCGAACCTGTACCAGTCCAATCCGGACTATCTGTACTACACCCGCGGCAACGGCTGCCCCAATGCGCTGCCGAGCCTGGGCGCCGGTTGCTACATGCGCGGCAACGCGGACCTGAAGGCAGAAACCAGCCTGAACAAGGAGCTGGGCATCGAGTGGGCACCGCAGAGCGGCTGGCAGGCGTCGTTGACCTACTTCCACAACGACTACAAGGACAAGATCCAGGCCGGCTACACCCAGATCGGGCTGACCGCCGACACCAAGGGCCGCATCTTCCGCTGGGAGAACGCGCCGAAGGCGATCGTGCAGGGGCTGGAAGGCAACCTGGTGATCCCGCTGCTGGGCGAGCAAGGCAACCGCCTGAAGTGGAGCAACAACTTCACCTACATGGTGGAGAACGAGAACAAGACCACGCGCCAGCCGTTGTCGGTGATCCCGAAGTACACGATCAACACCATGCTCGACTGGCAGGCCACCGACAAGCTGTCGCTGCTGCTGACCGGTACGTTCTACGGCAAGCAGGAACCGGCTACCACCAACATCAACAACGACCCGCGCTGCACCGGCACGTGCGATCCGTCGGTGGCGCTGCAGGACCGTGGCGCCTACAACATCTGGGGCGTGAGCGCGCGCTACAAGGTGACCGACACGGTCAGCTTCGGTTTCGGTGTGAACAACCTGGCCGACAAGCGCCTGTTCCGCGAGGCCAACAGCAGTGATGCTGGTGCGGCGACCTATAACGAGCCGGGCCGCGCGTACTGGGCCAGCCTGCGCTTCGGGTTCTGACCCGATGAGACCTGCGCCGGGGCGTTCCCCGGCGCAGCCTGAAGGCTACTTCACCTGCCGGCAATCGCGCAGGTGGACGCCACCGGTGTCCATCTTGTCGACCACGCCTTCCAGTTTCACCCAGTCGTTCTCGCGCAGGGTAGCGCCCAGTGCCATCTGGTCCGGCGCAAGCGCACAGTGCACGGTGAAGTTGGCGTTGTTGTCTTCGTTCGACTGGCGCCCGCCGATGCCACCGATGCCTTTCATCTTGGTGACCAGATAGCCCACCTCGAAGGTCTTGGCGAAGCGGTTGGGCTGGGCGGTGTAGACCTGGCCGTCAATGATGAAACGACGGCCGAAATACTTGACGAGCAACGGCTGGTACATCGCATCGGTATCCGGCGGGGTACTGGTGCCGGAGAACAGTGCCCTGAGCGGTGCGGTGTTGATTTCCCGCTGCAGCCGCTTGGCGTCCTTGCCCATTTCGGTGGACATGCCGACCGCGGTGGCCTGGATCGGCTTGTCGAAGCCGCTGGAGACACGTACGGCTTCGGCGATCGCCTCGCCTTCGGGGCCGGTCTTGAGCTTGTCCAGCCAGCCGCACAGCGCGCTGCGTGCGTCCTCTTCCTTGGCGGTCTGTCCGCGGGACAGCTTGGTGCCGACCACCACGTTGCCGCCATTGGAGGCGGTGATGATGCTGACCAGCGGCATCTTCGTGTCGGTCTGCAGCACGTACATCTGGCCTTCGGTCTCGGTGATGACATCACCGCTGACGAAGTTGTTGCCCTCATCAAGCGCTGCCTTGCGGAGCTGGCCCAGGGCACTGCGGGGCTTCAGGCCGGGAAGGGTGACTTCGGAGGTGAAGAACTGGCCATTGCGGGGATCGCCTACCGCCTGGAAGTTCTGTTGGCAGGTCTTGGCCGAGGCGCCTGCGGCCATACCCAGCGCGCAGGCCACAGCGACGGCGACCCAGGGGGTCTTGGTAGTCCACATGTTCCAGATTCCTTGTGCTTGGGTGTCCATTGCGGGCAGCAACGCCGAAGCGATCTGGCCGCCCGTTCCCCGTCCAGAGGGGCTACGGCCATCATAGTGTGGCCCGGCGCAGGCGCAACCTTCAGCGACCGGCGCCGTGGATTCTGCAATGTTATAAACACCGTGATAGTTTCCCCACGGTCGCCAGCGTAGCCTGCCTCCATCGCAAAGGAGCTGTTGCCATGGGCCACGACCACGACCACCTGCCGTCCGAGATCCGCCACGAGAAGCCCTTGTGGTGGGCGCTCGGCCTGACCTCCACCTTCCTCGTCGTCGAGGTGGTGGGCGCGTTCTGGACCAACAGCCTGGCGCTGTTGTCCGATGCGGCCCACATGGCCACCGACGCATTGGCGCTGATGATCGCGCTGATCGCGGTGCGGCTGAGCCGGCGCCCGCCGGATGCGCGCCGCACCTATGGCTACGCGCGCCTGGAAGCACTGGGCGCGATGATCAACGGCGCGATGCTGTTCGTGGTTGCCGGCTACATCCTGTGGGAAGCCGTCGGGCGCTTCAGCAAGCCGCAGGAGATCGCCTCCACCGGCATGCTGGTGATCGCGGCTGCGGGCCTGGTCATCAACCTGATCTCGATGCGCCTGCTGCAGGCCGGCAGTGGCGAGAGCCTCAACGTGAAGGGCGCCTACCTGGAAGTGTGGGCGGACATGCTCGGCTCGGTGGCAGTGATCGCCGGTGCGTTGCTGATCCAGTTCACCGGCTGGAAGCCGATCGATCCGATCCTGGCCGTGCTGATCGGCCTGTGGGTGCTGCCGCGCACCTGGGTGCTGATGCGCGAGGCGATCAACGTGCTGCTGGAAGGCGTGCCCAAGGGCATGGACGTGGCCAAGGTGCGCGACAGCCTGTCCGGGCATGCCGCGGTGCTGGACGTGCATGACCTGCACGTGTGGGCGCTGGCCTCCAGCACGCCAGCGCTGACCGCGCATGTCGTGATGCGCGACGGCACCGATGCCGATGCGCTGCGCCGTGAGCTGGGCGCGCGCCTGCACGATGATTTCGGCATCGAGCACGTGACGCTGCAGATCGAGGCCGACCACTGCGGCGAGGCCTGCGGTGAACCGGCGCCGGCCAAGGGCGGCGAGCACGAGGGCCATGAAGGTCATGACCACGGCGAAGACGCACAAGGGCATCGCGGCCACGTGCATCGCTGATCGAAGATGACGCGCGCGCCGGGAGAGGCCCGGCGCAGCTATTCGTCCCGTCGCGAGGCCAGCCGGTCCGCCAGCCGGGTCGGCTCCGGCAGCCGGTAACCGCGCAGGGTGCGCTGCACCCAGTCCAGCGCGGTATCGGCACTGACCCGATGGCCGCCGGCCACGAACAGCGGCTTGCAGCGCACCTTGCTGCGCAGCACCCAGCCCAGTTGTTCATCGCCATCCCGCAGTGGCGCATGCGCGCCGGCCTCGGCGCCCGGCTCGATGAACCGGCCCACCAGTTTCGACTTTGCGACGCCGATGCTGGGCAGGTCGGTGACCACGCCCAGGTGCGCGGCCACGCCCAACCGGCGTGGATGGCTGATGCCGTGGCCGTCGACGAACACCAGGTCCGGCGTGCGCGGCAGCAGCGTCAGCGCGGCCAACAACGCTGGCAGTTCGCGGAAGCTGAGCAGGCCGGGGATGTACGGCATCACCGTTGGAATCCGCGCGATCTCCTGCGCCACGGGCTGCAGCGTATTCGCGTCCAGCAGCACCGCTGCGGCGCGGGTGGTGGCGCCGTTGTCTTCGAAGCCGACATCCAGCCCGGCCAGCCAGCGCACATCGCGGGGCAACCGGTCCTTGCGCTCCACGCGGCTGGCAAGCTGGGTCTGCTGCGCGCGGGCAGTGGCGACGCTGCCTTCCCAGCGTCCGGGGTCGATCACCGTATTCATTGGCCACAGCATGGCATGGGCAACGCCACGGCCCGGTGAGCGGCGCCCGGGGCTACAATGGTGGCCTGCCTTTCCTCGCGTTGGAGACCCTGCAGTGACCCGTAAACTCGTACTGTTGCGCCATGGCCAGAGCCAGTGGAACCTGGACAACCGCTTCACCGGCTGGGTCGATGTCGACCTGACCGAGCAGGGGCGCCGGGAAGCGGCCGCCGCCGGTCGCCTGATGCGCGAGGAAGGCCTGCAGTTCGACGTCGCCCACACCTCCGTGCTGAAGCGCGCCATCCACACCCTGCAGGGTGCGCTGGCCGAGCTGGAGCAGGACTGGCTGCCGGTGAACAAGTCCTGGCGGCTCAACGAGCGCCACTACGGCGGCCTGCAGGGCCTGGACAAGGCCGAGACCGCCGCCAAGCACGGCGAGGACCAGGTCAAGGTGTGGCGCCGGTCGTACGACATCCCGCCGCCGGCCATGGACCTGGAAGATCCGGGCCACCCGATCCATGACCGCCGCTATGCCGGCCTCGATCGCAACGCGTTGCCGGGCACCGAATCGCTGGCCACCACCCTGGACCGCGTGCTGCCGTACTGGCATGACGCCATCGCGCCGCAGCTGAAGGACGGCAAGACCGTGCTGGTCACCGCCCACGGCAACTCGCTGCGCGCGCTGTACAAGTACCTCAACAACGTCTCGCGCGAGGAAATCCTCGAGCTGAACATCCCGACCGGAATTCCGCTGCTGTTCGAACTGAACGACGATCTGACGGTGAAGTCGTTCCGCTACCTGGGCGACCCGGAAGCGGCGCGCAAGGCCGCCGAAGCCGTGGCCAACCAGGGCAAGGCGAAGTAAGGCAGAAGGCCGGCGCAAGCCGGCCTTCTTGTTTTTGTAGAGTCGAGCCATGCTCGACTGCTTTTTGGGCCTCTTGCCACAAGTGGCATGAAACCGGAACGGAGAGCAGTCGAGCATGGTTCGACTCTACAGAGAGGCGTCCTGTGACCTTTGGCCGGTCCCCGCGCTGGGCCTTCCCGGCTACCCTGTGAAATTACCCGCAGGAGAGCCTCATGAACTTCCGCAACCTGGCCCCGCTGGGCCTGACCATCGCCATTGCTGCCTCGCTGGCCGCCTGTGGCAAGAATGAATCCGCGCCGGCTGCCAACGCCGACGCCAAGCCGGCCTTCGACCAGTCGCAGATCAAGACCCCGCTGATCTCGCTCAACAGCGCCGACCTGGATCCGGCCATTTCGGCCTGTACCGACCTCAATGGCTTCGTCAACAGCAAGTGGCTGAAGGCCAACCCGGTGCCGGGCGACCAGACCACCTGGGGCAGCTTCGAGATCCTGCGCGAGCGCTCGCTGGAAGTGCAGCACGCGCTGGTGCAGCAGGCCGCCGCCAGCCAGGCCAAGGCCGGTTCGGTGGAAGCCAAGATCGGTGACATCTGGAAGACCGGTAACGACGAAGCCAAGATCGAAGCCGCCGGCCTGGCGCCGCTGCAGCCGCAGCTGGACAAGATCACTGCACTGAACGACACCGCCGCCATCACCCAGTACCTGCGCGACAGCCAGGCCGAGGGCAAGGGCGTGCTGTTCTCGCTGTTCGCCAATGCCGACTACAAGGATTCGGCCAACGTCATCGCCTACGTGGGCCAGGGTGGCCTCGGCCTGCCGGAGAAGGGCTACTACTTCGACGACGCGCAGGCCAATATCCGAGACGCCTACGTGGCTTACATCGCACAGGTGCTGACCCTGTCCGGCGTGGACGCGGCACAGGCCGCCGAGCAGGCCAAGGCCGTGATGGCCTTTGAAACCCGCCTGGCCAAGGCCTCGATGTCGCGCATCGAAATGCGTGACCCTGCCAAGCGCTACAACCCGCTCAGCGCCGCCGACGCCGACAAGCTGACCCCGAACTTCAGCTGGACCGCGCTGTTCGACACCCTGAAGGTGCCGGCCGCGCAGAAGTTCTCGCTGGCCCAGCCGGGCTTCTTCGGTGAAATGGACAAGATGCTGGCCGACGTGCCGGCCAGCACCTGGCAGGCCTACCTGCGCTTCCACACCATCGACGATGCTTCGCCGTACCTGAGCAGCCAGTTCGAGAAGGCCAATTTCGATTTCTACGGCACCACCCTGCGTGGCCAGAAGGAAATGCAGCCGCGCTGGAAGCGCGTGCTGGAGTCGGTCAACGGTGGCATGGGTGAAGCCCTGGGCCAGCTGTATGTCGACGCCGTGTTCCCTGCCGAATCCAAGGTGGCCATGCAGCATCTGGTGGAAAACCTGTCGCAGGCGCTGAAGGCGCGCCTGGAGCAGCTGCCGTGGATGGGCGAAGAAACCAAGAAGAAGGCACTGGAGAAGTGGGCCAGCTTCACCCCGAAGATCGGTTATCCGGACAAGTGGCGTGAGTGGACCGGCCTGCAGACCAACGGCGACAGCTACCTGGGCAACATGCAGGCCGCGCGCGCGTTCAATTACCGCTACATGCTGGACAAGATCGGCAAGCCGGTGGACAAGACCGAGTGGGGCATGACCCCGCAGACCGTCAACGCGTACTACAACGCCACCAAGAACGAGATCGTGTTCCCGGCCGCCATCCTGCAGGCGCCGTTCTTCGACGCCAAGGCCGATCCGGCGCTGAACTACGGCGGCATCGGTGCGGTCATCGGCCACGAAATGATGCACGGCTACGACGACTCGGGCAGCCAGTTCGCCGCCAACGGCAACTTCGACAACTGGTGGACCGACGCCGACCGCAAGGCCTTTACCGAGCGTACCGACCAGCTGGTCGCGCAGTTCGACGGCTATGAGGCGGTGCCGGGCGTGTTCGTGAAGGGCAAGCTGACCCTGGGCGAGAACATCGGCGACCTGGGCGGCCTGACCGTAGCCTACGACGCGCTGCAGATGGCGCTGAAGGAAGACCCGAAGGCGAACGTCGAAGTTGATGGCCACAGCCAGGACCAGCGCTTCTTCATGAACTGGGCCACCGTGTGGCGCCGCAACTTCACCGACGGTGAGCTGCGCGTCCGCCTGAACACCGACCCGCACGCCCCGGCCAACTTCCGTGCCAACGGTGCGCCGTCGAACATGCCGTCCTATGCCGCTGCATTCCAATGCAAGGCGGGCGATGCGATGGTGCGTGCAGACGACAAGCGCGTGGTGATCTGGTAATCGATCGCACGTGATGCGTGGTGCGAAAGGCCCGGCGAATGCCGGGCCTTTTGTTTTTCACGGCCGGTAGTGCCGGGCCATGCCGGGTTGGCATCTCATGCCAGCTCGGGCTCCCGCGCCAGCATGCGATGGAAGCGCTGCAGCACGTAGGGATCCACCAGCCCGCCGGACTGCGCTTCGATGATCCGCAATGCGGTTTCATGCTCCATCGCATCGCGATACGGGCGCGCGCTGGTCATTGCATCGTAGGCATCCGCAACGGTGACGATGCGTGAGCCCAGCGGAATGCTCTCGCCTCGCAGGCCGTCGGGATAGCCGCTGCCATCGAAGGCCTCGTGATGGGCGCGGATCAGCCGCGCAACCGGCGCCGCGTCGCTGCGGCCGGTGGCCAGGAAGATGTGTTCGCCGCGTACCGGATGCTCGCGCATGATCGCGCGCTCCTCATCGGTATGCCGGCGCGGTGCCAGCAGCACATCGTCGGGAATTCCGATCTTGCCGATGTCATGGAAGCGCGCGGCCAGGCCGATCTGCGCGCAGCCGTCGTCGTCAAGATCGCAGTGCGCGGCCAGGCGATGCGCGAGCAGGCCGACGCGGTCACAGTGGTGGCGGGTGTAGGCATCGCGCATCTGCAGCGACATCGAAAGGGCATCGATCAGGCAGGCCTGCGCGTGCAGCAGGTCGGGGGCGGGTACGGCGTCAGGAAACATGGTCATCCGCCCGCACCGGGTGGGGACCGGTGCGGGGTATTCGGGGGCGATCAACCCGGGGCGAGGGTGGTCAGAAGGGCGCGGGCCGCATTGAAGCGGTCTTCCGGCAACGGCAGCGGGTGCTTGATGCGCAGCTTGTCGGGCCCTTCCATGGCGTACAGGTTCGGTTGTTTCTGGATCAGCTGGATCACCACCATCGGGTCGATGTTCGGCTTGGATTCGAACACGATGCGGCCACCGTTCTCGCCCAGGTCGAGCTTGCGGATGCCCAGCGTATTGGCCTTGAGCTTCAGCTCGGCGATGGCGAACAGGTGCTTGGCCGCATCCGGCAGCAGGCCGAAGCGGTCGATCATTTCCACCTGCAGCTCGCGCAGCGCGTCGCTGTCGCGCGCGCTGGAAATGCGCTTGTACAGGGTCAGGCGGGTGTGCACGTCCGGCAGGTAATCTTCCGGAATCAGCGCCGGCACATGCAGCTCGACCTCGGCGCCACGCACTTCTTCGCCGGCATCCAGGTCGGGCAGCTTGCCCTGCTTGATGCTGCGCACCGCGCGCTCCAGCAGCTCGGTGTACAGGCTGAAGCCGACCTCGGCCATCTGCCCGCTCTGGTCCTCGCCGAGCAGTTCACCGGCACCGCGGATCTCCAGATCGTGCGTGGCCAGGGTGAAGCCGGCGCCGAGCTCGTCCATCGAGGCGATCGCTTCCAGGCGCTTCTCGGCGTCCGGGGTGATCGATCGACGGTCCGGCGCCACCAGGTAGGCATAGGCGCGATGGTGCGAACGGCCGACGCGGCCGCGCAGCTGGTGCAGCTGGGCCAGGCCGAAGCGGTCGGCGCGGTTGATGATGATGGTGTTGGCGTTGGGGATGTCGATGCCCGACTCGATGATCGTGGTCGACAGCAGCACGTTGAAGCGCTGCTTCTGGAAATCCAGCATCACCTTTTCCAGCTCACGCTCGGGCATCTGCCCGTGGGCGATGCCGATGCGCGCTTCCGGCACCAGCTCGGACAGCTCGCGCTGCATGCGGCCGATGCTTTCCACGTCGTTGTGAAGGAAGTACAGCTGGCCACCGCGCGCCAGCTCGCGCTGGAAGGCTTCGCGCAGCAGTGCGTTGTCCCACTGGGTGATGAAGGTCTGCACCGCCAGCCGGTTCGGCGGCGGCGTGGCGATGATCGACAGGTCACGCAGGCCGGCCATGGCCATGTTCAAGGTGCGCGGGATAGGCGTGGCGGTCAGGGTCAGCAGGTGCACGTTGGCGCGCAGCGCCTTCAGCGCTTCCTTCTGGCGCACGCCGAAGCGCTGTTCCTCATCGACGATGACCATGCCCAGGTCCTTGAACTTCACGTCCGGCTGCAGCAGGCGGTGGGTACCGACGATGACGTCGATGGTGCCGGCGGCAACCTTCTCCAGTTCGGCCTTGATTTCCTTGGTGGTCTTGAAGCGCGACAGCACCTCGACCTTCAGCGGGTAATCGGCGAAGCGGTCGCGGAAGTTGCGGTAATGCTGTTCGGCCAGCAGCGTGGTCGGCACCAGCACCGCCACCTGCTTGCCGGCGCTGGCAGCGGCAAATGCCGCGCGCACCGCCACCTCGGTCTTGCCGAAGCCGACGTCGCCGCAGACCACACGGTCCATCGGCTGGCTGCTGGCGAGGTCGCGCAGGGTGGCGTCGATCGCGGCCAGCTGGTCTGGCGTTTCCTCGAACGGGAAGCCGGCCGCGAACGGCTCATACATCGCGCGGTCCACCTGCAGTGCAAGGCCGGCACGCGCCTGGCGGCGGGCCTGGATCTCCAGCAGTTCGGCAGCCACGTCGCGCACCTTCTCGGCGGCCTTGCGCTTGGCCTTGCTCCACTGCTCGCCACCCAGCGAATGCAGCGGCGCGGTTTCCGCGGAGGCGCCCGAGTAGCGGCTGATCAGGTGCAGCTGGGCGACCGGTACATACAGGCGGTCGCCCTTGGCATATTCGATTTCGAGGAACTCGCCGGGCATGCCGCCGACGTCCATCGCGATCAGGCCCCGGTAGCGGCCGACGCCATGGTCCTCGTGCACGATCGGCGCGCCCTCGGTCAGCTCGCCGAGATCGCGGATGATCGCTTCCGGCTCGCGGCCGGCACGGCGCGTACGGCGGGTGCTGCCGGCGCGCTCGGGGAACAGCTGGCGTTCGGTCAGCACCGCAATGCGCGGATCGTCCAGCGCGAAGCCATCCTCCAGCGGCGCCACGGCGATCGCGAAGCGCGCATCGTCGGCGAGGAACGCGGGCAGGTCGGCCACCACCGGTGGTTTCAGCTCGGCGGCCTGCAGCACTTCCAGCAGGGCTTCACGACGGCCGGGCGAATCGGCGGCGATCAGCACGCGGCCCGGGTAGTGGCCGAGGAAGGATTTCAGTGCGTCGCCGGCCGGTGCGTCGCGCGCCGCCACCGGCAACGGCGGCAACGGCTGGTCGCCCAACGGGTGCGCGTCGGCGATGCGTGCGTGGTCAGCAGCCCACACCTCGATGCGCGGTACATCGTTCAGGCGCTCGCGCAGCAGCTCCGGCGACAGGTACAGCGCCGACGGCGGCAGCAGCGGCCGTTCGACGTCGTGGCGGCGCTGTTCGTAGCGCTCACCGGTCTGCGCCCAGAACGCTTCGGCGGCTTCGCCAGTGCCGGCGCAGACCACCGGCAGGCTGCCGTCGGGCAGGTAGTCGAACAGGGTTGCGGTGCGTTCGAAGAACAGCGGCAGGTAGTACTCGACGCCGGCCGGGGCCAGCCCGGACTTCAGGTCCTGGTACAGCGCGCTGCGCCGGGTATCGACATCGAAGCGCTCGCGCAGCGTGGCCAGCACGCGGGCGATGCTGGCCTCGTCCATCGGGACTTCGCGGCCGGGCAGCATGTGCACCGCTTCGACCTTGTCCAGCGAGCGCTGGCTTTCCGGGTCGAAGGCGCGGATCGAATCGATGTCCTCGTCCAGCAGTTCCACCCGCAGCGGCTCGTCGGCGCCCATCGGGAACACGTCGAGCAGGCCGCCGCGCACCGCAAAATCACCCGGATCCATCACCTGCGGCACGTTGCGGTAGCCGGCGCTTTCCAGGCGGCGCTTCTCCGTTTCCAGGTCCAGGCGCTGGCCGACCTTCAGGTCGAAGCTGCCACCGATCACGTAGCTGCGCGGGGCCAGCTGCTGCAGCAGGGTCTGCACCGGCACGATCACCAGGCCGCGCTTCAGCGTGGGCAGGCGGTGCAGGGCGGACAAACGCTGCGAGATGATGTCCGGATGCGGGCTGAAGCGGTCGTAGGGCAGGGTTTCCCAGTCCGGGAAGGCGACCACCGGCAGGGCCGGGTTGCCGCCGAGCAGGGTGTGCAGGTCGGCTTCGAGCTGGTTGGCGCCGTGGTTGTCACGGGCGATCACCAGCAGCGGAGCGTCGTGCGCACGCGCGGCCTGGGCCAGGTACCAGGCCAGGGCGGTCGGCGAGGCGGGGGCGCGCCACCAGGCGCGGAGCTGGCCGGCACGCGGCAGCGGCGGGGCGGGGTATGAGGTACGCGACATGGACCCCGGATTTTAGCAGAAGCCCCCGCCGGGCCCATGATCGTGACGTGAGCGGGGTAGCGCCGGGCCAAGCCCGGCGAGCGCAGCGGTTGAATCAATGTCGCCGGGCATGGCCCGGCGCTACCTTCAGTTGTCCAGCTCCAGCACCATCCGCACCAGGCCTTCGGCGCCAGTCGGGTGCGGCACCGGCTTGAAGCCCAGCGAGGCGGCCAGCTGCTTCATCGGCTCGTTCTCGGCGGCAACGTCGCCGTACAGGCGGTCCAGGTACTTGCCGCGGCCCCACTTCACCAGCTTGCGCATCAGCTGCCGGCCCAGGCCCTGGCCGATCAGGAAGCGGCTGATCAGGATCGCGTACTCGGCTTCGCGGGTACCGGGGATGATCGAAGCCCGGGCGACCGCGCCGACCACCGCTTCGCCAGCCGGCAGGGATTCGGCAGCGACCAGGGTGATCTCGGTCTTTGGATTGGGGTGGGTCAGGCGCTGGGTGGTTTCCGGCGACAGTTCGGTCACCGCCTGCAGGAAACGATCACGGATTTCTTCCGGCCCGAACAGGCTGAACGCCGCTTGCAGCGGTGCGCCATCTTCCGGGCGGATGGGGCGGATCAGCAGCTCGTGGCCGCTGGGAGCCTTGAAGATCTCATGCCAGGGCGGCATACGGTTGCGAGTGGCCATACCGGGTGATTCCTTGGTGGTCCATCGATTGTGGCATCACCGGGGCTGCATTCCGTGAACGAAAGGCTCACGGCGGTACAGCCTCGTGAAGGCCGTTATTCGGGCGCTTTGAGCCAATCCAGGCGGGTGCTGGCACCGGGTTCGCCCAGGTGCTGGCGCAGTGCCGGCAGGGCCGGGCCGACCACCCGGTCGAACTGCCAGGGCGGGTTGAGCAGCAGCATGCCACTGCCGTTGAGGCGCAGCGGCGAGTCGTCCGGGCGCACCAGGAACTCGATCGTCATCGCCGATTTCACCGGCAGGGCGGTGGCCTTTCGCAGGAAATGCAGGATGGTGCGGCGCTGCTTGATCGGGAACCAGACCGCGCAGGTGGCCTGCGGCCAGCGTGCCAGGGTCTCGGCCAGCGCGGCCAGGACGGCCTGGTATTCGGCGTCCTGCGCCTCGTAGGGCGGGTCGATCAGCACCAGGCCGCGGCCGATCTTGCTGCCGTTGAACTTCGGCGGCAGCAGCGAACGCAGCAGTGCGTAGCCATCGCCCGCACGCACGTCGACGCGGCTGTCATGCGCGAACAGCGCCTTCAGCGTGGCCGTTTCGGCTTCCTGCAGCTCGCATACCGCCATGCGGTCCTGGGCACGCATGGCCTGTGCGCTCAGCAGCGGCGAGCCGGGGTAGGTGGTCAGCGCGCCGATCGGATTGTCGGCCTGCACCGCCTTCAGGTAGCGCTCGACCACCTCCGGCAGCTTGGGCTGGGCCATCAGCCGCATGATCCCGGATTCGGCCTCCAGGGTCTTGCGGCTTTCTTCGCTGGCCAGCAGGTAACGGCCGGCACCGCCGTGGGTGTCGAGCACGAAGAACGGGCTGTCCTTGCGCTTGAAGCTGTCGATCAGGGCCAGCTGCACGATGTGCTTGAGCACATCGGCGTGGTTGCCGGCATGGAAGGCGTGGCGATAGTTCATGGGCGGCAGTGTACGGGGCGGCGGCCGCAGCGGCTATGCTGCGCGCCATGACAGCTCCTGTTGCCCATGTCCTGGTGGTCGAGGACGAAGCCGCCATCGCCGAAACCGTGCTCTACGCGCTGCGCAGCGAGGGCTATGCCGCCAGCCACTGCCTGCTGGGCGGCGAGGCCCTGCAGCGGCTGCAGGCCGGCGATATCGACGTGGTGGTGCTGGACGTGGGCCTGCCCGACCTGGGCGGGTTCGAGGTCTGCCGTCGGCTGCGCGCGCAGCCCGGGCCGGAGGCACAGCTGCCGGTGATCTTCCTGACCGCCCGCAACGACGAGGTCGACCGTGTGCTCGGCCTGGAACTGGGCGCCGACGATTACATGACCAAGCCGTTCTCGCCGCGCGAACTGGTGGCGCGGGTGCGTGCGCGCCTGCGCCGCGCGGCACCGGTCGTGGCAGCACCCGGTGCCGATGCGGGCTGGCAGGAACATGGCGCCTTTGCCATCGACCGTGAAGGCCGGCGTATCCGCTTCCATGGCCAGGCACTGGACCTGACCCGTTACGAGTACGCGCTGCTGGAGGCGCTGCTGCAGCGCCCCGGCGCCATTCTCAGCCGTGCCCAGCTGATGGACCGTGGCTGGGACAGCAGCGCCGACAGCGCCGACCGGACCGTCGATACGCATGTAAAGACGCTGCGCGCCAAGCTGCGTGCGGCCGGTGCCTGCGATGACCCGATCCGTACCCACCGTGGCCTTGGCTACGCGCTGGAGGTCTAGCCGATGCGCCTGGTACTGAAGCTGTTCCTGGGCTTCTTCCTGATCACCGGCATCGCCGCCTTCTTCGTGATGCGCGTGTTCGTCAACGAGGTGAAGCCCGGTGTGCGCCAGGCGATGGAATCGACCCTGGTCGATGCGGCCAACGTGCTGGCCGAAATGGCCGCCGCCGACGTCAAGGCCGGCACCATCCGCAGCGGCAGCTTCACCCGCAACCTGGCCAAGGCGCGGCAGCGCGACCTGAAGGCGATGGTCTGGCGCTTCCCGAAGCGCTCGCTGGATTACCGGGTGACCATCACCGATGCCAAGGGCATCGTCATCTACGACTCGCTGGGCCGCGACCTGGGGCGCGACAACTCGCGCTGGAATGATGTGTACCGCACGCTGCGCGGCGAGTACGGCGCCCGCTCCAGCCCGGAAACACCGGGTGAGGAAGGTGACACGGTGATGCACGTGGCCGCGCCGGTGTATGACCCGGCCGATGGGCGCACCCTGATCGGCGTGCTCAGCCTGGCCCAGCCCAACCGCAGCATCGATCCGTTCATTGCCGCCAGCCAGCGCGCCATCATTGAACGCGGTGCATGGCTGATCGGCTTGTCGGCGCTGGTCGGTGTGCTGGTGACGATGTGGCTGACCACGGGCCTGGGCCAGCTCAGCCGCTATGCGCGTGCGGTCAGCGCCGGCGAACCGGTGCCACCGCCGCGCCGCCGCCGCGACGAGATCGGTGACCTGGGCCAGGCACTGGAGACCATGCGCCGCAAGCTGGAGGGCAAGGCCTACGTCGAGCAGTACGTGCAGTCACTGACGCATGAAATGAAGAGTCCATTGGCGGCGATCCGCGGTGCCGCCGAGCTGCTGCAGGAGCCGCTTCCGGAAGCCGATCGCATGCATTTCGCACGCAGCATCGTCGATCAGCAGGAGCGGTTGACCGAGACCATCGACAAACTGCTGGCGCTGGCCGAAGTGGAACAGCATGGCTGGCTGCAGACCCGTGATCCGATCGCGCTGCCAACCTTGTTGGCCGATGCGGCCGCGGCCGCACAGGTACGCGCACAGGCGGTGGGCGTGCAGGTCCGCATCGGCAGCGTGCCCGACCTGCAGGTGCAGGGCGACGGCTACCTGCTGCGGCAGGCACTGCACAACCTGATCGACAACGCGATTGCGTTCTCTCCGGCCGGCGCGGAGATCGCGCTGCAGGCCGAGGCGGACGGGCAGGGCGTGCGCCTGCAGGTGGCCGACCGCGGTGCAGGCATTCCCGACTATGCACGCGAACGGGTGTTCGAACGCTTCTATTCGCTGGCCCGCCCCGGCAGCGGACGGCGCAGTTCCGGCCTGGGCCTGCCGTTCGTGCAGGAGGTCGCGCGCCTGCATGATGGCCGCGCCAGCGTCGATGCCCGCGACGGCGGCGGTACCGTGGCCAGCCTGTGGTTGCCGCTGGGTACACCGGGCCAGCGTCCGCGCCGCTGACTTCACACTCGCTTCAAATTCGCCACAAACCCTGCTCACTGCAGCGGTCCATCCTGCAGCCCTCTCCAACGAGGATGGACCATGAAATCCCTGAAGATGCTGCTGCGGTTCGCCATTGTCGGCGGGCTGATCCTGCTGCTGCTGGTTCCGCTGACGATGATTCGCGGTGTCATCAACGAACGCAGTGCGTACCGCGACGAAGCCTTCTCGCGGGTGGCCGACAGCCGCGCCGGTGCACAGCAGCTGGTGGGCCCGGTGCGGGTGGTGCCTTGGGTGGAGCGCAAGCAGGTTGAGCTGGTCGACCCGCTGGGCGTCAAGAAGACCGAGGTACAGGTCACCGAAGGGCACTGGCTGCAGATGCCGGCGTCGCTGGAGGTGGGCGGTGAGATGCTGCCGAGCCAACGTGAGGTCGGCCTGTTCAAGGTGCCGGTGTACAGCTGGAACGGCCAGATGAAGGCGATCTTCGCCGAAGACGATTACCCGGTGAAGGCAGGCCGCAGCTACGGTCAACCGTACGTGGCGGTGGGGGTTTCCGATGTGCGTGGCCTGGTGGGTACGCCCAACCTGCGCGTGGATGGCCAGCAGCTGCGCCTGCTGCCGGGCGTCGGTGCAGCCAGCGAAGTGGGCCGCGGTCTGCATGCACCGGTGGCCGGATTCGCCGAAGACCATGGCGGCACGCTGGCCGCCAGCACAGTCGAGCTGGAGCTGCGCCTGGACGGCAGCCGCATGCTGTCGGTGGTGCCGGTGGGCGATGACACCCACATCGCGCTGCGTTCGAGCTGGCCGCATCCGTCGTTCAGCGGTGCGTTCCTGCCGAATGAACGCCGCGTTGATGCGCAGGGCTTTGATGCGCGCTGGGCGGTGTCCTCGCTGGCGTCCGACGCACAGCGACAGCTGCGCAATGATGGTTCGGTGGATTCGCAGGCAGTGACGGTATCGCTGGTCGATCCGGTCGACACCTACACCCAGGCCGACCGTGCCTCGAAGTATGGCGTGCTGTTCGTGCTGCTGACCTTCGTCGGCTTCATCCTGTTCGAGCTGATCAAGTCGCTGCGCATCCATCCGCTGCAGTACCTGATGGTGGGCCTGGCGCTGGCGATCTTCTTCCTGCTGCTGATCAGCCTGTCCGAGCACATCGCCTTCTGGAAGGCGTACGTGGTCTCGGCGGTGGCCTGCATCGGCCTGCAGGCGGTGTACCTGGCCAACGTGCTGGGCCACTGGAAGCGTGGCCTCGGCTTTGCCGCGCTGCTGACCGTGTTGTACGGCGCGCTGTATGGCCTGCTGGTGTCGGAGAACAACGCGCTGCTGATGGGTTCGCTGCTGCTGTTCGTGATCCTGGCGCTGGCGATGTGGGTGACCCGCCGGGTCGACTGGTACGCGCTTGGCGCGGAACTGAAGTAAGGAGCACGCCATGGGCTGGCGCCAGGGATTGCGGCAACGGGCACGGCAGGGCATCCCGGCCCTGCTGGAAGTGGATGCATTGCTGCAGGCACATGGCGTGCTGGCGGCCTTGCCGGGGGCACGGATCGCCCCTGGCCTGGTCCGATTCCAACTGGCCGCGGTGACCTGCGAAGGATTGCAGGGGCAGGGGCTGGGATGGCTGCAGGGTGCGCGGCAGGGACGCGGCGCGATGGCCGGCCGGGTGCCGCGCTACCGGCCATGGAAGGCCGGGGCAGAGGCGCTGGCCGAGATCGGCATCGGCGGCCTGCCGGATGACTGGCCGGCACATGCGGCGGTGTATGGCTGCAGCAGCATTGACCGGCGGCATTGGTTGCTGTTGCTGCCGGAGCGGGCGCAGTTGTGGCTGGGATGGAGTGGGTGATTCGGCTGTTCATCCACGCATGGCGTGGATCTACAGCTGTCCATGACCGATGGGACGGTATCGCCGCGCCCCTGCTGGCTAGACTCGATGGGTTGATGATCGAGCCGAAGGGCAGGGGTGCAATGTGTTGAAGTGGGGCGTGCTGGCCGCAGCGCTGGTGATGGGTGGCAATGCAGGGGCGCAGCAGCGCGAAACGGTGGACCTGGACATGGTCAGCCGCATCCGCCAGGAGGCCTTCCATCGTTCGCAGGTGATGGACACCTTCAGCTATCTCACCGAGCGCATCGGCCCGCGCCTGACCAATTCGCCGGCGATGGGCCGCGCCAATGCCTGGACCCGCGGCAAGTTCAACGAATGGAAGCTGGACAACGTCCACGACGAAGCCTTCGATGATTTCGGCCGTGGCTGGGAGTTCACCTCGGCCAGCGTGGAAATGCTGGGTGACCGCGTGCAGCCGCTGCATGCGCTGCCCAAGGCCTGGACGCCGGGCACCAAGGGCCCGGTCGAAGGCGAGTTGGTCCAGGTCGAGATAAAGAAGCCGGAAGACATCGAGAAGTACCGCGGCAAGCTGCGCGACAAGATCCTGCTGCTGGGCCAGGCGCGCGAGTACAAGCGCGGCACCGAGCCCGATTCGCACCGGCATGACGCCACCTCGCTGGAGGGCCTGCAGGAGTTCACCCTGCCCAAGGACAAGGACGCCACCGCCGAACGTGCCAAGCGGGTCAAGGAGTACCAGGAACGCCAGCAGCTGGCGACCAAGGTCAATGCGTTCTTCGTGGAAGAGGGCGCGCTGGCCTCGATCAGTATCAGCAGCTGGGACAACGGCATCATCCGCGTTGCCGGTGGTGGTTCGCGCAAGGCCGGTGAATCGGTGGGCATCCCCGAGCTGGCGATGATCAGCGAGCACTTCAATCCACTGGTGCGCGCGCTGGAGGCCAAGCAGACCGTGCGCCTGCGCGTGGATGTGGCCGCGCGTTTCACCGACCAGGCCGACCAGCCGGGTTACAACACGCTGGCCGAGATCCGCGGCAGCAGCAGGCCCGACGAAGTGGTGATGATCGGCGCGCACCTGGATTCGTGGCACAGCGGTACCGGTGCGGCCGACAACGCGGCCGGCGTGGCAGTGATGATGGAGGCGATGCGCATCCTCAAGGCCACCGGCGCCAAGCCGAAGCGCACCATCCGCGTGGCGCTGTGGAGCGGCGAGGAACAGGGCCTGATTGGTTCGCAGGCCTATGTGGCCAAGCACTTCGGTCGTTTCCCGGAACCCACCGACGCGGCACAGAAGGCACTGCCGGCCTCGCTGCGCGAGCCGACCGGTGCATTGCAGAAGACCCGCGACTACGACAAGTTCCAGGTCTACTTCAACATGGACAACGGCTCGGGCCGGTTCCGTGGCATCTATGCGCAGGAGAACCTGGCGGCGATGCCGATCTTCGAAGCCTGGCTGGCGCCGTTCCATGACGTGGGCGCCACTACCGTGGCCACCCGCAACACCGGCAGCACCGACCACATCAGCTTCGACCGCATCGGCCTGCCGGGCTTCCAGTTCATCCAGGACCGGCTGGACTACTTCACCAATGTCCACCACAGCCACCTGGATACCTGGGACCACGCCGAGCCGGAAGACCTGAAGCAGGCCGCCGCCATCGTCGCCTCGTTCGCCTACAACGCGGCGATGCGCGAGCAGTCGTTCCCGCGCAAGGCTGAACCGCAGCCCTGAAAAACCGGAGGGGAGGGGGCGATGCATCCGCCCCTCCTTGCCTTTCCGGGGCTGGTGGTAAAATCAGGGGATTCCCGTTCCTCGAGCCGTCCATGACCTGCCGCACCCGCTTCGCCCCCAGTCCCACCGGCTACCTGCACATCGGTGGTGCCCGCACTGCGCTGTACTGCTGGCTGGAGGCCCGCCACCGTGGCGGCGAGTTCGTGCTGCGCATCGAGGATACCGACCGTGAACGCAGCACCCAGGGCGCGATCGACGCGATCCTGGAGGCGATGGAGTGGCTGGGCCTGGACTACGACGAGGGCCCGATCTACCAGACCGACCGCGTCGCCCGCTATCTGGAAGTGGCCGAGCAGCTGGTGGCCGACGGCAAGGCGTACTACGCCTACGAGACCCGCGAAGAGCTGGACGCGATGCGCGAGGCCGCCATGGCCAAGCAGGAAAAGCCGCGCTACAACGGCGCCGCGCGTGACCTGGGCCTGCCGCGCAAGGACGACCCGAATCGCGTCATCCGCTTCAAGAACCCGCTGGAAGGTACGGTGGTGTTCGACGACCTGATCAAAGGCCGCATCGAGATCGCCAACAGCGAGCTGGATGACATGGTCATCTTCCGCCCGGACGGCTACCCCACCTACAACTTCGCAGTGGTGGTGGACGACTGGGACATGGGCATCACCGAGGTCATCCGCGGCGACGACCACATCAACAACACCCCGCGCCAGATCAACCTGTACGAAGGCATCGGTGCGCCGGTGCCGAGGTTCGGCCACATGCCGATGATCCTGGACGAGCAGGGCGCCAAGCTGTCCAAGCGCACCGGCGCGGCCGACGTGATGCAGTACAAGGACGCCGGCTACCTGCCCGATGCGCTGCTGAGCTACCTGGCCCGCCTGGGCTGGTCGCATGGTGACCAGGAGCTGTTCAGCCGCCAGGAACTGATCGACCTGTTCGACGTGAAGGACTGCAATTCCAAGGCCTCGCGCCTGGACATGGCCAAGCTGGGCTGGGTCAACCAGCACTTCCTGAAGACCGAGGACGTGGCCGCCATCGTGCCGCACCTGGTGTACCAGCTGCGGAAGCTGGGCCTGGACGTGGCCGCCGGCCCGGCCCCGGAGGACGTGGTGATCGCCCTGCGTGAACGCGTGCAGACCCTGAAGGAAATGGCCGAAAAGGCCGTGGTCTGGTACCAGCCGCTGACCGAGTACGACGAAACCGCCGTGGCCAAGCACTTCAAGGCCGGCGCCGAGGTGGCGCTGGGCAAGGCCCGCGAGCTGCTGGCAGCCCTGCCGGAATGGACCGCCGAGTCGGTGGGCGTGGCCCTGCATGATGCCGCCGCGGCGCTGGAGATCGGAATGGGCAAGGTTGCCCAGCCGCTGCGCGTGGCCATCACCGGCACCCAGGTCAGCCCTGACATTTCCCATACCGTGTACCTGGCCGGCCGCGAGCAGGCCTTGAAACGCATTGATGTGGCCATCACCAAGGTAGCAACGGCCTGAGGCATCCTTGCCAGGCCCGAACCGGAGAACACGCATGCCCGCCAAGACCGCCACTGCCTGTACCGCCCCGCACCACCACGTCCATGACGCATCGGATTTCGTGGCGGTGGTCGAGCGCGTCTCGCGCGAACGCGGGCTGCGCCTGACCCCGATCCGCGCCAACGTGCTGAAGCTGATCGCCGAGGCCGGCAAGCCGGTCAAAGCCTACGAGCTGCTGGAATGGGTGCGCAACGGCAAGGGCGTGGGCGCTGATGCCCCGCCCACCGTGTACCGCGCGCTGGACTTCCTGATGGCCAATGGCTTCGTGCACAAGCTGGAGTCGGTGAATGCATTCGTGGCCTGCCATCACCCCAGCAGCGCCGCGCATTCGGTGCCGTTCCTGATCTGCAACAGCTGCCACAGCGCAGTGGAACTGGAAGACCGCGAGATCGTCACCCAGCTGGAAAAGCGTGCCAAGGAGCTGGGCTTCCAGCCGCAGGCACAGACCCTGGAAGTGCACGGGCTCTGCGCGCGCTGCGCGGGCTGATCGTGTCGGCGGTAGAGTCGGTCGGCGGTAGAGTCGACTGTTAGTCGACTGCTCTTCCGTGAAGCCCACGAGTACCCCGCGCTGCGCGATAGTCGACTGACAGTCGACTCTACCAAGCCGTCTCTACCAAGCCGAGTCCTGCAGGGTCGCGTCCTAGTCCATCGGCTTGCTTGCGGTATCCACCCGCACGATCACCGACATGCCAGGCCGCAACTCTGCGGCCAGCTTCTGGCCTTCATTGATCGAAATCCGTACCGGCAGCCGCTGCACCACCTTGGTGAAGTTGCCGCTGGCATTGTCCGGGCGCAGCACGCTGAATTCCGACCCGGTGGCCGGGGCGATCTCCTGCACGCGGCCACGCAGCACCTGGCCCTGGAACGCGTCCACAGAGAACGTGGCCGGCTGGCCGATGGCCATTCCCCAGGTCTGGCCTTCCTTGTAGTTGGCCACCACCCACAGCGTGTCAGGCACCAGGAACAGCAGCTGAGAACCGGCCGCGACGTACTGGCCCACGCGCACGCTGGCTTCACTGATCTGCCCGTCGCGCGGCGCGTGGATCACGGTATTGGCCAGATCGATGCGCGCCAGTTCCAGCTGCGCCTGTGCGCTCTCCACCTGCGCCTCCAGGCTCTTGCGCGCGACCTGGGTCGATACCAGGGTTTCCTCGGCAATGCGGATCTGCGCCTGTGACTGCTGGACGCTGGCCTGTGCCGACGCCTGGGTGGTGCGGAACTTGTCGCGGTCATTGATCGACACCAACTGCTGCGCGGCCAGTTCCTCGTAGCGCTTCAGCTCGTTGCGCGCGCGCTGCAGTTCGGCCTGGCCGGCCGACAGCGTTGCATGCGCGGAGGCGATCTGTGCGCGGTTCTGGGCCTGCGACTGGTCGGAGTTGGCGAGCGCCGCGCGCGCGCTGTCCAGCGTTGCCTGTGCCTGCGCGACACGCTGTGCGTAGATGCGGTCATCGATGCGCAGCAGCGGCGCGCCCTCCTTCACGTGCTGGAAGTCCTTCACCAGCACCTCGGTCACATAGCCGTTCACCTGCGGCGCCATCACCGTGATCTGCCCGCGCACATACGCATTGTCGGTCACCATCACCGTGCTGGTGAACGGCCACAGGTGCCACGCGCGCAGGATCAGCGCGATGCCCAGCAACGCCACCACCACCATCACCACCACACTGCGCGCGCTGGGCTTGAGGTATTTCGGTGCGGCTGCCGGTGCAGCCAGCGTGGGCGCTGGCGCCGCATCGGTCGGTGGCGGTGGGGTGACGTTGTCGGCGTCGGTATCGTCAGGGCGGGGCGGGACGGGAGGCATGAGGACGGACTCAACGGGATGCGGCCGGCGTGGCCGCAGCAGGGGAGATGGGATGGCGCTTGCGCCATTGCTTGAGCACGGCGGTGCGCACCGACAACAGCAGCAACCAGCACAGGAAGCCGATGGCCAGCCAGCCACTCAGCGTGAACACATCATTGAAGCCGCGCACGTTGGCTTCGCGGCGCGTCGTCTGCGCCAGCTGCGCGCTGCCCTGCGCGCTGCGCAGCACCGGATCGGTGATCTGGGCAGCGTACAGCTGCTGCTGGATACGCAGGCGCTGCGCCACCACAGGATCGGCCGGGTCGAGCTGGCTGGTCAGCGCGCTGGAGTACAGCTGTTCGCGATGCAGCTGGAAGGTACCCAGCACCGCCGATCCGGCCAGGCCCCCCAGGGTCTGCGTGATCGACAGCGTTACCAGGAAGGTGATCATGTGATCCACGCCCTGTTTCAGAGCGGCGGAAATGCCGAGCATGATCAACGGGCCCATGAACATGCCGGCGCCGACCGAGGCCAGGAACTGGCTGGCATAGAAGTCGTGCGGCCGATCCATGCTGGTGCGATGCTGGTCGAAGAAGGCGGCGGCGCCCAGCAGCAGGATCGCCATCAGCAGCTGGGGGATCAGCCGCTTCGGGCCGAAGGTAAGTGATGCTCCGGCGATGCCAGTGACCACGCCCGCCAGTATCACCACGAACAGCGGGCGCATCTGGTCAGGCCCCATGCCCAGCGTGCGCATCAGGTTGACGACGCCATAGGACTGCTCGGTGGTGAGGAAGCGGATCAGAAAGGCACCGACGATGAAGTGCAGTACCGGCAGCTTCGACAGCCAGCGGATCTGCAGCAGCGGATTGCGCCGGTAGTGCTCGATGATGAAGGCGGTGGTGGACAGCACGATCGAGGCGACCAGTGCCCAGCCCAGCCATGGCGTGTTGAGCCACCAGCGCGTGTAGCCCTGCGCCAGCACGATCACCAGCAGCGCGACCGCCGGTGCCAGCAGCGCGAAGGTGAGGAAGTCCAGCGGTTCGAAGGCCTTGATCTGGATGCCGGGCGGCAGCTTCAGCACCACCACGGCTGCAAATGCACACAGCGCCAGGCCGGCTTCGAAGGAATACAGCTGGTGCCACTGGCCGGTATCGACCAGGCCTGGCGAAACGATCCAGGCGATCGGCACCGCCAGCTGCGAAAGGCCGACCCCGACCACCAGCAGATTGCCGGTGAACCGCCGCGGCAGCGCCTGCAACATGTACAGCGTGCCCAGGGTCGAACAGGCCGCGCCAGCGAAGCCGCTGGCGGCACGGGTCAGCATCGTGGTCTCGAAGCTGCCGACGAACAGGTGCAGCACCGCCAGCGCCGCATACAGGCCCAGCCCGATCTCTGCGAACAGGCGGATGCCGTACTGCTGGCGGAACTTGAAGGCCAGCAGGTTGGCCGTGACGTTGACCATTGCATAGGCCGCCACCAGCCAGCTGCCCTGGGTCGGGGTCAGCGCCAGCTGGCCCTGCAGGAACGGCAGGTTGGCGGTCACCAGCGCATTGCCGAGGCCGCCGGTGATCGCCACCAGCAGCGACACCAGTGCATAGGCCACGCGCCGATACGGCGGATGCCAGGGCATCGATGCCGAACCGGGCATGGTCGGCTTCTCGTGCTCCTCCCAATCCGGAACCGGCTTCAGATACGGCTGGACCATCAGCGGGCCTCGCTGGCTGCTCCCTGGAGACCCCCGCGCAGCAGCTGCAGGGCACGCCCGGCCAACTGGGCACGCTCGTCGCGGGTTTTGCCGCGCAGGGCCGCCCCCAGCATGCCCGAGATCAGTGAAATATCCGTCTTTTCCAGATCGGCCCGGCACAGGCCGGCTGCCTTGGCGCGGGCGATCGGCACCTCCAGCAGGTCGCGCACGGTTTCGCGCGCGGTGCGCATGGCTGGCACATCCGAATCGACGGCGCGCCAGTAATCGGCCAGCGCCGGTGAATCGATGATGCGCTGGGCCATGCCCTCGAACACCTCGAACAGGGCATCGTCGCGGTCGCCGAGCTGTTCGACCTGGCGCCGGATCCGGTCGACCGCGCGTTGCAGCAACGCCTGGATCAGCGCGGTGCGGTCGGGGAAGTTGCGGTACAGGGTGGCGCGGCCTACCTGGGCACGTTCAACCACCAGGTCCAGAGGGGCGGTGACACCGTGTTGGCCGAACACATGATCGGCGGCGTCGAGGATGAGGGCACGGCGGGCAGCAGCATCGGCACGTTGGGCGGTCATGGGTATATTTTCGGACATTAGTGTCCGGTTGGCGAGACATTGAGTGACGGGATTGTCCGCTTGTTGTCGTACGCACATCTTTGTGACGGATACGTGATGGTGGGAATCTGAACGAAAACGGGGGCCCGAAGGCCCCCGTAGGATCACGTGGGGTCAGAGCCCTTTCCTGCGGAAAGGGATCCGACCCCGCCTACGCGATCAGAAGAACGCGCGGATGCCGAATGCGACACCACGGCCCGGCAGCGGCGAGTAGTCACGCAGCAGCGACGTATGCGGACGCACTTCGCGGTTGGTCAGGTTGCTGCCATCCAGGAAGACCTCGTAGCTGTTGCTGGCGTTGCGGTCCCAGCGATAGGCCAGGTGCGCATCGACCAGGGTGTAGCCGTTGCTCGGCTCCTCGTTCTGCGCGACGTCCTTCTGGCGGCTGTAACGCACCGCACCGACCGAAGCGCGCCAGCCATCCTTCGACCAGCGCAGGTCGGCACCGATGCGGGCCGGGGCGATGCGGGGCAGGTAGCCGGTGTTGGCCAGTTCCACGCTGTAGTTGTGGGTGTGGTCGCCATGCGGCACGGCGATGTCCAGGTTGCGGCTGCCGCTGCCATCCAGCTTGGCCTTCACGTAGTCACCGAACAGGCGCAGATCCCAGTCACCGGCGCCGCCCTCGAACAGGTGTACCAGCGCTTCGGCCTCGGCACCGCGGAACACCGCGTCCTGCTGGGTCCATGCACGAACCGGCAGGCCTTCGGTTACGCCGGTGTCGGCCAGGTAGATGAAGTCCTTGAACTTCGTTTGATAGACCGACGCCGAGAAGTCCAGGCGTTCGCTGTGGGTGTGGATACCCAGTTCCACGCGCTGGCCGCGCTCGGTCTTCAGGTTGGCATCGCCGATTTCCAGCGAGCGGGTGGCGATGTGCGCGCCGGCGGCATACAGCTCTTCGTTGGTCGGTGCACGCTCGGAGCTGTCCACGCCGATGCGCAGATCAACGGCATCGTTGAGCTTCCAGATGCCAGCGGCAGACAGGTTGGTGGCGCCGAACGTGCGACGGCGGTAGTCACCGGTCGGGTCCAGCTTGACCTGATCGTGGCGGCCGCCCAGTTCCAGCTTGAACGGGCCGAACTGCTTTTCCTGCAGCACGAACAGGCCGATGTTCTTCGTACCGGTATCCGGTACGAACGCCTCTTCACCCTTGGCGCCGAAATCACTGTTGCCGAACTGCAGGCCGAACGCGCCATCCCAGCCGCCGATCTGCTGTTGCACCGCTTCCAGGCGTGCCTCGATGCCACGGTTGGTGAAGCGGGTGGAGGGCGTGCCGGCCTCCAGTTCCACGTGCTCGTAGTCGGTGTAGGCCACGCGTGCGTTGATGTTCTTCAGGAAGGAGACCGGGTTGTAGATGCCAGCCTTGGTCTCGAAGCGGTTCTGCACCATGTCGATGCGCACGTCATGCTCGTCGCCGCCTTCCTCTTCGTCGCCATGGTCGTGGCCGTGGTCATGGCCGTGATCGTCGCCATCGGCGTGCACGTGCGCTCCGTTGGGAATGCCGTAGTTGGTGCGGTAGGTGCTGGCCGACACGCCGAAGTAGCCGCCGTCGCCCAGCCAGGTCGCGCCGACGCCACCGGCGCGGGTACGGATGGAGCTGTTGTCGAGGCGGCCGCGGCGCGGCTCTTCGCCCTCCTCGCCCGCGTGGTCGTGGTCGTCGTGGTGGTCTTCCAGGCTGTCGATCACCGCATAGCCGGGAATGCGGTAGTCGTCGCCATTGCGTACCAGGCCGTCCACATGAAGCACGACATTGCCGGTGACGCCATCGAGGCGGAACATGCCGCTGCGCTCGTTGTTCACCGAATTGCCACGCAGCTCGGCGCGGCCGCTCAGCGGACGCTCGGGCAGTTCGCGCGCGATGCGGCCATCGACCACGTTGACCGCACCACCGATGGCACCGCTGCCGAACAGCAGCGTGGCCGGGCCCTTCAGCACTTCGATCTGGTCGGCCAGGAACGGCTCGATGCTGGTGGCATGGTCCGCACTGACGGTGGACGCATCCATGTTGCCCATGCCGTTGGACAGCACGGCCACGCGCGGGCCTTCCTGGCCGCGGATGATCGGGCGGCCGACACCGGGGCCGAAGAAGGTGCTCTGCACACCCGGCAGCTTGGCCACGGTGTCGCCGAGGGTACCGGCCTTCTGCTCGTCCAGGCGCTCGCCAGCCAGCACGTCAACCGGGCGCGCCAGCGATTCGGCATCGCCCTGCAGCGGCGAAGCAGTCACCTGCACCGACGACAGTTCAGTCAGGTGGCGGTCACGATGGGAGGTGTCCTGGCCGGCTGCAAAGGCAATGGACGGCAGCAGGGTGGCCAGAGCCAGGGCCAGGGAATGCGGCTTGAGCCGCGGGGTGTGGGTGGGCATGAAGAAGTCCTTTGTTACTGTATATCAATCGCTGGGCGCACGAATCCCGTCAGCGGGACAGGGGGAGGGAAACCGTGCGGGTCGGGAATGGATGTTATATTATTCCATAACGATTCGCCGACCCTGCTGGAAGTCATGTCCCTGTCCTCACGCCTGCGCCACCTGCTCGACCGTTTCGGTGCCACTGGTTCGATGCTGTGCGCGGTGCACTGCGCGGTGATCCCCGTGTTGCTGGCGGCGGCGCCGTCGCTGGGCCTGTCGTTCTGGCTGAGCGACGGCGTGGAGCAGGCTCTGGTGGTGTTCGTGACCCTGCTGGGTCTGTTCAGCCTGGTCTGGGGCTACCGCCGCCATGGTGCGTTGCGCGCGCTGGGCTTCCTGATTCCCGGCCTGGTCGCGCTGTGGGCGGGCGTGCTGTACGACCCGCTGCACCACAACGCGGTGCCGCACGCGGTGGTGATGACCATCGGCGGCCTGCTGGTGGGCGTGGCCCACCTGGTCAACCTGCGCCTCAACCACGGTCACGTGCACGACGCCAGCTGCGCGCACTAGGCGCTCCGTGATAGGATTTTCGATCGTGCGCGGGGGCGCCCAGCAAGGCGGCCCCGCCGAACCCGTGTCAGTACGGGGTAACCAGATTTCACACTTGAGGAGTTGAAGACATGGGTAAGGGTGACCGCAAGACCGCCAAGGGCAAGCGTTACAACGCCAGCTACGGCAACGCCCGTTCGCATACCGCGAGCAAGGTCGCCGTAGGCGCCGCCGCCCCGGTTGCCAAGAAGACCGTGGCCAAGGCTCCGGCGAAGAAGGCCGTGGCGAAGAAGGCCGTCGCCAAGGCCTGATCCGGCCGGTGATGAGTCCAAAGAAAACGCGGCGCCTGGCGCCGCGTTTTTTTATGCGTGCCGTCCGGGCCGCCGCGTCCGCCGGCTGTGGGCCGGCACTACCCACATTGGCGCGGTAGCGCCGGGCCATGCCCGGCGGAGACATTCGATCAACGCAGGGTCTGCTTCAGCGTTTCCGGATTGCCATCATTCGGTGCAGCCGGCACCTGCAGCAGGTGGGCCAGCAGCGGGTAGACATCCACGTTGTCGAAGCCCTCGATCACCAGGCCCTGGCGGAACGACGGGCCGCCGGCCACGAACACCGCACGCATCGACGGCAGCGCATTGTCGTAGCCATGCGAACCCCGCTCCTGCTTGGCGCGCTTGGCGATCTTTTCGCGGTGCAGCGCATCCCAGCCTTCATCCATGGCGCAGACGATGTCCGGAACCCGCGGGTGCGTACCGTACTGCCAGCGCGGTGGCAGGCTTTCCTTCTTCCAGCATTCGTAATGCGCATGGCGGCCAAGCAGCGCGCGCTCGGCATCCGTTTCACGGCCGGGCAGAGGGGCGAACCCTACGGATTGGCCCTGGCTGACATTGCGCGCGATGGCCGGATCGACCATCGATTCGGTCGCGATCACGTGGCCATCGGCCACGCTGGCCATGCCATGGTCAGACACCACGATCACGTTGGTGGTGGATGCCAGCCCACGCTGCCGCAGGCCGTCCAGCACCTGCCCGATGATCTGGTCGGCACGCACGATGGCGTCGGCGTACTGCTTCGAATCCGGGCCGTAGTGATGGCCGGCCTTGTCCACGTGTTCCATGTACAGCGTGGTCAGTCGCGGCGCATCGGCATCGGTCTGCGCCAGCCAGTCGAGCACGACGCCGGCGCGCTGCTCCAGCGGCTCCTGCCCGTCATAGACGCGCCACTGGCTCGGGCGCACGCCGCCGATTTCCGACTCGCTGCCCGGCCACGAGGTGGTGGCGGTGCGCACGCCGACGTTCTCGGCGCTGACCCAGATCGGCTCACCGCCCCACCAGCCACTGGTGGTGACCGCCTCGCGGTTGCTCAGTTCGAAACGTCCCAGTGCTGCATCGTCCATGCTGTTGTTGACGATGCCGTGGTGGTCCGGGCGCAGGCCGGTGGCGATGGTGTAGTGGTTGGGGAAGGTCAGGGAGGGGTACGACGGCGTCATCCAGCGCGCGCGTACCCCGCCGTCGATCAGTCGCTGCAGGTTCGGTGTCAGGCCGCGATCGAGCGCATCGGCGCGCAGGCCGTCAATCGAGATCAGAAGCAGCTTCGGCGGTGCAGCTGTTGCAGCAGTGGTGGGAACAGAGGCAGAAGGGGCGGGCGCGGTGGTGCAGGCGGCCAATGGCAGCAGCAGCGCCAGCGCGCAGGTCAGGCGTACGGAAGTCATCCACGCATGATAAGCCGGTGCAATGACCGGCCCAAGACACGTTGCGCCGAAGGACGCAGCGTGTCCGCGCATTTTTCCTTATCCCCGCGCCTGTCGGCGCGCCCCCTTCAACAACAAGGGGGCTCTTCTCCAGACAGATTACAGATGCTTCCATCCACGCATGGCGTGGATCTACCGTGTCGACCAAGGTCGACACCTACCAGCCACCGCTCAGTAGGCCATCCCGACGGATCGCAGGAACCTGTCGAAGGCGTGGTGGGTCCGGTTGCGGGGGTGTCCGCGGCATGGATGCCGCGGCCAAGCCCCCATGGAAGGGTTCACGGCGTCCCCCGCAACCGGACCCACCACGGCATCCCACGGAATCCTGCTGTTGCTTCGGCCGTTGCCGTTGCTTCTGCGGGTGCCGGGCGCCGCCCGGCCAGCAACTCTCAGGCGAACAGCGGTGCCTGGCGTTGTTCCAGCCGCAACAGCGCGGCCTTGGTTTCCAGCCCGCCGCCGAAACCGGTCAGCGCGCCGTTGCTGCCGATCACACGATGGCAGGGCAGGATGATCGGCAGCGGATTGCGGCCGTTCGCCGCGCCCACCGCGCGGGTCGCGCTGGGTTGGCCCAGGTGCTGCGCCAGCTGAAGGTAACTCCAGGTCTGGCCAAACGGGATCAGCGCCAGCGCCTGCCACACGCGTAGCTGGAACGGGGTGCCACGTGGCGCCAGCTGCAGGTCGAACTGGTTGCGCTCGCCGTGCAGGAACTGCAGCAGTTGGTCGCGCGCTTCCGGCAAAGCATCCGGCGCGTAATGCCAGCCGTCGCGGCCGCGTGCCGGATGGCGGTTCTCCGGGAACAGCACATGTGACAGCCCACGCTCGTCACCGGCGATGGTCAGCACGCCGATAGGGCTGTCGAAACGATCGAACAACAGGGTCATGTCGGTTCTCCAACGAAAGTGCCGGACAAGTGCCACAGGTGCAGCACGGCGTAGGCGCGCCACGGGCGCCACGATTGCGAGCGGGCTTCGGTTGCACGCTCGCTCAGGCGCTGGCCCTGCGCGTGGCCGAGGACCTGCTGCAGCACCAGGTCACCGGCGGGGAAGGCATCGGGCTGGCCAAGTCCGCGCAGGGCAATGTACTGCGCGGTCCACGGGCCGATGCCGGGCAGTGCAACACAGCGCGCAACGAATTCTTCGAGCGCCTGGCCGGGACCGAAGTCGAGCTGGCCACTGGCACAGGCGGCGGCCAGCGCACGCACGGTGGCGGCGCGGGTGCGCGGCAGGCCGATCGATTCCAGTGGCGCTTCGGCCACCATCTCGGGCGCCGGGAACTGGCGATCGAACTCGGACGGCATGCCCGGCAGGTGCGCCCCGTATGCATCGACCAGACGCCGCGCAAAGGTCGTGGCGGCGGCGACACTGACCTGCTGGCCCAGCACCGCACGCACGCCCACTTCGAAACCATCCCAGCCGCCGGGCACGCGCAGCCCGGGGCGTTCGGTGATGCCGCGTGCCAGCAGGGGTTCTTCGTTGAGGGCGGCGTGAACCTGCTGCAGGTCTGCATCGAGGTCGAAAACGCGACGTACTCGGCGCACGATGTCCGGGATCAGGCGCGGATCCACCGCGCCCAGCTGCAGGCGCAGCTCCGGGCGCTTCGGATCGGCGGTGACGCGCAGCAGGGTGGGGCGCTCCGGCGTGCCGAGCACGCGCTGGTAGCTGTCTTCGCCGATCAGTTCGATGCCGGGCAGGCTGCGCTTGCGCAGGAACGCCAGCATGCGTGGGAAGTCCAGCGGCGGGCGATACACCAGGCGCAGCACCAGGCCGCCATCATCGGCAGCCAGCGGTTGATGCTGGCGACGCAGAGCGGTCGGCGCCATCCCGCAGCCCTGCAGGAACGCGGTATTGAAGCGGCGCAGGCTGTTGTAGCCCGCGGCCAGCGCGACGTCGGTCACTGGCAGCGTGGTTTCCGTCAGCAACTGCTTGGCCAGCAGCAGGCGGTGGGTGGCATGGATCTGCCCGGGTGTTGCGCCGAGATGTTCGACGAACAGGCGCTGCAGCTGGCGCGCGCTGAGTCCGATCTTCTGTGCCAGGTCCGCTACCGGCTGCTCCTGCAGGAAGCCGCCATGGATGATGGCCAAGGCGCGCTGTACGGTCTGCCCGGCGAGGGCCTGCTGGGCCTGCGGCGCCAGTTCCGGGCGGCAGCGCAGGCAGGGGCGGTAACCGGCGGCAGCGGCCGCGGCGGCGGTCGGGTAGTAGGTGATGTTGCGTGGTTTCGGCGGCGGCGCCGGGCAGACAGGGCGGCAGTAGATGCCGGTGCTGCGCACGGCGGTGAAGAACACGCCGTCGAAGCGTGCGTCACGGGCCAGGCGGGCGCGGTCGCAGGCGGCGGTGTCGAGGGCGAGTGCGGTGTCCATGGCGCCAGTCTAGGCCTGCGGGGGCGGCGATACTCGCCACATTCGGACATGGATGCTGAAGGGGGTTCGGCAGGGCTGCGCCCTGCACCCGCCGAATCAACGTCAACGTCAAAAGCCGGGCAACCGTGGGATGGCGGGGTGGGTCCGGTTGCGGGGGACGCCGTAAATACGTCCATGTAGGCTCGGTCGCCGCATCCATGCGGCTCACGCCCCCGCAACCGGACCCACCCCGCCTTCGACAGTTGCCCGCGGCCTGCGGAACGGCATCCCGCTCTGGTAGGTGTCGACCTTGGTCGACACGCTTTCCCAAGGGTCAGAAGGGGTTCAGTGCCACGCGCTGAATGCGCGCGCTGGACGGGTAGACTGTGGCCCTTGCTCCCTTGAAATCCGGTTGCCCGATGTCCGCCAAACTCCGCTGGTTGCCCCTGTTGTGCCTGGCCCTGGCGGGCTGCAGCCAGCTGGAGAATCCGGGCAATGTGACTGCTGCCGACAAGGCGGCGCGGGCGCCGGCCAGCGATGGCGAGAACATGGTGTCGATCAATGCCGCCGATGCGCCGCCACCGCCGGCACCGCCGCGCAGCCGGGCGGATCGGCCGTGGCCGCAGGCGCAGCTGGAGAATGGTCGCGCCTGGGTCAGCTGCGGCACCGAATATGCCGGCGATGCGGGCGACGGTGTCGAGCTGGAAGGCCTGCAGCGCGAGCAGATCGGCCAGGCGCTGGCGCCGTGTGCCGAGCGCGGCCTGATGCGCGTGCGCTACGCCGGCAAGATCAATCCGGGCTTCGCCGAGATGATGTGGCGGTTGGCCGTGGTTGCTGACGAACAGAAGATCCACAAGCGCATCCTCGACCTGGACTCCAGTGGCGGCCAGGTGGAATCGGCGATCGTCGCCGGCGACAGCATCGGTGAATCGGGCTGGACCATCTGGGTACGCGAAGGTTCGATCTGCCACAGCGCCTGCGTGTTCGTGCTGGCCGCCGGTGACAACCGCCTGCTGTCGGGCAAGGTCGGCATCCATCGCATGATGCGCATCAGTTCCAAGGCCACCTCGCGCGCGGAACTCAACCGCGAGCTGCACGAGGTCTACGACAACGTGAAGGACTACCTGCAGCGCAACGGCGTGGCGGTGGGCGTGGCCGACCTGATGATGACCGTGCCCAACCGCAGCCTGCGCCTGTTGACCCCGGACGAGCTGCGCCAGTACGGCCTGGATGGCACCAACGCGGTGCAGGACGATCTGGAACGGATCAAGCAGATGCGGGCCTGCGGCGATGATTTCGTGCAGCGCAAGGATGCGTTCCTGATCGCTTTCGACCAGCAGTGCAAGCGCGAAGGCGCCGACATGGAATCGATCAACAGCTGCGGCCAGGCGCTGAAGCAGCGCTTCGGGTTCCCGGATGCGGTGTGCCCGGAAGAAAGCCCGCTGTCGGAGATCGACGTGGCGACGCTGCCACCGGCACCGTCGGAGCCGTCGCCGGTGGCCGAACAGGCGCCGGCAGACACCGGCACGCCTGCCGCGCAGGCCGATGCCGCCGCGGTGGAAGGCAGCGCCAACGCGCGCTGACGGACAGATCACCGCGCTGGCGTAGACTGCGGTTCTTTCCCGAGAACCGGCGGTGTCCATGAAGCGCGTGCTCCTGCTGCTGTCCCTGCTGCCCCTGACCGCGTTGGCGCAGGTTCCTGCGCCGAGCACGCCTGCACCGGCACCGGCGCGGCCTGCACCGGCATCGCCAGCGGCTGCGAAACCGGCCACCGCAGGCGCTCCGGCGTTGACCGCTGCGCAGCAGGCGCAGGTGCAGAAGCAGGACGCTGAAATGGGCGCGGCGGCGGTGAAGGCCGCGCAGCTGGTTGATGCCAACCGCGCTGGCGAATTGTGGGATGGCGCCTCTGCCGTCGCGCGCCGTGCGGTGCCGAAGGCCGCCTTCGTCAGCCAGTTGACCACCGAACGCGCGCGCCTGGGGGCGCTGGCCGGGCGTGGCCAGCCGACCATCACCCGGGTCAAGTACAGCGCCGGTGCCGCCGTGCCGGAAGGGCTGTACATCAACGTCAGTTTCCCGACCCGTTTCGCCAACAGCGCGCAGCCGGTGCGCGAGCTGGTCTCGTTCCGGTTCGACGAAGACCAGGTGTGGCGCCTGGCCGGCTACAGCCTGCGCGCGTCGGCGCCATGAGGATATGATCGATGGCAACTGAACTGACGATGCTGGCCTGGTCGGTGCTGCTGGGTTTTGTCTACATCTTCGCCACCTCCACCGTGGTCACCCGCGAACGGGGAATGAAGTGGAATGCCTCGGCACGGGATGGCGATGCGAAGCCGCTCAGCGCGCTGGCCGGTCGCCTGCAGCGGGCCCAGGCCAACTTCCTGGAGACGTTCCCGTTCTTCGCCGCCGCGGCGATCGCGGTCGTGCTGGCCGGGCGCGGCAACGACACCACCGCGCTGGCCGCGCAGGCCTACTTCTGGGCGCGCGTGGTCTACCTGCCGTTGTATGCCGCAGGCGTGCCCTACGTGCGCAGCCTGGTGTGGCTGGTGTCGCTGCTGTCGATCCTGGCGCTGGTGTTCGCGCTGTTGTGACCCGGGCCTGATCCAGATCAAGGCCGCTCAGGTGCGCGGCGCTATGCTGGCGCGGACTGAATCAACGGCAGGAGGCGCGCATGCGCAGGATGGACGTGGTGGTGGTCGGTGCCGGGCCGGCAGGCCTGTGCTTCGCGCGCGCGCTGGCCGGCAGCGGCCTGCAGGTCGGGCTGGTCGACGTCCAGCCGCGCCAGGCCTTGGCCGAGGCCGCCTTCGATGGCCGCGAGATCGCGCTGACCCACGCCTCGCGGCAGAGCATGGAGCAACTGGGGCTGTGGCAGCGCCTGCCGCACGCCGAAGTTGCCGAACTGCGCGATGCCAGGGTGATGAATGGTGGCTCGCCGTTCGCGCTGACCTTCGCCAGCAGCCAGGTCGATGGCCAGCCGCTGGGTTGGCTGGTACCCAACCATCTGATCCGCCGCGCCGCGTGGGATGCGGTGCAGGGCCAGGACCGCCTGGAGCTGTTCGACGGGCGCAAGGTGCTGGGCGTGCAGGCCGACGCGCAGGGCCACGTGGTCAAGCTCGATGACGGCAGCCAGTTGCATGCGCGCCTGCTGGTTGCCGCCGACAGCCGCTTCTCCGCCACCCGCCGCATGCTCGGCATCGGCGCGCAGATGCGCGACTTCGGCAAGTCGATGCTGGTCTGCCGCATGCAGGTTGAGCGCGATCATCACCACACCGCGTGGGAGTGGTTCGGTTACGGCCGCACCATGGCGCTGCTGCCGCTCAACGAGGGCCAGGCATCGGCGGTGATCACGCTGCCGCCGCGGCAGATCGAGGAGCTGCTGGCGATGGACGAAGTGGCCTTTGGTGAGGCCGTCAGTGCTTGCTTTGAACACCGCTTGGGCCGGATGCAGCCGGTGGCCACGCCGCAGGCGTATCCGTTGGTGGGGGTGTACGCCCACCGCTTCGTCGGCGAGCGTTCAGCGCTGGTCGGCGATGCCGCGGTGGGCATGCACCCGGTCACTGCACATGGCTTCAACCTGGGCCTGGCCAGCGCGCAGCGGCTGGCGCAGGGCATCGTCGCGCAGCAGCGACGCGGTGCCGATATCGCCGCCGCGGGCATGCTGGCCAGCTACCAGCGCGGTCATCGGCTGGCGTCGCGGCCGCTGTACGAGGCCACCAACGCGATCGCCAGCCTGTACACCGACGACCGCCGCCCGGCGCGCCTGCTGCGGGCGGCCGGTCTGCGTCTGGCGCAGGGCGTGGCTCCGTTCAGGCAGCTGATCGCCTCGCACCTGACCCAGCGCGTGGCCTGAACCCGTTCAGATCAGCCGGCGGCCAGCACCCGGATCTGGCTGTCGGCGAATTCCACCACCTGGCCTGCGCGGATCTTGCAGGCCTTGCGCAGTTCAACTTCGCCATCGACCCGTACCTGGCCGTCACCGATGACCATCTTGGCTTCGCCGCCACTGGTGACCAGGTCGGCCAGCTTCAGCAGCTGCTTGAGTTCGACGTAGTCACCGTCGAGGTCGAATTCGAGAATCTGCATGGAACGGGTTTCCTGGGAAGGGGCGCGAGCCAGCGGCCGGGCCGGGGACGAGGGCGCGTATTGTGCGCCAGCGCGGGGCATGACGGCACGCGCACGGCAAGCTGTACGCCTCGTTCAGCATCAATGCGGTATCATTCCACTCTGAGCGAGTGAAATCTCCTCCGACCGAGCAGCGCCAGGGCACGCGATAAGAAGGGCGCCCAAAGCGCGGACCATCACCTTTTTGTCGCACTGCCAGGAAGACGGCAGTGCCTTCGGAGTTCCCCATGTCCCAAGATTCCCAAGCGCCGCTGCAGTTTGCGCAGCTCGGCCTGTCCGAGCCCGTGATGCAGGCGGTCACCGCCATTGGCTATGAAACCCCGTCGCCGATCCAGGCTGCCACCATCCCGGCGATGCTGGAAGGCCGCGACGTGCTGGGCCAGGCCCAGACCGGCACCGGCAAGACCGCAGCGTTCGCACTGCCGGTACTGTCCAACATCGACCTGCAGCAGATCAAGCCGCAGGCCCTGATCCTGGCGCCGACGCGCGAACTGGCCATCCAGGTTGCCGAGGCGTTCCAGTCCTATTCGTCGAAGATTCCGGGCTTCCGCGTGCTGCCGGTGTACGGCGGCCAGCCGTACGGCCAGCAGCTGTCGGCCCTGCGCCGTGGTGTGCACATCGTGGTCGGTACCCCCGGCCGCGTGATCGACCACCTGGACCGCAGCACCCTGGACCTGTCCGAGCTGAAAACCCTGGTGCTGGACGAAGCCGATGAAATGCTGCGCATGGGCTTCATCGACGACGTCGAAGCCGTGCTGAAGAAGCTGCCGGAGCAGCGCCAGGTGGCCCTGTTCTCGGCCACCATGCCGCCGCAGATCCGCCGCATCGCGCAGACCTACCTGCAGGACCCGGTGGAAGTGACCATCGCGGCCAAGACCACCACCTCGGCCAACATCCGCCAGCGTTACTGGTGGGTGAGCGGCATGCACAAGCTGGATGCGCTGACCCGCATCCTGGAAGTGGAGCCGTTCGACGCGATGATCATCTTCGCGCGTACCAAGGCCGGCACCGAAGAGCTGGCCAGCAAGCTGCAGGCCCGTGGCCTGGCCGCTGCCGCCATCAACGGTGACATGCAGCAGGCCCAGCGTGAGCGCACCATCGCCATGCTGAAGGAAGGCAAGCTGGACATCCTGGTCGCCACCGACGTGGCCGCGCGCGGCCTGGACGTGGAGCGCATCAGCCACGTGCTGAACTACGACATCCCGTACGACACCGAAAGCTACGTGCACCGCATCGGCCGTACCGGCCGTGCCGGCCGCAGCGGTGAGGCGATCCTGTTCGCCACCCCGCGCGAGAAGGGGATGCTGCGCCAGATCGAGCGCGCCACCCGCCAGCCGATCGAAGAGATGCAGTTGCCGAGCGTGGAAGCGGTCAACGACACCCGCATCAACAAGTTCACCTCGCGCATCACCGAAACCCTGGGTGCCGGTGGCCTGGACTTCTACCGCCAGCTGCTGGAGCGCTTCGAGAACGAGCAGAACGTGCCGGCCATCGAAGTGGCCGCCGCGCTGGCGAAGATGCTGCAGGGCGATACCCCGTTCCTGCTGCAGCCGCCGGTGCGTGCCCCGCGTGAAGAGCGCGCGCCGCGCGAGCGCTTCGACCGTGGCGACCGCCCGGAACGCGGCGATCGCTTCGACCGCAACGAGCGTGGCCCGCGTTTCGAGCGCGGCCCGCGCCGTGACGACGCCGAAGGTGGTTTCGAGCAGCGTCCGCGCCGCGAGGTTCCGCCGCGTGGTGCACCGGAGCAGGGCATGGAGACCTACCGCATTTCGGTGGGCCACCAGCATGGCGTGAAGCCGGCCAACATCGTCGGCGCCATCGCCAACGAAGCCGGCCTGGAAAGCCGTTTCATCGGCCGCATCGACATCCACGACGACTTCTCGCTGCTGGACCTGCCGGCGCAGATGCCGCCGGACGTGCTGTCGCACCTGCAGAAGGTGTGGGTGTCCGGCCAGCAGCTGCAGATGCGTGCGCTGGCCCCGGGTGAAGACACCAACCCGGCCCCGCGTCCGTTCAAGCCGCGCTTCGACAAGCGTGGTCCGGGCGGCCCGGGTGGCCCGCGTCGTGGTGGTCCGGGTGGTCCGGGTGGCCACGGCGGCGACCGCGGCGGTGACCGCGACAGCCGCCCGCCGCGTCGTGACGGCTTCAAGCCGCGCGGTCCGCGCAGCTACTGAGCCGTAACGCAGCCATGACAACGCCAGCCTTCGGGCTGGCGTTGTGCGTTATGGGGCTGGAAAAGGGGACGGAGGGGATTAAGTCGTGAATGGCTGGCCGGGGCGCTTATGCCGAAAACGAGTTAATCCCCTCCGTCCCCTTTTCGCATGGCCAACACATTCCCGGTCCTAGGCTGAGCCGGTTCCAAAGGAGGTTGTCACCGCATCACATTCGGGGGGATCCGGGATGGGTAGGAGTGGCACTGACCAACAGAGCCGGCGGGTGCCGATGACCCGTGGCCTGGGACTGCGGTTTGCGTTGTTGACGGGCATGGCGATTGGACTGGTCGCACTGTCCGCCTTGATCCAGGAACTGCAGGCGGCTTCCACCGCCTGGATTGCCGGCCAGGGGTACTGGTCGCGGGGGCAGCAGGATGCGACCGCCGCACTCAGCCGCTACCTGGCGCGTGGTGATGCCCAGGACCTGGACGATGCGCGCCGGGCCCTGCAGGTGCCCATGGGGGATCTGCAGGCGCGGCTGGCACTGGAGCAGGCCGAGCCGGACGAGGCCAAGGCCCGGCAGGGATTCCTGCGGGGCGGCAACGCGCCCGCCGATATTCCACGACTGGTGTTCTCGTTCCGGTATGCACGCGACATCGGTGCATTCCGTGAAGCGACCGCCCTGTGGCGGCAGACCGATGGCGACCTGATGGCCGTGCAGCGGCTGGTGGATGAGCTGCAGCAGCGGCATGGCCAAGGCGTGCTGCCGGTCGCTGCGCGTGACCGCTACCTTCAACAGCTGCGTGATCTCGACCGTCGCCTGCAGGTGCAGGCGCAGGCGTTCTCGCAGGCATTGCTGCGCATGGCCACCCTGGTGCGCATCGCGACGCTGGTGGTGGGAGGACTGTCGGTGCTGGCGATCAGCCTGATGGCGGTGGCCCTCGCGCGCCGGGTAGGCAAGGACCTGACCGAACACGAGAGCCGCTTCCGCGCGGCGTTCTACCAGGCCAACGTCGGCATGCTCAAGCTTGACACCGAGGGCAGGGTGGTCGAAGCCAACCAGGCGATGGCCGATATCCTCGATTACCGGCGTGAGGTGCTGCTGCAGATGTCGCTCGGCGATCTGCTGATGGAAGGCGAGCTGGTCATCGACGGCGTTGGCCGCATCGACTGGGACCGCCAGCTGCGGCCGAGCGAACTGCGCTTCTGCCGCCGTGACGGCAGCCTGGTCTGGGGGCGCTGGAGCGGTACCGGGGTGCGCAGTGCCGGCGGTGGCCTGTCGGTGTTCGCGATCATCGAGGATGTCAGCCAGAACCATGCACTTGCACGCGAGATCGAGCACCACGCCAGCCATGATCCGTTGACCGGCCTGATCAACCGTCGCGAGATCGAACGCCTGCTGGAACGCGCGCTGCTGCAGGTGCGCAGCGATGGTGGAACGCATGCGCTGTGCTACATCAATCTTGACCACTTCAAGCTGGTCAACGACAGTTTCGGCCACGCCGCCGGCGACCAGATGCTGCGCAGCTTTGCCGACTACCTGGTGGCTGCGGTGCGTGATGGCGACTGGGTCGGGCAACTTGGCGCCGATGAGTTCGCGGTGTTCCTTGCCCATGCCAGCCAGGACGAAGCCAAGCGGGTGCTGCAGCGGGTGATCCGCAATCTGGGGCAGGCGACCTTCCCCATCAGTGAAGGCAGTCCGCAGCTGAGCTGCAGCATCGGCGTGGTCGAAGTCAGCGCCGACGCACCCGATGTGAACTGGCTGATGAGCGCTGCCGACAGTGCCTGCTATGCCGCCAAGCAGGCCGGCCGCAACCGCGTGCACTGCTTCAACGAGAACCGCATGGCACTGGAGGAGCGGCGGCAGGAGGCCGAGCGCCTGCAGGGTGTCAGCCTGGCGATGGCCGAGAACCGGATGCTGCTGTATGCGCAGCGCATCGCCCGGGTTGGCGATCCGTCCTACCTGCACTACGAAGTGCTGGTGCGCATGCGGGGCACCGACGGCAGCCTGCACCTGCCCGGACAGTTCATGCCCGCGGTGGAGCGCTATGGCATGGCGGTAGCGCTGGACCGGCATGTGCTCGGACTGCTGTTCCGCCACCTGCAGGTCTGCCCGGCGCATGTCCGCCAGTTGGGGCTGTGCAACGTCAATGTATCTGCCCAGTCGATTGCCGAACCGGGTTTCCTTGCCTTCGTCTGCGACCTGCTTGAACGCAACCGTGCGCTGGCTTCCAAGCTGTGTTTCGAGATCACCGAGACCGCAGCGATCAGCAACCTCAGCCAGGCCCGTGCGTTCATCGATGCGGTCAAGGCGCGGGGCTGCCGGATGGCACTGGACGACTTCGGCTCCGGCCTGTCTTCTTTCGGCTACCTGCGCCAGTTGCCGGCGGACATCCTGAAGATCGACGGCGCCTTCGTGCGGGACATGGATACTGACCCGGTCAGCCACGCCACGGTGCGTGCGATCAGCGAGCTCGGGCGCGAGCTGCAGATGGAAGTGGTGGCGGAGTGGGTGGAGACTGCCGAGGTCGCCGGTGCGCTGACCCGGCTTGGCGTACAGGGCCTGCAGGGCTACGCGATCGAGCGCCCGCAGCCGCTGGAGCGGATGACCCTCGCGGACCTGAGGCCGTTCCGGCTGGTGGCCGTGAAGGGGCCGCCCAGCGCTGGCTGAACCGCGGGCGCCGACTTTGGTCTACACATGCGCGGCGTGCCCGGCTGCGATAATGCGCGCCAGGGGCGACGCGCAGTGGGCGCGGACGTAAGCAGGAACAGGACGTGGCGTGGGCGGCAGGCAGTGGCGGTATGGAACAGGAGCGGTGCTGGCCGTCCTGATGGTGTGGTTGGCGTTGCCGTGGCCGCTTCAGGCTGCAGAGGCCGTGTCGGGCCGTGATTATCTTCTGGTCGGCGGCGCGACCGACGAGCCGACGCCGCACCGTGCGTGCACGCCGCAGATGCTGTCCGGCGCCCGCCAGCAGGCCGAGGTGCCCGCACCGCCCGCTGGCTGGTCGGGGGAACCGCAGGCACTGGATGTGTTCAACGTCTTTGCCGGTGAAGTGCGCGTCCAGCATGGCGAACGCGAAATCTGCGGCGACATGCATGATGCACGTACCCGCGATTCGCGTTTCCGTGCTGGTATCGGCATGGTGGCCGTACCACCGGCCGGCAGCCACGAGCCCTTCCTGGTTTCCTGGCAGACGCCGCTGAAAACACGCTGGGTACCGACCCTGCGGCTGGGCGCGCCCAGCCCGGTGCAGCAGAACGATACCGCGCGCCTGCTGGTACGTGCCGCCTGCATCGCGGTGGCGATCGCGCTGGCGCTGTCGGCGCTGATGGCGTTCCTGACCACGCGCGACCGCAGCTTCCTGGTCTATATCGCCTGCACCACCGTGCTGGTGTTGTGGCAGGCCGTCCTCGGTGGGCTCAGTGGCTACCCGGAACCCTGGTTGCCGGTGGGGGAGCAGGGCGCGAAGTGGCTGCTGTCGTTGACCGCGGCCTCGCAGGCGCTGGTGCTGCCAGCGCTGTGGCGGCTGAACGGAGGCGACCGCGTGCTGCCTCGATCACGCCCGGCGCAGCTGCTGGTGTTGTGGACCCTGATGGCGCTGGCCGGGCTGGTGCCGTGGCTGCGCTGGGAGCATCTGGCCTGGGTCGCACAGGGCCTGCAGGTGTCCTATCTGTCCGGGTGTGGCCTGGCACTGCTGGTCGGCATATGGGCGCGCTGGCGCGGAGACCGTTGGGCGCAGGCGGGCCTGGCTGCACTTGCACCGATGCTGGTGCTGATCATCGCCGATGCCTGTGGTGCGGAGTGGCTGCTGGAATACCGGGTGGAAGCGTTGCAGCTGGCGGTGACCTGGCTGCTGATGATGGCGGCCTATGCCCTGAACCAGCGGCTTGGCCGCTTGCGCCAGCAGCGTGACGAGCTGCGCCAGCTGGCCGAGACCGATGGCCTGACCGGCCTGCCCAACCGTCGTGCCGGCCTGCAGCAGCTGGCGCGGCATCTGGAGCGTGTCAACCGCGAGGGCGGGCCGTTGGTGATCGGCTTCCTCGACATCGACCTGTTCAAGGATATCAACGACCGTCATGGCCACGCGGTTGGCGACCAGGTGCTGGTGGCCGTTGCGCGGGCCCTGCGTACGGCGGTGCGCAGCCAGGACGAAGTGGTGCGGATGGGCGGCGAGGAGTTCCTGCTGCTGATGCCGGGCATGCCGCGTGAGGCGGCATCGGCGCGGCTGGACCGCCTTCGCCAGCGCATCACCGAGGCTGGCCAAGCGCTGCAGGTAGCGGGGCTGGAGGTGACCGCCAGCATCGGCCTGGCACAGTGGCGGCCGGGCGAGGATGACCTGGCGGCACTGCTGCGGCGGGCCGACCATGCCATGTACGTGGCCAAGCGCGCCGGCCGCAACCGTGTATTCGACGGTGAAGAGCTCGATCCGCCCGGCCCGGCATGAGGCGCAGCGGGCGGCGATGCCGGATAATAGGGCGATGACCACCCGACTCAACAAACACATCGCCGACACCGGCTTCTGCTCCCGCCGCGAGGCCGATCGCCTGATCGCCGCCCGCCGCGTCACCGTCAACGGCCACCCGGCCGGCACCGGTGCGGTGGTGGGGGAAGAAGACCAGGTGCTGGTCGACGGCCAGCCGCTGCGCGCCCGCGTCGCCCGCAAGCCCGGCACCCGCCGCCACGTCTACATCGCGCTGAACAAGCCGGTCGGCGTCACCTGCACCACCGAAACATCGGTCAAGGGCAACATCGTCGACTTCGTCGGCCACGAACAACGCATCTTCCCGATCGGCCGCCTGGACAAGGAGTCCGAAGGCCTGATCCTGATGACCAGCAACGGCGACATCGTCAACCAGATCCTGCGCGCCGAGAACGGCCACCAGAAGGAATACCTGGTGGCGGTGAACAAGCCGGTGACCGATGAGTTCCTGCGCGGCATGGCCCGCGGCGTGCGCATCCACGACCAGATGACCCTGCCGTGCAAGACCTCGCGCATCGCCAAGTTCGGTTTCCGCATCACCCTGCAGCAGGGCCTGAACCGGCAGATCCGACTGATGGCCGCTGAGTTCGGCTATCGCGTGACCCAGCTGCGCCGTGTGCGCATCGACAACATCAAGATCGGCGCGCTGAAGCCGGGCCAGTGGCGCAACCTGACCGAGCAGGAGCTGCAGGGCCTGCTGCCGAAGCAGCTGGACTGGTAAACCACGCCTGTAGGGCCGAGCCATGCTCGGCCGCCATTTGCCGGATGCAGCCGGGCATGGGCCCGGCTCTGCATAAGCTAGACTTCGCGGTGACCTGCCGGAACGTGACGCTGCATGATCAAGCCCGACAAGCCTGCCAATGAAGCCCTTCGGCTTGAGGCGCTGTACCGCTACCGCATCCTGGATTCGGAGCGCGAAAAATCCTTCGACGACCTGGTGGTGATCGCCAAGGCGGTCTGCGGCACCTCGATGGCGGCGGTGACCCTGATCGATGTCGAACGGCAATGGTTCAAGTCGATCCAGGGCATCGATGCGGCGGAGAACCTGCGCAGCGAATCGATGTGCGGCCACGCCATCCTGCAGCCGCAGGAAATCATGGTGGTCGAGGACGCGCTGCAGGACATCCGCTTCCACGACAATCCGGTGGTGACCGGCGATCCGCACATCCGCTTCTATGCCGGTGCGCCGCTGATCAGTTCCGATGGCCTGCCGCTGGGCACGCTATGCGTGTTCGACGCGCATCCGCAGCACCTGGCCAGCGACAAGGCCGAAGCGCTGGCCGCACTGTCGCGGCAGGTGATGCTGGTGATGGAACTGCGCCGCTTCGCGCTGGACATCCAGAAGCACATGCTGGAGCGCGACGATTACGAGCGCCTGCTGTCGGAATACCAGGACGTGCTGCTGGCCCAGAACGCCGACCTGACCGAACAGAGCCGCACCGACGCCTTGACCGGCCTGCCCAACCGTCGTGCGATGGCGGCCGCACTGGAAGAGGCGGTGGCCGGCAATCCACCCAGTGTGGCCTGCGTGGCGCTGCTGGACATCGACCACTTCAAGCACATCAACGACTTCCAGGGCCACGCCACCGGCGACCGCGTGCTGGCCGAGCTGGGCGCACTGCTGCGCTCGCACTTCGCCGGCCGCGGCATGGCCGCGCGCTATGGCGGCGAGGAGTTCGTGGCGGTGATGCCGGCAACCGACCTGCGCACTGCCGAACTGCAGTGCGAGTTCCTGCGCCTGGCCGTGGCTGACCTGCCATTGGGGTTCCCGGTGACGATCAGCATCGGCATCGCCCAGCACCAGCCCGGTGAGAGCGTGGATGACACGCTGGCACGTGCCGACAAGGCGCTATACCGGGCCAAGGGCAATGGCCGCAACCGGGTGGAACTGGCAGGCTGAAGCCCTGCATGCCGTAGATCCACGCCATGCGTGGATGCTTTTGCCGATTGGATCACGCCGTGTCGCGGCCTGTGCGATTGCGCCCAACGAAAATGCCGCTCCTGTTCCCACGGACGCCGACCATGCTGCAGACCCTGGCCATCGCCCACTATCGCTCGCTGCATGGGCTGGTGCTGCCGCTGCAGCAGTTGAATGTGGTGACCGGCGACAATGGCAGTGGCAAGTCCAGCCTGTACCGCGCGCTGCGCCTGCTGGCGGAGACCGCACAGGGCGGCGTCGCGGCCGTGCTGGCCCGCGAAGGTGGGCTGGGTTCGGCGCTGTGGGCGGGCCCGGAAAAAATAGACCGTCGGGTTGCTGCCGGCGAAATCCCCTTGCAGGGCGGCCCACGCCAGGAATCGGTGGGATTGAAGCTGGGCTTCACCACCGACGAATTCGGCTATGCCATCGATCTCGGTTATCCGCCGCCCAGTCGCTCGGCGTTTGCGCTGGATCCGCAGATCAAGGCGGAGGCGATCTGGGCCGGGCCGTTCCTGCGCAGCGCCAACCTGCTGGTCGACCGACGTGGGGCGGTGGTGCGGCGGCGCCATGCGCGCGGCTGGGATCTGGTCGATGACCGGTTGTCACTGTTCGACAGCCTGTTCACCCAGGTCGGCGATCCGCAACGCATGCCGGAAACGATCACCTTGCGCGAGTACATCCGTTGCTGGCGCTTCTACGACCATTTCCGCAGCGATGCCGATGCCCCGGCGCGGCAGCCGGCGATGGCCACGCGCACGCCGGTGTTGCATCACGATGGCCGGGATCTGGCGGCGGCCTGGGTGACCATCCTCGAGATCGGTGACCCCCTTGCGTTGGCACGCAGCGTCGACGATGCGTTCCCGGACGCCACGGTGGGCTTTGAGGAGCTGGATGGACGCTTGGCGCTGCGCTTCCACCAACCCGGGTTGCTGCGGCCATTGTCGATGGCCGAACTCTCCGACGGCACGCTGCGCTTCCTGCTGCTGGCGGCGGCGCTGCACACGCCACGCCCGCCGCCGCTGCTGGTGCTCAATGAGCCGGAGACCAGCCTGCACCCGGACCTCCTGCCGGCGCTGGCGCGGCTGATCATCGCGGCCAGTGCGCGCAGCCAGGTATGGGTGGTGTCGCACGCCAGCCGCCTGATCGCGGCGCTGGAACAGGCGCCGGGGTGCCATTCGCTGCATCTGTACAAGGAGCAGGGCCGCACGCTGCTGAGCGTGCAGGGCCTGCTGGATGCCCCTGCATGGCACTGGCCGCAGCGCTGACCGATTGATCCGCACGCCGCTCGTCGCTGCGTTGCTGCGTTCAGTAGATCCACGCCATGCGTGGATGCACTCAATCGGCGATGTTGCGCGCCTCGGCAGTGCCAAGGATTTCCGGATGCTGCACCGGCTTGCGGCGGTTCAGCAGCGGATGCAGGAACACGGCGCCGACGATGATCGCCACGCCCAGGTAGAACCACGGGGTGACCTCGTGCTGCTCGCGCAGCAGCACCACCGCCAGCAGCACCGCATAGACCGGTTCCAGGTTGGTCACCAGCTGCACCGTATAGGCGCTCAGGTGGCGCAACGCGACCAGTGCCAGGGCAAACGGCAGCAGCGTGCAGAACCCGGCCAGCACCAGCAGCAGGATGCCGTCGTGCAGATTCGGGACCACCCACAGTGGGCTGGCCAGCGCTGGCAGCAGGTAGGGCATCAGCGGCGCCAGCAGCGTCAGGGTGAGGGTGCCGGCACCCAGCTCCAGCGCGGTGACCGTGAGCGGATCCGCATGACTGACCATGCGCTTGTTGAGCGAGCCGAACACCGCCACCAGCAGCGCCGAGATCGCGCCGATCAAGACACCCAGGCGCATGCCATCGGGCACGCCACCGACCACCAGCGCGACACCCGGCAGCACCGCCAGGCCGAACGCCAGCTCACGCAGCTGGAATGGCCGCTTGGCCACCCACGGTTCGATGATCGACGTGAACACCGGCGCCAGCGCGATGCAGGTGGCAGCCACCGAGGCATTGGCCAGCTTCACCGCGCCGTAGAACGTCAGCCAGTGCAGGGCGACCAGCGCGCCGATGCCGGCGTAGCCCGCCACCAGCCGCAGGGGCAGGGTGCGCAACCCGCGCCAGACCCGCGGCAGCAGGGCCAGCATCGCCGTCACCAGCAACATGCGCCACCACACCAGCGGCAGTGCGGGCAGGGTGATCAGCTTGCCGAGGATGGCAGTGACGCCCCACAGCAGGACACAGAAATGGATCTGCCACAGCGCTTTGCGGGTGTCGGATGTGCTCATCCGCCTATTGTGCGGCAATCGCGCGGCCGCCGGCGATGCCTGTGGCATGCTCGCGGAAACTCCCCTGGGGAACCCAGCAATGGCTGCCAACCGTTCCGCCCTGCGTGCATGGGCAGCGCTGACTGCACTGATGGCCGCCACCTCGTTGCTGCTGCAATTCCTGTTGCTGCTGCGCGGCCCCGGGGCGGCTGCCGGGGTCGGCATGGCGACGCTGCGCTTCGTTGGTTACTTCACGATTCTCAGCAACCTGGCGGTGTGCCTGGGATGCGTCAGGCTGATCCGTGCGGGTGTGCTGAACACGACTGTCGCCGCGGTGATCGCGTTGTGCATCGGGGTGACCGCGTGCATCTACGTCCTGGCGTTGCAGGGGCTGTGGCAGCCCTCCGGGCTGCAATGGTGGGTTGATGCCGGCCTGCACTACGCTGTGCCGGCGCTGTACCTGCTGGGGTGGTGGTGGCTGCTGCCGCATGGGGCGCTCCGCTGGCGCGCACTGGGCGGGGGGCTGCTGGTACCGCTGGTGTACCTGGGCTGGGCGATGCTGGTCGCCGAAGTGACAGGGCAGGCGCCGTATCCGTTCCTCGAACTGCAACGCCTGGGGCTGGCAGCGTTCCTGCTCAACGTGCTGCGCGTTGCGAGCGTGTTCGTGGTGGGGTGGACCCTGCTGTGGGGGTTGGACCGCTGGCGCCGTCGATGAGGCGCTGCAAGGCCATCGCCGCCGCCGGATTGCGGGCCTTGCCCGCGCCGATGCACAGCAGGTAGACCTCACGCGGGGCTTCCGCGGCAGGGCCGGCCAGGCAGGGCAGGTCAGCCACCGGCTCGCCGCGTGACCAGCGCAGCGCACGTTCCGCCCAGCGCTGCTGCACGGACCCCGGCAGGCCCTCGTTCAAGCGCACCTGGCTGCGCTTGATCCGCGCGTAGACAAAGCCGGCACTGGCATCGCCATGCAGCGGCGCCTCGTCGCTGTCCTCGATCACCAGTGCCACGCCGTGGTGGCGCGCGGCGGCGACCAGCGCCGGGCCATGTACCTCAGCGTTGCGCACCTCCAGCGCGTGTTGCAGCGGAACCCCTTCCAGCTGCTTCGGCAGCTGCGCCATCAGTGCGTCCAATGCATCGGCGTCGGCTGGATGGCGCGGATCGAACTGCCACAGCAATGGACCGAGCCGGTCACCGAGCGCGAGTGCCGCCTGCAGGAACGGCGTGGCAGCCTCCACGGTGCTGGACAGGTCGCGGCGCTGCACCAGGTAGCGTGGCGCCTTCATCGAGAAACGGAAGCCTTCCGGTGTCTGCGCGGCCCACTGAGCGCACTGGGCGGCAGTCGGCGTGCGATAGAAGGTGCCATTGATCTCGATGCAGCGCAGGGCGCGGCTGGCATGGGCAAGTTCCTCGCGCTGCGGCAGGCCCGGCGGATAGAACACGCCGCCGCGCCATTCCGGAAACACCCAGCCGCCGATGCCGCAGCGGATCGCTCCGGCGGTCACTGGCCGTGGTCCGCGCGCCACGGATCGTAGCTGCCGAACCACCACAGGTAGCCTTCCGGATCGGCGCAGGCATAGCCACGGCCGCCGTAGTCCTGGTCGGCGATGTCGATGACGATGCGGGCGCCTGCGGCCTTGGCCCGGGCGTAGTGCGCGTCGGCATCGGTGACGATCACGCAGGCACTCTGGGTCTGGCGGCCGCCCACTTCGTCCGGCATCGCGGCATGCTGGCTCCAGGCGCTTTCCTTGTTGGCCGAGCCCAGCATGATCATGCCGTTGCCGAAGGTCAGCTGGGCGTGGAACACGGTATCGCCGTCGGCATACACCGCCTGGGCATGGAAGCCGAAGGCGCGCTGCAGCCAGTCGATCGCCGCCTGCGCATCGCGGTAGCGCAGGCAAGGAATGATGGTGGATCCATTGCTCGGTTGGCCGTTTCCGTCCATGACACCCCTCCTATGGCACAGGGCAGCCTGCGCCGATGACCGTTACCATCGCGCGAACCCCTGATGACGGCCTGCACATGGCCGCCACCCCTGTTCGGAGATCGTGCTGGATGAAACCCTGGATTGGAGGAGCCGTGCTGCTGGCATGCACGACCATGGCAAGCGCGGCCACCCCGGCGCAGCTGCAGGACCTGGATGCGACCGTCGAGCGCGTACGCGCGCAGTTCGACGTGCCCGGCATCGCCGTGGCCGTGGTCAAGGACGGCCAGGTGGTGCTCGAGCGCGGCTGGGGCGTGCGTGAACAGGGCAGGCCGGAACCGGTGCAGGCCGACACCCTGTTTGCCATCGCTTCCAATACCAAGGCGTTCACCGCAACCTCGCTGAACCTGCTGGCCGAGGACGGCAAGCTGAAGATGGACGACAAGGTGATCGACCACCTGCCGTCGTTCCGCATGTCCGATCCGTTCGTGACCGGCCAGATGACGATCCGCGACCTGCTGTCGCATCGCAGCGGGCTGAGCCTGGGCGCCGGTGACCTGCTGTTCTGGCCGGCCACCTCCTACAGCAACGCCGAAGTGGTGGAGCGACTGGGCAGGGTGCCGCTGAAGGGCGGTTTCCGCGAAAGCTATGCCTACGACAACATCCTGTACGCGGTCGCCCAGCAGGTGATCGAGCATGTTTCCGGCATGAGCTACCAGCAGTTCCTGCAGGCGCGCATCTTCGACAAGGTCGGCATGACCGGCACCCGCTACAACGCCGATCACCTGAAGCCCGGTGACAAGGCCGCCGTCGGCCACGCCAAGTACGATTTCAAGGACCTGCGCACCGTTGCGCCGCTGACCTGGTCGAACAACGCCGGCGCCGGTGGCATCTATTCCAGCGCGCATGACATGGCGCGCTGGATGCAGGTGCAGCTGGCCGAAGGCAAACTGGCCGATGGCACGCCACTGTTCACCGAAAAGAGCCAGCAGCAGATGTGGCGGATGATCACGCCGCAGTCGATCCCGGCGCCGAGCGTGCCGGAGCTGGCACCGGCGCGGGCCAATTTCGCCGGCTATGGCGAAGGCTGGAGCCTGAGCGACTACCGCGGGCAGAAGCTGGTCTGGCACACCGGTGGCTGGCCGGGCATGGTCTCGCGACTGACCCTGGTGCCGGGCGAGAAGCTGGGCGTGGTGGTACTGACCAACCAGGAAGTGGGTGCAGCGTTCAACGCGATCACCCTGAGCGTGCTCGATGCCTACCTGGGCGGTGAAAAGCACGACTGGGTGGATGCCTATGCCAAGGCCGTGGCCAAGGGCCAGGAAAAGGCCGACGAGGCCTGGGCCAAGCACCAGAGTGCACGCGACAAGGGCAGCCGGCCGTCGCTGGCGCTGGCCGGCTACACCGGCACCTTCCGTGACCGCTGGTACGGTGACATGCAGGTCAGCAGCGAGGGCAAGGGCCTGCGCCTGCGCTTTGCGAAGACCGCGCAGCTGAGCGGGCGACTGGAACACTGGCAGCACGACACCTTCATCGTCCGCTGGGACGACCGCTCGCTCAACGCCGATGCATTCGTGAACTTCAGCCTGGATCCGGATGGCAAGGTGCGCGAGGTGCGCATGCAGCCGATTTCCGACCTGACCGATTTCAGCTTCGATTTCCAGGACCTGTTGTTCACCCCGACTGAACGGTAGATGCCGACCTTGGTCGGCATGCGGTACGGCGCCCACCAAGGTGGGCGACTACCAGGGGCGGAGCGGTGATCATCGGCTGGCGTACACATCCGGCGTGGGATACTCCGCCGCTTGCAAGAGGCGAGGGAATGCAATGTTCCGTTGGTTTGAATCCCTGATTCCGGTGTTCCCGCCCGTGGACGGGCGCATGCCACCACGCAAGGTGCTGCCGTTCTACCTGCACTACCTGCGCCCGGTGTGGCCGGTGCTGCTGGCCACGCTCATCGCCGGCCTGCTGCTGGCGCTGGTGGAAGTGGCGATGTTTGATTACCTGGGCCGCATCGTCGACATGGTCGCCGAGCAGCCGGGCGCCGACTTCTTCAAGCGCCACGCCAATGAACTGGGCTGGATGCTGTTCATCACGGTCATCGCGCGGCCGATCCTGGTCGGCCTGCACAACCTGCTGGTCAACCAGGCCATCGTGCCCGGCCTGAGCAACCGCTCGCGCTGGCTGATGCACAACTACGTGGTGCGGCAGAGCCTGAGCTTCTTCCAGAACGACTTTGCTGGCAGCGTCGCCAACCGGGTGATGCAGACCGGTACCTCGCTGCGCGAGTCGGCGGTGCAGATGGTCGATTCGCTCTGGTACATCGTGGTCTATACCGGCACCGCGCTGTACCTGTTCGCGCAGGCCGACTGGCGGCTGATGGTGCCGCTGATCCTGTGGCTGCTGGCCTATGCGGTGATCCTGTTCTACTTCGTGCCGCGCGCGAAGGAACGGGCGTGGATCGCGTCGGAGGCGCGTTCCAAGGCCATGGGCCGCATCGTCGATGGCTACACCAACATCCCCACGCTGAAGCTGTTTGCCCATGGCGGGCGCGAGCAGGCCTACGTGGCAGAGTCGATCCAGGAGCTGGCGGTCAAGCACCGCGCACAGACCCGCATCACCACCGGCATGGACCTGACCATCGCCATCGTCAACGGCTTCCTGATCGCCGGTACCTGCGGTCTGGCGCTGTGGCTGTGGAACGGTGGCCACATCACCGTCGGCGCGATCACCCTGGCCACCGGCCTGGTGATCCGCATCCACAACATGTCCGGCTGGATCATGTGGACCATCAACGGCATCTTCGAGGACATCGGCACGGTGCAGGATGGCATCACCACCATCGCCCAGCCGCTGACCGTGCAGGACCGCGACGATGCGGTGCCGCTGCAGGTGACCCGGGGCGGCGTGCACTTCCAGGACATCCACTTCCACTACGGCAAGAAGGGTGGCGTGATCGCCGGCCTGGACCTGGTGGTGAAGCCAGGCGAGAAGATCGGCCTGGTCGGTCCGTCCGGTGCCGGCAAGTCGACCCTGGTCAACGTGCTGCTGCGGCTGTACGACCTGGAAAGCGGCCGCATCCTGATCGACGACCAGGACATTGCCTACGTTACGCAGGAAAGCCTGCGCCAGCAGATTGGCGTGGTCACCCAGGACACCTCGCTGCTGCATCGCTCGATCCGCGACAACCTGCTGTACGGCCGTCCGGATGCGACCGACGAGCAACTGCACGCAGCCGTGGCCAAGGCGCGAGCGGCCAGCTTCATCGACACACTTGTGGATGGGCAGGGCCGTCGCGGCTACGACGCGCATGTCGGCGAGCGCGGCGTGAAGCTGTCCGGTGGCCAGCGCCAGCGCATCGCCATTGCCCGCGTACTGCTGAAGGACGCACCGATCCTGGTGCTGGACGAAGCGACCTCGGCGCTGGATTCGGAAGTGGAAGCGGCCATCCAGGACAGCCTGGACGAACTGATGGGTGGCAAGACGGTGATCGCGATCGCGCACCGGCTGTCGACCATCGCGCGCATGGACCGGCTGGTAGTGATGGACGAGGGCCGCATCGTCGAGACCGGCACCCATGCGGAACTGATTGCGGCTGGTGGACTGTACGCGCGGTTGTGGGCGCGGCAGACCGGTGGTTTCGTGGCCGCCGATCAATGACCGCTGCGGGGGTCAGAGCCTTCTCTGCGAGAGGGATCCGACCCCGGTCCTGTATCCCTTGGGGTCGGATCCCTTTCCGAAGGAATGGGCTCTGACCCCAGCGTGCTTCTGGAGACCTGCATGATCCTCCCCCTACGCTCCCTGTTGCTGGCGCTCGCGCTGGGCATGAGCACAGCGACCGCGATGGCCGCACCCGCCGCAGACGAGCAGCTTGAGCAGGTCATCCTGCTCAGCCGCCACAACCTGCGCGCGCCGGTGGTGGCCTCCGGCGCGCTCGCCAACGCGACACCCGAGACCTGGCCGCGCTGGGAGGTGGCACCGGGCGAGCTGACCACCAAGGGCGGCGTGCTGGAGGCATACATGGGCCGTTACATCGGCCAGTGGCTGCGCCAGGCTCAGCTGTTGCGGGCCTCGGGTTGCCCGCAGCCGGCTGACTTCCGCGCCCATGCCAACAGCTTGCAGCGTACCCAGGCCACCGCACAGTTCTTCGTTGCCGGTGCCTTCCCGGGCTGCCACGTTGCGATCGAGCAGCGCATGCCGCTGGGCACGATGGATCCCTTGTTCAATCCGGTGATCCACAACAGAGACACGGTCTTCCGCGAGCGCGCGCTGTCGGCAATGCAGCAAGCGCTGACCGACGTGGACCTGGCGCCGGCACTGGCGGTGGTGGAGGCGGTCACCCGCTACCCGGAGTCGGCGGCGTGTACCGGCCGCGGCGACTGCCATCTGACGCTGGCCGATACCACCTTCAGTGCGGAGCCGGGCAACGAGCCTCGCGCTTCGGGTTCACTGGCGCTGGCCAGCGGAGTGGTGGATGCGCTGCTGATGGAGCACTACCAAGGAAGTGGCATTCCGCGCGAAGGCTGGGGCCGCTTGAACAACGAGGCGCAATGGCAGGCGCTGGCGCAGATACGCAATCGCTACCAGGACATCCTGTTCGGTACTCCTGAAGTTGCTCGTGATGTGGCCGCACCGCTGCTGGCACGGGTAGACGCGCTGTTCAAGGATCCGGCGTCACCGAAGGTGACCCTGCTGGTCGGTCACGATTCCAACATCGGCTCCGTGCTGGCTGCGTTGGGCATCGCTGACTACACGCTGCCGGGCCAGTACGAGAAGACGCCGATCGGAGGCCTGTTGCAGTTCGAGCGCTGGCGTGGGCGTCGCAGTGGCCTGGAGCGTTTCCGCGTGTCCTACGTCTATCCCACCACCGGGCAGCTGCGCGATGCGCTGCCGCTGACCGAGGTGCAGCCGCCGGGCCGCGTCGCACTGTCCTTGCCGGGCTGTAGTGCACAGGGCTGCAGCAGCGCGCAGTTCCAGCTGCTGCTGCAGCGGGCGATGCGCTGAGGCACGCGGCCAGCGCAGGGGCGTGCGCACGATGCCGTGCGCGGCCATCAGCGTAAGGTCGCCACCCAGCCGCGGTGAGTGGAACGGTCCGCGTGCATGTGCGGCTTCGAACAGGCCGCCATCGGGCGAGCGCAGTCGATAGAACTCGACCCAGCCGCTGGCCTGCAGCGGCAGCTGTGCCACGCCGGTCTGCTGGTTGAACCACGCCGGGTCCTTGCTGCCCTCGATGACGCGTCGCGCCAGGCGATCGATGGCGTGGTCGCGGCTGGCGTACCAGTCCTGGCCGCGCAGCCGCGCCAGCTCGGCCATCATCACCAGCGGCGCCAGCGCGTAGTCGTGATAGTGCAGGGTACGCTGCCCGCGCGCCATTTCCAGCGGCAGGCTGCCGTCGTCCTGGATGTCATCGACGCCCTTCTGGAAGGCGGCATGACCGGCCTGCCACAGGGCCGGGTCATCGGTGGCTAGGCCGGTGGCCAGCACGCCCAGACCGCCCCAGTAGTAGTGGTTGTTGCGGCGCCGTTTCGGGTTGTCCCAGTAGGTCAGATTGGCGCGTGCCAGCTGCTGCAGCCACGGATCGATGCGCGCGCGCTGCTGCGGGTCGGCCTGGTCATGCACTTTCAGGTAGGCCATGGCCACCGCATCGAGCATCCACTGCCGCATGTAGAACGACTGGTCGTTGTTGACCCGGATCATCTGCCCGAGCATCGCGCCGTCCTTCGCCCAAGCGCCGAGCCAGGCCAGCGTGCACTGCGCAGCGGCGCGATCACCATCGCGCAGGTAGTCGTCACTCATGCGCGCCACGTCGGCGGCATAGCGGTCCAGCGACGCGGTGGCGTCATGATTCTGCTGTTGAAGCGCCGGGTCGATCACCGAGCCGGCCTTGTCGGTGTAGTAGCCCAGGGCGCGGATGTCGGGCTGGCCGGGCGGTGGTGGAGGGCAGGTGGCGAAGGCACAGGCGCTGGCCAGCAGCGTGGGCAGCAGTGCAAGACGGAACAGGGGGAGAGACATGGAGGCCGGTGGAAGGGGGAACCCGGCGAACGATGCGCCCGTGCATGTTGCCGGTGCGTGATGCAGGCGCGGCTCCTGCCACCGCATGCAGAAACGGCCCGGGTCTCCCCGGGCCGTTCCGATTCCAACCTACATCCCCGATCACTCGATCGGCTGGTCCAACATCAGCTGGCGGGCGAAGCGCACCGGCGGCGCGCCGTAGGACAGCACCTGGTCGTGGTAGGCCTTCAGGTTGAACTTGTCGCCCAGCTTCTCCTGCACCGCCTTGCGGGTGTCGAAGTGCTCCTGCGCGCCGACGAAGTAGGTCGGCAGCTGCGCCGAGGTCAGCTGTGCACGCACCCACTTGCCGGCCGCCTCGCTTTCCTGCTGGAACGCGTCGTGGGTCATCAGGTGCATCGCCTTTTCGCGATCCCAGTTGTCCACGTGCACGCCCTGGTCGAGGATCGCGTTGGAGATCGTGCGCAGGTAGAACTTCAGCTGCACCAGGTGGAACAGCGGATCGTTGTTGAGGTAACCCTGCTCCTGCATCATGCGCTCGGTGTAGACCGCCCAGCCTTCGGCGAACAGGCCCGAACGCAGCACCGCACGCAGGGTGGAGGGGAACTTGGCCGAGTGCCAGCCTTCCAGGTAGTGGCCCGGGGTGCCTTCGTGGATGCTGAGCAGGTGGATCATGCGCGAGTTGTATTCACGCAGGAACGAGTCGACCTGCTTCTCGTTCCAGTCGTCCGGAATCGGCGACACGGCGTAGAAGGTCTTCAGGTTCTTGTCCAGCGGGCCCGGCGAATCGCAGTAGGCCACGGCCACGCCACGCTGGAATTCCGGCATCAGGATGATGTCCACCGGCGCGTCGGGCAGGGTCACCAGGTCGTGCTCGCGCACGAAGGCGGTGGACTGCTCCAGCGCGGCCTTGGCATCGTCCACCACCTTGTCGCGTGCCGGCTTGTCGGCGTAGGCCAGTTCCAGCGCGGCCTCGATCGCCTTCTGCTGCTGCTCGTCGGTCGGCTGGGCCGGCATCTCCGGCGCACCCGGCTTGTCCTTCAGCACGGTCTGCGCGATGCCGTACATGTCTTCGCGCACGCGCTTGAGTTCGGCACGTGCACGCTCACCGATCTCCTGGCGCGACAGCGACGAGCTCAGCGCGAACTTCAGTTTCTGGTCGTACTTCTCCGCACCGATGCGGAAATCACCCTTGGCGTTCGGCACCAGGGTCTTGTCCAGCCATGTCTGCTGCTCGTCCACGGCCTTCTTCAGCCCGTCGATGGCAGCCTGCAGGCGCTGCTGGTCGGCCTGCGGCAGTTCACCGATGTGCGGGGTGATGAAGGTATCGACGATGCTGAGGATGCCCTTGTTCTGCTTGGCCACGGTCTCGGCATGGATCTTCGGCACGCGCGCCGGATCCAGGTTCTCGCGGGCCTGGGCGAAGATCGCCGGCAGCTTCTCCATGCGTGCGGTGGCCGACTTCAGGCGTTCCGGCAGCGGTGCGAATTCACGCGCCATCAGGCCGTAGATCGCGCTGCCGGCGATGCCGTTGTACAGCTGCGGGTCCCACTTGCCGGACTGCAGCACTTCGGCATTCCAGATTTCCGACTGCAGCTGGTTGCGCAGGATCGCCGCGTCCACCTGGTTCTCGCGGCCCAGCTTGGCCACCTCGATCTTGTCCAGCTCGCCCAGCAGCGCCTTGTAGGCGGCCACGGTCTTCTGCTGGCCGGCGGCGCTGAGGTCGTCCAGCTCGCTGTCGTAGCGGTGGTCGCCGATCTGGGTGGCGCTGACCGGGGACAGCTGCATCCAGGTATCCAGGGCGCGCTTGGACAGATCGGCGAAGGCCGCATCGACCGCCGCGTCACCGGCCTGCTGGCTGGCGGTCGGGGTGGAAGCGTTGGTCGGGGCGTCGGCCGGCTGGCAACCGGTCAGGGCGGCGACCAGGGCAAGGGCAAGAAGATGCGGGCGCATCGGCGTTCCTGTACGGGGTCAAACCCCGAGCATAGGGCCCCGGAGCTGCTTTGTCCCCGTGCCATAGGATTACCATGCCTCCAGCGGAGCACAGGACATGGAATACCAGGGAAGCTGCCATTGCGGCAGGATCGCATTCACCGTACAGGCCGAGGCGCCGATCAGCGACGTCATCGACTGCAACTGCTCGATGTGCCGCCGCCGTGGCAGCCTGCTGTGGTTCGCCCCGCGCGAGGCGTTCCAGCTGACCACCGATCCGGCCGACGTGGCCACCTACCACTTCAACAAGGCCCACATCGACCATCATCACTGCCGCGAATGTGGCGTCGCTCCCTACAGCGAAGCGGTCGACCCGCGCACCGGCACACCGATGGTGGCGGTGAACGTGCGCTGCGTGCCTGCAGTGGATCTGGCCACGCTGGCGGTGAGTTCCTACGACGGAGCCGCACTGTGAGGCCGGTGTGCGCGTGGACGCGCATGGCAGCAATGCCGGTGCTGTTGCTGGCGCTGGCAGCGTGCGGAAAGCATGGCGACGTCGCGGCCGATGCCGGAGGCGGTGCCGAAGCCGCCGTCGCTTCACCGGAAGGTGCATTCCTGGCCTACGAACATGACGTGCAGGTGCAGCTGGAGGCGGCGCAGATCGCACCGCGCATCCAGCAGATCGCTCAGGCCTGCCAGAGCGCGAAGTTCGGCGACTGTGCAGTGTTGCAGGTCGAGCAGCACGGCGGCGAGCAGCCCAGCGGTGAAGTGAAGGTGCGCATCGCCCCGAAGGGCACCGAGCCGCTGATCGCGATGGCCGGTGAAGGCGGCAAGCTGCAGTCCCGCAATACGCGTGCCGAGGATCTCGCGCAGGCGGTGGCCGACACGGCATTGACCAAAGCGCGGCTTGAAAAGGAGCACGCCCGCCTGCTGTCCTACCAGGACCGCAAGGACCTGAAGATCGAAGACCTGATGGCGATCACCACGCGCCTGTCAGAGATCGAGGCGGGTGTCGAGCAGGCCAACAAGGATGCTGCGCAGCAGCGCCGGCGTATCGATACCCAGCTGGTGTCGATCCACTTCGACACCACTTCGGGACAGCGCAGCCGCAGCGAAATCGGCGAGGCGCTGAGCGAGTCGGGCAGCATCCTCAGCACCAGCATCGCGTTCCTGATCCGCGCTGCGGCCGCACTGCTGCCGGTGGCGGTGCTGGCCTTGATCGCGGCCTGGGGTGTGCGGGCATGGTGGCGTCGCCGCCGTCGCAAGCTACCGCCCAACCGCTGAGATGAAGGCTGATGCCGGCCGTCAGCCGGCATCAACCCTCGTCGGTCTCGTACTCGACGAACACATCCAGCTCCAGCGCCAGTTCCTGCACCGCATCGCGCACCTTCTGCGCGGTGCTTTCATTGCCGACTTCCACTTCCAGCTCGTGGATGCCCGGGCCGATGTCATCGGACAGCCCGGCCGAACTGGAATCGTCGTCGTCCATGTGCGGCATCAGGTCGTCGGTTTCCTCGACATGTTCAATGCCCTCCAGGCCGAGCAGCAGGTCGCTGATGGCGCGGGCGTCGTCTTCGGTTCCGGTGATGCGCAGTCGCAGCATGGCCATGGCATAGGTACGTTGTGGGTTCGCCAGCAGCCTAGCCAGCGCGAGGCAAAGAACGGGTGAGGGCGCAGTCAGGCCTGCGTCGCCGGCCGCCCGAGCAGGCTGTCCGGCAATGCCGGAATCGGCGTGCGCTCGTCCTGCGCCTGTTCCAGCAACCAGTCGATGAACAGGCGCGCGGCCGGGCTCGGCGGTTGCCCTTCTGCGTGCACCACGTGATAGGCATAGCGAGCCTTCAATGCCGGACCGGGCAGGCGCACCACCTCGTAGCGCTGCAGATAGGGCTGGGCGATGTGGGTGCGAGCCAGCACCGCGCCCATGCCATACACCGCTGCACGCATCGCGTCGGTGCTGTCGGCGAAGGTGTGCATCGGCGGCAGCGGCGACGGCGGGCGCACGCCGGCGTGGCGGAACCAGTCGCGCCAGCCCTGCGGCGACAGGTCGGTCAGCAGCGGTAGGTCGGCGATGCGCGCCGGATCGACCAGCGTTTCGACCCCGGCCAGTGCCGGTGAGGCTACCGGGAACAGGTAGTCGTCCATCAGGTGCTGCGCACGCAGGCCCGGCCACTGGCCCAGGCCGTAGCGAATGCCGACCTCCGGCCCAGTGTCGTCATAGCGATCCAGTCCGCTGCCGGTGTGCAGCTCGATGCGGATGTGCGGATGGGCCTGGGTGAAGCGGGGCAGCCGCGGCAACAGCCAGCAGTACGATAGCGAACGCAGCGTGGTGATCCGCAACGGCACGCTGTCCGCATCCGGGTGCAGATGATGGGCGACCGCGGCGACATCGGTGAAGGCCGCGCTGGCCGCATCGGCCAGCTGCCGGCCCTCGGAGGTCAGGCGCACGCCGCGGGCGTGGCGCAGGAACAACCGGGTCTCCAGCACCTCTTCCAGGCGCCGCACGTGGTGGCTGACTGCGCTGGCGGTCAGGTGCAGTTCCTGCGCGGCCTGGGCGAAGTTCTGGTGGCGGGCGGCGACCGCGAAGACGGCCAGTGCGGGGAGCAGGGAAGGGCGTAGCTGCATGTCCAGCCTCAAACGATATTTGTGGCTGGCAGCGATACTACGCGCTTGTGCCGCGGGCGTCTGCGCCCGATCCTGTCTGCCTTGGCGAGGAATTGACGATGGACGGAGGCATAGCATGAATGCGGTCCCACAGGCGGTCGAGCGCGACTGGCGCACACCGCTGGAGTTGACCCTGCTGGGCGCCATCTGGGGCTGCTCGTTCCTGTTCATGCGGGTGGCGGTGCCGTCGTTCGGCCCGTTCGCGCTGGTCGAGGTGCGGCTGGTGCTGGGGGCGCTGGTGCTGCTGCCGTTCCTGTGGCGCGCCCGCGCGCAGTTCCCGCCGCGGCGCTGGCTATGGCTGGCACCGATCGGCCTGATCAATTCGGCGCTGCCGTTCGTGCTGTTTGCCTATGCCGCCGAGCAGGCGCCGGCCGCGATCGGTGCGATCTGCAATGCGATGACCGTGCTGTTCGCCGCGCTGATCGCCTTCCTGTTCTTCGGCGAGAAGATCGGCATGCGCCGCGCCGGTGCCTTGCTGGTTGGTTTCGCCGGCGTGGTGGTGCTGGCCACCGCCAAGGTTTCCGGCCTGAGTATTGGTACCGCAGTGATCGCCGGCGCTGCGGCGTCGTTGCTGTACGGGCTGGGCGTCAATCTGGTGAAGCGCCACATGACCGGGCTGCCCTCGGCAGCGGCGGCGGCAGCCACGCTGTCGTGTGCCTCGCTGTGGATGCTGCCGATGACGGTGACGCACTGGCCACAGGCCGCCATTCCGCTGAAGGCCTGGGGTGCAGCGATCGCCTTGGGTGTGGCCTGCACCGGCCTGGCATTCCTGATGTTCTATCGCCTGATTGGCCGCATCGGCCCGTCGCGTGCGTCGACGGTGACCTACCTGATTCCGCTGTTCGGCGCGGCGTTTGCGTGGTTGTTCCTTGGGGAGGCGGTGACGGTACAGATGTTGGTGGCGGGGGCGTTGATTCTGGGGAGCGTGGCGGTGAGTCAGAAGGGCTGAGGCGTTGGCGTTTTGCGCGTGGCGCGTGCTGAAGGTGCTTCATTGTTCATGGGCGTCACTTTTCTTTTCGCGCGAAAAGAAAAGTAACCAAAAGAAATGCGCCGCCAGGTCGCAAGCCGCCGCGCTTCGCACGTCGGTCCCCTGCGCTTCTCGGTGAATCAGGGGACGGTGTGCAGAGGTCAGCCGACTAACAGTCGGCTCTACAAGACATCGGCACCTCTTCGCCCCTGATTCCCCTGCGATGCTCGGCTCGCTCAAGGCGGACCCAAGGTCAAGAGCCACAGCTGCACCCAGTAGATCCACGCCATGCGTGGATGCTCTTGCTGTTGATCTTGACCTTCCAGTCCGCCTTGAGCGAGCCGAGCACCGCAGGTCCGGCGAGGGCGAAGAGGCGCCACGCACTTTTGTAGAGCCGAGCCATGCTCGGCTGCTCTCCGCGCCGTCCCTCGACGGGCCGAGGAGCGCAGGGCACCGGTGCGCAGCACCGGCTCGCGGCCGGCGGAACGTTTCTTTTGGTTACTTTTCTTTGCGTACAAAGAAAAGTAACGCCCATGAACAGTGACGTACCTTCAGCACGCGCAACGCGCAGCAAGCCAGGCTCCTACCGCACCGGCACCGGAATATTGCAAAGATCGATATGCCCCGCCGGGCGCTTGTAGAAATCATCCACGCGATTGCGCCGCGCCTCCACCGTATCGGCGAAGGTCTTCGAATCGGTACGCAGCACCTGGATCGGCGTGCGCTCGGCCACCGGCACATCGCTGGCACGGCGGATCGACACGATCGGCGTGCGCAGCGTCGGGTCGGTGTAGAAGCCCATCGGCGCCGGTCCGCGCGGCGTCGCGCTGAGCAGTTCCATGCCCTTCAGCACGCGACCCACCAGCGTGATGTTGCGGTCCAGCTGACGCGGTGACTGGCCGGTCACTACATAGAGTTCGGCGCCGATGCTGCTGTCTTCCTCGTTGCTGCGGCCGGCGCCGAGCATGCCGTAGCAATGCGCCAGCCAAGCCTTGCCGGCCTGCGGATCCTGGCCGACCGGGAAGCCGTCGATGAAACCGGTCTGCGCGGCCCAGCCATCGCGATCCGGCAGCACGCTGACCTTCAGGCCAGCGCTGGCGCGCTCGAACTCGGCCGGCAGCTTGCGCGCGGCGCTGCCGAACGGCTTGGCCTTGGCCGCGTCATCGGCGTCGGCGTCGCCGAACTGCACCACGAAGTTGTCCTGCGAGCGGTAGATGCTGGTGCCGTCCCAGAAGTGCTCATGCGCGAAGGTCTGGATGTTGGCCACGTGCCGCGGGGCGAACTGCGGCGCCAGCTCGATGATCACCCGCCCGGCAGGCAGGTCCATGTAGAGCAGGTTGGCCGGGTCCGGGGTGCGCCAGTCGCTGGCCGCCGAGGCATCGAGGATCTGCTGCGGGCTGCGGTAGGGCGTGGCTGCGCTGGCCATGGCGGGCAGCAGGCAGGCGAGGGCGGTCAGGGCAAGGCGACGACGGTGCGGCATGGGAACCCCGGAACATGAACAAGGCTTCGATTCTGCGCGACGAGATACCGTATCGCCAAGTGACATGCGGGGGCATTCGCGTCAGCCTGCGCGCCGCCTCTTGGACGATCCAATGGGTCTGGCATCAACGCCTATCGTTCTTCTGCAATTAGACCGGAGTAATGGCCGAAGACAGGAACAGGTTCATAGTTGCCTGTCGGATCGTGCGTAGTTGAAGACTCTTCCAGATGATGAGGCGAGAAATTCTCCCTGGTTATCGTAAGCCGACCATCTTCATTGAAGAGGTAGCTGGTCCCTTCGGCAATGCTGTCACTCTTCTCATCGAACGTTCTATGTACCGCCATGCTCAGGAACAGATTTCCCGGTGCTACCTGCTGGAACTGATACGTCAGGCGCTCCCTTAGATGTTCATCCAGAAAGTCGACGCCAATCATGTCTTTGTCCAACAGCACATCGACAATCGCCGATGGCGTGGTGGGGGAGCCAACGAGAACCGTATAGCGAGCCTGGCTCTCATGTCTCGATTGGGCTTCGGATTCACTGATTATGTTTCGGGCGGACTTCTTTGCGCCAAACCAGAAGTCGCAATAATAAAACTCAGTCATAAGTGGATACTCCCGGGACCGTCGTGCTCGCAGGAGCTGGATCAGCCGCTGCGCTGTTGGAAGGTGACGGTATGCCGCGGTTCGCAGAGGGGCAAGCAAGCCAATGGGCCTGCCGGCCAGGTGGTCATCCGGCCCTCGCCAACCGGCAGAGTGACTAACGACACATTCGCTATACCGAACTTCGCACTACTGTGGACTTCAACGTAGTGGAGGGCCGGCCATGTCCGAGGACGATGTCCACCTGAAGAAGTTCCAGAAGGAGCTGAGCGCCGGAACGGTGTCGCTGGCCCTGCTGGCGGTGCTGGCCCGGGCCGGCGAGCCGCTGTATGGCTACCTGATCGCCAAGGAACTGGAGCGCGTGGGCGAGGGTGTGCTGAGCGGCAAGCAGAGCGCGCTGTACCCGGTGCTGCGCAACCTGGAAGGCGCCGGCCTGCTGGAAAGCCATGTGGAGCCGTCCAGCAGCGGGCCGCCGCGACGCTACTACCGCATCAATGAACGTGGCCGTGACGTGCTGGCGCAGTGGCGCCAGGCCTGGCAGGCCACCCGCGATTCCGTCGATTCCGTGTTGGAGGGGGTACCGCAATGAACGACCCGAACCTGGCAGGCCGCGCCCTGCCGACCACCATCCCGCAGTACCTGGCGCAGCTGCGCGCGGCGCTGGAAGACGCCGACCCGGCGATGGTGCAGGACGCGCTGTACGACGCCGAGGAGTACCTGCGCTCGGAGCTGGCCGCGCAGCCCGGTCGCAGCGAGGCCGAGGTGATCGCCGACGTGGCCGGAAGCTACGGCGCGCCGGACGAAGTGGCCGAGATCTACCGCGAGACCGAAGTGACGGTGAACCGCGCGCTGCGTACGCCGCGTGCGGATACCGCGCCGGTACTGCGTGCGGCGGCCGAAGCCAGTGGCGTCGAGCCGGCCGCACCGCCGCCGGCGCCGGTGCAACGCTCGCTGCTGGCGCGCTTCTTTGGCGTGGTGGCCGATCCGCATACCTACGGTGCGCTGTTCTACATGCTGCTGTCGCTGGCCACCGGCATCTTCTTCTTCACCTGGGTGGTGACCGGCCTGTCGCTGTCGCTGGGCCTGCTGATCCTGATCGTGGGCATTCCGCTGACCGTGCTGTTCTTCGGCTCGGTGCGCGGGCTGGCGCTGCTGGAAGGGCGGCTGGTGGAAGCGCTGCTGGGCGAGCGCATGCCGCGCCGTCCGCGTTACACCGACCGCAGCCGCAGCTGGCTGCAGCGCATCGGCGACATGTTCACCGATGGCCGCACCTGGCTGACGCTGCTGTACTTCGTGCTGATGCTGCCGCTGGGCGTCATCTACTTCACCATTGCTGTGACGCTGCTGTCGCTGTCGCTGAGCCTGATCTGGGCGCCGGTTGCAGCGATCTTCAGTGGTGACATCCCCGGCGTGTACATCAACGACGTGAACGTGCTGCCGATGGCGGCCTCGCCGCTGGTGGCGATCGCGGTTGCTGCGGCGGGCGCGCTGCTGCTGCTGCTGACGATGCACCTGGCACGCGGCATCGGCAAGCTGCACGGGCTGATCGCCAAGAACCTGCTGGTGCGGTTGTAAGCAGGAGTCGGTGCCTTGGTAGGTGCCAACCTTGGTTGGCACGATCCATCAGACACCGGGATTCATGGTAGAGCGCCAACCAAGGTTGGCATCTACCAGGGCGAGTTACCCCGCCTTTCGACGCAGCGGGGTGACGTTGCTCTTCTTCTTCGTCGCCTTCGCCGCCGGTGCTTCGGCATGCGCGGCGAAGAAGTCGCGCACCTTCGGGTACACCACCTCGCGCCAGCGACGGCCGCTGAAGATGCCGTAGTGGCCGGCACCTTCGACGATGAAATGCTCACGGCGGTCCGCAGTGATGCCGGTGCACAGCGCCTGCGCGGCTTCGGTCTGGCCGAGGCCGGCGATGTCGTCCAGCTCGCCTTCGATGCTCAGCAGCGCGGTATCGCGGATCGCCGACGGATCGACCTTCTCGCCGTTGACCACCCACTCGCCACGCGGCAGCAGGAAGTCCTGGAACACCACGCGGATGGTATCGAGGTAGTACTTGGCGGGCATGTCCAGCACCGCGTTGTACTCGTCGTAGAAACGACGGTGCGCGTCGGCGTCTTCCAGGTCGCCCTTGACCAGGTCGGTGTAGAAATCCCAGTGCGAACTGAAGTGGCGGCTCGGGTTCATCGACAGAAAGCCGGCATGCTGCAGGAAGCCTGGATACACGCGACGGCCGGCGCCGGGATAGCTGGCCGGCACGGTGTGGATGACGTTGTTCTCGAACCACGACAGCGGGTTCTGCGTGGCCAGGTTGTTCACTGCGGTCGGGCTGCAGCGCGCATCGATCGGGCCACCCATCATCACCAGCGTGCGCGGCGTCGCTTCGCCACGGCTGGCCATCAGCGAAACCGCGGCCAGCACCGGTACGGTCGGCTGGCACACGCTCACCACGTGCAGGCGCTCCACGCCGAGGTGGCGGATGAATTCCTGGATGTAGGCTATGTAATCGTCCAGGCCGAATTCGCCTTCGCTGGCCGGCACCATGCGCGCATCCACCCAGTCGGTGACGTACACGCGGTGGTCGCGCAGCAGCGTGCGCACGGTATCGCGCAGCAGGGTGGCGTGGTGGCCGGACAGCGGCGCCACCACCAGCACGAACGGCTGGTTGAGCATGGTGTGCAGCTGGTCGGCTTCATTGCTGTGGCGCTTGAAGCGCAGCAGCTTGCAGAACGGCTTGCTCACTTCTTCGTGCACGACGATCGGCACGCGTTCGCCATCGACATCGATTTCGTTGATGCCCCATTCGGGCTTCTCGTAATCCTTGCCGATGCGATGGAACAACTCGTTGACCGCAGCCAGGCGATCGGCACCCGGCATCTGCGACCACCAGTGGCCCGGGTTGGCGAAGAACCTGGCGTTGGCCTGGGCCTGGTGCACCCAGGGGGCGAGCAGGTTGCGGGTCAGTTCGTGCAGTTGATAGAGCATGACGACCGAATATGTATGGTCATATGTTGCCGCGCAGCATATCCCATCCGGGTGTCCCGCAGGTTAAGTTGGCTGAAAATAATGAATCCGGATTCACATCCGTTCCAGCGCCGCCGCATCGCCTGCCAGGGCGGGGCCCAGCCAGCAGTGCGACCCCACCGGCTGCAGGCCGTGCCGCCCCAGCGTCCGGCGGTACCAGCGCGCCGGGCGGGCCTGGAAGCCCTCGTGGTCGCCGTCGAACTCGTCCTCGGCGGCAAAGGTCTCCAGGAAGGCCACACCGCCGGCCAGCTCGGCCACGCCGGCCAGTCCGGCGCGCAGCTCGCGGTCGGGCACGTAGTGCATCACGTCCGAGCACACCAGCAGGTCGACCGGGGCGCAGGGCCGCAGCCAGGCGAAGTCGCCGAAGCCGGCCAGGTGCAGGTTGCGGGTGCGGCCGTAGCGGCGCACAGCGTACTCGCTGCTGTCGAAGCCGAGGTATTCGACCTTCGGACGCAGCTTCAGCAGCGGTGCGCGCCAGGCACCTTCGCCGCAGCCGATGTCCAGCACGCTGCGGATCGGTCGCTCCAGATAGTACTCGGCGCTGGCCACGGCCAGGGCCACCTTGCGCGCCAGGCGGGCGCTGCCGCCGATATCGGCGCGGCGGTACCAGCGCTGGAAGTAGGCGGCGTCGTAGGTCTTGTCCATGCAGGCGTCGTGCGGTCGGGAAAACGGCGCCTATCGTACGGCGTTGCGGCGCGCCATGCGTCGATCCGTCGCGGCGGCGGCACGCGGAGAGGGCCGGCCACGGCATGCGAGAATGGCTGCCAACCTACGCCAGCCGCCGGAGCGAGCGCATGCAGAGCTACTACTGGGTCAAGACCTTCCACATCGTGTTCGTGGTGGCCTGGATGGCGACGGTGTTCTACCTGCCGCGCATCCTGGTGAACCTGGCCGAGACCGCAGGCCAGCCGGCCGTGACCGAGCGCCTGCAACTGATGGGGCTGCGCCTGTACCGCTTCGGTCACTCGATGTTCGGCCTGGCCTTCCTGCTGGGCCTGGTGCTGTGGCTGGGCTACAGGGTCATTCCGGATTTCCCGACCATGGTCGCGCCGGGCGGCGCCGGTTGGCTGCATGCCAAACTGGGGCTGGTGGTGGTGCTGCTGGCGTACTTCATCTGGATCGGTCGCCTGCTGAAGGGCGTGGCCAAGGGCCGCGCGCTGCCGTCTTCGCGCGCGCTGCGCTGGATCAACGAGATCCCGTTGCTGGCGTTCATTCCGATCGTGTGGCTGGTGCTGGCCAAGCCGTTCTGACAGTCCATTATCCGTAGAGCCATGCTTGGCTCTACGGGTTCGCTTGATTCTTCGCCAAAGCAGAAGCATCCACGCATGGCGTGGATCTACTGGGTGCAGCTGTGGCTTTTGATGTTCAGGTCCGCCATGAGCGAGCCGAGCATCGCAGGTGAAACAGGGGCGAAGAGGCGCCGATGTCTGAGCGCAGCGAGTTCGGCGCCGTCCCCTGATTCACCGAGAAGCGCAGGGAACCGGTGCGTGGCACCGGCTCGCGTTCGGCGGCGTGTTCTTTGGTTACTTTCTTGCACGAGCAAGAAAGTAACACGCCGATGAATCAGGCGGCTTCGTACGTGCCGTAGCTGCGCAGGCGCGCGTAGCGCTGCTCCAGCAGCTGCTCGGTGGTCAGCTTTTCCAGCGCATCCAGTTCGTTCAGCAGTACGGCCTTCAGGCGCTTGGCCATCTGCGTCGGGTTGCGGTGAGCGCCACCGGTCGGCTCGCGCACGACCTTGTCCACCAGGCCCAGGCTCTTCAGGCGCGGGGCGGTCAGGCCCAGCTGCTCGGCAGCGTCCTTGGCCTTGCCCGCGTCCTTCCACAGGATCGAGGCGCAGCCTTCCGGGGTGATGGTCGAGTACACCGCGTACTCCAGCATCACGGTACGGTCGCCCACGCCCAGCGCCAGCGCGCCGCCGGAGCCGCCTTCACCGATCACGGTGCAGATGATCGGCACCTTCAGTTCGGCCATCTCGATCAGGTTGCGTGCGATCGCCTCGGACTGGCCGCGCGATTCGGCGTCGATACCCGGCCAGGCGCCGGCGGTGTCGATCAGGGTCAGCACCGGCAGGCCGAAACGCTCGGCCATCTTCATCAGGCGCAGGGCCTTGCGATAGCCCTCCGGCTTGGGCATGCCGAAGTTGCGCTTGATCTTTTCCTTGGTGTCGCGGCCCTTCTGGTGGCCGATCACCATCACGGAACGGCCATTGATACGGGCCAGGCCGCCCATGATGGCCTTGTCGTCGGCAAAGGCGCGATCACCGGCCAGCTCCTGGAACTCATCGAACATGACGCGGATGTAGTCGGCGGTGTACGGACGCGACGGGTGGCGGGCCAGCTGCAGCACCTGCCACGAGGTCAGGTTGCGGAAGATCTGCGCGGTGCGCATGCGCAGCTTGTCCTGCAGCGCATGCACTTCCGCCTCGACATTGACCGCAGGCCCGGCACTGGCGTTGCGCAGCTCCTGGATCTTGGCTTCCAGGTCGGCGATGGGTTGCTCGAAGTCGAGGTAGTTCGGATTCATCGGAAGCCGTCGTGTAAAGAAGAGGGGAATTCTAGCCGAATGCGTGCAAACCACCCGTACGCCCTCGTCTGGAAGGCGACGGTAGCGCAGCCGGGCAGGGGGCGCCAGTCAGCTCAGGGCACCACCAGGGCGCTGCGGCCCATCAGCTGGCTGCGCTGGGAGACGAAGTCGTTGTAGGCCTCGTTGGCCTCCCGGCCCAGCCCGCTGCCGAGGGTGGCGGTGGCCGAGGTGAAGGCCATCTGCGCGGCGAAGTCCTGCTTGCGCAGGGCCTTCTGTTCATCAGCGGTGGTGGCCTTCAGCCAGCGCGCATAGACCTCGCGCAGCGGCGCGGCGTGGGCTTCGAAGGCCGGCACCAGCGCCGGCAGGCTGGCCGGGGCCGGTTCCAGGCTGTAGCTCGGGGCCACGTAGCCGGCCGGTTGTTCGCGCTTGAACGCGCCGGGCTCGCCCATGCCTTCTTCGACGTAGGCGATGAAGTCGGGGGCGGTGAACACCTTGGCCACGATCTGGCCGCCGCTGGAGTCGACGTGGGCCACGACCTTTTCCTTCGGGAAGGGCTCGCGCACGCCGTAGGTCCAGGACTTGTCGATGAACAGTTCGTGGTGCTTCTCGAACGGGCCTTCGAAGTCGACGCCGCCCAGCTCGATGCCGGCCTTGCCGGTGCCGAAGTTCTTCAGCTTGCTCTCGTCGGTGACGTAGATCTCGCGGGCGACCACGTACTCGCTCAGGGTCGGGTTGATCAGGCCACCGCGACCATCGACGTAGACGATGAAGCGCACGTCGCCCAGTTTGTCGGTGTGCAGGCGGTGCTCACCGACGGCGAGCGAGATCGGGCGCGACCCCTGTGCGGCCACCGGCAGGTCCTTGCCATCGATGCTCAGCGCCAGCGGCGTGTCGGTCGGGTTGTCGATCTGGAACTCGATCTTCGACGGCGAGCAGGCGGCCAGGGCCAGTGCGGCGGCAAACGGGAACAGCAGGGTCTTCATCGGCAATCGTCCTTGATACTTGGAACGGGGAAACAGGGGGTTCAGGAAAACCGGGGAGCCAGCTTCAGCTGGCCCACGGTGGGCTGTAGCGCACCTTCAGCGTGCGTACGGCCGGGTCGGCGCGCAGCGCCTCCATCAGTTTGGAGTCGATGCGCACCGCGCTCTGCCCGGACACGTCGAGCATGCCGGCCACGCCGCCCTGCGGGCCCTTCAGCAGCAGGTCCAGGCGCAGGGGGGTGCGTCCGGGGCGATGGCGGTCGAGCAGGGCATTGACGCGCTCCCAGACCGGGCGCTGCTGGCGCAGGTCCAGGCGCAGCGACAGCCGCGTGGCGTAGTTGGCGCAGACTTCATCGAAGTCCCAGCACTGGCGGATGCGCAGTGCGTAGCCGCCGTTGAACTCGTCCTCGCGCAGGCCGCCCTTGACCACCAGGATGCGGTCCTTGGTCATCAGGTGGCCGAACTCGGCCATCGTGTCGGAGAACGCGCTGCACTCGACGCGCCCGCGCCCATCTTCCAGCTGGATGAAGATCTGGCTCTCGCCCTTGCGACGCACACCGACCACCTGGCCGGCCAGCACGGTTTGTACTTCCGGGCGCCAGCGCTTTTCGCCGCCTCCGCCACCACCACTGTTGGCGCTCCAGATCTTCTCCACCGAACCCAGGTCGTTGCCGACCAGGTCGCGTACATCGTCACGCCAGGGATCGAACGGGTGGCCGCTGAGGTAGAAGCCCAGCGTGTCGCGCTCGCCGTTCAGGCGCTGCAGCAGCGGCCATTCCTCGGCCTCGGGCAGGTCCAGCTGGATCGTGGTCGCGCTCGGGTCCGGGCCGCCGAACAGCGAGTTCTGCCCGGACGCACGCTCGCGCGCCATCTGGTCGGTGGCCTTGATCACTTCCGGCAGCTGCAGCATCAGCGAGGCACGGTTGCGGCCGAGCTCGTCCAGCGCACCACAGTTGATCATCGCTTCCAGCGTGCGCCGGTTGAGCTTGGCCGAGCCGACGCGGGTGCAGAAGTCGAGCAGGTCCTTGAACGGGCCGCCCTTCAGCCGCTCCTCGACCACCGCCTCGCAGGCACCCTGGCCCACGCCCTTGATTGCGCCCAGGCCGTACTGGATGGTGTCCGGGGTGACCGCTTCGAACATGAAGGCCGACTGGTTCACCTTCGGCGGCAGCACGGTCAGGCCGAGGTTGCGCACTTCGTCGAGGAAGCCGACCACCTTGTCGGTGTTGTCCAGGTCGGACGAGAGCGTCGCGGCCATGAATTCGGCCGGGTAATGGCGCTTCAGCCACGCGGTCTGGTAGCTGACCAGCGCATAGGCAGCGGCGTGCGACTTGTTGAAGCCGTAGCCGGCGAATTTCTCCATCAGGTCGAAGATGGCGTCGGCCTTGGCCTCGTCCACGCCGTCCTTGGCCGCGCCCTCGCGGAAGATCTCGCGGTGCTTGGCCATTTCGGCCGGCACCTTTTTGCCCATCGCACGGCGCAGCAGGTCGGCGCCGCCCAGCGAGTAGCCGCCGACGATCTGCGCCATCTGCATCACCTGCTCCTGGTACACCATGATGCCGTAGGTGTCCTTCAGGATCGCTTCGGTGCGCGGATCGGGATAGATGATTTCTTCCTGGCCGTGCTTACGCGCGTTGAAGGAGGGAATCAGGTCCATCGGGCCGGGGCGGTACAGCGACACCAGCGCGATGAGGTCTTCGAAACGGTCGGGGCGCGCGTCCTTCAGCAGGCGGCGCATGCCCGAGGATTCGAACTGGAACACCGCGCCGGTATTGCCGTTGGCGAAGATGTCCTTGTAGGTGGGCGTGTCGTCGAGCGGAATCGCGGCGATGTCCACCGGCGGAATGCCCGCGCGTTCGTGGCGCTTGTTGATCGCCTTCACCGCCCAGTCGATGATGGTCAGCGTGCGCAGACCGAGGAAGTCGAACTTCACCAGGCCCACTTCTTCCACGTCGTTCTTGTCGAACTGGGTGACCGGGTTCTTACCGAGGCCGTTCTCGTCGTGTTCGGCGTACAGCGGGCAGAACTCGCTCAGCGGTTCGGGCCCGATCACCACGCCACCGGCGTGCTTGCCGGCGTTGCGAGTCAGGTCCTCCAGCTGCAGCGCCAGGTCGATCAGGTCGCGGACATCGTCCTCGGTCTCGTAGCGCTGGATCAGCTCCGGCGAGGCCATTTCCGAGCTGGGGCCTTCTTTGCCCTTGCCCAGTGCATCCTTCAGGTGGATGCCGAGGATGTTCGGGATCAGCTTGGAAACGCCGTCGACCAGGCCGTAGGGGAAACCGAGCACGCGGCCGGAGTCGCGTACCACCGCCTTGGCGGCCATGGTGCCGTAGGTGATGATCTGGCTTACGCGCTCGCGCCCATACTTGCGCGCGACGTAGTCGATCACCTCGTCGCGGCGGTCCATGCAGAAGTCGATGTCGAAGTCGGGCATCGACACGCGTTCCGGGTTCAGGAAGCGCTCGAACAGCAGGTTGTACGGCAGCGGGTCCAGATCGGTGATCTTCAGTGCCCAGGCCACCAGCGAACCGGCACCCGAACCACGGCCCGGGCCGATCGGGATGCCCTGGTTCTTGCCCCACTGGATGAAGTCGGCCACGATCAGGAAGTAGCCCGGGAAGCCCATCTTGATGATGGTGTTGAGCTCGAATTCCAGGCGCTCGAAGTATTCTTCGCGGGTCTTGCCGGGCGCCAGCGGATTCTTCTCCAGGCGCTCTTCCAGGCCATCGCGCGACATCTTCTGGATCCAGGTGTCCAAGGTCTCGTCGTCGGGCACCGGGTAGTTGGGCAGGAAGTAGGTGCCAAGCCGCATCTCGATGTTGCAGCGCTCGGCCAGCGCCAGCGTGTTGTCGATCGCATCGGGGATGTCGGCGAACAGTGCGCACATCTCTTCGGCCGACTTCAGGTACTGCTGGTCGCTGTACTCGCGCGGCCGCTTGGGGTCGTCCAGCACGCGGCCGGTGGAAATGCACACGCGCGCTTCGTGCGCGCTGAAATCGGTGGGCGACAGGAAGCGCACATCGTTGCTGGCCACCACCGGCAGGCCACGCTGGCCGGCCGCCATCAGCGCGAACTGGTTGAAGGTTTCCTCGCCTTCGCGGCCTGTACGGGTCAGTTCCAGGTGCAGGCCATCGCCAAACACGCGCTGCCAGTCGGCCAGCTGCTGCTCGGCCAGTTCATGCTTGCCGTCCAGCGCCAGGCGCCCGGCCAGGCTCTGCCGGCCGGCCAGCGCGAACAGGTTGGCGTTGCCGGCCTTCAGCCAGTCCGGGTGGATGGCCACACCGCCTTCCGGACGATGGCCTTCCATCCAGGCGCGGGTCAGCAGCCGCGACAGGCTCAGGTAGCCCTCACGGTCGCGGCACAGCAGGGTCATCCGCCACGGGTCCTGGCCTTCCTCGGCGATCAGCACGTCGGCACCGGCGATCGGCTTGATGCCCACGCCTTCGGCGGCCTTGTAGAACTTGACCAGGGCGAACAGGTTGTTGAGGTCGGTCACCGCCAGCGCGGGCAGGCCGAGTTCGACCGAGCGCGACAGCAGGTTGGCCTGCTTGGCCTTCTTCGGGTCCGCCTGGTCCGGCTTGGCCGGCACACGGATGGTGGAGTCCGCCAGCGAGAACTCGGTGTGGACGTGGAGATGTACGAAGCGGGAGTTGGACATGCCGGACCAGGTTGGAGCGCGCGGGCCCCGGGTGCCGACGGGGGAATCGTCGCCGGGGTCGGGAAGCGCTGGAGTGCCCGGTCAGGGTAGCGAGGGCAGGGAGGCGCGACAAGCTCTTGACGGTACGCGATATCGCATTCGCGCTATCGCTTCCCACGGTTCGCAGGCGAACCGCGGGCCCCGTCTCACCATGCTTCCAGACCCCCGCGCCGTCGGCGCGTCCCCCTGACTCAGGGGGACTCTTCTCCAGACGTGTTGCAGCGGCCGTTCAGACGATTCAGGCAATCGCGATGTCGGCAGCCACCGGCTGCGGCGCTTCCAGGCACTCCCGTACCGGGGCGAAGCTGCGGCGGTGCTCCTCGCAGGGGCCGTGCTGGCGCAACGCGGCCAGGTGAGCCGGGGTGCCATAGCCCTTGTGCTGCTCGAACCCATACTGGGGGTGGCGGGCGTGCACGTCCTGCATGTAGCGGTCGCGCGAGACCTTGGCCAGGATCGAGGCGGCCATGATCGAACGGTCGATGCCATCACCCCCGACCAGGGCCTGCGCCGGCAGCACCAGACCCTTGGGCACGACGTTGCCGTCGATGCGGGCGAAGCCGGCCACGTGGGCCACCGCTGCGACCACGTCGCGCATGCCCTGCAGGGTGGCCTGGTAGATGTTCAGGCGGTCGATGGTGTCCGCGTCCACCAGCACCACGTGCCAGGCCAGGGCACGTTCGATGATGCGGTCATGCAGCTGCTCGCGGCGGGCCGCGGTCAGTTGCTTGGAATCGTCCAGGCCGTTGATGCGCGGCCGGGATGGATCGAACACCACTGCTGCCACCGCGACCGGTCCGGCCAGCGGACCACGCCCGGCTTCGTCGACGCCGGCGACAAGGCGCTCCGGCTCGACCACGGCGGCGCCGTCGAACAGGGCCAGGCTGGCCGCTGCGGCGTGGCGGCGGCTCATGCCTGGGCCTGGTCGCGCATCAGCAGCTCGCCCACTGCGTCGGCGGCGCGGGCTGAGGCATTGCGGCGCAGGCGCTCGTGCAGGCGGGCATAGGTGTCCTGCAGGTCGGTCACCCGCTGTGGGTGGTCGAACCACTGCTGGATGGCTGCCGCCAGCTTGTCCGGCGTGCAGTCGTGCTGCATCAGTTCCGGTGCCAGGTCCTGGCCCGCCAGGATGTTGGGCAGGGCAAAGCGGTCGACCTTGATCAGGCCCAGCGCCTTGACCAGGCGGTAGGTCAGCTCGTTGACGCGGTAACCGACCACCATCGGCCGCTTGACCAGCATCGCCTCCAGCGTCGCGGTGCCCGATGCCAGCACCACCACATCGGCGGCGATCATCGCGTTGCGTGCCTCACCGTCGAGTACGTGCGAGAAGGCCACCGGCAGCGCTGAGCGCGACAGCTGCTCTTCGATCAGGCGCTTGCAGGCCGGGTTGGCCGCGGGCACCACCACGTGCAGGCCGGGGATGCGTTCGGAGACCTGCCAGGCGGCCTCGAAGAACGGTTCGCCCAGGCGCGAAATCTCGCCCAGGCGGCTGCCTGGCAACACTGCCAGTACCTTGGCCGAGGTCGGCAGGCCAAGCGCGGCACGGGCCTCCTCGCGGTTGCCCTGCAGCGGAATGTCATCGGCCATCGGGTGGCCGACGAAGTGCGCGTCGATGCCGTGTTTGGCATAGATCGGCGGTTCCATCGGGAACAGGCACAGCACCAGGTCGGCGCTGCTGCCGATCTTCTCCGCCCGCTTCTCGCGCCAGGCCCAGACCGAGGGGCTGACGTAGTGCACGGTGCGCACGCCGCGCTGCTTCAGCCAGCGCTCGATGCCCAGGTTGAAGTCGGGCGCGTCGATGCCGATGAACACGTCCGGCTGCCATTCCAGCGCACGCTGGCGGAACGCCGAACGCAGTTTCAACAGGCGTGGCAGGTGGCGCAGTACTTCAGTCAGGCCCATCACCGCCAGTTCGCTGGCGTCGTGCCAGGTCTGGCAGCCGGCGCTGCGCATGGCATCGCCGCCGATGCCGGCGAATTCGGCATTCGGAAAGCGTGCTTTCAGTTCGCGCACCAGGCCCGCACCGAGCAGATCGCCGGAGGCCTCACCGGCCACCAGGGCGATCCGCAACGGGCGCTCGCTGAGCACCCGCTGCGCGGGAACGCTGCCGGCCATCGAGGCCAGCGGAATCACGGCGGCGCCGGCCGGCGCCTGGCCGGTCGCGCTGCTCATCGCAGCAAGGGCCTCTCGGCGTGCTCGATGAAGTCCAGCATCGCCTTCACGTCATCGCTGTCACGCGCCTGTTCGGTCAGCTGCACCTTGGCTTCGGCCAGCGGCAGGCCTGCCACGTACAGGGTGCGGTAGGCACGCTTGATGGCGGAGATGCGCTCGGCATCGAAGCCGCGGCGCTTCAGGCCTTCGCTGTTGATACCGCGCGGGCGGCCAAGCGAATCGGTGCCGACCATGGTGAACGGTGGTACGTCGCCATTGGTCAGCGCGCCCATGCCGAGGAAGGCATGCGCACCGATGCGGCAGAACTGGTGGGCACCGGCGAAGCCGCTGATGATCACGTAGTCGCCCACGGTCACGTGGCCGGCCAGCGTCGTGTTGTTGGAGAACACGCAGAAGTTGCCGACATGGCAGTCGTGCGCCACGTGCGTGTAGGCCAGCATCCAGTTGTCGTTGCCGATGGTGGTGATGCCGCCGCCGCCGCCGGTGCCACGGTTCAGGGTGACGAACTCGCGGAACACGTTGCGATCGCCGATCACCAGTTCGGTGCGTTCGCCAGCGAACTTCTTGTCCTGCGGCTCGCCGCCGACCGCCGCGTGGCCCACGAAGCGGTTGTCACGGCCGATCTTCGTCGGGCCGTGGATGCTGCAGTGGGGGCCCACCACCGTGCCGGCACCGATTTCGACATCGGCACCGATCAGGGTGAACGCGCCGACCTGGACGTCGTCGGCCAGGCGCGCGGCCGGATCGATGACGGCAGTCGGGTGGATCCGTGGTGCGTTGTCAGTCATTGCTGCCTCCCGTGGATCAGCCCTTGGCACCGGCGCACATGACTTCGGCCGAGGCGACGACTTCACCGTTGACCTTGGCTTCGCCGTAGTACCAGCCCATGTTGCGGATCAGGCGCTTCATCTGCACATCCAGCATCAGCACGTCGCCGGGGACGACCTGCTTGTTGAAGCGGGCGTTTTCCACCTTGACCATGTAGAACAGCTTGGACTGCGCATCGCGGCCGAGCGTCAGCTGGGTCATCACGCCACCGGCCTGGGCCAGCGCTTCGATGATCAGCACGCCGGGCATGATCGGGCGGCCCGGGAAGTGGCCCTGGAAGAACGGCTCGTTGATGCTGACGTTCTTCTGCGCCAGGATGCGCTTGGCGTCGATGTCGAGTTCAAGCACCCGGTCCACCAGCAGGAACGGGTAACGGTGCGGAAGCAGTTCCTGGATCTGGCAGACGTCGATAGGAAGCTGCAGCGTGTCGTTCATTCTTTCTCCTTGCCAGCAGCCAGGACGCGGCGAGCCAATGCGTCCAGCTGCTTGAAGCGCGCGGCGTTCTTGCGCCACGTGCGGTTGTCGGTCAACGGGGTGCCGGACGAGTACTCGCCCGGCTCATGGATGGAATTGCGGACCACGGACTTGCCGGTGATCACGACCTTGTCGCAGATCTCGAGGTGGCCGACCACGCCGACATGGCCGCCGAGCAGGCAGTAGCGGCCGATTTTGGCGCTGCCGGCGATGCCGGTGCAGCCGGCGATGGCCGAGTGCGCGCCGATCTGCACGTTGTGCGCGATCTGCACCAGGTTGTCCAGGCGCACGTCCTCGTCCAGCACGGTGTCTTCCAGCGCACCGCGGTCGACGCAGGTATTGGCGCCGATTTCGCAGTCGTCGCCGATGCGCACGCCGCCGAGCTGCGGCACCTTGATCCACTTGCCGGCGTCCATCGCCAGGCCGAAGCCATCGGCGCCGAGCACGGCACCGGGGTGGACGCGCACGCGCTTGCCGAGCCTGACCCTGGTGACCAGGGTGACCCGGGCGATCAGCTCGCAGCCGCTGTCCAGGCTGCAGTCTTCGCCGATCACGCTGCCGGTGCCGATGATGCAGTTCTCACCGACCACGCTGCGCGCGCCGATGGAGACGAAGGGACCGATATGGGCGCTGTCGGCGACCTGGGCGCTGGGATCGATGACGGCGCTGGGGTGGATGCCTGGCGGGCGCGTCGGCGCGATGTCGAACAGCGCGGCGATCTTGGCGAAGGTGGTGTACGGGTCCTTGGCCACGAGCGCGGCGCCGGGGGCGGTCTCGGCGTCGTCGGCACGCAGCACGACCAGCGAGGCCAGGCTGTCGGCCAGCTGGGCGCGGTAGCGCGGGTTGGCGAGAAAGGTCAGCTGGCCAGGACCGGCATGGGCGAGGGTGGCCACGCCATGGATGGCGGTGGCGGGGTCGCCATGGACCTGCAGGCCGAACTGCTCGGCGAGTTGCTGGGCGGTGTAGGTGGGAGTATTCACGGCGGGAGTTTAACGTGTGACGCCATTGCGGTCATGCGGGGGGCATGCAGCCAACGGCAGGGCCCCTCGCGGCCGGCAGAGCCAGTGTCATGGGCTGGGTCGGACGGGGCGGGGCTGCGGGGGGCGGCGCAAGTACGTCCATGTAGCCTTGGTCGCCGCATCCATGCGGCTCACACCCCCGCAGCCCCGCCCCGTCCGACCTCCGACGGCGTGGCGCGAGTGCCAGCCACGGAAAAACAGAAAAGATCAAAAGCAGAGCGGGCGTTTCCGGCATCCGGGCCAAACGAAAACGCCGGGCAGTGCCCGGCGCTTCGCGCTCCGTCTGGTGGAGAGCCCCCCTTTGTTAAGGGGCGCGCGCCGACGGCGCGGGGGATAGGAGGGATGCGCGTGCAGTTCTGATGAACCGCAGGGCGGTTCGTCAGAACTGCCCGCCGAACGTGAACTGCAGGCGTTCGATCTTGTCGCCGTCTTCCTTCTTCAGCGGGAACGCGTAGCTGATCGAGATCGGGCCGACCGGGGCGCGCCACAGCAGGGCGACACCGGAGGACACACGCAGCTCGTTGGCCTTGAAGTTCTTGGTGCCGTTGTAGACGTTACCGAAGTCGACGAAGGCCGACACGCGTGCCGACGGGCTGTCGAACAGGCGCGGGAAGTAGGCTTCGACCGAACCGACGGTCTTCAGCGAACCACCCAGCGGCTGGCCTTCCGGGTAACCGTCGGTCACTTCGCGCGGACCGAGGGTGTTGTCCTCGAAGCCGCGTACCGAGTTGGTACCACCGGCATAGAAGTTTTCGAAGAACGGCAGGCCGCTGGCGGTGACGGTACGGGTGGTGCCATCGGCATTGGTGATCGTACGGGTGTAGTCCTTGCCGTAGGCGTCGCCGTAGCCCACTTCGGCGCGGGTGTTGATCACCAGCGACGGCATGATCGGCCAGTACTTGCTGATCTGGTAGTTCAGCTTGTAGTACTCGATGGTCGAACCCGGCAGGGTGGTTTCCAGGCCGACGCGCTGGTAGGTGCCGCGGGTCGGCATGAAGTAGTCGTTGCGCGAGTCGCGCGCCCAGCCCAGTTCCGTGCGCCAGGCATGGAAGGTGCGCGAACCGACCGCATCGATGTAATCGATGATCGAGGCCGGGGTCGAGCCACGATAGGTCGTGATCTGGTTGCTGTCGATGCCGAACATCAGCGAGACGGTATCGGTCTCGGTCAGCGGCACGCCGAACACCACCTGCGCCGAGCCATTGGTGCTGTTGTACTGCGCGGTGTTGAAGTCGGAGTAGTCCAGTTCACGCCAGGACAGGTTGTAGCCCAGCGACACGCCGTCATCGGTGAAGTACGGGTTGGTGTAGCTGAAGCCGTAGCGCTGCAGGTAGCTGCTGCGCGAGGCTTCGACCGACACGCGGTTGCCGCCGCCGAGGAAGTTGTTCTGCGACAGCTGCACCGAAGTGGTCATGCCGTAGGACTGGGAGTAGCCCAGGCCGAACACGAAGCTGCCGGAGGTGGTTTCCTTGACGTTGTAGACGACGTCGACCTGGTCGTTGCTGCCGCTGACGGCCGGGGTCTCGACGTCCACCGACTCGAAGTAGCCAAGGCGCTGCAGGCGGATCTTGGAACGGTCGATCGCGGCCTGCGAGTACCAGCTGTTCTCGAACTGGCGCATTTCGCGACGCATCACTTCGTCGGAGGTGCGGGTGTTGCCACGGAACAGGATGCGGCGCACCGACACGCGCGGGCCCGGAACGACCTGCATGTTGATGGCCACGGTCTGGTCGGCGCGGTTGGTGGTCGGGATCGGGTTCACCTTGGCGAACGCGTAGCCGATGTTGGACAGCGAGTTGGTGATGGTGTCCGAGCTGAATTCCAGCAGGGCACGCGAGAAGGTGTCGCCCGACTTCTGGATCACCATGCGCTCGACGTCCTCCTGCGGGAGGATGGTGTCGCCGCTGACCTTGATCTCGGAGATCTTGTACTGCGCACCCTCGGTCACGCCCGCGGTGAGGAACATGTCGCGCTTGTCGGGGCTGATCGAGACCTGGGTGGAATCGATGCTGAAGTCGACGTAGCCGCGGTCCAGGTACCAGGAGTTGAGCTTTTCCAGGTCGCCGGACAGCTTTTCCTTGGAGTACTGGTCGTCACGGCGGTACCACGACGCCCAGTTGTGCTCCTTGGACTCCCAGGTCTCCAGGATGTCCTTGCTCTCGAACTTCTCGGTGCCGACCAGGTTGACGTGGCGGATCTTGGCCGCCTTGCCTTCCTTGATGGCGATCGCGATGTCGACGCGGTTGCGGTCCAGCGGGCTCACGGTCGGGGTGATCTCGACGGTGTACTTGCCGCGGTCGTTGTACTGGCGGCGCAGTTCCTGGGTCACGCGGTCCAGGCTCAGGCGGTCGAAGGTGCCACCCTCGGTCAGGCCGATGTCGGACAGGCCCTTGAGCAGCTGCTCGGACTTGATGTCCTTGTTGCCGGTCACGGTCAGCTTGTTGATCGCCGGGCGTTCCTTGACGGTCACCACCAGGATGCTGCCCTGGCGGTCCAGCTGCACGTCTTCGAAGAAGCCGGTCTTGTACAGGGCGCGGATGGTCTCGCCGACCTTGTTGTCGGTGATCGTCTCGCCACGTTCCACCGGCAGGTAGGTGAACACCGTGCCCGAGCTGATGCGCTGCAGGCCATCGACGCGGATGTCGCTGACAGTGAAGGGCTCGGCTGCCTGGGCCAGGGCGGGAGCGCCGGTGACGGCGGCGAGGGCGAGGGCCAGCAGGCGGCGATTGGGGAGTCGCGTCATGTCACGTCCGGTAGGAAGGTCGATTTCATTGGTGCGGGATGCCGACGCTGTAGACGGCAACAACGTGGAAAAGTTCATCGCGGGACCAGGCCGAGGATGTCGTTGTAGAACGCCAACCCCATCAGCCCGGCCAGCAACGCCAGGCCGATGTATTGGCCGGCGGCGATGGCGCGCTCGCTCAGCGGGCTGCCCTTGACCAACTCGATAAGGTAATACAGCAGGTGGCCGCCGTCCAAGATCGGGATCGGCAACAGGTTGATGATGCACAGGCTGAGTGACAGCAGGGCAAGGAACTGCAGGAACCAGTCGAGGCCGCGTTTGGCCGAGACATTGGCCACGCGGGCGATGGTGACGGGCCCGGAAACGTTCTGCAGCGAGGCTTTGCCGGTGACGATGCGGCCCATCATGCCCAGCGAATCGGCGGCAAGCCGGCCGGTTTCACGTACGGCGACGGTCACGGCATCCAGCGGCCCATAGCGCAGCAGGGTGTCGTAGGAGGGGCTGTAGGTGGTGGGGAAGCCGACGCCGATCTGCCAGACCGGGTTGCCCTTGCCATCCTTGCCCTGGCGGGGCGTGACTTCCAGTGCCAGCCGTTCACCGCCGCGCAGGACCTCGATCATGCCGGGGCCTCCGGCACGGCCGAGGGCCTGGATCTGGCCGATCACCTGGTCGACGCTGTCGATGCGCTGGCCGTCGATCGCGACGATCAGGTCGCCCGGCTGCAGCAGCCCGGTGACCACCGAATCGGCGGTGAGCGAGTCGACCAGCGCAGGCTGCAGCCACGACTGCCAATACAGACCGGCAAGGATCGGCACCCGTCGTTCATCGAAACCGGCGGGCAGCTGCGACAGCGGCAGGGTGCGCACGCGCACCTGGTCCGCAGGGTCGAGTACTTCAAGCTTGACGTCGCGGCGATCCATGGCGGCGGCGGTCAGCGCCATGCTGGCCTCGCCCAGGGTGGCGACCTGGCGGTCATCCACCCGCAGAACGCGGTCACCGCTGGCCAGGCCGGCACTGGCGGCGATGCCGTCAACCCGGCCGATCGTCGGCGAGTAGTCCTGCTTGCCGATCACGAACATCGCCCACAGCAGCAGGATGCACAGCAGCAGATTGGCGATCGGCCCTGCAGCAACAATGGCGATGCGCTGCCACACGGTCTTGTGGTTGAAGGCCTGGCCACGCTCGTGGGGATGGACTTCGACCTCACGTTCGTCGAGGAACTTCACGTAGCCACCCAGCGGGATGGCGGCAATGGCGAACTCGGTACCGTGCTTGTCGCGGCGCGACCACAGCGGGCGGCCGAAGCCGACCGAGAAGCGCAGGATCTTGACCCCACAGAGGCGGCCGACCCAGTAATGCCCGAACTCGTGGAACGTGACCAGCAGCCCGAGGCTGACAATCATCCACCAGACCGATCCGATGAAGTCAGTCATGCAGGCTCACAGTGGCGGGCAGGGGCGGCGGCGTCATGCTGGGCGAGGCGGTCGTTCAGGCGGCGTCGATGGCGTTCAGGGTGAGCTGGCGTGCCCGCTGGTCGGCGGACAACAGGACCTCCAGTGTATCGGCTGGCTGGGTCGGCAGTGTTGAAAGAGCGTTAGCAACCAGCTCCGGGATGGTCAGGAAACCGATCCGGCCCTGAAGAAATGCTGAAACCGCCTCTTCGTTGGCGGCGTTCAGCACCGCCGGGGCGGTACCGCCGGCCTGCATCGCCTGCCAGGCCAGCGCCAGGCAGGGGAAGGCGTCGGTGTCGGGGGCCTCGAAATCCAGCCGGCCCTGCGCCAGCAGGTCCAGTCCGGACACGCCGGATTCGATGCGCTGCGGCCAGCCCAGGCCGACCGCCAGGGTGGTGCGCATGTCCGGCAGGCCCATCTGGGCCAGGGTCGAGCCGTCGACGAACTCGACCAGCGAATGCACCAGGCTCTGCGGGTGCACCAGTACCTCGATGCGCTCGCCGGGCACCGCGAACAGGTGGTGGGCCTCGATCACTTCAAGGCCCTTGTTCATCAACGTCGCCGAATCGACCGAGATCTTCGGGCCCATCGACCACTTCGGGTGGGCCACGGCCTGGGCGGGGGTGACCTTGGCCAGCTCGGCGCGGCTGCGGCCGCGGAACGGGCCACCCGACGCGGTCAGCAGGATCCGGCGCACGCCGGCGCCGTCGATGCTGGCGTCGCGCGAACGCAGGCACTGGAAGATCGCGCTGTGCTCGCTGTCGATCGGAATGATCTCGGCGCCGGCGCGCTCGGCGGTGCGGGTCAGCAGTTCGCCGGCCAGTACCAGCGATTCCTTGTTGGCCAGAAGGATGCGCTTGCCGGCCGCAGCGGCGGCGAGGGTCGAGGACAGCCCGGCAGCACCGACAATGGCTGCGACGACGGTGTCGCAGGCATCGCTTGCTGCCAGCTGGTCCAGTGCGGCATGCCCGGCGTGGGCCTCGGTGGACAGCCCGGCATCGCGCAGGCCGTCGCGCAGTTCGGTGAACAGCGCTTCATCGGCGATGACCGCGTGCGCGGGCTTGTGCTGGCGGCACAGCGCCAGCAGCGCCTGCACCTGGCGGCCGGCGGCCAGCACCGTGGCCTGGTAGCGCTGCGGGTGGCGGGCGATCACGTCCAGCGTGGAGGCACCGATCGAGCCGGTGGCGCCGTATACGGCGACCCGGCGCAGGTCTGCGACAGCATTCATGGTCAGAACCCGAAGATTTCCTTGCCCAGCGCGAACACCGGCACGGCGGCGAGGACGCCGTCGACGCGGTCGAGCACGCCACCATGGCCCGGGATCAGGTGGCCCGAGTCCTTGGCACCGGCGTGACGCTTGATCAGGCTTTCGAACAGATCACCCAGCACCGACGCGAATACCGCCACCACCGAGGTGATCAGCAGGCCCGGCAGGTGGGCGACGTCGACGCCGGCCAGCCAACCAAGGCCGACGGCGACGGCGACACCGGCCAGCAGGCCGCCGAACAGGCCTTCCCAGGTCTTGTTGGGGCTGATGCGCGGGGCCAGCTTGTGCTTGCCGAAGTGACGACCGGCGAAATAGGCACCCGAATCGGCTGCCCAGACCAGTGCCAGTGCCGCCAGCAGCCACAGGTGACCCTGCTTGCCCGGCGGGTCACCGCCGGCATGGATCAGCACCAGTGCTGCCCAGGCCGGGACGATGGCCAGGGTGCCGGCCAGCATCTTCACGATCCGCGAGGGGGCCGTGGGCTGTGCGCCGAAGTTGAAGAAGCGCAGCCAGACCAGCGCCGCCAGCCACCAGGCGACACCCGCCAATGTGGTGATCTGGAACAGTACCAGCGTGCTGCCATCGGCCCACACCAGCAGCACCATCAGCAGCAGGTTCAGCACCAGCAGCACGGTGCGGGCGAGGGTGTCTTCGATGCCGGCCAGCTTCAGCCATTCCCACAGGCCGATCAGCAGCACGGCGGCGGCGGCGGCGGCCAGCCATTGCGTGGGCAGCAGCAGGATCGCAGCAATGGCGACCGGCGCCATGATCAGCGCGGCGAGGACTCGGGTCTTGGTCATGGGCTGGAGGTCTCGGTGGCCAGTGCGGCGATCTGGGCGCTGGTCAGGCCGAAACGACGCTCGCGGCTGCCATAGGCATCCAACGCCTGCTGCAGCAGGGCGGCATCGAAGTCCGGCCACAGCGCCTCGGTGAACCACAGCTCGGTGTAGGCCAGCTGCCACAGCAGGAAGTTGCTGATGCGGGTGTCGCCACCGGTGCGGATGAACAGATCCGGCGGCGGCAGGTCGGCCAGGGCGACCTGGCTGCCCAGCAGCGATTCGTCGATCTGTTCGGGCAGCAGGCGACCTGCGGCGACTTCAGTGGCCAGCGCGCGCGCGGCACGGGCGATGTCCTGGCGACCGCCGTAACTGGCGGCGATCGACAGGGTCAGGGTGGTGTTGTCGGCGGTGCGCTGCTCGGCCAGCTGCATGCGGCTGACCAGTCCGGCACCGAAGCGCTCGCGTTCGCCGATGAAGCGTACGCGCACGCCACGCCGGTGCAGCTCGTCCACTTCGCGGTCGAGCGCGCCGAGGAACAGCTTCATCAGGGCGTCGACTTCTTCCTGCGGCCGGCCCCAGTTCTCGCTGGAAAACGCGAACAGGGTAAGCGCCGGAATGCCCAGTTCAAGGCAGCGCTCGATGGTGCGGTTGACCGCGCGCGCGCCGGCGCGGTGGCCGATCACGCGCGGGCGGCGGCGCTGCTGTGCCCAACGCCCGTTGCCATCCATGATGATGGCAACGTGGCGGGGCAGGGCGGCCGGCAACGGAGGCGGGACTGAAGGCATCGACTTCAGACCGACAGCAGTTCTTTTTCCTTGTCGGCGACGACCTTGTCGACGTCCTTGATGTTGGCGTCGGTCAGCTTCTGGATGTCGTCTTCGCCGCGCTTCTTTTCGTCTTCGCTGATCGCTTTGTCCTTGACCAGCTTGGCGATTTCCTTGTTCGCGTCCTGACGGATGTTGCGGATCGCGATCTTGGCGCCTTCGCCTTCCTTCTGCACCTGCTTGGCCAGCTCCTTGCGGCGCTCTTCGGTCGGCGGCGGCATGTTGATGCGGATCGCGGTGCCGAGCGTGTTCGGAGTGAACTCGGCGTTGTAGAGACCCTTTTCGATCTCCTTGATCATGCCCTTGTCGAACGGGGTGACCAGCAGCGAGTGCGCGTCGGCATTGGAGATCGAGGCAACCTGGTTCAGCGGGGTGCTGGCGTTGCCGTAGGCATTGACCGTCACGCGGTCCAGCAGGGCCGGCGTGGCACGCCCGGTCCGGATGGAGGTGAGGGTGTGCTTCAGAGCGTCGATGCTCTTGGCCATGCGCGTCTGCGCGTTGTTCTTGATGTCGTTGAGCATCGCCCGGTCCTGGATGTATCTGGAATCGGGCGATTATAGGCGAATACGGGACGCTGCCGGGCCTGAATCGGCCCGGTTGTCGCCGCCCGCTCAGGCTCAGGCCGGATCGCGGCCCTGGACCAGGGTGCCGATGTTCTCGCCGTTGAGGATCTTCAGCAGCTCGCCCGGCTGGCCCATGTCGAACACGCGCATCGGCAGGTCGCTGTCGCGGGCCAGTGCGAAGGCGGCGGTATCCATCACTTCCAGGCCGCGGCGGATCACTTCGTCGTAGCTCAGGCTGTCGAAGCGGACCGCATCGCTGTGCTTGTTCGGGTCCTTGTCGTACACGCCATCGACCTTGGTGGCCTTCAGCAGCAGGTCGGCGCCGATCTCGATCGCGCGCAGGGCGGCACCGGAGTCTGTGGTGAAGAAGGGGCTGCCGACGCCGGCGGCGAAAATCACCAGGCGTCCCTTTTCCAGGTGGCGGATGGCGCGGCGGCGGATGTAGTCCTCGCACACGTCGTTGATCTTGATGGCGCTCATCACGCGCGCCTTGGCGCCGAGCTTCTCCAGCGCGTCCTGCATGGCCAGGGCGTTGATGACGGTGGCCAGCATGCCCATCTGGTCGCCGGTGACCCGGTCCATGCCACCGGCGGCCAGGCCGGCGCCGCGGAAGATGTTGCCGCCGCCGATCACCAGCGCCACTTCGGCACCGGCCTGCTGGGCTTCGATGACCTCACGGGCCAGGCGGTTGATGATCTTCGGGTCGATGCCGTAGTCCTCATCTCCCATCAGCGCCTCCCCGGACAGTTTCAGAAGGATGCGGCGATAGGCGAGCTTGGACATGGGGACCTCGGGTGCGTGGAAATCGCGGGCGATTCTACGCGCATGCGGCGTCAGGCCATAGTGTTTTGTGCACTGCGGCGCAAAATCCTGGCATCCGCCCCGGTCATCCGGGGCTTCCCGTTCAGCCCAGCTCGGCGCCCGCGGTCGCTGACAGCTCGTCGTGGCCGAGGGCGCCGGGGGAGCGCGCGATCACCCGGTTGCGGCCGAGGTTCTTGGAGCGGTACAGCACGTCGTCGGCGGCGCGCAGCAGGTCCTGCACGTCGGCGAAGCGTTCGTAGCCGCCCTGGGTGGCCACGCCGGCGGAGAAGGTGACGAACAGCGGGCCGCCTTCCAGTTCGGCCATCGGCGTGGCGACGATGTTGGCCAGCACCCGGCGGATCACGTCCAGGGCCACCGTTTCGCTGGTGTTGGGCAGCAGCGCGACGAACTCCTCACCGCCGAAGCGGGCCACGGTGTCGCTGTGGCGCAGCTGGCCCTGCAGTTTGCCGGCAAAGGCCCGCAGCACCTCGTCGCCGGTCAGGTGGCCATGGGCGTCGTTGATCTTCTTGAAGTCGTCCAGGTCGATGAAGGCCACCGACAGTGGCCAGCCCTGGCGACCGGCGCGCAGGAATTCCTGCTCCAGCACGGCTTCCAGCTGGCGCCGGTTGAGCACGCCGGTGAGGGCGTCACGATGGGCCTGGTCGGCCAGGCGCTTGGCCCGGGCTTCGAATTCGTCGGCGCGGCGACGGGCCTGGTCGGCATCCTGCAGCTCGCGCAGGTTGCGCAGGGTTGCCAGCTCCTGCGCGTGGTCGATCAGCTCGCGCACCCGCGAGGGGGAATTCAGGCCGGCCTCGAACAGGCTGGCGATGTCCGGCAGCGCCTCGCTCATGCGGGCCAGGACCTGGTCGAAGCGGGCACTGTCCAGTTCAAGGCGGTCATGCACCTGCTGCAGGGCGCGCTCGCGGGCGGCATCGGCGTCATCGTCCAGCCAGATGTCGGCCACCGCGCCGGACAGCTGCACGCAGGCCTGGAATGGCGATTCCGCAGCGTCCAGGTCTTCGCTGTGGCTGATGCTCTCCACCAGATAGCGGGGCAGGCCCCACTGCTCGGCCACCCAGGCGCCGACCTCGGCGTGGCTGCAGCCCAGTTCGTCACGCTCGCGCGCGACCAGATCGATGTTGTCGCGCGCTTTGCGCAGCAGCGGCAGGTAGCGCTCCGATTCGGCCTGGGCCAGGCACAGTACGCCCAGGTCCTGCAGCAGGCCGGCCAGCATCAGTTCTTCCAGCCGGCGCAGGCCGCGGGCCTGGCCCAGCTGGCTGGCGGCCAGCGCGCTGAGGATGCTGCGCTTCCAGGCGCGTTGGCGCAGGTCGTGGTCGGCGCCGGTACCGCCGGTCAGTCCCTCGGTGACGGTGAAGCCGAGGGCGAGGCTGATCGTGGCATTCAGGCCGAGCATGGTCAGCGCCTGGCCGAGGTTCTCGATCCGGCGGCGGCTGGCGTACAGCGGCGAATTGGCGATGCGCAGCATGCGAGCACTCAGCGCCATGTCGATGGCGATGATGTCGGCGGCGGTGGCGATATCCGCTTCCGGGTCCTGTGCCAGTTCGATGATGCGCAGGGCAATACCGGGTGGCGAGGGCAGGTTGCGGCAGAGCGCCAGGGCAGCTGTCAGCTCGGGAGGCATGTCGGGTCGTTCAATTCCATTGGGACAAGAATACCTAGGAATGCATCACAGTCCGCGATTTTCGTTCCTGCTAAATGACTGTTGATTCCCTGTGCCGAGTATCGGCCTGATTCGCGCGCAACGCAAAGGTGCAGGTGTGCGCATCAACGGTGCGCACCCACAGAAGGCGGGGGCGCCTACAGGTGGAGCATGGGCCTCCCGTTGTCCCGGACATAAAAAAAGAGCCGCGGTTTCCCGCGGCTCCTTCTGGTCGTTTCACAGCCCGAGGGCTGGAATCAGACCTGCATCGCCTTGGCAACTTCGGCGGCGTAGTCTTCCACCACCTTCTCGATGCCTTCGCCGACGATCAGCAGCTTGAAGCCAGCAACATCGGCGCCAGCGGCCTTGACCACCTGCTCGACGGTGGTGTCGCCCAGCACGTAGGTCTGGCCGTACAGGGTCACGTCGCTGACGATCTTGTTGATCTTGCCGCTGATGATCTTTTCCAGGATGTCGGCCGGCTTGGCCTTGTCCTTTTCGGACATCTTGGCCAGCTCGATTTCCTTTTCCTTCTCGACGAAGTCGGCCGGAACGTCCGCAGCCTTGTTGTGCGGCGGCTTCAGCGCAGCCACGTGCATGGCCAGGCCACGAGCCAGCTCGACGTCGCCGCCGATCAGATCGACCAGCACGCCGACCTTGCCGTTGGTGTGGACATACGCACCGATGTTGCCGGTGGTGTCGACATTCACCATGCGACGGATCTGGATGTTCTCACCCAGGGTCTGCACGGCGGTGGCGCGGGCTTCTTCAACGGTGCGGCCATCGGCCAGCTTGGCAGCCTTCACGGCTTCCACGTCGGTGGCGCCCGATGCCAGGGCGGCAGCGGCGACGGCGTTGACGAAGGACTTGAAGTTGTCATCGTTGGCGACGAAGTCGGTTTCCGAGTTGACTTCGACCAGCACGGCCTTGCCGCCGTCCTGGGCCAGGCCCAGACGGCCTTCGGCGGCCACGCGGTCAGCCTTCTTGTCGGCCTTGGCAGCGCCGGACTTGCGCATGGCTTCAGCAGCAGCGTCGATGTCGCCGTTGGCTTCGGTGAGCGCCTTCTTGCATTCCATCATGCCGGCGCCGGTGCGCTCGCGCAGTTCCTTGACCAGGGAAGCAGTGATTTCCACGGGATTACCTCACGAAAGAAAGGGGTAGGGCCGGCATGGTGGCCGGCCCGTGTGACACGGTCCTGTCACGCGCCAAGGGGCTGCGCGCAGGGAGGGTGGACGCCGGGCGTCCACCCCGGGGCCTGGATCAGGCCTGGGCGTCGTCGCCCTTCTTGGCAGCCTTCTTGGCCGGAGCGCGGCGGGCCGGCTTCTCTTCGCCTTCGGCAGCGGCTTCAGCGAACTCCTCTTCGCGCACCGAAGCGGCGTGCGGAGCAGCGGCCTTGCCTTCCAGCACGGCGTCGGCAGCGGCGCGGGCGTACAGCTGCACGGCGCGGATGGCGTCGTCGTTGCCCGGGATGGCGTAATCAACCAGTTCCGGGTTGTAGTTGGTGTCGACCACGGCGATGACCGGGATGCCCAGCTTCTTGGCTTCCTTGATCGCGATGTCTTCGTGGCCGATGTCGATCACGAAGATGGCGTCCGGCAGGCGGTTCATGTCCTTGATGCCGCCCAGCGAGGCTTCCAGCTTGTCGCGCTCGCGACGCAGGCCCAGCACTTCGTGCTTGACCAGCTTCTCGAAGGTGCCGTCGGTTTCACCGGCTTCCAGTTCCTTCAGGCGGGCAACCGACTGCTTGACGGTACGGAAGTTGGTCAGGGTGCCGCCCAGCCAACGCTGGTTCATGAACGGCATGCCGCAACGTTCGGCTTCTTCCTTGATGGTTTCGCGGGCGCTGCGCTTGGTGCCCAGGAACAGGACGGTGCCGCGCTTCTGGGCAACCGACGAGATGAAGTTCATCGCGTCGTTGAACAGCGGGACGGTCTTTTCCAGGTTGATGATGTGGATCTTGCCGCGGGCGCCGAAGATGTACGGAGCCATCTTCGGGTTCCAGTAGCGGGTCTGGTGGCCGAAGTGGACGCCGGCTTCCAGCATCTGACGCATGGTGACCTGGGGCATTGCAATACTCCTGATATGGAACCAGCGATTCCGCCCGCGGGGATAGGTATGCGGGACACGTGGAAGCGCGATCGGTTCCGGGGTTGGGCTTCCCTGTTGCCTCCGTGGCCGAACTCCTTGCGGAGCACCCCGGCACGGATGGGGGCAGCAGGTGTGGATTCACCGGTGACGTCCGGTGTGGACGGGCTCCCGCGCACGCAGGCGGCAGGAATCCGGTCGATTATAGCCCGCTCGGTGCGCTCGCTGCAATTGCCGGGTCTGGAGCGGCCAGATCGACCACGCGGCCATCCTGCAGCCGGGCCTGGAAATGACCGCCGGCGTAGCCATCGGCGTGGGCGGGCAGGGCCCAGCGGCGCTCACGGCCGGCCAGCAGATAGCCGGCCAGGCCCGGCAGCAGCAGGGTGCGCCGGCCGTCGCTGGCGATGTAGGCGAGATCGTTCAGGCGTGCGTGCAGGGTACCGGTGTTTCGCAGTCGCAGAAAGGTCTGTGACTGGCCCGGTTCGATCCCTGCATGCAGCCGCGGCTGGGCCATTGGTGTGGCGTGCCCTCGGAACAGCGGCAGGGAATAGCGCTGCAGGCCTGGCGTAGCGGGGGCCAGGACGACCCGATAGGCCTGTTCGCCGACTGAGGGTGTCGGCTGGCGTGGCAGCAGCCAGATGCGCTGGCGGATACCGGGCGGGATGTCGAGCTGGGTGGGGCTGGCGAGAACCTGGTCGGTGGGGCGCAGCACTTCGGCGTCGGTCTGCTGTTCCCACGCCAGGATCTGCACCCGCCCCTGCCAGCGGCCGGGACCGGGGTTGTAGAGCCACAGTTCGCCCTGGCCACCTTCGGCGGGCAGTTGCAGTGTGGTCGGCAACAGGTCCAGTGCTGCGGCAGGCCACGCCAGCAGCATCGCCAACAGGGTCGGAAGTGCCCGCATCAGTAGATGACGGTTACGGCGGACGTCGAGTCTTCGTCGTCGGCGGGAGGTGCGAGCTCGCGGACCTGGGGAGGCAGTTGCGGTGCGTCGCTGCGCTGGTGGGGGGCGGGGCAGTGGGTGCTGCCGGGGTCATCGCGACAGGCTTCGACCACGGTCAGGCGGATCTGCAGCGGCGCGGGACTGGGTTCAGCCCATGCGGGCGTGCTGGCGACCAGCATCGCCCCGATCAGAATTGCGCGAACCACCTGCCAACCACCGTGCTGAAAGATCTCGCTGCGCGGTATCGGCTGGATGTGCCGGAACTGTAGAGCCGAGCCCATGCTCGGCCTGCCGGCTGCCAAAAAATGCAGCCGAGCAAGGGCTCGGCTCTACAGGGGACTCAATAGGTGATCGTCACCTGCACAACGTCGTTGTAGGTGCCGGCCGGCGGTTGGCCAGTGACCGGCGGCACCCGGCCATAGATCGTCAGCTGCTGCGCGCTGCCAGTGCCGGTGCCGCTGGCGGTATCGACGGTCAGCGTGTTGCCCCAGCGCTGGGTGCGTGTGGAATCGCGGTACAGCTCGTAGGTGAGGTAGTAGGTGCTGGCGCCGATGGTGGTGGCCATGCGTCGCGTGCTGGTGGCAGTGGGGTTGTTCTGGCCGTTGTTGAGGCTGACCTGGTAGGCGGTGTTCTTCAGGCAGGTCAGGGTCAAGGTGGCGGTCTGGTCGATGTTGGCGGGGATGCTGCCGGAGACGTTGCCGAAGTTCATGTTGGTGGTGACGTAGCTCCCGCACTGCGGCAACACCTCGGCGGTGGCGGTGAAGCTGAAGGCGGCACTGGCGCTGTTGGTGCCGGTGGCGCCGCCGTTGCAGGTGGCGGGCACGGTGGCCGTGCCGAGCAGCACTTCGTTCCAGGCCCAGGTCAGCACCACGTTCGCCCCACTGAAGGTGCTGCTGTAAGCGCCGGAGGCCAGCACCTGGTTGGCCGGGATCTGCGCGAACAGCTGGGTGGCCTGCGCGCCACTGCCGCCGGTCAGCAACGGCACGTTGTAGGTCATGGTCAGTTCCTGCGCCGGCGGCGTGCCGCGCGGGGTCAGCCCGGTTGCCTGGCTGAAGTTGGAGGTGTTGTAGAGCTGGAAATTCATGCTGTCGCTGGCGCTGGTCTTCATCGTGCGCCAGGTGGAGCTGCTGCCGCCGCCGCTGCCGGCGCCGATGCCCACGCAGACCCGCACGCCGGTGGTGGCCAGCAGGCTGAGCGCGGCGGTGGTACAGGACACCGTGATGTTGAGCGTGCCGGTGGTTGCGCCGGGCGCATTGCTGTTCACATTGCCGAACGGCAGCGTCGGGTCGGCGATGGCGGTGCAGACCGCGGTGGCACGTGCCGGCACGGCCGCCAGCAGGCAGGCAACCAGCAGCAATCCGAGCAGCAGCACCTTCATGGCGCCACCTCCGGAATGCACTGCAGCGGCGCCGGTTTGGGGCGTGCACCGGTGGCCACCACCTTGGGCAGGTCCGGCACCTTCACCCGGCACTGGCCGCGGCTGGTGGTGATGTACAACACGCTGCCGGCGGCCACGTCTTCCAGGTACAGCAGACCGTCATAGCCCACCAGCGCCTGGCGCCCGTCCGGCAGCTGCACCTCGCTGCCGACCTCCAGCGGTTGCCCGTCCATGCCGTACAGGGTCAGGCTCAGCGAAGGCCGCGAGCGCAGTGCGAAGGTCACCCGCGTGCCCGCGCGCTGGCGTGGGGTCACCCAGTCTTCGATGCGGTCGGCACGCATGTCCTCAGGCAGGTCCAGGGTATCGATGGAGACGCGGTTGCGCTGCCAGGACAGCAGCGGGCTGACCAGCAGCAGGCCGCGATCATCGGTCACGCCGATCAGCCGGTTTTCCAGCCGCACCGGCACGCCGCCGACGCCATTGGTGCTGATCACCGCGAATGCGTCGGAGACCTCGCGGGTGGCGAAGGCGTGCCCGCCCATCCACACCAGGCTTCCACTGGCGCTGGCGTAGGCATAGTTCAGGCCGCCCTGGCGCGAGGCGCCGAATGAGTAGCGACCGACGTCATTGAGGATGCCGACTTCGGCCAGGCCACCATTGCCATCCTCGCCATGGCGCACCTGCGCGCGCCAACCGACACCGCCGGCGCTGCCGTCGCCGGGCACCGGCTGGGTGACATCGGCCACCCAGCTCTGGCTGTCGCCATTGCGCTGGCTGGACAGGCTGGCCTGGCGGTTGTTGCCCAGGCTGGCGGTGACCGAGAGGTAGATGCTGCGGTCATCGCTCTTGTCCAGGTTCTGGTTCACCGACAGGTACGCCGACCAGCGCTGGCTCCAGGTGCGCGACCAGAACAGGCTGGCGTAGCGGTTGTCCTCGCCGTCGGGGTAGCGCAGTCGCAGGTAGCTGGCGCTGAGTGTGCCCAGCCGCAGCAGATCGGCGCCGACCGTGGCCTGTTCGCTGATGCTCGGCGGCAGGTTGCCCTGCAGTGCGCCCAGGTCGCGGTAATCACCATGGCTGCGCACGGTGCGCAGATTGACGTTGAGTCGGCGGTTGTTCCAGCTGTAGCCCAGTGCCCATTGCCTACCCTGCAGGCCGTGGTAGTCGCTGTGCGCATAGGCGGCGTTGAACACGCCCGCACCGCCGAGCAGCCACCAGCCGCCGATGCCGGCCTGGGTCAGACCCCCACCGCCTTCGGCATGCGCTTCACCGGTAAAGGTATCGCTGACGCCGCCGCGCCAGCTGGCACTGGCCACGGTGCGATCGTCGTAGGTGAAGGAGCGCTGGCCGAAATCCTCACGCAGGTGGCCAACGCCGACCGACCAGTCCGACAGGCCCTTGGCCAGCAGCTGCTGGGTGCCATAGAAACTGAAATCCAGCGTCTGCATGCGCCCGAATGCATCGGTCACCACCACCTGTGCACTGCCGGTGCCGCTGATGCCGGGTTGCGCGGCCAGCTGGAATGGACCGACCGGCACCTGCCCGCTGTACTGGCGCAGGCCGTCGACGTACAGCTCGACCGTGGACGGCACCACGGCCTGGCCGAGGAAGCTGGGGGTGGGCGTGAGCACGCGGTAGGGCTGCAGGCCGTAGTTGCGGCCGATCTGCAGGCCGCCCATGCGCACGGGGCGGGTCCAGTCGACGAAACCGCTGTAGAAGTCGCCGACGTCCAGGGTCATCGCCCTGTCGGGGAAGTCCAGGCTCCAGCGGGTGTCCAGGCGCACGCTCTCACCACGCCAGCGGCGGTCACCGGATTGCTGGTAGCGGCGGCTGATCGCCGTGTTTTCGAAGGTGCCGTTGCCGATCCCGAACAGGCGCAGCTCCGAGCTGAGGCTGAGGTTGCCGAGCGTGTCGACCCGGCTGCCATAGACGTCGTAGTTCAGCAGCAGACCGGGCGAGGCGCTGCCGGCCGGTGCGCGGGTCTGCGGCTGGCTGAGCACGGTGGTCGGCAGGGTCAGCTGGTCCAGTGGCACGTCCAGGGCCAGGGTCTGCATATGCGCGTCGTAGCGCACCACGGCCCCGCTGATCTGGTCCAGATAGACCGGCGCATCGCCGCGGGCGCTGAAGCCGAGCTGGCGCAGCACGTCCGGACTGGCCTGCAGCCGGCCACGGTTTTCGGTGAACGGCAGCAGGCCGCGCGGCGTGCTGTTGAGCGAGACATCCAGGTAAAGCGTCTGGCCGGCGGTCAGGGGCGTGGGCGCAGGCAGGATCGCATCGGCCGATACACCGGAGACATCCGCAGCCCCGGCAGCAGCCATGCCGGACACATCGGCGGCCTCGGTCGCCGCAGGAGCCAGAGCAGCCAACAGCGCGCCCATCAACGCCTCAGCGAGCCGGTGGTGGCGACAGCGGCGTCTGTTCCGACTCGCCATTGAGCTTGGCCGTGATCTGGTCGTTGTCGCGGTCGATGGCCGTGCGCTCGATCGGCCAGCGCATCACCTGCCCGGGCAGTACATACCCCAGCAGGCCGGGGTGCACGATGCGCGGACGCTGGACGCTGCCCAGCGCGAGGTCGGCGATCTGTGCATAGCTGTTGCCGGTGTTGGCCACCTCCACGCCGTTGCGTCCGTCTTCCAGCTTCACCAGGTGCGCCCGGAGTTGCGCGGCCAGCTTGCCCCCCGAGGGTTGCACGAACACCGGAATCGAATAGCGCAGCACGAACTGCATGCCGTTGGCGCGGGTCGCCAGGTCAGGCACTTCGTCGACGATCAGCCGGTAGTACTGCTGTGCCGCAGGCGGTTCGTGGTTCGGGCGCATCACCCGAACCAGCTGCTGCTGGCCAGCGCCCAGTTCCTGCATCGGAGGGGTGGCCAGCAGTTCATCGGTGGGCAGCAGTTGTTCCTGGCCATCCTGCTGTACCCAGCGGAAGACCCGCACCTGCAGCCTGACCGGCGAGGTGCCGCTGTTGGTCAGCCACAGTTCGCCTGCGCGCTGGCGGGCTTCGAGCTGCAGGCTGGTGGGGGCGACCTGCAGGCTGGTGGCGCCGACGGCGGTGGCGAGCAGCAGGCTCAGGGCGAGCAGCGCCACGCCGGTGGCGCGCCACGGGCGGGGTCCGGCCATGCGGGCGTGCTCCATCAATAGGTGATCGTGGCGGTGACCGTATCCAGGTAGTTGCCGGTGGCCGGATTGTTGGTGCTCAGGTTCAGGATCTGGCCGTAGACGATGTAGGGCACGGCCAGGCCGGTGCCGATGCCGGCCTGGGTATTGGTGCCGGTGGTGGCGCCCCAGACCAGGGTGTGGGCGGCGTCCTGGTAGAGCTGGTAGCCGACGTAGTTGTTGGCGGTCACGGCCGCATTGGTGTTCTTCATGCGGCGGGTGGTGACGTCGTTGGCCGTGCTGGCGTTGGCGCCCGCGTTCAGCGAGATCGTGTACGGGGTCAGCGCCGAGCACTGCGCGGTCACCGTACCCTGGCCCAGGGTGGGGGTCGCCGTGGTCGAAGCCGCCGTGCCGAAATCAACGTTGGTGGCGGCCGCGGCCGTGATCGTGCAGGCCTTGGTGACCACCAGGGTGACGTTGAAGGTCGTGGTATCGGCCGCCAGTGCGGGGCCGGCCAGCAACAGTCCGGTCAGGGCCCAGGCGAGCGGTGAGCGGAGCGTGGATCGCATGGACAACCTCCCTGACCCGAAGGTCTGTTGAACAAGGCGAAGGCGGCACGTTCAGGGCCGCTTTGATCATGGTCAGGGCCAGCTTGTGCGGGTAAGTGTCTGTAATCCGTGATAAATAGGCATGCGAAAGAGTGGAGCACGTCACGCTTTCACTTTCCTTGCCGGAACCGTGCATGCCCCGGATCGCCAGTTGGGTGGCGTTCGTTCAGATTGCAGCCGGATCGGCGATAATGGGCGCCATGAGCGTGAATCTGAAAACCCCGCAGGAAATCGAGATGATGCGCATCGCTGGCCGCCTGGCCAGTGAAGTGCTCGACATCGTCACCCCCCACGTCAAGCCCGGTGTCACCACCGAGGAGCTGGACCGCATCTGCCACGACCACATCGTGAACGTGCAGGGCGCGATTCCGGCCAACGTCGGCTACCGCGGCTTCCCGAAGACCGTGTGCACCTCGGTCAACAACGTCATCTGCCACGGCATTCCCAGCGAAGGGAAGGTGCTCAAGGATGGCGACATCATCAATATCGACGTGACCGTCATCAAGGATGGCTGGCACGGCGACACCAGCCGCATGTACTTCGTCGGCACGCCGTCGGTGATGGCCCGCCGCCTGGTGGAAACCACGTACGAAGCGATGTGGCGCGGCATCCGTGCGGTGCGTCCAGGCGCAACCCTGGGCGACATCGGCCATGCCATCCAGAGCTACGCCGAAGGCGAGCGATTCAGCGTGGTGCGCGAGTACTGCGGCCACGGCATCGGCAAGGTCTACCACGACGAGCCGCAGGTGGTGCATTACGGCCGTCCGGGCCAGGGCCTGGTGCTGCAGCCGGGCATGACCTTCACCATCGAGCCGATGATCAACGAGGGCACCCGTTACAACAAGGTGCTGCCGGATGGCTGGACCGTGGTGACCAAGGACCGCAAGCTGTCGGCGCAGTGGGAGCACATGATCGCGGTCACCGAGACCGGCGTCGACGTGCTGACCCTGTCGCCGGGCGAGTCGCAGGTCTCCTGAGGATGTTGCCGGCGAGTTCGCTGCTGGACACGCCGGCCGCGTCGCTCAACGACCCGGACTGGGCTGCTGCTGCGCGCCAGGCGCTGCAGCAGGCGGACGCGCGCCTGTACCGCCGCTTCGACCAGGGCGACAACATCGAGCGCCTGCTGGCGCTGCGTGCGCGTGCGGCCGACCATCTGATCCGCCTGGCCTGGCAGCGCTGCCTGCCGTTCGACAGCGGCCTGTCGCTGTTCGCAGTGGGGGGGTATGGGCGCGGCGAACTGTTCCCGCGCTCGGACATCGACCTGCTGGTGTTTGGCGACCCGCCGGCACAGTTGGCGCACGAATCCGCACTGGCACGCCTGTTCGCGCTGCTGTGGGATTGCGGGCTGGCGGTCAGCCATGCGGTGCGCAGTGCAGCGCAGTGCCGCGAGGCTGCTGCCGACCAGACCGTGTTGACCGCGCTGATCGAGGCGCGTCCGATCCTGGCCGAGGACACTGCCCGCCGTGCGCTGCGCGAGGCCATCGACGACCGTGAGCTGTGGCCTGCACGTGCCTTCTTCCTGGCCAAGCTGGAAGAGCTGCGCAACCGCCACCAGCGTTTCGGCGATACCGCCGACAACCTGGAACCGGATCTCAAGGATGGCCCCGGCGGCCTGCGCGATCTCAACACGCTGGGCTGGATGGCGCTGCGCGCCTTTGGCGTACGCGACTTGGAAGCGCTGGTCGGCCTGGGCCACCTGGGGGCCGACGAAGCGGCCGCGCTGAAGCGCGAGCGTGCGGTGCTGGCGCGTCTGCGCTTCGGGCTGCACCTGGTGGCGCGGCGCCCGGAAGAACGGTTGCGCTTCGATTACCAGAAGACCCTGGCCGCGCGCCTGGGCTTCGAAGACGATGCCGAGAATCTCGGTGTCGAAAAGATGATGCAGGGCTTCTACCGCGCCGCGCTGGTGGTGCGCCGGATCAGTGACCGCCTGCTGCAGCGCTTCGAGGAACAGTTCGATGGCGAGGCGCAGCCGGAACCGCTGACCGTGGGTTTTTCCCTGCGACGCGGCTACCTGGCGGCCAATGATGCTGACTGGCCGCGCGGCGATATCGGCCAGGTGTTCGCGCTGTTCTCCGGCTGGGCCAACAATCCGCAGGTACGCGGCCTGCATTCGCTGACCGCGCGCGCGCTGGCCGAATCGTTGCCGCTGCTGCCGGCCTACGACCAGGCCGACGCCGACGCGCGCGAGCAGTTCCTGGCCCTGCTGCGTGGCCAGCGCCCGGTCGATACGCTTTCGCGCATGGCGAGGCTTGGCGTGCTCGGCCAGTGGATTCCGGCATTCGCCCAGGTCAGCGGGCGCATGCAGTTCGACCTGTTCCATGTCTATACGGTGGACCAGCACACGCTGATGGTCCTGCGCAACATCGGCCAGTTCGCCAGCAGCCGCGCCGACGAGCGCTTCTCGATCGCGCATGAAGTGTGGCCGCGCCTGCGCAAGCCGGAGCTCCTGCTGCTGGCCGGCCTGTTCCATGACATCGCCAAGGGTCGTGGCGGTGATCACTCCGAACTGGGCGCGGTCGATGCGCGCGCGTTCTGCCAGACCCATGCCCTGAGCATCTCCGACACCGAACTGGTGGCCTGGCTGGTCGAACAGCATCTGCGCATGTCGGTGACCGCGCAGAAGCAGGACATCGCCGATCCGGTGGTGATCCATCGCTTTGCGACCCTGGTCGGCAGCCGCGACCGGCTGGACTACCTGTACCTGCTGACCTGTGCCGATATCGCCGGCACCAGCCCGAAGCTCTGGAACGCGTGGAAGGACCGCCTGTTGGCCGACCTGTATTTCGCCACCCGGCGCGCGCTGCGTGAAGGCCTTGAGCACCCGGTGCCTGCCGCCGAGCGCGTGGCCGAGGCGCGTGACAGCGTGCGTGCGCTGGTGCGCGAGCAGGGCTACGACGATGCCACCATCGACCGCCAGTTCGCGGTGATGCCCGACGAAGGCTTCATCCGCCTGCGCCCGGAGCAGCTGGCCTGGCAGGCCGCCGCGCTGGTACCGGTGAAACAGGGCCAGGCGCTGGTGAAGGTGCGCCGCATCAGCGTCGACGACCCGGCACTGGAAGTGTTTGTACATTCACCGGACCGCGACGGCCTGTTCGCCGCCATCGTGATGACCCTGGACCGCAAGGGCTACGGCATCCATCGCGCGCGCGTGCTGGATGGTCCGGCCGACACCATTTTCGATACCTTCGAAGTGAACCCGGCCGACAGCTTCGCCGATGGCAGCAGTGCCAATCTGGAGGCCGCGCTGCGCGAGGCACTCAGTGGTGACCTGTCGCGCCTGCGCCCGTCGCGCCGGGTGGTGCCGCGGCAGCTGCGTCATTTCCGCTTCGCGCCGCGCATCGAGTTCCGCGATGAACCGGGCGCAACCCGATTTGCCCTGGTCGCTCCCGACCGTCCTGGCCTGCTGGCCGACGTGGCGTTCGTGCTGCGCAACCAGGGCCTGCGCGTGCATGATGCGCGCATTGCTACGTTCGGCGAACGCGCCGAAGACACCTTCGTGATCAGTGACGAACACGACCTCCCCCTGACTGAACCTGCCCGGCAGCAGCTGCATGACGCGATGCTGGCCTGCCTGGACCCTGATCGAAACGCCGGAGACCCCGCCTGATGGCCACCAAGCCTGTTAAGAAGACTGCTGCCACCGCCAATAGCGCAGCGGCCAAAAAAACTGCCGCCGTGCCGGCCGCGAAGAAGGCGGCTGCGCCGAAGAAAGCCGCAGCGGTGAAGGCGCCGGCGAAGAAGGTGGCGGCACCGAAGAAGGCCCCGGCCAAGAGTGCCGAAGCCGCACGCGCCGAAACCATCGCCCGCAAATCGCTGCGCAAGCCGGCCACGCCGGGCGTGGAAGAACTGAAGTTCGGCATCGAAAGTGCCTTCGAACGCCGCGCCACGCTGACCCTGCACGAACTGGAAGGCTCGACCAGGCCGCTGGTCAACCGTGTGATCGATGGCCTGGAAAGCGGGGAATTCCGCGTTGCCGAACCGGACGGCCATGGTGGCTGGAAGGTCAACGAGTGGTTGAAGAAGGCGGTGCTGCTGTACTTCCGCGTCAACGACATGGCCGTGGTCGATGCGCGCCCGGCGCCGTTCTGGGACAAAGTCGAATCGCGTTTTGCCGGCTATGACGAAGCGAAGTTCCGTCGTGGTGGCGTGCGCGTGGTGCCGGGCGCCATTGCCCGCCGCGGTACGTACTTCGGCAAGGACGTGGTGCTGATGCCGAGCTTCACCAACATCGGCGCCTATGTCGGTGAAGGCACCATGGTCGATACCTGGGCCACCGTTGGTTCCTGCGCGCAGATCGGCCAGCACTGCCATCTGTCCGGCGGTGCCGGTATCGGCGGCGTGCTGGAACCGCTGCAGGCCAGCCCGACCATCATTGAAGACCACTGCTTCATCGGCGCGCGTTCGGAAGTGGTGGAAGGCGTGGTGGTCGGCCACCACAGCGTGATCGGCATGGGCGTGTTCCTCAGCCAGAGCACCCGCATCTACAACCGCGCCACCGGCGAGATCAGCTACGGCTACATCCCGCCGTACAGCGTGGTGGTATCCGGCTCGCTGCCGAGCAAGGACGGCACCCACTCGCTGTACTGCGCGGTGATCGTCAAGCAGGTCGATGCCAAGACCCGCAGCAAGACCAGCGTCAACGATCTGCTGCGCGGCCTGGCCGACTGAAGGTGGCTGCGCCGGAAGACCTGGCGCAGTCCGCGATCTACCGGCATCCGTCCGACACCGCGTTCGGACGGATGCTGCCGCGCCTGCTGCATGCATCCCGCTGGAGCCGGCTGCGTCGCGCGCTGTCACGGCGTTGGCCGATGCCAGCGCTGGCCAGCGATGTGCGCGACGTGGTCTACGCGAGCTGGTGGGTCGACGTGCGCCATGCACCGTTGCCGCCACCGGGCCATCACTACGTGGTGCATGCCGGGCGCACGCCGTACACCATCCTCAGCTACCGTCACGGGCACTTCGGGCCCGCGCTGGCCGGGCCGCTGCGCGCGCTGATGCCGTCGCCGCGGCAGAGCAACTGGCGCTGGTACCTGCGCCGCGACGACGATCCGGAAGGCACACCGGTGGTGCTGTTTGATCGCAATGTGATGGACCAGCTGGCCTTCGTCGCTGGCGCGCGCGCGTTCAGCGATGCCATGCAACCCCATCTTTCCATCCGCTTCGAACATGTGCTGGATGCCTCGGGTCGTGGCCACACGCTGATTGAAGGCGGGCAGGGCAGTGCACCCGCGTTGGGACTGCAGTGGCAGGCAGCCGATGGCTGGCGGCACGACGCATGGTCGGCGGCGTTCGGTGGCCGTCAGGCCCTGCTGCGCTTCCTGACCTGCCAGGACGAAGCCATCGCCCGCACCTGCGATCAGTACTGGGCCAGTACCCGCATCGCGCTGCCGGTGGACATCGGCAGCCTGCAGCCGCTGCGCCTGTCGGGCGAGCTGCACTGCCCGCGCCTGCAGGCGATGGGCGTGGCGCTTGAATCGGGCCTGGTCTTCCGCTTGCCGAGAGTGCCGTTCCGGGTCGTGTCCGAGCGCCTGTTGTGAGATTCTGGACCCCTGTTTTCCAGCATCACAGATGGCCATGAGCACCACTGTCTACGGTTTGAAGAACTGCGATACCTGCAAGAAGGCGACCAAGTGGCTCGACCGCTTCGGCGTGCCGTACACCTTCGTCGATTACCGCGAGAACAAACCCAGCCCGGAAATGCTGCTGGAATGGGCCGCGCAGCTGGGGGGGCTGGCGGCGATGGTCAACAAGTCCTCCACCACCTGGCGGCAGCTGCCGGACAACCGCAAGGCCGCCGATTCCGAGGCCGAGTGGAAGCTGCTGCTGCGCGAGTACCCGCAGCTGATCAAGCGCCCGCTGGTGGTCACCGCCGATGGCAAGGCCAGCCAGGGTTTCAGTGACAACGGCTTCAAGGCCCGCTTCGGCCTGGGCGACGCATGAGTACCGTCCTTGACCTGGCCTGCGAGCTGATCGCACGGCCTTCGGTGACGCCGGACGATGCGGGTTGCCAGGCGCTGCTGGCGGCGCGGCTGAAGCAGGCTGGATTCCACTGTGACCACCTGCGCCTGGGCGATGTCGACAATCTGTGGGCGACCCATGGCCAGGGCGCACCGGTACTGGTCCTGCTGGGCCACACTGACGTGGTGCCAACCGGCCCGCGCGAAGCCTGGACCAGCGACCCGTTCACCCCACAGATCCGCGATGGCGTGCTGTATGGGCGCGGTGCTGCCGACATGAAAGGCAGCGTGGCTGCGTTCGTGGTCGCCGCCGAGCAGTTCGTCGCCGCGCATCCCGATCATCCCGGCACGCTGGCGGTACTGCTGACCAGCGACGAGGAGGGCGATGCCATCGATGGCGTGCGCCACGTTGCACGCCTGTTCGCCGCACGGGGGCAGCGCATCGACTGGTGCATCACCGGTGAGCCGTCATCGACCGCGACGCTGGGCGACCTGCTGCGCGTGGGCCGCCGCGGCAGCCTGTCCGCCAAGCTGCGCGTGCAGGGCGTTCAGGGGCATGTGGCGTACCCGGAGAAAGCGCGCAATCCGATCCACCAGGCGGCGCCGGCACTGGCCGAACTGAGTGCGCGACGCTGGGACGACGGCTACGAGAGCTTCCCGCCGACCAGCCTGCAGATCTCCAACATCCACGCCGGCACCGGTGCCAACAACGTGATTCCCGGCGAGCTCGAAGTGGATTTCAACCTCCGCTACAACCCGCATTGGGACGCGCCGAAGCTGGAAGCAGAGATCGCCGCACTGCTGGACCGGCATGGCCTGCAGTACACGCTGAAGTGGCACCGTAGCGGCGAGCCGTTCTACACCCCGGAAGGCACGCTGCGCGCCGCTGCACGCGCAGTGCTGGCCGAGCACATCGGCCGCGCGCCGGAAGAAAGTACCGGCGGCGGTACCTCCGATGCGCGCTTCATCGCACCCTTGGGTGCGCAGTGCATCGAAGTAGGACCGGTCAACGCCAGCATCCACCAGGTGGACGAGAACGTGCGCGTGGACGAACTGGAAGCACTGCCCGGGCTGTACCAGCGGCTGGTGGAACGGCTGCTGGTGTAAGGACGGTGAGGTGGGAATGGTGGGTGCCGACCGTTGGTCGGCACGCCCCCCGCCGGGGCTGCATCCCTGTAGAGCCGAGCCATGCTCGGCTGGTGTCTACCGGCAGAAGCAGCCGAGCACGGCCCGGCTCTACTATTCCGAAAAAAGGAAGAACGGCGGCTCGACCGCTTTTTTCCAGTAGCTGGGCGCCGCCATGTAGAAGTGCTGCGCTTCGGCCTTCGCGAACCAGCGTGCCGCCGCCTCGGTGTCCTTCTCCACGCCCGGCGCACTCCGGCCCAGCAGCAGCCCGGCAAAGTACTGGCCGAACACATTGCCCTGTTCCCCGGCACGCTGATACAGCTGCAACGCATGTGCCGGATCGCTCGGCACGCCCACGCCGCGTTCCAGCAGCGCGCCCAGATCCACCTGCGCCTCGGCATCGCCACGCGCCGCGCGACGCTGCAGGTGGGCGACCAGCGGGTGCACGGTGCCGGCCTTCGCGGCCACTGCATCCGGCAGTCGCGAGGAACGGCTTGGATAGCGGTGATGGATCATCGCGCGCAGGTCCCAGCGCAGGGCCTGCTGTGCGTCGCCCTGCTGGCGATAGGCTGCAGCCAAGTCGTGGAACGCGTAGGGATTGCCGTGGTTGGCCGCAGCCAGGTAGGCGCGCTCGCCGCGTCGCCACGAAGCGCGCAGCACCGGTGCAGGATCGATGCGGGGGCTGTCGGCATGCCGCAGCGTGCCGAAGGTCCAGATCCGGCCCAGTGCTTCTTCCGCCTTGGTGTTGTGGAAGGTCCAGGGCGTGGCCGCAGCGGCACGCTCGTAGTAGGCGATCGCGCGCGGGTCGTTGAAGCGCTCGAAGGTCTCTGCGGTATCCCAGGCGCCGTCAAAGCTGCCGTCGCTGCCGCGCTGTTCCAGGGCCTGCTGCTGCGCGGGCGGCAGCCTGGAGGGCGGGGACAGGGTATGGCAGGCCGCCAGGCCCAGGCAGAGCAGGGCGGCCAGTACGGCAGTGCATCCAGTGCGGTGTTGCATTTCCATTACACATTGCTGGGCGCGCCATTATGCGCTTCACGCGTGGTTGCCAACGCAACTGTTGCGCCGCGCCGGAAACCGGGGTACGGTCGATCCCATGTCGATCCGCCTGGCCACCGCCGTCAATAACAACAACCGCAATAATCTGCGCGCGAATAATCGTGCGCGGCCGATGCGGGACTGCGCCCTGGGTAGATAGACAGCAACACACGCCCGGACACCAGAAAACCCGCATCGGCCGATGCGGGTTTTTTTGTGCCCGGGCGCAGCCTTCCCGGGCCTGGATGGCCGGTCGAACACCTTCCCCTCGTGAAATCCCCCAACAGGAGCTCCGCCATGTGTTCGATCTTCGGAATCTTCGGCCTGCAGGCCGGTGACGATCTTCCCGCCCTGCGCCGGCACGCGCTGGAACTGTCGCAGCGCCAGCGCCACCGTGGCCCGGACTGGAGCGGCGTGTACCTGGACGAAGGCGCATTGCTGGTCCACGAGCGGCTGGCCATCGTCGATCCGGCCGGCGGCTCGCAACCGCTGCTGTCTGCCGACGGCCAGCTGGCGCTGGCGGTGAACGGCGAAATCTACAACCACCAGCAACTGAAGGCCGCGCTGACCACCGCCTACGACTTCCAGACCGGCTCGGACTGCGAAGTGATCAACGCGCTGTACCGCCAGGGCGGATCGCCGGCGCAGTGGCTGGAGCAGCTCAACGGCATCTTCGCCTTTGCGCTGTGGGACCGTGACAGCGGCCGCGTGCTGGTGGCGCGCGACCCGGTCGGCGTGGTGCCGCTGTACTGGGGCCACGATGCGCAGGGGCGCCTGCGCGTGGCTTCGGAGATGAAGGCGCTGGTCGATTCCTGCGCCGATGTCGCGCAGTTCCCGCCGGGCCACTATTTCGACAGCGCCAGTGGTGAACTGGTGCGCTACTACCAGCAGCCGTGGCGTGAGTATGCGGATGTGCAGGGCCGCCAGGCCGACCTCGCCGAACTGCGGCAGGCCTTCGAGCACGCCGTGGAGCGCCAGCTGATGAGCGACGTGCCGTATGGCGTACTGCTGTCCGGTGGTCTGGATTCATCGCTGGTGGCCGCCGTGGCCGCACGCTACGCGCGCCGTCGCATCGAGGACGGCGGGCAGACCGAAGCCTGGTGGCCGCGCCTGCACTCGTTCGCGATCGGGCTGAAGGGATCCCCCGATCTGGCCGCTGCCGCGGTTGCTGCCGAAGCGCTGGGTACTGTGCACCACGGGTTCGAATACACCTTCGAAGAAGGCCTGGACGTGCTGCCGGAAGTGATCCGCCACATCGAAACCTACGACGTCACCACCATCCGCGCGTCGACGCCGATGTTCCTGCTGGCGCGGCGGATCAAGGCGATGGGCGTGAAGATGGTGCTGTCCGGCGAAGGCAGCGACGAGATCTTCGGTGGTTACCTGTACTTCCACAAGGCGCCGGATGCGCGCGAATTCCACGACGAGCTGGTGCGCAAGCTCGACGCCCTGCACAACTACGATTGCCTGCGTGCCAACAAATCGATGATGGCCTGGGGCGTGGAGCCGCGCGTGCCGTTCCTGGATCGTGAATTCCTCGACGTGGCGATGCGCTTCGATGCCGCGCACAAGATGGTCGGTGCCGGGTTCGGTGGCCGTCGCATCGAGAAGGCGGTGCTGCGCGAGGCGTTCGATGGCTACCTGCCGGACAGCATCCTGTGGCGGCAGAAGGAGCAGTTCAGCGATGGCGTCGGCTACGGCTGGATCGATGGGCTGAAGGCGCATGCCGAAGCGCAGGTGAGCGATCGTGTGCTGGCGGCCGCCGACAAGCGCTTCCCGCACAACCCGCCGCAGACCAAGGAGGCGTACTACTACCGCCACCTGTTCGAGCAGTTCTTCCCGAGCCGCGCGGCGGCCGAGACCGTGCCGGGCGGCAAATCGATTGCCTGTTCCTCGCCGGCGGCGATCGCCTGGGATGCCAGCTTCGCGGCGGCGGCCGACCCTTCCGGACGCGCGATCGCCGGCGTGCACGAACAAGCCCTGGCGTAATGCTTCCGCCGGGCCATGACCGGCGAGCACAAGGAGGACTTAGTCCCCTCCGTCCCCTTTTTGCGACGTATCATCGGCGCCCTGCACATTGGGGAATGTTCATGGACGTACCGCGCGGTAGCCAACGGCCGCCGATGAAGTGGGGATGGCGCTATCTGGCATGGGCCGCGCTGCCCTTGCTTGCCGGTGTACTGCTGGCACGCTTCGCTGGCCCTGCTGCACCCGCTGCGGTTGCCCGCGCTACGGCTGTGGCAGAGGGCGGCTGGGCGCAGCATCTGGCCTCGCCGCTGGGCCTGTTCCTGCTGCAGTTGCTGGTGCTGTTGCTGGTGGCCAAGGGGGCGGGCGCACTGCTGAAGCGGCTGGGCCAGCCGGCGGTGATCGGCGAGATGGCGGCCGGCCTGATGATGGGCCCGTTGGTGCTGGGCAGCGTGCTGCCGCAGCTGCATGGGGCGCTGTTCCCGGGCAGTTCGCTGGGGCCGCTGGGCATGCTCAGCCAGCTGGGCGTGCTGATGTTCCTGCTGGTGGCCGGTGCCGAGCTGGATCTGGCTGCGCTGCGCGGGCGACGGCGTTTTGCGTTCACGGTCAGCCATGCCGGCATCGCGGTGCCGTTCGTGCTCGGCATCGCGCTGGCGATCTGGCTGTACCCGCAGCACGGCCCCGAAGGTGTGGGCTTCACTGCGTTCGCGCTGTTCGTCGGCATCTCGATGAGCATCACCGCGTTCCCGGTGCTGCTGCGCATCCTCGCCGACCGTGGCATCACCCAGACATCGCTGGGCCAGACCGCCATCGCCTGCGCCGCCTTGGGCGACGCCACCGCGTGGTGCCTGCTGGCGCTGATCGTTGCCGCGGCCCAGGCGAGTGGCTGGCTGCCGGCCAGCCTCAACCTGCTGTGCGTGGTTGCGTTCGTGGCGTTGATGCTGGGGCTGGTGAAGCCCTGGTTCGCCCGCCAGCAGATCGCGCCGGGACGCGAAGGGCGCTGGCTGCTGGGCATCCTGCTGCTGTCGCTGGCCAGTGCGCTGTTCACCGAGATGCTCGGCATCCATGCGCTGTTCGGTGCCTTTGCTGCGGGCGTGGCGGTGTCGTCCAACGTGCAGCTGCGCGAGCTGCTGATGGCCCGCGTCGAACCGTTCGCGGTGACGCTGCTGCTGCCGCTGTTCTTCGCCATGACCGGTCTGCGGATGCGCGCCGACGCATTGCAGGCCAGCGATATCGTGCTGTGCGCGGTGGTGATCGTGGTGGCCACGGCCGGCAAGCTGCTGGGCACCTTCAGTGCTGCGCGCAGTGCCGGCATGCCCACGCGTGAGGCATGGCGGTTGGGCGCGCTGATGAATACCCGCGGCCTGATGGAGCTGATCGTGCTCAACCTGGGCTACGAGCTGGGCCTGCTCGGTGACCGCCTGTTTGCGGTGCTGGTGATCATGGCGCTGGTGACCACGGCGATGACCGGGCCGCTGTTGAACCTGATCGAGCGGCGTAGAAGCTGACCCGGTAGCGCGGCGAGGGCATTCCGTAGAGCCGAGCCCATGCTCGGCTCCGCGCCAGAAGCAGCCGAGCATGGGCTCGGCTCTACAGCGTGCAGCGCACCCTCGGGCACGTGGGTGCCGCCGTCAGCGCGCTGGCACCAGCGTCATGGTGTGCTGCGCCTTGCCGGGCAGGAACGGGGTCGGGCGGCCATGCACCCAGTCTTCGTGGCCGGCGCCCCAGTACGGAGACAGGGGATGCCCGCTCTGGCCGCCGGGCATGTGCACGATGCCGTCGGCCTCGTGGCCGGGCGATACCACCATGCGCTCGGAAGCACCGAAGTTCGGCGTCTGCACCCGCGGCATGTCGCGGTCACCAGGCAGGCGGTCGGCCGGCATGCACAGCCAGCGCTTGGCGAACTCCGGCAGCGCGCGTGCGATCGGATGGCAGATTGCCGCGGTATTGCGTTCCCCCCACGTGCGCTTGGCCAGTGGGCCTTGCCTGGAGAGCTCGGCTTCCGTGCGACGTGCTGCATCGATCAGCAGCGCATCCCAGCTGTCGAACGCTGGCGGCAGCAGGTTGGCCGGGCGCTGCTGCAGCATCGGCCAGGCCACGCCTTCCAGCTGCGCCAGGCGCGGATCGAGGTAGTCCTCACCCAGCTGCGCATTGGCCGGTGCCAGCAGCGCATCGGACAGCGTCTCCATCACCTGCGTGCGGAACTCGCGCACCACCCGGTAGCTGACCGAGTTGGCGGAAGCGCGCCCGCCCCACTGATGGCTGACCGCCTTCAATCGCTTCAGCGCGGGATCGTCACTGCGTTCGATGACGTCGTGCAGCAGTGCCCACCAGCGCTGCAGGAACACCGCGCGGTCGTCGAGCTGGATCGCAAGCAGGTCGTGTTCGTCGAAGCGCTCCTGGATCGCCAGCAGGTCGCGGATCTGCCGCGCACGAGCGCCGAGGTCATAACCACCGTTGCCGACACTGGCCAGTGCCTCGCCGTCGAGGACGCGGCCGTTGGCGGTCCACAGGCGATGGTTGGGTGGGTCGATCAGTGCCGGCGAGGCATCGCTGCGGATCGGCCAGGGGGCGCAGTCCTGGTTGCTGGTGGCCGTGAAGCCGGCCGGTGCACAGCCCGGACCGCGGTCCGGGCGGGCGCCGATCAGGCGCCAGGCGATGCGTCCGCTGCGGTCGCCGACCACCAGGTTCTGCGCGGGAATGCCGGCGTGGTCGGCGAACCGCAGGGCCGCGTCCAGATCGCCAGCGCGGGCCAGGTCACTGAAGTCCAGCCGTACCGCGCCCGGCAGATGGGCGACCCAGCGCAGCGCGTCGCTGCGGCCATCGGCATGGGTGTGCAGGATCGGGCCCCAGGCGGTTTCGCGCACCGGGAACACCACGTCGGCCCGGCCGGCTACGGTGATGCGTTCTTCATGTACGGTCGCGGCGGCGTTGGCCGGTTCAGTCCGGTAGTCCGCCGTGTCGATGTAGCTGTTGGTGAAGCCCCAGGCCACGTGCCCGTTGCTGCCGACGATCACGGCCGGCAGGCCGGGCAGCGAGAAGCCGGTGACGTCGACCTGGCCGCCGGCAGCCTGCGGGTCGGGGTAGCGCAGGCGCACGCGGAACCACAGGCCCGGTGCGCGCAGGCCCAGGTGCATGTCGTCGGCGACGATAGCGCGGCCATCGGCGGTAAGCGCCCCCGCCACCGCGAAGTTGTTGCTGCCGACAGCGTCCGCCTCTTCCTGCGCGGTGCCGGATTTTCCCTTCAATGTGTGCAGGTCGAGCTGGCTGGCATCGGGGAGCGTGGCGTTGCCGGTCGGTTCGCCGAACAGCGGTGCATCCCATTCGGTGCCGTCGTGGGCGATCAGCGCGTACAGCGCGGACGGCACCACTGCGCGGATGCGGCTCAGTGCAAGCTCGGTCTGGTTGCCCGGGTCCTGCAGGTCGGCGTACATGGCCAGCCCGGTCAGCACGCTGTCGCTGGCCTTCCACGGTTGCGGTGACTGCCGCAGCAGCAGGTAGGCCCACGGGCGCACGGAGAGATCGGCCAGGCCTTCATTGACCCCACCGACGTAGGCGCTCACGGCTTCGATGTTGTCGCCCAGTGCAGCCTGCATGTTCGCCTCGGTGCGCGCGCGCAGCCGATGCACGCGCATGCGCTTGTCGGCGTCGATGGCCTTCGGCCCGAACAGCGCCGACAGCTCACCGGCGGCACTGCGGCGCATCAGGTCCATTTCGAAATAACGTTCCTGCGCATGCACGCGACCCAATGCGCGCATCGCGTCGGCCTGGCTGGCGGCGGTGATGGTCACCACGCCCAGCGCATCGCGTTCGAGGGTGACCGGCTTGGCCAGCCCCGGCAGCGCATGCTCGCCGTCCAGGTCGGCCAGGCTGCCGCGCAGCAGCAGCCACAGCACCAGGGCGGTGACCAGGACGATGGCGATCAATACGCCCAGCACCCAACGCCATGTACGTCGCATCGCACGTCCTTTCCGAACTCGTGGGCCGATTGTAGCCGCAGGCGCAACTGCGACTGATTCCGATTAGATCACCGTATTCTGAAATGCGGCACCCTATGCCACATCGATTCACAGGAGCCCCCCCATGAAAGGCAACCCGGACGTCATCGCCTGTCTGAAGGAACTGCTGCGCGGCGAGCTCGCTGCCCGCGACCAGTACTTCATCCATTCCCGCCGCTACGAGGATCAGGGCCTGTTCGCGCTGTACGAACGCCTGAACCACGAGATGGAAGAGGAAACCCAGCACGCCGATGCGCTGCTGCGCCGGATCCTGTTCCTGGGCGGCGACCCGGACATGCGCCCGCATGCCACCGAGCCGGGCAAGACTGTGGAAGAGATGCTGCAGAAGGATCTCGACACTGAATACGCCGTTCGGAACAATCTCGCCGCCGGCATGAAGCTGTGCGAGGAGAACGGCGACTACGTGAGCCGCGACATCCTGCTGGCGCAGCTGAAGGACACCGAAGAAGACCACGCCTGGTGGCTGGAACAGCAGCTCGGCCTGATCAAGCGCATCGGCCTGGAGCTGTACCAGCTGAGCAAGATCGACGGCAGCGGCGCCCCGGCGCACTGAGCCGGCACCGCTCTCTGTAGAGCCGGGCCATGCTCGGCTGCTGTTGGATCCGAGTCGAGCATGGCTCGACTCTACAACGTTCTGTCGCCCGCCAGCACCGGCGCACCGCCAGCCAGCCTTCGCCCGCCAGCTGCTCCACCGCCCGCCAGCCGACAACGAAAAAGCCGGGGATTGCCCCGGCTTTTTCGTGTCTGATCCCCGGCAAGGCGTGTCAACCAAGGTTGACACCCACCAGGGCAGGGCCCCAGCCCTTATTCCACCGACAACCCTTCCACCTTCTGCCAGCCGCGCGGCAGCAGGTGGCCACGGGTGGCGCGGGCGCCGAGGTAGGCGTCGAGCTCGTTGAACTTCAGCCCCATCGTGCGCTGGCCACTGCGCACCTGCAGGGTCTGCCCCGGGCTGATCGCCACGATGGCGACCACGCGTTCGGTGGCGAGCTTGGCCTTCGGGATCTCGATGATCTTGTTGCCCTTGCCCTTGTCCAGTTCCGGCAGGTCGTTGGCGGCGATCGCCAGCAGGTTGCCCGAGCTGGTCACCGCCACGATGCGGTCGGTGGCCACGTTGGCGAGCACCGACGGAGTGAGCACCGACGAGCCGGACGACAGATTCAGCATCGCCTTGCCGGCCTTGTTGCGACCGATCAGGTTCTCGAAGCGGGTGACGAAGCCATAGCCATGACTGGAGGCCAGCACGAAGCGGGCCTCCGGCTCGGCACTGGCCAGGGTCACGAAGCTGGTGCCCGGCGCCGGCGAGAAGCGGCCGGTCAGCGGTTCGCCATTGCCACGCGCGGAGGGCAGGGTGTGCACCGGCGTCGAGTAGGCGCGGCCCTCGCTGTCGAGGAACGCGACCTGCTGGGTGCTGCGCGCGCGCACCGCGCCCTGCAGTCCGTCGCCTTCGCGGTAGGACAGGGCCGATGCATCGACGTCGTGGCCCTTGGCGGCACGGATCCAGCCCTTCTCCGACAGCACCACGGTCATCGGCTCGCTCGGCACCAGCTCGGTCTCATCGATGGCCTGCGCGGCCTGGCGCTGCACCAGCGGCGAACGGCGTGCGTCGCCGAACTTCTTGGCGTCGGCGGTCAGTTCGTCGCGGATCAGCTTCTTCAGCTTGGCCTTGCTGTCGAGGATGCCGAGGATCTTCTCGCGCTCCTTGGCCAGCTCGTCCTGCTCGCCGCGGATCTTCATCTCCTCCAGGCGGGCCAGCTGCTTCAGCTTGGTTTCCAGGATGTACTCGGCCTGTTCCTCGGACAGGCCGAAGCGCGCGATCAGCGCCGCCTTCGGTTCGTCCTCGGTACGGATGATGTGGATCACCTCGTCCAGGTTGAGGAAGGCGATCAGCAGGCCTTCCAGCAGGTGCAGGCGGCGCTCGACCTTCTGCAGGCGGTGCTGCAGGCGGCGGGTGACGGTGTTGCTGCGGAAGGTCAGCCATTCGCTGAGCAGCATCTTCAGGTTCTTCACCTGCGGACGGCCGTCCAGCCCGATCACGTTGAGGTTGACGCGGTAGCTGCGCTCCATGTCCGTGGTGGCGAACAGGTGGCCCATCAGCTGCTCGGCGTCGACGCGGTTGGAACGCGGCACCAGCACCACGCGCACCGGGTTGGCGTGGTCGGATTCATCGCGGATGTCTTCCAGCCACGGCAGCTTCTTGGCGCGCATCTGCGCGGCAATCTGCTCGATCACCTTCGACGGCGACACCTGGAACGGCAGCGCCGTCACCACGATGTTGTTGGCTTCCTTGGTGAAGGTCGCACGCGCACGCACGCTGCCATTGCCGGTCTCGTACATGTTCCGCAGATCGTTGGCCGCGGTGATGATCTCGGCGCTGGACGGGTAGTCCGGGCCCTGCACGTGCTCGCACAGGTCGCGCACGGTCGCATCGGGGTTGTCCAGCAGGTGCAGCAGCGCGCTGACAATCTCGCTGAGATTGTGCGGCGGTACGTCGGTGGCCATGCCGACGGCGATGCCGGTGGTGCCGTTCAGCAGCAGGTGCGGCAGCCGCGCCGGCATCCAGGTCGGTTCCTGCAGGGTGCCGTCGAAGTTCGGCGCCCAGTCGGTGGTGCCCTGGCCCAGCTCGCCCAGCAGCACTTCGGCGATCGGGGTCAGCTTGGATTCGGTGTAACGCATCGCCGCGAACGACTTCGGGTCGTCGCTGGAGCCGAAGTTGCCCTGGCCCTCGATCAGCGGGTAGCGGTACGAGAACGGCTGCGCCATCAGCACCAGCGCCTCGTAGCACGCGCTGTCGCCGTGCGGGTGGTACTTACCGATGACGTCACCGACGGTGCGCGCGGACTTCTTCGGCTTGGACGCGGCATTCAGGCCCAGCTCGCTCATCGAATAGATGATGCGGCGCTGCACTGGCTTCAGGCCGTCGCCGATGAACGGCAGGGCGCGGTCCAGGACCACGTACATCGAGTAATCGAGGTAGGCGCGTTCGGCGTACTCGCGCAGCGGCAGTTGTTCGAATCCGTGGAACACGGGGCGGGCAAGTTCGGTCATGCGGCGTTGTTACCTGTTGTCGGGAGGCGGCGACGGCGGTCGCCGCTCGCAATCCTGTGATTATCCGGATGCGGCGGGGGATGCCAAGCCGCGCGCAGGGTCCAGCCCGGTTTCCAGGCCATGCCCGGCCCGCGCCAGGTAGCGCCCGGGCGGCAGCCCGAAGTGGCGGCGGAACACGGTGACGAAGGCGCTGGCGCTGCTGAAGCCCAGTGCGTGGGCGATGTCGGCCACGCTGCGGCCATCGGTCAACTGGCGCAGGGCTTCGGAGAGCCGGGCCTGCTGCCGCCACTGGGCGAAGCTGAGCGTGGTCTCGTCGCGGAAGTGGCGGGTGAGGCTGCGCGGCGACAGGCCGGCCCAGTGCGCCCATTCGGCCAGGCTGCGCTCGTCGGACGGGTCGGCCAGCAGCTGCGAGGCGATCTTCAGCAGGCGCCGGTCATGCGGCATCGGCAGGTGCATGCGCTGGCGCGGCGCAGTGCGGATCTCGTCCAGCAGCACGTCGATGATGTGCTGGCGCTCGGGCGTGGTGTCGTAGCCCAGCGGCCATTCGCAGATGCGGTCGGCCAGCGCCTGCGCCAGCTTGGACAGGCCCAGCACGCAGGGATCGGCGGGCAGGGTGGCGCAGGCCGGTGCGGCCAGCGCCATGCCCCAGCCACGCAGCGGACCGTCCAGGGTCACCGTATGCGGCTCCAGCGGCGGCATCCAGCCGGCCGAGCCCGGCGCCAGCGACCACGTCCCGTGCGAGGTGCGGGTGGTCAGCAGGCCGCGTTCGACGCAGATCAGCTGGGCGCGCTGGTGGTGGTGCCAGTCCACTTCCCGGACCAGGCCGAGGGGGCTGTCGAAGCGGAAGGCGACCACCGGCGGGCCGTCGTTGCGCTCGAACCAGTCCAGTGCGTCGTCACGCAGCAGGCGTTTCGGAGGGGGGATTTCTGCCTTGTTCATCATATCCGCTGGCTGAAATGTGTCATCCATTGGCTTAATTGTACTACCGGGCCAGCTGAGCGGGCCATTAAGGTGTGCGCCGTCACTGATCCAGCCCACTGCTGCAACACAGCATTCGATGCCAGATCAAATATTTCCATTGAGAAATATTTTTTTTGGAAGAGAATGCTCCCCCATGATCTGTCCTGCAACCACTCCCCCCAGCTTCGGCCTGCTGCTGCGCCAGGTGCGCGACGGCCTGGTCCGGCAACTCGACGCGTCCATGGCCGAAGAAGATCTGGGTATCGGCTTCACCCACTACATCGGGCTGAAGGTGCTTTCGCACATGGCCCCGTGCACCGCCAACGAGCTGGCCCAGGCCATCGACCAGGTGCCCAGCGCGGTCACCCGCCTGCTGGACAAGCTGGAGGCGCTGGGCTGCGTCCGCCGCGAACCGCATGCGCAGGACCGCCGCGCGCTGCAGATCGTGCTGACCGATGAAGGCCGCGCGTTGTGGGCGCGGCTGAAGCTGCGCGGCGACGCGGTGATGGATTACGCCTTGCGCGATCTTTCCACCGACGAGCGCACGCTGCTGCTGTCCCTCCTTACCCGAATCCGCGATTCACTGACGACCCCATGAACCCGATCCCGCATCCCACTCTCCGCCGGTCCGGGCGCGCGCTGCTGGTGTCAGCGCTGGCCCTGGCCCTGGCCGCCTGCGCCAGCAGCCGTGGCCTCACCCCGCAGGGCCACGTGCTAGACGTGGACAGCCTGCACAGCGAACGCACCCTGGCCGACACCGACCTGAGCGCCACCGGCTTCCCGGCGCAGGACTGGTGGAAGGCGCTGGGCGATGCGCAGCTGGACGCGCTGGTTGCCGAGGGCCTGGCCGGTCATCCGAGCCTGGACGCCGCCGACGCGCGCCTGCGCCAGGCCCAGGCCCAGGTCGGTACCGCGCGCGCTGACCAGCTGCCCAGCCTGTCGGTGTCCGGCGGCTACACCGGCCTGCGCCTGCCTGAGTCGATGGTCGGCAGCGAAATGGGTGGCCGCTACGGCGGCAGCAGCCAGGTCGCCTTCGACTTCAGCTACGGCGTGGACCTGTGGGGCGGCAAGCGCGCTGCCTGGGAAGCCGCCGTGGATGGTGCCCACGCCGCCACCGTCGAAGCCCAGGCCGCCCGCCTGAACCTGTCCACCGGCATCACCCAGGCCTATGCCGACCTGGCCTATGCGTGGCAGCTCAATGACGTGGCCGAGGAAGAGCTGACCCGTTCGCAGAAGTCGCTGGAGCTGACCCGCCAGCGCCGCAGTGCCGGCATCGACAGCGACCTGCAGGTGCGCCAGGCCGAGGCTCGCGTACCGGCCGCGCAGCAGCAGGTGCAGGCCGCGCAGCAGCGCATCGACGCGGCCCGCACCGCACTGGCCGCGCTGGTCGGCAAGGGCCCGGACCGTGGCCTGTCGATCCAGCGCCCGCAGCCGCTGAACCCGCTGGCGCTGCAGCTGCCGGGCGTGCTGCCCAGCGAACTGCTGGGCCGTCGCCCCGACATTGTTGCCGCACGCTGGCGCGTGGAAGCAGCCGACAAGCAGATCAAGGTGGCCAGGACCAAGTTCTACCCGAGTTTCAACCTGACCGCGCTGGCTGGCGTGGTCGCCCCGAACGTGGGTGACCTGCTGAAGAGCAGCTCCACCTTCGCCTACATCGGCCCGGCGCTGAGCCTGCCGATCTTCGAAGGCGGCAAGCTGCGTGCCAACCTGGCCAACACCGATGCGCAGTACGACCTGGCGGTGGCCAACTACAACCAGGCCGTGCTCGACGCGCTGCGCGACGTGGCCGACCAGGTCAATGCGGTGCGCTCGCTGGCGCAGCAGGCGCACTCGCAGCAGCAGGCGGTGGACACCGCCCGCTCGGCCTTCGACCTGGCCCGGCAGCGTTACCGCGCCGGCATCGGCAGCTACCTGGACGTGCTGACCGCGCAGTCCACCCTGCTGCAGTCGCAGCAGCAGCTGGCCGGCCTGCAGTCGCAGCAGGTGCAGACTTCGGTGCGCCTGAGCAAGGCGCTGGGTGGTGGTTTCCAGCCCGCTGACGCCGACCGCGCACCGATCGCCTCCCATTCCGATTCCTCGCATTCCTGAAGACCCCTGCCATGAGCCAGACCCAAGACACCGCGGCCCCGGCCGCCTCCAACCGCCGTGGCAACCTGCTGCGCGGCCTGTTCGTGATCGTCGTGCTGCTGCTTGCCGCGCTGGCGCTGTGGTACTTCATGTTCGGTCGTTGGTTCGAAGAGACCGACGATGCCTACGTGCAGGGCAACCAAGTGCAGATCACCCCGCTGGTGGCCGGTACCGTGGTCGCCATCAACGCCGATGACGGCATGCGCGTGGAGCGCGGCCAGCTGCTGGTGCAGCTGGACCCGTCCGACACCTCGGTGGCGCTGCAGCAGGCCGAAGCCAACCTGGCCAAGACCGTGCGCCAGACCCGTGGCCTGTACCGCAGCGTGGAAGGCGCGCAGGCGGACTTGAACGCGCGCCAGGTGACCCTGAAGCGCGTGCGTGATGACTTCGCCCGCCGCAAGGACCTGGCCGCCACCGGCGCCATCTCCAACGAAGAACTGGCCCACGCCCGCGATGAGCTGGCTGCGGCCGAAGCGGCCGTTGCCGGGTCGCGCGAGACCGTCGAACGCAACCGCGCGTTGGTCGACGACACCGTGATCGCCACCCAGCCGGACGTGCAGGCGGCAGCCGCGCAGCTGCGCCAGGCCTTCCTCAACAACGCCCGCGCCGGCATCGTCGCGCCGGTCACCGGCTACGTCGCCCGTCGTTCGGTGCAGGTCGGCCAGCGCGTGCAGCCGGGCAACGCGCTGATGGCGGTAGTGCCGACCGAGCAGATGTGGGTCGAGGCCAACTTCAAGGAAACCCAGCTGCGCCACATGCGCCTGGGCCAGGAAGTGGAGCTGAAGTCGGACCTGTATGCCGGTGACGTGAAGTACAAGGGCCGCATCCAGAGCCTGGGCCTGGGCACCGGTTCGGCGTTCTCGCTGCTGCCGGCGCAGAACGCCAGCGGCAACTGGATCAAGATCGTGCAGCGCGTGCCGGTGCGCATCGCCATCGATGCCAAGCAGCTGGCCGAACACCCGCTGCGCATCGGCCTGTCGATGAAGGCTGAAGTGAGCCTGCGCGACCAGAAGGGTGAAGTGCTGCCGAGCACCCCGGCCAAGGGCACGGTGTTCGACACCGACGTGTATGCCAAGCAGCTGCATGATGCCGACGAGGTGATCCACACGATCATCCAGGGCAACCTGCCGCAGCAGCAGGCGAAGGCGGGCTGAGGTCGCCATGTCCGCACAAGCTCCAGCCGCGCCCGGCGCTCCGGGCGCACCGGCGGCGCCGGGAGCGGCCTCCGGATTCCTGCCGCCCAGCGTCGCCCTGTGCACCGTGGGCCTGGCGATGGCGTCGTTCATGCAGGTGCTCGACACCACCATCGCCAACGTCTCGCTGCCGACCATCGCCGGTAATCTCGGCGCCAGTTCGCAGCAGGCGACGTGGGTCATCACCTCGTTCGCGGTCAGCACGGCCATCGCGCTGCCGCTGACCGGCTGGCTCAGCCGCCGCTTCGGCGAACGCAAGCTGTTCGTCTGGGCCACGCTGGCCTTCGTCATCACCTCGCTGCTGTGCGGCCTGGCCCAGAGCATGGGCATGCTGGTGCTGTCACGCGCGCTGCAGGGCTTCGTGGCCGGCCCGATGTATCCGATCACGCAGTCGCTGCTGGTCTCGATCTATCCACGCGAGAAGCGCGGGCAGGCGCTGGCGCTGCTGGCGATGATCACGGTGGTGGCGCCGATCTGCGGCCCGATCCTCGGTGGCTGGATCACCGACAACTACAGTTGGGAGTGGATCTTCCTGATCAACGTGCCGCTGGGCATCTTTGCCGCGCTGGTGGTGGGCAACCAGTTGAAGGGGCGCCCGGAGCAGATCGAGAAGCCGAAGATGGACTATGTCGGCCTGGTCACCCTGGTGATCGGTGTCGGCGCGCTGCAGCTGGTGCTCGATCTGGGCAATGACGAGGACTGGTTCTCGTCGATGAAGATCGTGGTGCTGGCCTGCGTGGCAGTGGTGACGCTGACGGTCTTCCTGATCTGGGAGCTGACCGACAAGGATCCGATCGTCGACCTCAAGCTGTTCCGGCATCGAAACTTCCGCGCAGGCACGCTGGCGATGGTGGTGGCCTATGCGGCGTTCTTCAGCGTGGCGCTGCTGATCCCGCAGTGGCTGCAGCGTGACATGGGCTACACCGCGATCTGGGCGGGCCTGGCGACCGCGCCGATCGGTATCCTGCCAGTGATCATGACCCCGTTCGTGGGCAAGTACGCATCGCGCTTCGACATGCGCATGCTGGCCACGATCGCCTTCATCGTGCTGTCGATGACCAGCTTCCTGCGCTCGAACTTCAACCTGCAGGTGGACTACATGCACGTGGCCGGCGTGCAGCTGATCATGGGCATCGGCGTGGCGCTGTTCTTCATGCCGGTGCTGCAGATCCTGCTGTCGGACCTGGATGGCCGCGAGATCGCGGCGGGTTCCGGCCTGGCCACCTTCCTGCGTACGCTGGGCGGCAGCTTCGCAGCATCGCTGACCACGTGGCTGTGGGCGCGTCGTACCCAGGTGCACCATGCGGATCTGACCGAGCACATCTCGGCCTATCAGCCGGGCATGCAGGACCAGGTGACCGCGATGGGGCAGGGCAACCTGCAGAACGGTGCAGCGGTGCTGAACAACATGATCAACCACCAGGCTTCGCAGATGGGCTTCAACGACATCTTCTTCCTGCTGGGCTGGATCTTCCTGGCGATCATCACGTTCCTGTGGCTGGCCAAACCACCGTTCGGCGCGGGTGCGGGTGCGGCGTCTGCCGGCGGCCATTGATCGATCATTGCCGTTGAAATGCAAGAACCCCGCCGCAAGGCGGGGTTTTTGTTTGAGGGGTGTCGTGGCGGCCGTCACACCTGAAATGCATGCTACGGGCTATCGGCTTTGGCCCGCGCTGGCCGATGAATGCGACTGAAGGCCCAGTACGACCCGTTCCAGCAGTTCCGCCAGTCGTGAGAGTCTGGCGGCGAAGTAGGTTTGGAGGATTGCGCCAAGCATGATTCCGATGGCCAGTGCCACAGTGTAGGAGGGGACCTCGATCGGCACTTTGATCTGCATGAGCTTCTGCGCCGTATCCGACCCGGTGATGATCAAGCCCGCCATTGCGCCCAGTAGACCTCCAGTATTGGCACGTGCCAAGCGGACTCGGCATTCCGACTGCAGGTGGCGGATCAATTGCTGCAAACGCGCGCATGTCCCGGCGGGCTCCATGGGCGAGGAAGCCTTGCCATTCGCTGCTTGCTTCTGCGCACTGTAGATCCGCTCCTGAAGTGCGGCAGCGACCCAATCGTCGCGGCGGAGTGCTTGATCGATACCTGTCAGTCGTGTGCGATACATCGTCAATGCCGAGTGAACGGCATCCAGTGCGAACCAGACTGCCCAGAGCAGCGCGAGGACCACAAGGAAAATCATGAATCCCAGACCCATGGGATTCCAGAAGGTTTGGTCGCCTTCATACGCAAATTGCTTGATGATGGCGGCCATTGCGATCACGGTCAGCAGGACGGCGAGCGCGATTCCGAGGGCGACCAGTACCGTATCGCTGAGGATCGGAGGGGAGTGTGCCTTGCGCGCTTTCACATAAGCGCCATCAAATTCCTTCATCTCGTTGAAGAGCGAGGCAACATCCAGTGTGATCGGGTCTTTCTTTGCCTTGTCCATAAGCCCAGATGTTCACGGTCCTGCCTTCCATATCGGTACCGGATGGGCGGACTTGAATCAGTTGCAGGCGCTCAGGATGGGCGCGCTGTCAATCCAGGTCGACGGGGACTGCAGAAACGAAAAAACCCGCTTTCGCGGGTTTGATCATCTTGAGTCATGGTGCCCAGGAGAGGACTCGAACCTCCACGGTTTTACCCGCTAGTACCTGAAACTAGTGCGTCTACCAATTCCGCCACCTGGGCGACTCAGGAGAGAAATTGTGCGGTAAGCACGCCGATGTGTCAACACAATTTCACACTTATTTTTCAGTGCGAACGCCCAGGTGCTGCAGCAGGCTGCGCATCGGTGCTGACAGTGCCTGCGCGTCGGCAATGCACACGCAGAGACGACGCTGTGCCCAGGCATCTTCCAGTGGAACTGCAACGGTGCCGGTGCTGCGCCGGTGTTGCCGGGCCAGCGTGCGCGGCATGATGCCCACGCCGATGCCGTGGCCGACCATCGTGCACAGGCCCTCGAAGGTTTTCATGCGGATGCGCACATCCAGCACGCGACCGGCGGCAGCGGCCAGTTCTTCGATGTAGGTCTGCAGGGCATTGCCGTCGGCCAGCGCGACGAAAGTTTCACCCAGCACATCGGCGAAGGACACGCTGCGGCGCTGGGCGAAACGGTGGTGGCCCGGCAACAGCATCACCAGCGGATCTTCGGCCACCACATGGCGCTGCAGTCCCTCGGCCGGCACGGCGTCGCTGATGATGCCGGCCTCGGCCTGCCCGGCGCGCAGTGCGCGCACGACTTCGTTGCTGGTGCGCTCGTGCAGTTCCACCCGCAGCCGTGGCCGCTGGGCCAGCCACGGTGCCAGGCGCGAGGGCAGGTAGTTGGTCAGCGCAGCGGTATTGGCATACAGGTGCAGGGTGCCGCGCGCGCCCTGTGCGAATGCCTGCAGCTCGCCGCGCAGCTGCGTCTGCTGCTGCACGATCAAGCGCGCATGGTGGGCGAGGGCGGCACCGGCTTCGGTCAGGCTTACCCCGCGTGGATGCCGGTCCAGCAGCGTGCTGCCGGCATCGGCTTCGATGGCGCGCAGGCGTTCACTGGCCGATGCCAGGGCCAGGTTGGCCTGTGCCGCACCGGCGGTGATGCTGCCCGCGTCGGCGACGGCCAGGAACAGGCGCAGATCGGCAATGTCCAGTCGCATGGGAATGACCTCGGCAGGGCGGCTGCCTTCGGCTGGTCCGAAGGGTGGGGCCGCAAAGCCGCATTGTGCGCCGTTGCCGCGGCCGCTCCAATGGCGGCATGAACGAGGCGATGTACTTCTATGGGTTGCTGGTGGTGGTGTTCGTGCTGGCCGGCGTGGTCAAGGGCGTGACCGGCATGGGGCTGCCGACGGTGGCGATGGGCCTGTTGGGCGGCGCGTTGTCGCCGGTGGCGGCCGCATCGATGCTGTTCATTCCCACCTTCGTCACCAACGCGTGGCAATTGGTGTCCGGTCCGTCGCTGGGCGGCATCGTGCGGCGGCTGTGGCCGATGATGCTGGCAGTGGTGGTGGTGACCCTGGCTTCGGCAGCGCTGCTGGTGCGGGTCGACCGCACCGGGTCGCGCGTTGCCCTGGGCCTGGCCCTGGTGGTCTATGCGGCCTATGCGCTGCTGGCGCCGGTGTTCCGCGTGCCGCAGCGGCGCGAGCGTTGGTTGGGGCCGCTGGTCGGTGCGCTGTCGGGCGTGGTCACCGGTGCGACGGGTGTGTTCGTGATGCCGGCGGTGCCGTACCTGCAGTCGCTGGGGCTGCAGCGCGAGGAACTGGTGCAGGCGCTGGGGCTGGCGTTCACCGTGTCAACGATTTCGCTGACCACCGGACTGGTGATGCACGGTGCATTCGGCATCCAGCAGCTGGGCCTGAGTGCGCTGGCGGTGGTGCCGGCGCTGCTGGGCATGTGGCTGGGCCAAGTGATCCGGCAGCGCATCAGCGCACGGGTGTTCCGCGCCTGTTTCCTCGGGTTCCTGCTGCTGCTTGGGCTGGAACTGGTGTTGCGGCCGCTGTTCTGATGCCGGATTCCGGGCATGAAAAAACCCGCTTTCGCGGGTTTTTCTCATTCTCGACGTGGTGCCCAGGAGAGGACTCGAACCTCCACGGTTTTACCCGCTAGTACCTGAAACTAGTGCGTCTACCAATTCCGCCACCTGGGCGTCGAGGAGCGAGATTATGGGGTGCTGTGACGGGGGTGTCAATACTTTTTGCAGGGCCGGGGTCGGAACCCGTTTCGCGTGCGAAAGTGGCTCTGACCCCAAGGGCTGGTGTCGGGGTCAGAGCCCTTTGCCTCGCGGAAAGCGATCCGACCCTCGACGCCAAATCGCGGGCAAAAAAAATCCTCGCCGAAGCGAGGAGTTTTTTCGTTGGTGCCCAGGAGAGGACTCGAACCTCCACGGTTTTACCCGCTAGTACCTGAAACTAGTGCGTCTACCAATTCCGCCACCTGGGCGTTCCAGAGGCGCAATTGTGAAGATGAATCCGGGGACTGTCAACGACTTTCTGAAATTTATTAATCCAACGCCTCCAAGGCGGGCGCTGACCCGTTCTGCACGCCATCAACGGCTACCATGTAGGGCGATGACTACCAAAAAACCAAGCAAGGGCGGGAGCAATTCCCGCAGCCAGGCCCCAAAGAAGGGCGCCAAGGCGGGCGCAGCCCGCATCACCAAGCCGGGCAAGCCGTTGCCGGGCTGGTTCCCCGAATTGAATGAAGGCGGCGCACCGCCGCGCGGCCGCAAGGTCCGCAATACCGATGCCACTGCCCCCGGCCCGGCGCCGGGCCGTAAGCTGCCGCCGACCGGCAAGGTGATCGACGATCCCTATGCCGCGCGCGAAGCCGAGAAATACGAACAGCCCATCGCCAGCCGCGAGGCCATCCTGGCCCTGCTGGAGCGTTGCGAAGGGCCGCAGACCGCCGAGGAACTGGGCGCACGCCTGGGACTGACCGCGCCGGACCGTGCCGAGGCGCTGTCGCGCCGGCTCGGCGCCATGGTCCGTGATGGCCAGCTGGTGCAGAACCGCCGTGGCGGCTTCGCCCCGATCCAGACCCTGAACCTGGTGACCGGCGTGGTGATCGCCAACCCGGAAGGGTTCGGCTTCCTGCGCCCGGTCGAGGGTGGCGATGATCTGTTCCTGCCGCCGTATGAAATGCGCAAGGTGATGCACGGCGACAAGGTGCTGGCCCGCGTGACCGGCATCGACCACCGTGGCCGTCGCGAAGGCAGCATTGCACGCGTGCTCGAACGCGGCATGACCCGCCTGATCGGCCGCTTCAGCATCGAGATGGGTATCAATTACGTGGTGCCCGACGACAAGCGCGTGCAGCGCAACGTGCAGGTGCCGCCGGACCAGACCGGTGGCGCGCGTGACGGCCAGCTGGTGGTCTGCGAGCTGACCCAGGCGCCGGACAGCCGCCGTCCGCCGATCGGCCGCATCATCGCCGTGCTCGGCGACAAGCTGACCGCCTCGCTGGTGGTGGAAACCGCGATCCACGGCCACGAACTGCCGTTCGAGTTCCCGCAGGAAGTGCTGGACGAAGCCGCGTCGGTGCCGATGGTGGTCGAGCCGGCGATGATCGGCGACCGCGTCGACCTGCGCAGCACGCCGCTGGTGACCATCGATGGTGAAGATGCCAAGGACTTCGACGACGCGGTGTACTGCGAACCGAATGCCGATGGCTTCCGCCTGGTGGTGGCGATTGCCGATGTATCCAACTACGTTCGCCCCGGCACGCCGCTGGACGAGGAAGCGCAGAAGCGCGCGACCTCGGTGTATTTCCCGGGCTTCGTGGTGCCGATGCTGCCGGAGACGCTGTCCAACGGCATCTGCTCTTTGATGCCGAAGGTCGACCGCATGTGCTTCGTCTGCGACATGCAGATCGACCGCGACGGCCTGGTCACGCATTCGCGCTTCTACGAAGCGGTGATGAACTCGCACGCGCGCCTGACCTACACCCAGGTGTGGAAGGCGGTGGGCGAGGACGATGCCGATACCAAAGCCTGGATGGGCGACCTGCTGCCGCAGGTACAGCGCCTGCACCAGCTGTACAAGGTGCTGTCCAAGGCGCGCACCAAGCGCGGTGCCATCGAGTTCGAAAGCAGTGAAGTGCGCTTCGTGCTGGACAACCGCGGTGAAGTCACCCAGGCCGGCATGCTGGTGCGCAACGACGCGCACAAGCTGATCGAGGAATGCATGATCGCGGCCAACGTCGAGGCGGCGAAGTACCTGCTGTCGCGCCACGTGCCGGCCCCGTACCGCATCCACGAGAAGCCGCCGGAAACCAAGTACGCCGACCTTCTGGAATTCCTCAAGGAGTTCAAGCTGAGCCTGCCGCCGTGGTCGAAGGTGCGCCCGGGTGACTACACCAAGCTGCTGAAGAAGATCCGCGACCGCCCCGATGCCACGCTGCTGGAATCGGTGCTGCTGCGCAGCCAGAGCCTGGCGATCTACAGCCCGGAGAATCACGGCCACTTCGGCCTGGCGCTGGAGGCGTACGCGCATTTCACCTCGCCGATCCGCCGCTACCCCGATCTGCTGGTGCATCGCGCGATCAAGCACGCACTGTCCGGCAAGCCGCTGGACAAGTTCACCTACAACGCCCGCGAGATGGCCGCGCTGGCACTGCAATGTTCCGAACGCGAGCGACGTGCCGACGAGGCAGAGCGCGAGGTGGACGAGCGCTACCGCGCCGCGTGGATGGAAAAGCATGTGGGCGGCCAGTTCGACGGCGTGATCAGCGGCGTAACCAGCTTCGGCCTGTTCGTGGAACTGGACGAGTCGAAGGTGCAGGGCCTGGTGCACGTGACCCAACTGCCGCAGGACTATTACAAGTTCGACGCCACCCGCAAGACGCTGACCGGCGAACGCCGCGGCAGCAGCTACCGCCTGGGCGACCGCGTGCGCATCCTGGTACTGAAGGCCAGCATGGAAGAGCGCAAGATCGATTTCCGCCTGGTCGAGCACAAGGGCGAGGACGAAGGCGATGGCCTGCCGCCGCTGCCCGAGCGTGGCAAGCCGGCCAAGCGCACCAAGAAGCAATATTGATGAAAGGCGTGCCGACCAACGGTCGGCCCCCACCTCACCCGGTAGGTGCCAACCGTGCGTTGGCACGACGTTTCGGAGGAACGCACCATGTAAGGCCAACCCGAATACAGCGGCGGCTGCCAGTGCGGCGCGATCCGCTTCCAGGCGCGCGGTGCGCTGACCGACAGCTCGATCTGCCATTGCCGGATGTGCCAGAAGGCGTTCGGTGCCTATTACGCGCCGCTGGTATCCGTGCGCGGCGTGCAGTTCAGCTGGACCCGCGGCCAGCCGCGCTATTTCCAGTCGTCCAACGTGGTGCGGCGTGGCTTCTGCGCCGACTGCGGCACGCCGCTGACCTACGAGGCGCCGGACGGCGTGGCGGTGGCCGCCGGTGCCTTTGACGAACCCGAGCGCCTGCCGCCGACGATCCAGTACGGAGTCGAGCGCAAGCTGCCGTTTGTCGATACGCTGGCCAGCCTGCCGGCCCGTCGTACCGAGGAAGACATCGCGGCGCTGGAGTTCCTGGCTACCATCGTGTCCCATCAGCACCCGGACCACGACACGCCGCACTGGCCGCCGCGCAGCCGTTCAGCCGAAGGGTGAAAGGCGGGTAGCGCCGGGCCATGCCCGGCGAGCGCGAAGCGCGGCCGCCGCCGATGCTCTACCATAGCCACCCCCTTTCCGGTCCCCGCCCGCATGAGCAAGAACAGCCAGTGGATCGTCGGCGTCAACGCCGTCGCCTCCTCCATCGAGAACGACGCCGAGAACGTCCGCGAAGTGCTGGTCGAGGCCGGTGCGAAGAACCCGCGCCTGACCGAGATCGAGGAAAATGCCCGCCGCAAGGGCATCGACGTGCGCAAGGTGAACAGTCAGGCGCTGGATGGCGTGGGCGGTTCGGTGCGCCACCAGGGCGTGGCCGCGCGCTATGCTGCTGCCCGCACCTACAGCGAGAACGAGCTGGAAGGCCTGGTCACCGCAGCCGAAGGCAAGGCCCTGCTGCTGGTGCTGGACGAAGTGCAGGACCCGCACAACCTCGGCGCCTGCCTGCGCTCGGCCGCTGCGGCCGGTGCGACCGCCGTGATCATCCCCAAGGACAAGTCGGCTACGGTCAATGCCACCGTGCGCAAGACCTCGGCCGGTGCCGCCGATCTGATCCCGGTGGTGGCGGTGACCAACCTGTCGCGCTGCCTGAAGGACCTGCAGAAGCTGGGCGTGTGGATCTATGGCCTGGCCGGTGAAGCCACCGCTTCGCTGTACCAGCTGGACCTGAAGGGCAACATCGCCCTGGTGCTCGGTGGCGAGGCCGATGGCCTGCGTCGCCTGACCCGCGAGAACTGCGATGGCCTGGTCAAGATCCCGATGCCGGGCGAGATCGAGAGCCTGAATGTCTCGGTCGCTGCCGGCGTCAGCCTGTTCGAGGCCGTGCGCCAGCGCGGTTGATCCGCCAGCGGTCTTGTAGAGCCGAGCCCACGCTCGGCTGTCGCGCGCAGCGCGGGCGCGTCTTCCCGATCAGAAAGCAGCCGAGCATGGGCTCGGCTCTACAGAAGTAGCGTGTCGACCCAGGTCGACACCTGCCCGGTAGTCGCCAACCTTGGTTGGCGCTCTCGCTGCTTCACCCCGCGCTGCCGCCCAACGCCTTGAACAGGGTGACGTCGTTATTCAGCTGCCCCTGGCGCACGCGCGCCAGCGACAGCTCGGCATCGCGCCGGGTCTGCTGCGCTTCCAGCCAGGTGCGCAGGTCGGTGGCGCCCACGCGGTAACGCACTTCCTGCGCGCGCTCCACTTCCACCGCTTCGTCGTACGAGGCCTGCGAGGCCGCCACCTGGCGTGCCAGCTGTTCGCGCGCGGACAACGCGTTGTCCACTTCCGAGAGCGCGGTGTACAGCGTCTTGCGGAAGTTTGTGGCGGCGATCTGATAGGCGGTGCCGGCGATATCCGTATCCAGCTGCGCGCGCTGCAGGTTGAGGAACGGCAGCGACAGGCCCGCGCCGAGCGTGGCCACCGGGTTGCGCAGCACATCACCCAGCGAGGTTGCACTGGAGCCGAGGCTGCCGGTCAGGCTCAACGCGGGGTAGTACTGGGTGGCGGTCACCTTGATGGTCTTCAGGCTGTTGCGCAGGCGAAGTTCGGCCGCGCGCAGGTCGGGACGGCGGCCGAGCAGGTCGGCCGGCAGGCCTTCGCTGATGCCCGGGCTGTGTGCGCCCAGCAGGTCCTGCGGCTCGTCCTGCTGCGGCCACGGCGTGCCGTCCAGCAGCACGGTCAGCGCATTGCGCACCTCCACCCGCTGCTGTTCCAGCGCGCTCTGCGAGGACCGCTGCGACTGCAGGTTCTGCAGTGCCTGGCGCACTTCCAGGCGCGACACAGCACCGGCATCGAAGCGCGCCTGCACCAGTTCGCGGGTGCGTTCGAGCCGCTCCAGGTTGGCCTGCCCGGTGGCGATCGACTGGTTGAGATAGGCCAGGTTCCAGTACTGGGTGATGGTGTCGCTGATCACCAGCAGCGCGGTGTTCTGCCGGTCTTCCTCGCTGGCCTGGGCTTCCCAGCGGGCGATGTCGCGCTGGGTGCGCAGGCGGCCCCACAGATCGACCTCCCAGCCCAGCGAGACGCCAGTGGAATAACTGCGGCGCCAGTCGTCGGCTTGGTCGGTGGCGCGGCTGGCATTACCGCTTACGCCGGACGAAGAAGGCTGCGGCCACAGCGCGTTGCTGGCCAGCCCGGCCTGCAGGCGTGAGCGTTGCACGGCCAGGCCGGCGGCGGCAAGGTCGCTGTTGGCGACCAGCGCGCGGGCCACCAGACGGTCCAGCCGCTCATCGCCGAAGCCGGTCCACCAGGTGTCCTGGCGGATGTCGCGGCCGGGGGTATCCAGGCTGCTGCGCGGGTCGTCGGCCGGTGCATTGAGCGTGGCATCGCCACGCCCGTAGCTGGCCGCCACGTCGGGGTCCTGCACCGGATAGCGACCCACCGAGGCACACGCGGACAGGGCGAGCAGGACAGCGCCGGCCAGCAGCAGGCGCGAGGGAGCGGGGAAGGGCAGTCGGGTCATCATCGTCATTCGCGGGCCAGGGCCTCGACCGGGTCGAGCTGCGCGGCATTGCGCGCGGGCAGGAAGCCGAACGCCACGCCGATCAGGGTCGAGCAGGCGAACGCGGCAACAATCGAAGCGGTGGAGAACAGCACCTGGAAGTCACTGGCGAAGCGGCCGATCATCGAGCCCAGCAGCAAGGCCAGGCCGATGCCGAGTACGCCACCGAGCAGGCACACCAGTACCGCTTCGATCAGGAACTGCTGGCGGATGTCACTCTGCCGTGCGCCCACGGCCATGCGCACGCCGATCTCGCGCGTTCGCTCGGTCACCGACACCAGCATGATGTTCATCACGCCGATGCCGCCGACCAGCAGCGCGATGGCGGCAATGGCGCCGATCAGCAGGGTCATCGTGCGCGTGGTCTGTTCGATGGTCTCGCGGATCTCGGCGCTGTTGCTGAGGAAGAAATCCTCGGTGCCGTGGCGCAGGGTCAGCAGGCGGGTGATCGCTTCCTGTGCGGCATCCATCGGCGTGCTGTCGTCCACGCGTACGGTGATGCTGGAGACGTGGCTCTGGCCGAGCATGCGCGACATCACCGTGGTGTAGGGCACCCATACGCTGAGGCTGGTGCTGCCACCGAAGCCGAAGCTCTGCCGCTTGGCCACGCCGACCACGCGTGCCGGCACGTTGCCGAGCAGGATCACCTGGCCGATCGGATCGACATCGGGGAAGAACTGGGTCTGGGTGTTCTCATCGATCACCGCCACCTGGCCCAGGCCCTTCACCGCATCGGCATCGAAGAAGCTGCCGCTGAGCAGGTTCACGCCCTTGACCCGGAAGAACTGCTCGCCGACACCGCTGACCTGCGCGGTGGACGACTGGTTGCGGTAGCGCGCGGTGACCGAACTGGACACGCTGGGCGTGGCGCTGTCCACATAACTCTGCCGGGACAGGGCATCGGCATCGCTGGCCTTGAGGGTCTGCACGCGGGCCGAGCGCATGTCGCCGAAGCCGCGGCCGGGATAGACGTCGATGGTGTTGGTGCCCAGCGCACTGATGTTCTGCAGGATCTGCTGCTGCGAGCCGTTGCCCAGCGCCACCACCGAGACCACCGAGGCAATGCCGATGATGATGCCGAGCATGGTCAGGAAGGTGCGCAGCCGATGCGCGTTCATCGCCAGCAGGGCCATGCGGAACGCTTCGGTGAAACGATCCCGGGCCGCCCGCCAGCTGTTGCCGTGGGCAACGCCGGTGCTGGCTTCGCGCTGCGCACGGTAGGTCGGTGCCTCCGGGTTGGCGCGGTCGGCGATGATCTCGCCATCACGGATCTCGATGATGCGCTGCGCGTGCTGGGCCACGCTCATGTCGTGGGTGACGATGATGATGGTGTGGCCTTCGGCATGCAGCTCCCCGAGGATCGCCATCACTTCTTCGCCGGATTTCGTGTCCAGCGCGCCGGTCGGTTCGTCGGCCAGGATCACCTCGCCGCCGTTCATCAGCGCACGCGCGATCGATACGCGCTGCTGCTGGCCGCCGGACAACTGGCCCGGCTTGTGGTGCATGCGATCACCCAGGCCCAGCCGCTGCAGCAGCTGTTCGGCGCGCGCGTTGCGCACCGGGCCGGGGCTGCCGGCATACACCGCGGGGACTTCCACGTTGCCACGCGCGTCCAGGTCACCCAGCAGGTGGTAGCGCTGGAAGATGAAGCCGAAATGCTCGCGGCGCAGTTCGGCCAGTTCGTCCGGCTCCATCCTGCCGGTTTCGCGCCCGGCCACCTGGTAGCTGCCGCGGGTAGGGCGGTCGAGGCAGCCGAGAATGTTCATCAGCGTCGACTTGCCCGAGCCGGACTGGCCGACGATCGCCACCATCTCGCCGGCGTGGATATCCAGGTTGACGTCACGCAGTACGGCGATGACGTCATCGCCAGCCGGGAATTCGCGTCGCAGGTCGCGCAGGCGCAGCAGCGGCGCCGTCGTGCTCATCGGCGCGGACCCATGCCCGGGCCGCCGACCCGCATCTGCATGCCGCCACGGCTGCCGCCACCGGCCGCAGCCGCATTGGCCTCGCCGACCACCACGCGCTCGCCTTCCTTCAGCCCGGACAGGATTTCTGCCGAGGCGCCGTTGTTGATGCCGACCGTCACCTTGCGCGGCTGCGGCTGGCCCTTGTCATCCAGCACCCGCACCATGCGCTCATCGCCACGGCGCTTCGGCCCCAGCGCTACCGCCGGCACCATCAGCACGTTCTTGGCCTGCTTGAGCAGTACCGAGACCTGCGCGGTCATGTCGATGCGCAGCGTGCCGTCCGGGTTTTCCACGTCGAACAGCGCGTTGTAGTAGACCGCGCTGCTGGAACTGGAGCTGGACGAACTGCTGGAACTGGAGGAGTTCTCGTTGGCGATCGAGGCCGGCGCCGGATTGATCTGGCGCAGGGTGGCGTGGTATTTGCGGTCCGGGTCACCCAGGGTGGTGAAGTACACCGGCATGCCGGCCTTGATCTTGACCACGTCGGCCTCGGAGATCTCGGCATTGACGGTGACGACGTCCAGCCGCGCCAGCATCACGATGGTGGGCGCGGTCTGGTTGGCGTTCACGGTGCGGCCTTCCTCGGCCACCACCGCCACCACCGTGCCATCCATCGGCGCGGTGATGCGGGTGTAGGCCAGGTTGGCGCGGGCGGTGCCCAGTTCGGTCTGGCGACCCTTGATCTGCGCCTCGTAGGACTGCAACTGGGCGCGGGCGGTCTTCAGCTGGGCCTCGGCGGCATCATATTCCTGGCGCGAGGTGGCTTCGGCGGCCAGCATCTGCTGCTGGCGCGCGAACTCCAGTTCGGCCTGGCGCAGGGTGGCCTGCTGCACGGCGCGCTGGGCGGTGACCTGGTCCAGCGAGGCCTGCGCGTTGAGCACTTGGTTCTGCTGGGTGGTGGCGTCGATCTCGGCGATCAGGTCGCCTTCCTTCACCGTGTCGCCCAGCTGCACCTTCAGCGACTTGATCTGGCCCGAGGCCTGCGCACCCACGCTGACCAGCTTGTAGGCGTCGATCACGCCGGTGGCATCCACGGTCTGTTCGATGTCGCCGCGGCTGACCGGGGTGGTCGCCACGGCCGGGGCGGCGGGCTTGCGAAGCAGCCACCAGGCGGCCACGGCAACGATCAGGGCAAGCAGGGCGATCAGTATCAGGCGACCCCGGCGGGTCGCGGGCAACAGGCGGAACGTCACGTCGTGGCTTCACTCTCGGGCCGCGGTGGCGGCGTTGGTGGGCATTGTGAAGACCGGGCGATGGGCGGCTCAATCCTCGGGGTATGTCTCTATGTAACACTGTCGGTGAATACGCGTAACCACAGGTATCCCGCCCCCGGCTGGATACACTGGTACGCATTGCCCCGGATGCGGTTCAGCTGCCGACACGGGATGATCGCGCCATGGAGACTGAAAACACGATGCATCGACTGCTGATCGTCGACGACGACAACGACATCCGCACCCTGTTGGCCGAGCAGCTCGGCCGTGCCGGTTACCAGGTGAGCACCGCCGCCGATGGCACTGCCATGCGCCAGCTGCTGGACCGCGAGCACGTGGATCTGATCGTGCTCGACCTCAACCTGCCGCGCGAGGATGGCCTGACCCTGTGCCGCGACCTGCGCGCACGATCGAACACGCCGGTGATCATGCTGACCGCGCGCGCCGAGCCGATCGACCGCGTGCTGGGCCTGGAAATGGGCGCCGACGACTATCTGGCCAAGCCGTTCGAACCGCGCGAGCTGCTGGCGCGCATCCGCAACGTGCTGCGCCGGACCGAGGCGCTGCCGGCCAATCTCGAGCCCCTGGCGGTGCGCCGCGCGCGCTTCTCGCGCTGGGTGTTCGATCTGGAGCATCGCCACCTGGTGGACCCGGACGATCGCGTGGTGGTGCTGTCCGGCGCCGAGTTCCGCCTGCTGCGGGTGTTCATCGCGCATGCCAACAAGGTGCTGTCGCGCGAGCAGCTGGTCGCGCTCAGCAGTGGCCGCAACTATGAGGCGCAGGACCGCGCGATCGATCTGCAGGTCAGCCGCCTGCGCAACAAGCTGGGCGATGATGGTGGCCCGGATGGCCTGATCAAGACTGTGCGCAACGAAGGCTACGTACTGGCCTCCTCGGTGAACCTGGAATAAGCCGCCATGAAGCGCCTGCGCCATTTCCTGTCCTCGATGGTCGGGCGGTTGTTCGTCATCCTGCTGCTGGGCATGAGCGTGGCTGCGATCGGCGCGACCATGCTGGCTACGTCCAAACGCCAGCAGGAGTTCGAGCGGCAGAACCTGAACCGCATTGCCGACCGCCTGCAGGGCTACGTCAACCTGCTCGATGGCAATCCCGAACTGCGTGAGCGCCTGCTTGAGGTCGGTGGGCCCAGCGTGCGTGCGCTGCAGCCCGGCGCGCGCCTGGGGCGGGCGGATACCGCACTGATGGAAGTCCTGGATGACCGGCCCGGCCCGGTGTCGCGCGCGCACGTGCACTTCACTTCGTTCCGTTCCTGCATTCCCAAGCTGCAGGATCTGCTGCCGCCGCCTCCGCCCGGGCACCGGCGGCATCCGCGTGAGCGCGATCCGGCCTTCATTCCGCCCAAGTGCCGCGCGGTCGACGTGACGCTCAACGACGGTACGCTGCTGAAGCTGGCGCTGGATTCGCCGGCGGTGGCCCACAACGGCATTCTGGCCGTGGACCCGTGGTTCCTGACCCTGCTGGTGCTGGCCATCGCCGTGCTGGCCTACATCGTCGCGCGCATGGCCAGCGCGCCGCTGCAGGAGCTGGCGGCCGCCGCCGAGGATCTCGGCGACGATCTGCAGCGCGATCCACTGCCATTGCGCGGACCGCGCGAGGTGCAGCGCGCCGCCGAGGCCTTCAATGCCATGCAGCACCGCCTGCAGCGGCACCTGGCCGAACGCACGCAGATGCTGGCGGCGATTACCCACGACCTGCAGACCCCGTTGACCCGCCTGCGCCTGCGCCTGGAGAACGTCAGCGACGAGGTGCTGCGCGAACGCCTGATCGGCGATCTGGCGGCGATGCAGGCACTGGTGCGCGAAGGCCTGGAGCTGGCCCGCAGCGCAGAGAGCGCCGAGCAGCGCGCCGCGCTGGATCTGGATTCGTTACTGGAAAGCATCGTGGAAGACGCCGCCGAGGGCGGTGCCGACGTGGTCTTCGAAGGTGGCACCGGTGCGGTGCTGATGCTGCGCCCGCTGGCCATGCACCGGCTGTTCTCCAACCTGGTGGACAACGCCGTGATGTATGCCCACCGCGTGCGCGTGCGGGTGGAGCGCAGCGGCGGCGCGATCACGGCGATGGTGTCCGACGATGGCCCGGGCCTGGCCGAGGATCAGCTGGAAGCCGTGTTCGATCCGTTCGTGCGGGTGGAGACCTCGCGTTCGCGCGAAACCGGCGGCGCCGGTCTGGGCTTGACCATCGCCCGCGCCCTGGCCGAAAAGGATGGCGCGCGGCTGTGGCTGCGCAACCGCGCCGAAGGCGGGCTGGAGGCGGTAGTGCAGTGGCCGGCCAGTGCACAGGTGGTGCCGCCAGGCCGGGCCGGCTGAGCCTGCCGGCCGCACGGTGATGACGCCGGGGCCAGGGTTTGGCCTATCATCTGCGCATCTCCCCAGTTTCTCCCCGATGAGTCAGCCTGTTCCTGCCGGCACGCTGTTCCGCGTTGCCCGGTCGTTCCCGCTTGCTGCCATGCCCTGCAGCCGCCACCGGCCACTGCCGCCGAGCTGATGGGCAGGCCAGGGGACAACGGGTGCTGGGTGGAGCGCCGCGTTTCGAAAGCCAGGCAGGCGCTGCAGCGCGGCCTGCTGTGGCTGTTGCTTGTCCTGGCGCTGCCGCTGGCCGCGCAGGAGGGAGCACCGACCCTGCGCGACTACGCCATCGATGTGTGGACCTCGCGCAATGGCCTGCCGCACAACTCGCTGCGCGATATCGCGCAGACCCCCGAGGGGCATCTGTGGTTTGCCACCTGGGAAGGCCTGGTGCGCTACAACGGCCTGGATTTCACCGTGTTCGACCGCAGCACCCGCCCGGGGCTGCGCGACAACGGCATCGGCGCACTGCTGGTGGATCGGCAGGGTGGGCTGTGGATCAGTGATTCGCGCGGTAATGTCAGCCATCGCGGCAACGACGGCCAGTGGCGGGTCTGGGAGCATCAGGCCGACACCCCGCAGGTGCTGATCCAGTCCATGCAGATGGACAGCCAGGGGCGCCTGTGGTTGCTGTACGAAGGCAAGGGCATCGGCTATCTGACGCCGGACAAGGGCATCGTCTACCAGGCACCGGCGGCCGACCTGCCGATGGCGATGAGCTTCACCAAGCTGGTGGTCGATGCGCAGGACCGGGTCTGGGTTGGCACGCTGGACGGGCTGGTGCTGCGCGACAACGACGGCGTGCTCAAGCGCGCACCCGCGGCGTGGGGCCTGGGTGCCGGCACGGGCCTGTCATGGCCGTACCGGGCGCCGGATGGCGCGCTGTGGATCGTCGCCGGCGAGCGCCTGTACCGCGTGGAGGACGATCAGCTGGTGCTGGTGCACCGGCTGCCGGGACAGCTGCACATGACCTCGATGCTGCAGGACCGGCACGGCGACCTGTGGCTGGGAACCGAGAACCAGGGCCTGCTGCGGATCTCGGCGCATGGGCTGGAGCGGTTGCCGGCCGGCCTGAACCTGCCGGGCGGGCGCGTTGTCAGCCTGCGCGAGGATGCCGAAGGCAGCATCTGGGTGGGGGCCAACGGTGGCCTGTACCGCCTGCGAGAAACCCTGTTCAGCAGCTACACCGAGCGCGATGGTCTCAGTGGCGACTATGTGCGCACGGTGCTGGAGGACCGCGACCGCCAGTTGTGGGTCGGCAGCGCCAGTGGCCTGGATCTGCAGACCGCCGATGGCCGCTTCCGCGCAATGCCGCTGCACAACCGCGGCGGCAAGGCACCTTCGGTGCTCAGCCTGGCGCAGGGCCCGGACGGTGACCTGTGGGTCGGAACGTTTGGCGATGGTGTCTACCGTCTTGGCCGCGATGGCCGGCTGCGGCACAACTATGCCGCCGCCGATGGCATGCCGGGCGGCAACATCCGCGCGATCAGCGTGGACCCGCAGGGCGTGGTCTGGGCAGGCACGCAGAAGGGCGTAGTCCGCATCGACGGCGACCGCGTGCAGGTATCAAACGTTGTGGGCATGCCCAGTGGCCTGATCACCGCACTCGAGCATGATCACCAAGGCAATCTGTGGATCGGCACCATCGAGGGCATCCGCGTGCTGCGTGGCGACCACGTGCAGTCGATCGACCTGGCACCGATGGGCGGGGGCCGCAGTGTGTTCGGCTTCCATCAGCTGGGCGATGCGATGTGGGTCAGCAGCGACCGCGGCCTGTACCGCTGGCGCGACGGAAAACTGGCACGCGTCGGCCTGGAGCAGGGCATGCCGGTGGATGCAGTGTTCCAGCTGGTGCCGGACCGCCTGGGCAATGTGTGGATCAGCAGCAACCGTGGCGTGCTGCGTACCGACATGGCCACCCTCAACGCCGTGGCCGATGGCCGCGCACCGCGGGTAGTGGTGGAGCGCTACAACGAGATCGACGGCATGGCCAACGCACAGGCCAACGGCAGCTCCGGACCCTCGGCGATCCTGCGCCAGGACGGCACGTTCTGGGTGGTCACCGCCGGTGGACTGAGCACCGTCGACCCGCAGCGCCTGCAGCGTTTCCGTGAGCGTCCTTCACCGCCGGCAGCGATCGAGAGCGTGCAGGTGGATGGCGCCCCCGTGCATTGGGAGGGCCCGGATCGCAACTACATTCCCGGTGGCCGACGTCTGGCGGTGAGCTATGTGGGCCTGAGTTACCTGATGTCGGACCGGATCCGCTATCGCACGCGGCTCGATGGCCTGGACACCGGCTGGGTCGAGCGCGGCCCACAGCGCAGCGTCGAGTTCGTCGGCCTGCCTCCAGGTGACTACACCCTGCACGTGTCGGCGGCGCATCCGGGCGGGGCCTGGGGCCAGCAGGAAGCCGTGTGGAGCTTCACGGTGGAGCCGTTCTGGTGGCAGCGCCGCAGCGTGCAGGTGCTGGGCGGGCTGCTGCTGCTGGCCGGGCTGGTTGTGCTGTACCGCCTGCTGCTGCAGCAGCTGAAGGCCAGCAACCTGCGCCTGGCACGGCGCGTGGACGAGGCAACCTTCGACCTGCAGGCCAAGACCGTGCACCTGCAGGCACTGAACCAGGAAAAGACCGAGCTGGCCGAGCGCCTTGCACGGCAGGCCGAGGCTTTCGAGCGTCAGGCGCGCGAGGATGCGCTGACCGGGCTGGCCAATCGCCGTGCCTTCGACGAAACGCTGGCGCGCGATTTCGCCCGTTCACAGCGCAGCGGCCACCCGCTGTGCCTGGTGGTGCTGGACATCGACCACTTCAAGGACGTCAACGACCGGCACAGCCACAGCATTGGCGATGCTGTGCTGGTGCAGGTGGCAAGGCTGATCGCCGCGGCCTGCCGCGACTCGGACCTGCCCGCGCGTACCGGTGGCGAGGAGTTCGCGCTGCTGCTCAACGACACCCGCCTGGAAGAAGCCGCGCAGCTGTGCGCGCGCCTGCGTGGCCTGTTCCATGACCACCCCGACTGGGCCGGTGTAGCGGGCCTGCGCGTGACCTTCAGTGCAGGCCTGGTGGAACTGGATGCCGATGACCGCACCCCGGCGCTGCTGTACCAGCGCGCAGACCGCGCGCTGTACCGCGCCAAGAGCGACGGCCGCGATCGCACGAGCATCGGCTGAATTCATCCGCGCATGGCGTGGATCTGCCGCGCGACCCGCTGCTTCTGACTTCGTTTTTTCTGATCTTTCCGTGGCGCCCACCCTGCCCGGCCTCAACCGGGATGCCTCACCCCACCACGAGGGGCGCCGCCGTTGGCTGTCTTACCGCGGCCAGGCGTTGGCGATGGTGCAGAACAATCGCGCGGTCTGTTCGGTGTCATACACCGCGCTGTGCGCTTCGTTGGCATCCCAGCCCAGCCCGGCAGCCGTGGCGGCACGCGCCAGCACGGTCTGCCCGTAGGCGATGCCGGCCAGGGTGACGGTGTCGAACACGCTGAACGGATGGAACGGATTCCGCTTGTGGCCGGTCCGGGCCACCGCGGCGTTGACGAAGCCCAGGTCGAAATGCGCGTTGTGGCCGACCAGGATCGCGCGCTGGCAGCCGTACTTCTTCATCGCCGCGCGTACCGGGGTGAAGATGTGGTCCAGTGCGGCCTTCTCTTCCTTGGCCAGCCGGAACGGGTGGTCGAGGATGATGCCGGTCACTTCCAGCGACTTCGGGTCGATTTCCAGGCCCTCGGCTGGCACCACGTGAGCACTGGCGGTCTGGCCGGGGTAGAGCAGGCCGTTCTCGTCCATCTCGATCGGCACCGCGGCGATTTCCAGCAAGGCGTTGCGCTGGCTGTCGAAGCCGCCGGTTTCCACGTCCACCACTACCGGCAGGAAGCCGCGGAAGCGTTGTGACATCGCGCGCTGCGCCTGGGGGACTGCGGAATCGGAGGCGGCGGCAGGTGCGGGGGTGGGGTCATTCATCCGTGAATTCTAGCAGAGCGACCCTGAGCGCCCGGCCAGCCTTCGGTGCATGCGTTCCCTGCGCGGGCGTGTGTCGACCAAGGTCGACACCTACCGGGCCACCGCGCGCTCAGGATTCCGTTGGGTGCCAACCTTGGTTGGCACGGTGCGCGCCGACCAAGGTCGGCATCTACCGGACTGTCGGCCGCGCAGGCCTGGCCGAGGGAGACCAACGCGCCAACCACGCATCCACGCTCAGCTTGCCGGGGCCGGTGAACAGCAGTGGCAGCAGCATCGCCATGAACAGCACCGGCAGCTTGAAGCTGCCGTAGCCCTGGTCGCTGATCGCATACCCCATGGCCAGGTCGGCCAGCGAGTTCCACTCCATCGGCCAATGCACCGCATAGGTGGCCACCACTGTCAGCACCAGCAGGCTGGCGGCGGCAAATCGGGTGCCGAAGCCGAACAGCAGGCAAGCAGCGCCGACCAGCTCGAACCAGGTCGCCAGCTGCCAGTTCAGCGTTGCCGGCAACTGGTCGAACGGGAACGGGAAGGCATCCTGCAGGTCGGCAAACCAGTTCTGGCCGTGCAGCTTCTCACGGCCGGATTCGAAGTATTCCCAGGCCAGCAGCAGGCGCAGGCCGAGCGGGGCCAACCAGGGGGCGAGACGGTCCAGCTGGCCACGCGCGGTGGCCAGGGTCGGAAGCTTCATCGGTGGATCTCCGGGGGAAGGGGGTGTCAGCCGGGGGCCGGCAGTGGGCCGATCACGCCGGCCTGCAGGAACTGCTGCAGCAACGCGGCACCGGGTCCGGCCAAGGCGTCCTCGGCCAACCCATGCGCCGCGGCCAGCTGCTGCAGGTAGCTGCGGCCATCGAGGCCAGGGTGTTCGCCGATGCTGGACAGCAGGTACACCGCCAGCGGGCTGAGCGTGGCGAACCGCACCTCGCCGTCGGCATCGCGGCGCACAAGAAGGCCCGTCGGCTCGGCTGGTGGCTCGGTGGGTGCATCCTCGGCGCCGAGGCGGTGCACCGGCCACTGGTACAGCAACGGCCAGGCCAGTGGTGAGCGTTGCAGCGGCACCCGCAGCGGGTCGATGTCCGCCGCGACCGGCAGCGGCCCGGCGTCCAGCTGGTACAGCGCGGTTTCCACCCACTCGTAGTGGGCCAGCTCGGCCAGCGCCGGGTGTGGCAGCTGCGGCTGCGCATGCAGCCATTGCACGAATTCAACAGCCAGTTCGGTGAACAATGGCGTCTGGCAGCGATGCGTGGCGAAGTAGTGGCGGACCAGCGTGCTCCAGGCCGGTTCGCCGAGCAGGCGCACGCAGACCGGGAAGCCGTTGCTCAACAGGCCGAGCAGGTTGTTGAACAGCAGCCGCTGGTACACCGCGACGCGGCGCGGTTCCAGCCCGGCCGGTGCAGCCACCGCCTGTGGATCGCGCAGGTGTGCGGTGAACGCGTACTGCTGCGCTCGCAGCGTGTCGGGGGTATCAGCCATATGCAGCCTCCGCGTGCACGGCCTGCAGGCGGCGGATGGTCTGCAGTTCGCCGCGCAGCTCGGCGTAGGGCGGGAAATTGAAATCGCGCTCGAGCAGGGTGGGGCGAGCGCCGATGCGCGCATAGGTGCGCGCCAGCAGCGCCCAGACCGGGTCGATCACCGCACTGCCGTGGGTATCGATCTTCAGGTCCGGCGCTTCATCCAGGTGCCCGGCCACGTGCAGGCAGACGATGCGGTCTGCGGGCAGGCCAGCGATGAACGCGTCGGCGTCGTAACCATGGTTGCAGGCGTTGACGTAGACGTTGTTGACGTCCAGCAGCAGGTCGCAGTCGGCTTCGGCAAGCACGGCATTGGTGAAGGCCAGCTCGTCCATCGCCGGCTCCGGCGCCAGGTAGTAGGAGACGTTCTCCACCGCGATGCGGCGGGCCAGCAGGTCCTGCACCTGGGCGATGCGCGCGGCGGTATGGTGCACTGCTTCATCGGTGAACGGAATCGGCAGCAGGTCGTACAGGTGGCCGTCGTCGCTGCAGTAGCTCAGGTGTTCGCTGTACAGCGGCACGCGGTGTTTTTCCAGGAACTGACCGACCTGCTCCAACAGCTGCGTATCCAGTGGCGCACTGCCGCCCAGCGACAACGACAGGCCGTGGCAGCTCAGCGGATGGCGCTGCGCCAGCTCGGCCAGCGCGTCACCGGCGGGGCCGCCGACATGGATCCAGTTCTCCGGCGCGCATTCGAGGAAATCGAAATCGCCGGCCGGTGCATCGCGCAGCTCCTGCAGCAGCGCCCGGCGCAGCCCCAACCCTGCGGCCGCCGCACGAAGCGGCAACCGCGGGTTGACGACGCTGGCGCGGACGTCAGTGCTTGCCACCGCACTTGCCTTCGCCACACTTGCCTTCGGCCGCCTTCTTGTCGCCGGTCTTGGCCTTGGCGCCTGCTGCCGCACCGGCAGCCTTGCCCTTGTCGGCACCGCACTTGCCTTCGGCGGTCTTGCCGTCGGCACCACACTTGCCTTCGGCATGCTTGGTCGCGTCAGCGGCCATCTTGGTGTCGGCGGCCTTGGCGTCGGTACTGGCCTTGGCTGCCTGTCCGGCCACCAGGTAGCCCTGGGCGAGGTCGCTCATGCTCAGGGCCGAGGCACTGGCGGTCATGCCCAGGCCGGCGGCCAGGGCGGTAGCAGTCAGCAGGGACAGGGTCTTGTTGGAACTGCTCATCGGTCGTGCTCCTGGGTGGTGTGGGCGGGTGCCCGGGTGGCCGGCAGGGATGCCGGTGGAAACGATGGTGCAGCGATCCTACTCAACGAATCCTCGCCAAGAACTCAAATTTTCGTGAGGTTTGTTACAGAAGCATCCGGAAGGTCCGCACCGGGCCAGCCCGGCGCCCACAATGCGGGGGAATACCCCAAAAAAGAAGGCCGCTGTCACCAGGACAGCGGCCACCTTGGACCCAGCTCCGTTGTTGCAGTGCAGCGTCAGATCTGGCCGGTGCTGGAGGTCTCGTCGCGCTTTTCACGCGGCGGCAGCGGCTGCTCGCCGTGCACCAGGAACCACACGTTCTCTGCGATGTTGGTGGCGTGGTCGCCCACGCGCTCCAGGTTCTTGGCCATGAACAGCAGGTGGGTGCACGGGGTGATATTGCGCGGGTCTTCCATCATGTAGGTCAGCAGCTCGCGGAACAGCGCGGTGTACTGCGCGTCCAGGCGCGCGTCGTCTTCGCGCAGTTCCAGTGCAGCGTCGGCGTCGTTGTCGCGGTAGGCGGCGATGGCACGGCGCACCTGCTGCGCGGCCAGGCGGCCGAGCGCACGCAGGCCCTGGATCTGCGGCAGCGGCGGCACCTTGCCCAGCGCGATCGAGCGCTTGGCCACGTTGGCCGCGTAGTCGCCGATGCGCTCGATGTCCGCCGGGATGCGCAGGCCTGCGAGGATCTCGCGCAGGTCACGCGCCATCGGCCCACGCAGCGCCAGACGCATCACGTCGTGGCTGATCTGCTGTTCCAGCGCGTCGATCGCTTCATCATTGGCAATGATGCGATGGGCAGCGTTCTCGTCGCGCTTTTCGATCACGTCCATCGCCGCTTCGAGCTGGGCGACGGCCATTTCGCCCATGCGCACGATTTCGGCCACCAGGCGCTGCTGCTCTTCGTCGTAGCTCTTGACGATGTGGTCGTTGGGAAGATTCATGGTCTGCAATCCGGGTAGAGCCAGGCCATGCCTGGCTGGGACATATGTCGAAGGAACAGCGTCGATCAGCCGAAGCGACCGGTGATGTAGTCCTCGGTCTGCCGCTGCGACGGCTGCGAGAAGATCACTTCGGTGCGGTCGTGCTCGATCAGGTCACCCAGGTACATGAAGGCGGTGTAGTCGGACACGCGCGCGGCCTGCTGCATGTTGTGGGTGACGATGACGATGGTGTACTCGTGCTTGAGCTCTTCCACCAGCTGCTCGATGCGGCTGGTCGAGATCGGGTCCAGCGCCGAGGTCGGCTCGTCCAGCAGCAGCACCGACGGGCGCAGGGCCACGGCACGGGCGATGCACAGGCGCTGCTGCTGGCCACCGGACAGGCCCAGCGCGCTCTGCCCCAGCTTGTCCTTCACTTCGTCCCACAGCGCGCCCTGGCGCAGCGCCTGCTCGACGCGGTCGGCCATGTCGGCCTTGCTCAGCTTCTCGTGGTGGCGGATGCCGTAGGCCACGTTCTCGAAGATGGTCATCGGGAACGGCACCGGCTTCTGGAACACCATGCCGACCTTGCTGCGCAGGCGGTTCATCGGGTACTTCGGCGACAGGATGTTCTCGCCGTCCAGCAGCACTTCACCGCGCGCTTCCAGCTTCGGGTACAGCGCGTAGATGCGGTTGAAGATGCGCAGCAGCGTGGACTTGCCGCAACCGGAGGGACCGATCAGCGCGGTCACGCGCTTTTCCGGAATCTCCAGGTTGATGCCCTTCAGGGCGTGGAACTTGTCGTAGTAGAAGTCCAGTCCACGCGCAGCCAGCTTCACCGGCGACGGCGTGTGCAGGCTCTCGTGCGAGGACGGCACGGCGATGCGCTGCATCGGCACGGCGTTGGAAAGGTCGTTCATGGCGTTATCCACGGAAAGGTCAGTCATGGGAGATACGGTTGCGCAGCAGGATGCCGCGGGCGGCAAGGCTGACCAGCAACACGAAGACAGTCAGCACCAGGGCACCGGCCCAGGCCAGAACCTGCCAGGATTCATACGGGCTGCCGGCGAACTGGTTCATCACCACCGGCACCGAGGCCATCGGCTGGAAGATGTTGTTGTTCCAGTACTGGTTGCCGAAGGCGGTGAACAGCAGCGGGGCGGTTTCGCCGGAGATGCGCGCCAGCGCCAGCAGAATGCCGGTGATGATGCCGGCTGATGCACTGCGGTACAGAACCTGCACGATCACCTTCCACTGCGGAATGCCGAGCGACAACGCCGCTTCGCGCATCTGCGAGGGCACCAGGCGCAGCATTTCGTCGGTGGTGCGCACCACCACCGGCAGCACGATGAAGGCCAGCGACAGGGCACCGGCGAACGCCGAGAAGTTGCCGCCGGTCTGCATCACGTACAGGGTGTAGACGAACAGGCCGAGCACGATCGACGGTGCCGACAGCAGGATGTCGTTGACGAAGCGGACCACGGTGCCGGCCTTGCGGGCGTTGCCGTACTCGGCCAGCCAGGTGCCGGCCAGCACGCCCAGCGGGGTGCCGATGCCGATCGCCAGCGCACACATCACCGCGCTGCCGAAGAAGGCGTTGGCGAGGCCGCCTTCCTGCATCGGCGGCGGCGTCATCTTGGTGAAAAGATCCCAGTTGATGCCGGCCAGGCCCTTCGAGGCCAGGGTGAACAGGATCCAGCCCAGGAAGAACAGGCCGAACAGCGCTGTGGCGCAGGAGGCGGTGATCGCAACGACATTGCCGATGCGGCGGCGCAGGTACAACGAATCAGCGGTGGTGGACATCAGTTGCCCTCCTTGCGGGACAGGCGCATCAGCATCAGGCGGGCGATGGCCAGCACCACGAAGGTGACGATGAACAGGACAAAGCCGAGCAGCAGCAGGGCCGAGCGGTAGGTTTCAGTGGCTTCGCCGAAATCGTTGGCGATCAGCGCGGCGATGGTGGTGCCCGGTTCCAGCAGCGACGGCGACAGGCGCACGCTGTTGCCGATCACGAAGGCGACCGCCATCGTCTCGCCCAGGGCGCGGCCGAGGCCGAGGAAGATGCCGCCGATCACCGCCGAGCGGGTGTAGGGCAGCACGATGTCCCAGCTCACTTCCCACTTGGTGGAACCCAGCGCATAGGCCGATTCCTTCAGGCGGGTCGGAACGGTCAGGAACACTTCGCGCATCACCGAGGAGATGAACGGAATGACCATGATGGCCAGCACGAAACCGGCGGTGAGCATGCCGATGCCCAGCGGCGGGCCCTGGAACATCGGGCCGATGATCGGCCATTCGCCCAAGGTCTCGTTGAGGAACGGGGTGACGTACTCGGTCATCACCGGTACCAGCACGAACAGGCCCCACATGCCGTAGATGATCGAGGGAATGCCGGCCAGCAGTTCGATGGCGGTACCGACCGGGCCACGCAGCCAGCGCGGCGCGACTTCGGTGAGGAAGAAAGCGATACCGAAGCTGACCGGCACGGCGATGACCATCGCGATGACGGCGGTGACCAGGGTGCCGTAGATCGGGGCGAGCGCACCGAACTTGTTTTCGACCGGATTCCAGTCGGCGGAGAAGAAGAAGCTCAGGCCCTGCATCTGCAGGGCATGGCGGCCGCCCCACAGCATCGAAAGCGCGGCGCAGGCCAGGGCGATCAGGACGAAGATGACGGTGCCGACCAGCACCCATCGGAACAGTTTGTCGTTGCGGGCATCACGCGCATCACGCGTGGACGGGGCGGCTACAGGCTGGGCGATGGCATTCATGGGGACGGCAGGGCCAGGAAGGGGCGGGGCGGCACGGCGTGGAAGAAGCGGTGCCCGCGTGGGGCGGGCACCGTCGTGTCCATCACTTCAGGTCGGTCGCCCAGTAGGCCTCGATCTGCTTGACCAGTTCGGCCGGCAGCGGCACGTAGTGCAGCTCGTTGGCCTGGGCCTGGCCGTTTTCGAAGGCCCACTTGAAGAAGGCCAGGGTGTCCTGGTTGCGCTTGGCATCCTTCGGCTGCTTCTGCATCAGCATGAAGTTGGTGGCGGTGATCGGCCACGCCTGCTCGCCCGGGGCGTTGGTGATGACCAGGTTGAAGTCCTTGGCGCTGGCCCAGTCGGCGCTGGCGGCCGCAGCGGCGAAGGTCTCCGCGCTCGGCTCGACCCAGTTGCCGGCCGCGTTCTGCATGGCGGTGTACGGCATGCCGTTCTGCAGCGCGTAGGCCAGTTCGACGTAACCGATCGAACCCTTGATCTGCTTCACGTACGAAGCGACGCCTTCATTGCCCTTGCCACCAACGCCGTCCGGCCACTGCACCGAGGTGCCTTCGCCGACCTTGCTCTTCCACTCCGGGCTGACCTTGGACAGGTAGTTGGAGAAGTTGAAGGTGGTGCCCGAACCGTCCGAACGGTGGACCAGGGTGATCTTGCCGTCCGGCAGCTTCACGCCCGGGTTGGCGGCGACGATGGCCGGGTCGTTCCAGGTCTTGACCTTGCCCAGGAAGATGTCGGCCAGCAGGGCGCCGCTCAGGCGCAGCTTGCCGCCTTCCAGGCCTTCGATGTTGACCACCGGTACCACGCCGCCGATGGCGGACGGGAACTGGGCCAGGCCGGCCTGGGCCAGCTCTTCGCTGCTCAACGGCTTGTCGGAGGAACCGAAGTCGACGGTGCCGGCCTTGATCTGGGCGATGCCGCCGCCGGAACCGATCGACTGGTAGTTGATCTTGGCGCCGGTGGTGGCGTTGTAGTCAGCCGACCACTTGGAGACCAGCGGGAAGATGAAGGACGCGCCCGCGCCGGACACTTCGGCGGTTACCTTGGCACCGGCGGCGGCCGGAGCGGCGGCACCGTCGGCAGCCGGCTGCTGCGCGGCCTGCTTGTCGCCACCGCAGGCCGACAGGCCCAGGGCGATGGCCAGGGAAAGGGCGGCAAGGCCGGCCGAGTGCAGTTTCATGGTCACTCCATAGCGGGGAAGAGCCGACGTCGTCGGCGGATGCGGCTATGAAATGATGTTTTTGTTACAGCCGTATTACGACCATGACAGAGGTGTCCTGGATCACGTTCTGACAAGGGTTTCACGGGGTTGCTACCAATCCGGCAGGTGCCCGGAAACCCCCGATCTGCGCACCGATATGACGGCCGGGGAAGGTAAAGCCGAACACACGCTCGGCTCCGCCCGAGGCCGGGCCAGAATCAGCCGAGCACAGGCTCGGCTCTACACGCGCTCCTGCCTTTGCTCCTGCCTTCCATGACCCCACCGCGCCCCCGATGAACTGACCAGAGGCGACGCAGGGCCCAGCCCGGGACCGTTCGCGCCATGGATGGCGCGATCGAGCCCCCATGGGTGAGGGCGCTTTGCCTGCGAGGCATCGCCTCGCAAGCGCTCGAACGCACAGCCGCCAGCGGCTGGGCCGGACCGCGGAGCGGGGTTTACGGCGTGTCCCGGGCTGGGCCCTGCGTCGCCTACTCTCGGTAGATCGGAGGCGCAGCGCATTTCACGACCAACCACCAAAACAAGAAGAGCGCGAGATCTCGAGGATCTCGCGCCCGGGTGGGATCGGCGGGGGAGAGAGGACCCGCCGACCCCCTTCCTGCGGGGGAGCGCTTACTTCAGGTTCTGCGACCAGTAGGTCTCGATCTGGCGGACCAGGCTGTCCGGCAGCGGCACGTAGTCCAGCTGGCGGGCCTGGGCGTCGCCGCTCTTGTAGACCCAGCGGAAGAACTCCTGGGTGGCCTTGCCGTTGGCAGCATTCTTCGGCTTCTTGTGCACCAGGATGAAGTTGGTGGCGGTGATCGGCCACGACTCGGCGCCCGGGGCGTTGGTCATCACCAGGTAGAAGTCCTTGGCGCTGGCCCAGTCGGCGCTGGCGGCGGCTGCGGCGAACGACGCATCGCTCGGCTGCACGAACTTGCCGGCGGCATTCTTCATCGCGGTGTAAGACAGCTTGTTCTGCAGCGCGTAGGACAGTTCGACGTAGCCGATGCCACCCTTGATCTGCTTCACGTATGCGGCAACGCCTTCGTTGCCCTTGCCGCCGATGCCGGCCGGCCACTGGACCGAGGTGCCTTCACCGACCGAGCTCTTCCACTCCGGGCTGACCTTGGACAGGTAGTTGACGAAGTTGAAGGTGGTGCCCGAACCATCCGAACGGTGCACGACGGTGATCTTGGCGCTCGGCAGAGCCACGCCCGGGTTCAGCGCGGCGATGGCCGGGTCGTTCCAGGTCTTGATCTTGCCCAGGAAGATGTTGGCCAGCACGGTGCCGTCCAGCTTCAGTGCGCCCGGGGCGATGCCGGCCACGTTGACCACCGGCACCACGCCGCCGATCACCGACGGGAACTGCGCCAGGCCCGAAGCAGCCAGCTCTTCCGGCTTCAGCGGGGCGTCGGAGGAGCCGAAATCAACGGTCTTGGCCTTGATCTGCGCAATGCCGCCGCCGGAACCGATCGACTGGTAGTTGACCTTGTTGCTGGTGGCGGCGTTGTAGTCGGCCGACCACTTCGACATCACCGGGTAGATGAACGAGGCGCCCGCGCCGGTGATTTCAGCGGCGTTGGCGGCGAACACGGACGACGCTGCGAAGACGGCAACGGCAACGCGCGACTTGAAGGCGTGGATCACGGGGTGGCTCCTGGGTTGATTGGGATGCGGGGTTACCCGCCCGGCGCACATTCCATAACGGTTCGATGACAGCGCAGGGACCGTTGTATGACGCAACCGTTACAGCGCTCGCCGCTGCCGCTGCAGCGGTGTCCGTGAAGGTTTCGCGCGCGGTCGGAGTGCGGCGGGGCGGTGAGTCGCCAACCTCCATATGTCGTTGACGGCGCCTCCGCGCTGACGCACGTGCATTCCGGGTAATGGGCATCCGGCAGCGATGTCATGTACTGCACAGGGATGCGTGGGGGCCGCGTTGCGCCTTGAAGCGGATACATCACGCCATGTGTCGCAAGGCCTAGGCACAGGTGCCGGCGCAAATGCGTCGTCCGCATGACCACACGAAGAAACCTGTGTTTGGTGCGCAGTTTGTCATTCGACTGTCATGGTTTTAACGGAACGTTCGCAAAACGCTTGACCGGCCTGCCGGCGTGGCGTTCTGCCCAAGCCATTCCAACCCTCTGGAGAGATCCAAAATGCGTTCCCATTTGCTCGCCGCCGCGGTCGTTGCAAGCCTCGGTCTGGTTTCCGCCGACGCCTTCGCAGCCCCCGCCAGCTCGGGCGTATCCCAGGCACAGCTGCAGCAGCTGCAGGCACAGATCGCCGCGCTGCAGGCCCAGGTCCAGCAGTTGCAGAACGATTCGCAGGCGCTGCAGGCGCAGTCCGACGCGCAGTCCGAAGTGAACATCACCCAGGCGCAGGCGCTGGAAGGTGCACAGAAGACCCAGACCAGCGTCGACAAGCTGGCCAAGCTGGTCAATGACAACAAGATCGGCGGTCGCATGTTCTTCGACCTGACCAACATCGACAAGACCAGCAACGGCAAAGACACCGCCGCCAGCGGCACCGGTCTGGACGTCAAGCGCTTCTACCTGACCGTCGACCACAAGTTCAACGACATCTGGTCGGCCAACCTGACCACCGACTTCCAGTACAGCTCGGCCATTGGCAACACCGAACTGTTCGTCAAGAAGGCCTACGTGCAGGGCAGCTTCGACCCGGCCTTCAACCTGCGCGTCGGTGCCGCCGACATGCCGTGGATCCCTTACGTCGAGAAGTTCTACGGCATGCGCTATGTCGAGAACACCCTGACCGACCGCCTGAAGTACGGCAACTCGTCCGACTGGGGCCTGCATGGCTTCGGCAACCTGGGCAACAACTTCAACTACGCCGTCTCGGTGGTGTCCGGCGCCGGCTACAAGAACCCGACCCGCAGCAAGGGCATGGACGTGGAAGGCCGCGTGGCCTACACCCCGAACGAGAACTTCGTGGTTGCCGTCGGTGGCTACAGCGGCAAGCTGGGCAAGGAAACCGACATCCAGAGTTCCGAGAACACCTACACCCGCGCCAACGCGATGGTGGCCTACGCCGACAGCAATTTCCGCGTCGGTGGTGAGTACTTCCAGGCCAAGAACCTCAACAACGTGATGACCGTTGCCACCGACAAGTCCAGCGGCTGGTCGGTGTGGGGCAGCGTGCGCGTGACCGACGGCGGCATCAACGTGTTCGGTCGTTACGATGACACCGACGTCAGCAAGACCCTGGATCCGACCCTGAGCGACAAGTACTGGAACGTCGGCGTCGAGTTCCCGGTCATGAAGAACCTCAAGCTGTCGACCGTGTACAAGTACACCCACCTGGCCAACGCTGGCGACAAGAAGAACGACAAGACCAAGGAATTCGGCGTCTGGGGCGACCTGTCGTTCTGATCTCCTGAAGCACGCTTGTCCTGAAACACAGACGGCGGGCCTTGTGCCCGCCGTCTTCTTCTGGTCAAAACAGAGACTGCGTCACGCCTCGGCCGTGGTCTTTTCCTTGAACCGGCACAGATCGGCGATCACGCAGCCCGGGCAATCCGGCTTGCGCGCCTTGCACACATAACGCCCGTGCAGGATCAGCCAATGATGCGCGTCGAGCAGGAACTCGGCGGGGATCACCTTCACCAGCTTGTCTTCCACTTCGCGCACGTTCTTTCCCGGGGCCAGTCCGGTACGGTTGGAGACGCGGAAGATATGCGTGTCGACCGCCATCGCCGGCTCGCCGAACGCGGTGTTGAGCACCACATTGGCGGTCTTGCGGCCGACGCCCGGCAGCGCTTCCAGTGCATCGCGATCGCGCGGCACTTCACCGCCATGCTTTTCCAGCAGGATCGCGCAGGTGGCGATCACGTTCTTGGCCTTGGCGTTGAACAGGCCGATGGTGGCGATGTATTGCTTCAGCCCATCCTCGCCAAGCGCGAGGATCTTTGCCGGCGTATTGGCCACCGGGAACAGGCGGCGCGTGGCCTTGTTGACGCCGACATCGGTGGCCTGCGCCGACAACGCCACCGCCACCAGCAGCTCGAACGGCGAGCTGTACTCCAGTTCGGTCTTCGGGTGCGGGTTGAGTTCGCGCAGGCGGGTGAACATCTCCACCACGTCGGCGCGCGGCATCGTGCCGCCACGCCGCGCCGGAGCGCGTGCAGTCTTCTTCGTGGTGGCCATTACTGCTCCTTGCCGCTGGCGCGGGCCTTGGCCCGGGCGAGGATGGCGGCCGCTGCGGCGGGCAGGGCGGGCTTCACGTCCGGCGCCGGGGCCGGGGTGCGCCGTGCGTCGCGTTCGGCTTCGCGGCGGGCCAGCCGTACCGCGCGGGCGCGATAGCGTTCGCGTGCCGCCCAGGCCGCCTGAAGCTGCTGCTGGGCCTGCTGCAACCGCTGCGGGAGTTCCGGGTGGCCGGGCAGCAACTGTGCGTCGTCGGCGCGGGCGACATAGTCCATCAGCCCGGCCTGAAGGGCGCCATCGAGATCGTCTGCCTGGACCCGGGCGAACAGCCGCGCGGGGTTGGGTCGGGATGCCATGGCGTCAGCGGTTCTGGAAGGCCGGCGGGCGGCGCTGCAGGAAGGCGCTGGTTCCCTCGCGCATGTCCTCGGTGGCGAACAGCAGGCCAAACTGCGCGCTTTCGTATTCCAGCCCGGCTTCCAGGCTGCATTCGCCACCCACGTGCACCGCGTCCAGCAGGCCGCGCAGGGCCAGCGGCGCCGAGCGCGCCAGCTGCCGGGCGACGTCATTCACGCGATTGTCCAGCGCGTCGGCCGGCACCACCTCGTTGACGATCCCCAGTTCCAGCGCACGTGCGGCGTTGATCGGTGCACCCAGCAGGCAGAGCTCCAGGGTGGCGGCACGGCCGCACAGGCGCAGCAGGCGCTGGCTGCCGCCGAAGCCGGGAATCAGGCCCAGATTGATTTCCGGTTGGCCGACTTTGGCGGTATCGGCGGCGATGCGCAGGTGGCAGGCCATCGCCAGCTCCAGGCCGCCGCCCAGCGCAAAACCGTTCACGCGGGCGATGACCGGCTTGGGCATGCGCTCGATCTGGCGCATCAGGGCCTGGCCCAGCAGCGAGAAATCACGTCCCTGAACCGCGCTGAGTGTGTTCATCTCGGTAATGTCGGCGCCGGCCACGAACGCCTTCGGGCCAGCACCGGTCAGCACCACCACGCGCACTTCCGGGTCTGCGGCGGCAGCACTGAAGGCCTCGGCCAGGGCCTGCAGGGTCGCGGCATTGAGGGCGTTGAGCTTGTCCGGGCGCTGGACGGTCACGGTGCGGATGGCGCCGTCGTCGGTGACAGCGATCAGGGCATCGGCCACGGGTAAACTCCTGGAACGTTAAAAAAAAGTGATATTGAACTCCGCGAACGCAGACGGGTCATAGCCTGCATCGTGAGTAGCGGTTACACGTTGCGCCCGTTATCCTAACCCGTCGCCTCAGGGCGGCGCAGAACGTCCCTGAGTTACCACCCCTGGAGAACTGTTTGATGAAGTTGCGTTCTATCGCGGTCGCCGTCGCGGCCCTGGCCCTGACGGGCAATGCCTTCGCCCAGGACGTTTCGTCCGAAAAGGGCAAGCTGAGCTACTACTTCGGTTACGACTACGGCAACAACCTGGCGGAGCTGACCGGTCGCGGTGAGCAGCTGGACATCAACTCGGTGGTGAAGGGCCTGCAGGATGCCTACGCCAAGAAGCAGCCGGCGATCACCGCCGAGCAGCTGAAGCCGGCCGTTGAAGCGTTCCAGAAGCGCGAGCAGGGCCGTGCCCAGGCTGCCAAGGCCGAGTACGAAAAGGCTGCTGCCGAAAACAAGACCAAGAGCGACCAGTTCATCGCGGCGAACAAGGCCAAGGCCGGCGTGCAGTCGCTGCCGAGCGGCGTCCAGTACCGCGTGATCGAAGCCGGCAAGGGTGCCAAGCCGACCCAGGCCAGCACCGTGCAGCTGGAAGTGGCCGGTCCGTTCCCGTACGGCCAGCGCCCGACCGAAGCCCGCCCGGCCCAGCAGATCCCGTCGATCAAGGTCAGCGAAGTCGAAATGAAGGCCATGCGCGAGACCCTGCTGCAGATGCCGGCAGGCTCGAAGTGGGAAGTCACCCTGCCGCCGGACCAGGCCTACGGTGCCGACCCGCGCACCCCGTTCCCGCCGAACGTGGCTGTGCAGTTCGAGATCAAGCTGGTCAGCGTCAAGTAAATCGAAGCGGTAAACCAAACGCGCCGGTGATTCCACCGGCGCGTTTTTGTTTGCGCAGCGCGCGACCTGTAGCGCCGAGCCATGCTCGGCGAACGCGCGCAGTGCGATGCCGTCACGCGCCGCATCGTTACCCGCGCAAATCCCGCCCATTCGCGCTACTGTTGCCGGGTGCAAACAATGGAAGAAACGGCGCGTGTTGTCGCAAGTCCCTGCATCGGAGTGTGCACGCTGGATCCGCACCGGCAGTGCAGCGGGTGCGGGCGGCATATCGACGAAATCGCGCGGTGGTCGTCGATGAGCAATGACGAACGCAACCGCATCCTGCACCGCGTGCAACCGCTGCGCGCGCAGCTTCAGCAGTCACTGCGCGGCTCGCTGGCCGACCACGAACGGCTGATGCGCGCGCTGCACCCGCTGGCCGAACCGCCGGTTGGTGATGGCTGGAACCGCAGCGAACTGATTGACCTGCTGCCGCCCGGGCCTCCGGTGGAAGCGGCGGTGCTGGCCGGCATCGTGCCGCGAGCCAATGGCGCGCAGGTGATCCTCACCCGTCGCACCGAAACCCTGCGCACGCACGGTGGCCAGGTCGGGTTCCCCGGCGGACGCACCGAGCCCGACGACCGCGACGCACTGGCGGCGGCATTGCGCGAGAGCCAGGAAGAAATCGCACTGGCCCCCGGCCAGGTGCAGGCGCTGGGCTACCTGGATCCCTTCGTGACGATCACCGGCTACCGGGTCACCCCGGTGGTGGCGGTGGTCGATCCGGACTTCGTGCCGGTGCCGCAGCCCAGCGAAGTCGCCGAGGTGTTCGAGGTGCCGCTGGACTACCTGATGGCGGCGGACAACCTGCGCCAGGTCGAAATCAACCATCGCGGCCGCATCCGCCACGTCCTTGAGTACGGCTGGCCCGGCCAGCGCATCTGGGGCGCCACCGCGGCCATTCTCTACAACCTGCGTCGCCGCCTGGAGCAAGTGCAATGAACCCGATCGATCCGCCGTGGACCACCCTGGTCGATGTCGCCACCTTGGCTGCCGCGTTGGGCGAGGGCATCCGCGTGGTCGACGCACGCGCCACCGCCAGCACCGCAGTGCGCGTGGTCGATGCGCGGGCCTCGCTGGCCGACCCGCAGGCGGGAAGCAGCCAGTATCTGGCCGGTCATATCCCGGGTGCGGTGTATGCCGATCTCAATCGTGATCTGTCCGATCTGTCGCGCGTCGGCCACGGTCGCCATCCACTGCCGGACAGCGATGCCTTTGCCGTAAAGCTGGGGCAGTGGGGCATCAGCCCCGATACCCAGGTGGTGGTCTACGACGGCAGCGACGGCAGCATGGCCGCCTCGCGCCTGTGGTGGCTGCTGCGACTGATTGGCCACCAGAAGGTGGCCGTGCTCGACGGCGGTGTCGCAGCCTGGCAGGCCGCCAGTCACGCGCTGGAAAGCGGTCAGAGTGACGTGGCGGTGCTGCCGGCCTACCCGGGCCGTTTCGATACCACCCAGGTCGCCAACGCCGATGAAATCACCGCGCGCCTGAAACATGCACCGGGCTGGCTGGTCGACGCACGCGCGGGTGAACGTTTCCGCGGCGAAGTGGAGCCCCTCGACCCGGTTGCCGGCCACGTGCCGGGCGCAGTCAACCGGCCGTTCGCCCTGAACGTGCTCGAGGGCCGCCTGCGCGACGCACAGGAACTTCGCGCCGAACTGCAGGGCGTGATCGGCAACCGCGATCCAGAACAGGTGGTGCTGATGTGTGGCTCTGGCGTGACCGCCTGCCACCTGCTGCTGGCGATGGAAAGCGCAGGACTGAGCGGTGCGCGCATCTATGCCGATTCCTGGAGCGGCTGGGTGAGCGACAGCAGCCGCCCGGTCGCCACCGGCGCCTGACTCTATCGTCTCGATTTCCACGCAAAGAGCAGTCGAGCGCGGAGCCTCTCCAGAGCCGAGCGGCCGGCTCCACGCGCATGGCGATGCGTTCAAATCATCGGCGCCCGCAGGTCATGGAGCGCGGCTCGACTCTACAAAGGCACCCTCCGATCGATTCGACCCCATGTCGACCAAGGTCGACACCTACCAACAGCGGCGGAGATCTGTCGAAGGCGGGGTGGGGCCGGTTGCGGGGGCGTGAGCCGCATGGATGCGGCGACCGAGCTTACATGGACGTACTTGCAGCGTCCCCCGCAACCGGACCCACCCCGCCTCCCCTCAGGAAGTCAGCTTCTGCTGTTGCTCTGGCTTCGGCTTCTGCGGGTGCAGGGCGCAGCCCTGCCGCTTACCCAACCGGCTGCAGTGGCACCCTCGCCAGCACCCGCGCCCACGGGAACAACGGCCCCGGGTCACGCTTGCGCGCCACCGTCAGCGCCGGATCATCACTGGCCGGCACCTGCTCCAGATCCAGCTGGTCATGCCCGGCAATCCGCCGCAGCGACGGGTAGCGCGCCACCAGCGCCAGCAGCAGCGCCTCCAGCGCCATCAGCTGCGCCTCGGTGTACGCCTCGTCCATCGCCTGGTGACGGCTGTCGAACCAGTGCGGGTAGCGCCCGGTGTTGACCAGCTCGATGCCCAGCGTATGCGCGTTCATGCCGCGTACGTGGTGGGCCACGCGTTCCGGCGCCACGTACTGCACCACGCGGCCATCGCGGTCGATGTAGAAATGGCCGCTGTTGCCGGCACCGCTGTCGTACAGCACGCGCTCGCCGTACTCGCGGGCCATCGCCAGGTCGGGCAGCTCGGTGCAGTGGATCACCACCATTTCCAGCGTGGCCGGGTCGCGCAGGGGCAGACGGTCTTCGTAGGGCAGGGGCTGCAGCTGCAGGCCGGGCAGGAGCGGGTTGGGCATCCGGCGATGCTAGCATTGCGGCATGAACCTGCCTTCCCTTTCCTCGTTGGCCCGCTCGCACGGAGCACGCGCATGAGCCGCGGCCACTGCATCCTGTCGCATGGCTTCGAGAGCGGCCCGGAGGCGACCAAGGTCACCGCGCTGGCCGACGTGGCGCAGCGGCTGGGCTGGACCCACGAGCGCCCCGACTACACCGACCTGGACGCGATGAGCGAGGTCAGCCGCGTAGGTGACGTGCCGACTCGGCTGCGCCGCCTGGTCGAGCGCACCGCCATCGCGGCCCAGCAGGGCCCGGTGGTGCTGGCCGGCTCCAGCCTGGGTGCCTACATCTCTGCCATCGCCTCGCTGCAGGTGCCGGTGGCCGGCCTGTTCCTGATGGTGCCGCCGACCACCATGGGCCCGATGCCGGCGCTGGACGCCGCCGCCGTGCCGACCACCGTGGTCCAGGCCTGGCATGACGACGTGGTCCCGGCCGCCGGGGTCATCGCCTGGGCCCAGGCGCGCTCGGCGCAGCTGCTGCTGGTCGATGATGGGCACCGCCTGGAACGCCACGTGGAGGCCTCCGCGCAGGCCTTCGAGCGCCTGCTGCGGCAACTGTGAAGCCCGGGCGCACGGCGCGCCCGCCCGCTTTGACTACAATGGCAGCCCCGCCGCCCCCGGCGCGGGCCTGCCGGCCGTGCTTGCGGCCCTCCTTTCCGACCGGCCCGGCCCCTGTGCCGCGCCCGACCACCTGCGAACCGATCCCGTGAAATTCTTCGTCTCCTGCGCCAAGGGCCTGGAATACCTGCTTGCCGATGAGCTGTCGGCCCTGGGCCTTGGCAAGGCCACTGCCACCATTGCCGGCGTCAACGCCGAGGGCGAACTGGAGCAGGCGCTGCGGATCGTGATGTGGTCGCGTCTGGCCAGCCGCGTGCTGTGGCCGATCGACGAGTTCGACTGTCCGGACGAACAGGCCCTGTACGACGGCGTGCGTGCGCTGCCGTGGCACGAGCACATCAAGCCGGAGATGACCCTGGCGGTGGACGCGCACGTGTCCGGTGACAAGATCACCCATGCGCGCTTCGCCGCACAGCGGATCAAGGACGCCATCGTCGACCGCATGCGCGACGAGGGCCTGGAACGCCCCTCGGTCAACACCGATCTGCCCGATGTGCGCGTCAACCTGTCGCTGCGCAAGGGCCGTGCTTCGCTGTCGATCGACCTCGGCGGTGGCCCGCTGCATCGCCGTGGCTGGCGTGGCGCCGCCCACGAAGCGCCGCTGAAGGAAAACCTGGCCGCCGCGCTCCTGCTGCGCGCGCAGTGGCCGCGCCTGCACGCCGCTGGTGGCGGGCTGCTGGACCCGATGTGCGGCAGCGGCACGCTGCTGATCGAAGGCGCGCTGATGGCCGCCGACGTTGCTCCCGGCCTGATGCGCCATGGCAGCCTGCCGCCGAGCCGCTGGCTGGGCTTCGACAAGGCGGCCTGGAAGAGCATCCAGAGCGAGGCGCGTGACCGCGAAGCGGCTGGCCTGGCCGCGTTGAAGCCGGTCATCCACGGCAGCGACATCGACCCGATCGCGATCCAGGCGGCGCGCGAGAATGCCGAGGTGGCGGGCGTCGCCCACGCGATCCGCTTCATCCGCGCCGATGTGGCCGACCTGGCCGCGCCGGAGCAGGAGATCGGTGCGGTGGTCTGCAACCCGCCGTATGACGAGCGCCTGGCCGCTGATCCGGCGCTGTACCGCGCGCTCGGCAACGCCTTGCAGAAGGCGGTGCCGCAATGGCGCGCCAGCCTGCTGTGCGGCAACGACGAACTGGCCTTCGCCACCGGCCTGCGCGCCGGCAAGAAGTACCAGATGTTCAACGGCGCACTGGAATGCGCGCTGATCGTCTGCGACCCGATCGCCGTGCCGGGCCGCGATCCGGCGCCGCCGCGCGAGTTGAGCGAAGGTGCGCAGATGGTGGCCAACCGCCTGCGCAAGAACCTGAAGAAGTTCAAGAGCTGGCGCGCCCGCGAAGACATCACCTGCTTCCGCGCCTATGACGCCGACCTGCCGGAATACGCGGCTGCCATTGACGTCTACGAGGAAGATGGTGGCAAGCGCCGCACCTTCCTGCATGTGCAGGAGTACGCCGCACCGACGGCGATCCCGGAGAACGACGTGCGCCGCCGCCGCAACGAACTGCTGGCCGCTGCGCGCGAAGTGTTCGGCGTGCCGCCGGAGCAGGTCTCGATGAAGTCGCGAGAGCGCGGCAAGGGTGGCAGCAAGTACGGCCGTTTCGAGCAGCGTGATGAGTTCATCGTGGTGCGCGAGAACAATGCGCTGCTGCAGGTAAACCTGTTTGACTACCTGGATACCGGGCTGTTCCTCGACCACCGCCCGCTGCGCCGGATGATGGCCGAGCAGGTGCGTGGCAAGCGCTTCCTCAACCTGTTCTGCTATACGGGCGTGGCCAGCGTGCAGGCCGCCGTGGCCGGTGCCGCCAGCACCACCAGCGTCGATCTGTCGGCGACCTACCTTCAGTGGTGCTACGACAACCTGGCCTTGAACGGGCAGGGCGGCAACCAGCACCTGCTGGTGCAGGCCGATGCGATGGCATGGCTGGAAGCGGACCGTGGCCAGTACGATGTGATCTTCTGCGATCCGCCGACCTTCTCCAACTCCGCGCGCGCCGACGATTTCGACGTGCAGCGTGAGCAGCTGAAGCTGCTGCGTGCGGCGGTGGCACGATTGGCGCCCGGCGGTGTGCTGTACTTCTCCAACAACTTCCGCCGCTTCAAGCTGGAAGAGAACGCCATCGCCGAGTTCGCCCAGTGCCGCGAGATCACCGCGCGCACCCTCGGCCCGGATTTCGAACGCAACGCGCGCATCCACCGCGCGTGGGAACTGAAGCGGTTGGGGTGATTCCAGCCGAAAGGGAATGCCGGCCAGCGGCCGGCACTACCCACGTGCGCGCAGAACGGTAGCGCCGGGCCATGCCCGGCGAGCGTGGGCCCGGTAGATCCATGCCTGCGTGGACGGCTCTACAGCACCAGCAAGCGCCCCGGCGCGTGGGCCAGCGGCCAATGCCCCCGTTCGTACAGCGCAAGCACGGGTTCCCAGTGCGCCGGCAGGCCGAGGTGCGTTTCCAGCAGGCGTTGACGGAAGGCGAACATCGCTCCATCGCGCGCCACCAGGTGCAGGTCATGTGCACCGCAGCGCAGTGCCGGCAGATCCAGTGCCGAAAGCGCGCGCATCAAGCTCCGGTTGAGTTCGCGCCGGGCGTCGGCCAGTTCGGCGGGATGGGGCAGGGCGCCGTGAAACGGATCCGAATCGCCCAGTGTTGTGGGCATCCACTCGAAACCATCGGTATCGATGGTCCGCAGTGCTTCGGCCAGCGACCGAACGGCGACGACGCCGGCCGTTGCGGGCAGTGTTTCACCCAACCGGGAAAAGAAGCCGATTCCAGACGTCCGCTGCAGCACGCTATCCATGCCGCCATTGTAGATCCACGCCATGCGTGGATGCCGTTGTCCCCGTCCTGCGGTTACACCAACCCCACCACCAGCCCGATCACCGGCAGCGCGATCGCCAGCGGCGCGATCCACGTTGGCCGATACGGGTACAACCCGAACGACAGCGCCACGCCACCCACGGTCATCGCACCCAGCCACAGCACCGGGCCCACCGCCCAGCCGTGGTCAGCCACGCACAGTGCGAAGGCCACTGTCAGCAGCACCCAGCCCAGTACCCGCCACTGCATCCGCCGTGCCGGTGCGGCCGCAGCCTTGCCATGCAGGTCGTGCTGGTGCTTTTCCATCCCCAGCGACAGGGCGGTGAACGCAGAGAACGACAGCGTCAGTGCCAGCAGCATCATGCGCTGGCCTCCGCTTCGGCCGCTTCGACTGATGCCTTCGGCGCTGCTGCGGCAGCCGCGCGCTTCTTCTTCTCGGCCGCACTCAGCGGTGGCGTCCAGCGCTGCATGCGCCAGCCGCACATCGCCAGCATCGCGCCGAAGGCAATCATCGACAGATCAACGCCGGCCAGCACCCATTCACCGTTGCGCAGGGTGACGCCGAGGTGCGCGTGTGTAGTCAGCGCGTTGACCACCGGCACCAGCGCGAACGCCGTTGCACCGAGGTACAGCTGCCACGCCCACATCATCCGCTTGGGCCAGATGAAGGCCGCCAGCAACGCCGCGCCCCAGGCGTAGAAGAACACGTTGGCCTCGGCGCTGGAGCGCTCGGCGATGTCCAGCGGCAGCAGGCGGTTGCCCCAGAAGTAGGCCGCGAAGGCAATCGGCAGGCCGGCTACGGTGCCGATGTTCAGCGCATCGACCAGGCGCAGGCCGAAGCCGGTGCGTCCACTCCTGGCATGCTTCGGCCGTTCCTTCACCGCCCACAGCACCACGCCGCTGGCCACCATCAGGCAGCCGACCAGGCCGGACAGGAAGAACAACGCGCGCAGGCCCCAGTCGGCGAAGCGTGCCAGGTGCAGGCCGTACAGCACGCCGCGGGTGGCGGTGGCGCCACCGGACGGCGGTGTTTCTTCCAGCAGCGCACCGCTGACCATGCTGTAGCGCACGGCCGGGGTGTCGGTGGACAGTCGCTTGCCGTCGCGCTGGCGGATGTCGATCACCGCATTGGCTGCGCCCGGGTTGGATACGGTGAAGCCGGCCACTTCCACGCCGTGCCAATGCGCGCGTGCGCTGTCCAGCAGCTGTGCGATCGGCAGCGGGGTGGCGCGTCCTTCGGCGGGCGCGGTCACCTCCGGCATGCCGCCGAAGGCCTCGAAGAAGAATTTGTCCTCGTCCTGCGGATAAGCCACCTTCACGCCCCAAGGCAGGTACATGATCATCAGGGTGACGATGCCGGTGTAGGTGATCATCGCGTGGTACGGCAGCGCCATCACTGCGCTGACGTTGTGGAAATCGAGCCAGGAACGCAGGCCCTTGTCCTTGCGGAAGGTGAAGAAGTCCTTGAAGATTTTCTTGTGGGTGATGACGCCGGTGATGATCGCCACCAGCATGAACATCGCGCAGAAGCCGACCAGATAGCGCGCCCACAGCACCGGGATGTAGTGCAGGTCGAAGTGCAGCCGGTAGAAGAAGTCGCCGCCGCGGGTCTCGCGCGCCTTCAATGCCTGGCCGGTGTTCGGATCCAGCGTGGCGTCGCCAAAGCCACCGCGGCGGCCACGGCTGGGGTCGGCCAGCTCCGGTGGCAACCGCCAGAACATCTGCATGGCCGGGTTGCGCGGCTGCGGCAGCGTGACGAACCAGTTCCCGGCCTGGCTGGCATTGGCCTGCAGGTAGTCCACCGCGCGCTGCGCGGCCACATCGATGCTGACCTTGTTGGCCGGCAGCTCCGGGCGCATCCAGCGGCTGATTTCCTCGCGGTAATAGCTGGCTGTGCCGGCCATGAAGATCAGCAGCAGCAACCAGCCGACCAGCAGCCCGGTCCAGGTGTGCAGCCAGGCCATCGATTGGCGGAATCCGTTCTTCATGCCCAGGCCCCCATCAGGCGCGCAATGCCTGCCATCAGCAGGGCCGGGGCGAGGATGCCCACCCAGGCGCGCAGTGCGCTGCGGGTGGCGAATGCCCACAGTGCGGCACAGGCGGCGACCAGGATCGCCAGCAGCATGCCGGTCAGCACGGTCTGGCCGCGCGCGCCGGGCAGCGCCACCGCGCAGAACACGCTGGTCACCGAGGCCAGCGCATAGCCGCCGAAGATCGCGGCCAACGAACGTGACAGCACGCCCCAGCGCGGGTTGGAGAAGAAGGTGCGGGGGCTGGCGGTTGCGGGCGAGCGGTCCACGGCGTTCCTGCAGGTAGGGGAGGGGATGGAACGCGTCTGCGGCCCCCTTGCGCCCTGCGCATGTCGCCCAGCGTGTCCCATCGACGAAGCACCGCCCGCGCAGACGGGCAGCTCAGAGGTCGGGGATGTACACGGGCGATGGGCGCGTCTTCCGCGCCTGTTTGGCTAAGCGTACAACCGATTAGAAAATGATAGGCATTCGCATTTCGTTAATCAAGCGTGACGGCGCCCGCTCCCGTGCAGGGAGGCTTCAGAAGCGGAAAAGGACCGTCGCAGCGTGCAGCAGCAGGCCGATCAGACCGCCGACCAGGGTGCCGTTGAAGCGGATGAATTGCAGGTCACGGCCCACGCTCAGTTCCAGCTGTTCGACCAGGTGCCGCTCGTCCCAGCCTTTCACGGTCTGCGCGATATGCGTGGTCACGCCCTCGCGCAGGCGGCCGGTCAGGCGCTGCGCACCTTCCAGCAGGTGCTGGTTGAGGGCCTCGCGCAGGGCCGGGTCAGCCTGCAGGCTGGCGCCCAGCGACGCGAGGCTGCGCTGCAGGTGGCCGACCAGCGCCGAGTCTTCGCGTTGCAGATCGGCGCGCAGGCTGGCGTGGATGCGCGTCCACAGCCCTTGCACGTAGTCCTGCAGGGCGGGGTGGTCGATCATTTCCTGCTTGAGCTGCTCGATGCGCTCCGCCAGGGCCGGGTCCTCGCGCAGGCGCTGCACGTAATTCTGCAGCCAGGTCTCGTAGTCCTGGCGCAGCGGATGCTGCGGCTCGGCCAGCACCTGCTGCAGTTCTTCCAGCACCGCCCGCGCCAGGCGCTCGGCCAGGCTGTCGCCGATCTCGTCGATCGGCTTGACCCAGTTCACCGTGCTCGACAACGTCGGCCATTCGCGCTGGATATAGCGCACGATCAACTGCGAGGCGCGTTCCTTCACCTCCGGTTGTTCCAGCCAGCGCCCCAGCCGCTGCAGGCCCTCGTCCAGCACGCGCTGGTGGCGCCCATCGGCGGTCAGCAGGGCCAGCAGTTCACCCGCGGTGGCGGCGGCATTCCACTGCCGCAGCTGCTGCACCACGAAGGCATGCAGCTGCCGGCGTACTGCGGTTTCGTCGAAGAAGTCCAGCGCCTGCAGGGCCCAGCCGCGGGCCATGTCGGCCAGCATGCGCGAGCGTGCCGGGTCGGCCAGCCAGCTGCCGAGGCGGCTGGCCGGGTCGAATACCTGCAGCTTGGCCAGCAGCACACCTGGCTCCAGGAACTGGTCGCGCACGAACAGCGCCAGGCTGTCGCCGATGCGCTCCTTGCTGCGCGGGATGATGGCAGTGTGCGGAATCGGCAGGCCCATCGGCCGCCGGAACAGGGCGACGACCGCGAACCAGTCGGCCAGTGCACCGACTGCGGCCGCCTCGCAGAACGCCGAGACCCAGGCCCAGATACCGCGCTCGCCCTGCCAGTGGCTGACTGCGAATCCGGCCAGCATCAACAGCAGCAGGCCGAGCGCGAGGGCTTTCAGGCGCCGCAGTTGTGCGCGGCGCGGATCGTGGGCAGGCATCATGCCGGAAGTCTAACCGCAGCCCGGTGACGCCTGTCTGTAGAGCCGAGCCCATGCTCGGCTGCTCATTGCCACGCGCAAAGCAGCCGAGCATGGGCTCGGCTCTACAGAAGCGCGTCGAGAGCGCCTACAGCGCTTCCAGCTGCTTGCGCAGCGCGGCCAGCTGCGCGCGCAGGGTGTCGTTCTCGCGGGTCAGCGCGACCACGCGTCGACGCAATGCCGGTGGGTCCTCGCCCAGCTGTTCCAGTGCGGACAGCACTTCGGCATCGCGGCTGGCGATCTCGTCCTCATCCGCCTCCTCGAAATCCATCTCGGCCGGTTCAGGCTTCGGCGCGCGCGGCTTGCGCTTGGACTCGCGCACGCGCTTGGCGGCCTGCTTCAGCTCGTCCTTGCCACCGGCGGCGGCGGCGCGCTGTTCTTCTTCGGGCAGGTCGGCCACGGCCGCGGCGGCGCTGATCGAGATCACGCCAGCCTTCACCGCCTCCACCACCTCGGCCGCGGCCTGGGCGTGGATGCGTTCGATCATGCCGACCTGGCTGGTGCTCAGCTTGGCTTCGCGGGCCAGCTCGGCGCGGCTGATCTTCGGTGCCGGTTCCCACGGCGGGTTGTCTTCGCCGCCCCCGTCGGTGACGTCGGCGGTGCCATCGCTTTCGCGCTGCAGCTGGGCCTGCTCGACCTGCTTGCGGGCAGCCAGGATGTCGCGCTTGCGCAGCGCCAGCACGCCGCGCTGGAAATCGGACACGCTGCGCCGGCCCAGGTGCTGCTCGATCATCCACAGGTGCACGTCTTCCATGCTCTGGAAGCGGGTGTTCTGCACCGTGTTGAACGGCAGGCCGTGCTTCTGGCAGATGCCGAAACGGTTATGGCCATCGACCAGCACGTCACCCCACAGTACCAGTGCGTCGCGGCAGCCTTCGGCCAGGATGCTGCGCTCCAGCGCGTCATGTTCGTCCGCGGTCAGCGGGTCGATATAGGCCTTGAGTTCTTCTTTGACGACGATATCCATGGGCACGGCAACGAGCAGGAGCGGAACCGCCCATTGTACCCGCTCGCCGCCGCGGGCCCGGGCTCAGGCCGTGGCCCGGATCATCTCGCCCAGCGTGCCGGTGATCTGGTCGATCTGCGCCTTGTCCACGATCAGCGGCGGTGACAGCGCGATGATGTCACCGGTGCAGCGCACCAGCAGCCGGCCGTCGTGGAAGCAGCGCCGGAACACCTCGTAGCCGCGGCTGCCGGGCATGTCCCGGCGTGGCGCCAACTCGACCGCCCCGACCAACCCGAAGTTGCGGATGTCGATCACGTTGGGCAGGCCCTGCAGCGCGTGCAGCCGTTCCTGCCAGTATTCGCCCAGTTCGATGGCGCGCTCGAACAGGCGTTCCTCGGCGTACACCTCCAGCGTAGCCAGTGCGGCCGCACAGGCCAGCGGGTGACCAGAATAGGTATAGCCGTGGAACAGCTCGATGGCCTGCGGTGGTGCCTGCATCAGCGTGGCATGCACGGCGTCGCTGGCCAGGACGCCGCCCAGCGGCACCGCGCCGTTGCTGACGGCCTTGGCAAAGGTCAGCAGGTCCGGGGTGACCCCGAAGCGCTGTGCGGCGAAGGGCATGCCGACCCTGCCGAAGCCGGTGATGACCTCATCGAACACCAGCAGGATGCCGTGGTGATCGCACAGCTCGCGCAGGCGCTGCAGGTAGCCCGGCGCCGGCAGGATCACCCCGGCGGACCCAGCGATGGGCTCGACGAAGACCGCCGCGATGGTCGAGGCGTCATGCAGCGCGATCAGCCGCTCCAGGTCGTCGGCCAGTTCAGCGCCCTGGCGCGGCAGGCCTTTGCTGAACGCATTGCGCTGCAGGTCCAGGGTATGGCGCAGGTAGTCCACGCCGCCCAGCTGCAGGCCGAACGCCCTGCGATTGTTGGGCAGGCCGCCCAGTGCCATGCCACCGAAGCCGACGCCGTGGTAGGCCTTCTCGCGGCTGATGAAGCGCGTGCGCTGGCCCTCGCCGCGCTGGCGGTGGTAGGCCAGCACGATCTTCATCGCGGTATCCACCGCCTCCGAGCCGGAGCTGGTGAAGAACACATGGTTCAGGGGCGTTGGTGCCAATGCGGCCAACCGCTGCGCCAGCGCGAATGCCGGCGGCGAGCCCATCTGGAAGGCGGGCGAGTAGTCGAGTGTGCGCGCCTGCTCGACGATGGCCTCGACGATGCGCGGCCGTGCATGGCCCGCGTTGCAGCACCAGAGGCCGGCCGTGCCATCGAGGATCTGGCGGCCGTCGACATCCTCGTAGTGCATGCCCTCGGCACGCACCAGCACACGTGGCGCTGCCTTGTACTGGCGGTTGGCGGTGAACGGCATCCAGTACGCCTCCAATGACTCCGGGCGTTGGGTCGCCAGATCGTGCAGGTCGCTCGCGGAACGCTTCATGCCAGCTCCATCGGGTCCGATGGGGAGAATGTAGCGCAGCCACGTCACGGCGGAGTCGCGGCCACGCCGGTATAACCGGGGAAACTGTTCCGAGGAGCCCGGCATGGCCGACTTTCCCGACCGCAGCCACTGGCAGGCACTGGCCCAGCAGCTTTCGATGCCGACCCAGGCATTCATCGATGGCCGCTACGTCGATGCTGCCCACGGTGCGCGCTTCGACTGCATCAGCCCGATTGATGGCCGCGTGCTGGCGGCGGTTGCCGACTGCGACGCAGAGGACGTGGAGCGCGCAGTGCGGGCGGCGCGGCGTGTCTTCGATGCGGGCCACTGGTCGCAGGCCAGCCCGGTCCATCGCAAGCGCGTGCTGTTGGCCCTGGCGGAGCTGGTGGAAAAACACGCCGACGAGCTTGCCTTGCTGGAAACCCTGGACATGGGCAAGCCGGTGCGTGATGCACGCCGTATCGACCTGCCCGGCGTGGTGCGCTGCCTGACCTGGACCGCCGAGGCGGTGGACAAGCTGTATGGCGAAATCGCACCCACCGGACCGCATGAACTGGGCCTGGTCACGCGCGAGCCTGCCGGCGTGGCGGCGGCGGTCGTGCCATGGAATTTCCCGTTGCTGATGGCCTGCTGGAAGATCGCGCCGGCACTGGCGATGGGCAATTCGGTGGTGCTCAAGCCGTCCGAGCGTTCGCCACTATCGGCGTTGCGGCTGGCGGCGCTGGCGGCCGAGGCGGGCCTGCCGGAGGGGGTGCTGAACGTGCTGCCCGGCCATGGTGCGCGCGTGGGCGAGCCCTTGGCACTGCATATGGACGTGGACGTGCTGGCCTTCACCGGTTCCACCGCCACCGGCGCGAAGCTGCTGGAGTATGCGGGACGGTCCAACCTCAAGCGGGTCTGGCTGGAATGCGGTGGCAAGAGCCCACACCTGGTGTTCGCCGACGCCCCGGACCTGGACGCAGCGGCCAAGGCCGTGGCGCAGGCCATCTTCTTCAACCAGGGCGAAGTCTGCACCGCCGGCTCGCGCCTGCTGGTGCAGCGCTCGATCCGTGAGGACTTCGTGCACCAGGTGATTGCCTATGGCCAGCACATGCAGCCCCGCCATCCACTGGAGGCTGATGCACCGATGGGCGCGCTGGTCGACGCCGCGCACGTGGAGAAGGTGCTGGCCGATATCGCCCGTGCCGAAGGCGAGGGCGCTCGTCTGCTGCTGGGCGGCCATCGGGCCGAGGTGGAAGCCGGCGGCTGCTATGTGCAGCCCACAGTATTCGACCAGGTGCGTCCGGACCACGCGTTGGCACGCGAGGAAGTGTTCGGGCCAGTGCTGGCCGTGCTTGGTTTCGACGACGAGGCCGAAGCGGTGCGCGTGGCCAATGACAGCCGCTATGGATTGGCGGCGGGCCTGTGGACGCGTGACCTGGGCCGCGCCCATCGTGTCGCACGCCAGCTGCGCGCCGGCAGCGTCTGGGTGAACGGCTGGGATGGTGGTGACATGACCGCCCCGTTTGGTGGCTACAAGCAGTCCGGCAATGGCCGTGACAAATCGCTGCACGCGTTCGACAAGTACAGCGAGATCAAGGCCACCTGGATCCAGTTGTAACGACGCGCCCGCCGAGCGCTTTTCGTCGAGCCGAGCCCACGCTCGGCTGCTGTTTGCTCTTTGTAGAGTCGAGCCATGCTCGACTGCTCTTCGCGAGATGCAGCCGAGCACGGCTCGGCTCCACTGCGGCGCTGATGCCGTCACCACCGTCGATGCTGCCCGTAGGAAGACTCAGGATCAGTGGTGCTACCGCAGCCGCGTCCTCCGCGGCAGGCTGGGCGCTGTCTGCCTGCGCAACCTGGGCAGGGCGGGGCATCACCGATGCGGCCGGACGCGTCATCTGTGCGGAGGGCAAGGTGGGCTGCTTGGCTACCGGCGTCGGCAGTTCCGGTGGCAGCCAACGCAGCAAGATCCGTGGGCCGTCGTCGCTGCGCAGTTCGATCCGGCCGCTGTCCAGCAGCCACAGAGAGAGCCCGCCATGCACCAGCAGTACCACCAGCCACGCCGCCATCCGCGGCAGCTTCGGCGAACCGGACCACGACAACGCAACTGCAGCCATCGGCAAGGCATCCATGCAGGGACCGGTGGTGCAGCCTAGCGGGTGGCAGGAAAAAATTCGTTGGCATCGGTGTCGGCTGAAACCATCGCCCCGTGCGACCACCGCCCCGTGGCAGAATCGGCCGATCTACCGTTATCCGTACTGCCGATGTCGACGATCGCTGCTGCCGCGCCGCCCGTGAATTCCCCCCGTCGTGTCCTGCTGGCCAGCCTGATCGGCACCACCATCGAATTCTTCGATTTCTACATCTACGCCACGGCCGCCGTGCTGGTGTTCCCGCACCTGTTCTTCCCGGACAGCAGCGAGCAGGCGGCCCTGCTGCAGTCACTGGCGACCTTCGCGGTGGCGTTCATCGCCCGGCCGGTCGGCTCGGCGGTGTTTGGTCATTTCGGCGACCGCATCGGCCGCAAGGCCACCCTGGTCGCCGCGTTGCTGACCATGGGCCTGTCCACGGTGCTGATCGGCCTGCTGCCGACCCATGCGCAGATCGGGCTGTTGGCACCGGCGCTGCTGGCGCTGTGCCGCTTCGGCCAAGGGCTGGGGCTGGGCGGCGAATGGGGTGGGGCGGTGCTGCTGGCCACCGAGAATGCGCCACCGGGCAAGCGCGCCTGGTACGGCATGTTCCCGCAGCTGGGCGCGCCCATCGGTTTCCTGCTGTCGGCCGGCATCTTCCTGGTGCTGGGCCGCTGCCTGAGCCAGGACGACTTCCTGCAGTGGGGCTGGCGTATCCCGTTCGTGGCCAGCGCGTTTCTGGTCGGCCTCGGCCTGTGGGTGCGCCTGAACATCCACGAGACGCCCGATTTCAAGAAGGCGCTGGAGCGCAAGGCGCCGGTGCGGCTGCCGATGTGGACGGTGCTGCGTGACCACCCGGTGCCGATGCTGCTGGGCACCCTGGGCGCCTTCGCCACCTTCGTGCTGTTCTACCTGATGACCGTGTTCAGCCTGGGCCACGGCACTGCGGTGCTGGGCTATAGCCGCGAGCAGTTCCTGCTGATGCAGATGGTCGGCATGCTGTTCTTCGCACTGGGCATCCCGCTGTCGGCGCGCTATGGCGACCGCTGGGGCACGCGTCGCACCATGATCGTCGCCAGCGTGCTGATCATCGGCTTCGGCGTACTGTTCGCGCCGTTGTTCCAGCCGCACAGCCCATGGCTGGTCACCGCCTTCCTGTGCCTGGGCCTGTTCCTGATGGGCCTGACCTATGGCCCCTGCGGCACCTTCCTGGCCGAGATCTACCCGGTGGAGGTCCGCTACACCGGCGCTTCGCTGTCATTCAACCTGGCCGGCATCCTCGGTGCGGCACCGGCCCCGTATCTGGCGACCTGGCTGGCCGAGCGCTTCGGCCTGGTCGCGGTGGGTTACTACCTGTGCCTGACCGCGGTTGCCACCCTGTGCGCGCTCGTGGCACTGCACCGGCGCGCGCTGCGGCTCAACCAAAGAAGCGCTTGAGCGTGCGACCCAGCCAGCCACCGCCCTGGTGTTCGCGGGCGAACTGGTTCAGGTGCGCCTTGACCTGTTCGGCATAGGCCTGGTCATCACCACGGATGTGGTTGAACAGCCAGCGCGAGAGCATGGTGCGCAGTTCGTCGCTGATGTCCTCGCCGGCCTGGAAGCGCATGCGGTACTCCGATACCCGCTTGATGAAGACCTCATGCACGCGCTTGTGCGCGGCACAGAACGGGTAGCCCGCTTCTTCCATCAGCTCTTCCTCGAACGCGAAGTGCGACATGGTGTAGTCCACCACTTCGTCGATCACTTCACCCACCGCGGCACGCTGCATGCTGGCCTGGGCCACGTGCAGGTGGTTGAGCATTTCGATGATGCGGCGGTGTTGTTGGTCGATCACATCGATGCCGATGTTCAGATCGTCCTGCCAGACCAGTAGTGCCATCCCCGGCTCCCCTTCATGCGTATGTCGGGGCCGACTGTAGAGCCGCCCTGCGCGGGCGGCGTTGATCTGGATCAAAGCGTGCCGGTCAGGGCAGCGCCGGCTCGCGTGGGCGCAGCGGGCTGGCCACCGTGGTGCAGCTGACCCGGTTGCGGCCACCGGCCTTGGCCAGGTACAGCTGGCGGTCGGCTTCGGATATCAGCCGGTGCAGTGCATCGCGCTGCGGGCGCAGGCAGCACAGGCCGATGCTGACGGTCATGCGCAGGGTGGCAGTGCCGATGTCGACCTCCAGCGCGGCGATGCGCTGGCGCAGTTCCTCGAAGTACAGCAGTGCCTCGTCCTGCTCCATGTCAGGTACCAGAAGGCAGAACTCCTCGCCACCGAAGCGTGCGATCAGGTCATGGCTGCGCGCGTGCGCGGCCACCGCGCTGGCCACAGCGCGCAACGCATCGTCGCCGGCTTCGTGGCCATGGGTGTCGTTGATGTGCTTGAAGTGGTCGATGTCGATCATCGCCACCGCCACGCACTGCCCGTGCAGCTGCAGTTGCGGCAGCTGGCGTTGGCTCTGCTCGAGGAAGCAGCGCCGGTTGGGCAGCCCGGTGAGGAAGTCGCGGGTGGCCAGGTCCTGCAGGGTGCCGATCAGCTCCAGTTGGTCCACATTCTGCGAGACCCGGCAGAAGAATTCCTCGCGCGAGAACGGCTTGCGCAGGAAATCGTTGGCGCCGTTCTTCAGGAAGCGCGGGATCAACGACGCATCGGTATTGCCGGAGATGCCGATCACCGCCACCTTGTCGCGGGAGCGCAGGGTGCGCAGGCGGCGGGTGAACTCCACGCCCTGCATGCCCGGCATTTCCTGGTCGACCACGGCGAGGCGGATCGCCGGATGCGCCTCGATTGCAGCCAGGCCCTCATTGCCATCGGCCGCCTCATGCACCTCATGCCCATACATGCGCAGCAAGGCTGCGGCATAACCGCGCGCGGACGGTGAGTCGTCCACCACCAGCGCGGCGATGCGGCGGTTGCGTTCCAGCCGCTGTACCAGCCACACCAGGTAATCGATGCTGCCGGGCGTGTTCTTCAGCACATAGTCGATGATCTGCTGCTGCAGCACGCGCTTGCGCAGGTCCTCGTCGTAGACGCCGCTGACCACCACGGTGGGCAGGTTGCGCTTGAGGAAGAACTCGACCACCGCGTCGCGGTCGCCATCGGCCAGCACCAGCCCGGTCAGTACCAGGAACCAGCCACCACCTTCGTTCAGCAGGCGGTCGGCCTCGGCCAGGGTGGAGGCGATCACCACCGGCAGCTCCAGGCGCTGCTCGATGGCCTCGCGCAGCATGCCGGTGAAAGCACGGGAGTTTTCGACCAGCAGGATCCGCTGCGGCAGCGGATCGGCCAGGTCGCCATCGACGGCGGCCTGCGGCAGGACGGGCATGATGCGGTGGCTCACGAGGGAGGGGCTCGGCACGGATAACGGCGGTTTCGGCTGCAACTTTAGCTGCGAACGCTGCGCGCCGGGCGGGATTGCGTGTCAGGCCGCCGCGGGCGACGCGTGGGTGATTGGTTCATGCAGGACCAGTCGCAGCCGATTGCCCCGACAGTGGACTGCTCCGCCGTAGGCAAGCATCCGCCCGGCCAGGCGCTCGATGGCCTGGTGGGTGGTTCGCGTGGACAGCGTGCAGCCACGGTCGAGCAGGCTCACCACAGCAACAATGCCGCGACGTTTGCCTGCCCGACCACTTCGGGCACGCACGCATACCTGGCCGGTCTCCAGCTCCAGCAGAAGTGAAACCGCCTCGATCAGCGAGCGATAGATGGCCAGTTGCAGATCCACGGTCAGCAGGCAGGGATTGCCCGCCAGCCTGGGCGGAATGACGCGATGCGTGTTGTTCCAGATTTCGCATGCACCGCCGGCTTGCAGCGCGATGTAGAGCCCGACCTGTTCCAGTCCAGTGGGATAGACCAGGCTGGCCTGTTCACGGAACAGGCGTGAATGCACCGACGACGCGTGCTGCAGGCTGTTTGCGACCGCATGGTGGCCTTGGGACTTCAGCCAGCTGACCATCTCGCTGAGCGAACTGTCCATGCCCTCGCCCAGGTGTTTCAGGTGGACGGCCCGTTCACGCAGCTCACGCTCGCTGGTCTGATGCGAGCCGCGTGCCAGGCGCAGTGTGGTTGCCTCGGCCAGGCCGCGGGACCGGGCGCGCTGATGGTGGTAGCTGATGCTGGAACCCAGTGCCAGCAGTGCGACACTCATCACCGCCATGTTCTGTTGGGTGGCGAACGTGCCCAGGTCGAATGAGGAGGGCAGGCCGGTGCTGGGCGTTGCACCGTGCAGGGGGAGGTTCAACAACGGAATCGCGATGGCCGCGCCGCGCCACCCATGCATGAAGGTCAGGGCGATGGCGGGCAGGGCGGCCAGCAGCACCATGTGTGTCCGCGTCGTGTGGGCGCCGGCGCTTGTCAATTGCATGCTCAGGCCCAACACCAGCATCACCAGGATCGCCGAGGCGGTAGGGGCGACGAAACGGTCGCTCCAACCGGGGTCGGCCTGCCGTCGCGACCAGAGGAATGCCAACGGCACCAGGGTGATGATGGCGGCGAAGTGGCCAAAGATCGTCCGGTCGACCGCGTCCAGCAGATTGCTGGGTGGTGGGTTCGACCATAGGACATATGAAATGCCCAGGTTGAGACCCGGAACGAACAGTGCCGTGCAGAAGGACAGTGACAGCAGCCAGAGACCGGTAGCTGCTTCGGACGGCATTCTCATCCGATGCAGGTAGACCACCAGCATCGCCATCGGCATCAGCAGTGTCGAAGCCAGGATGACCCAGTCCAGGCCATAGGTGTCGATCATGGGGATGCGCAGCGTTGCGAAGTACGCGTACTCGCCCAGCAGCAGGTAGGGCCACAGGCGGGTCGGTACGATCAGCAGTGCCGCTGCACGGATGCCCGCCGGCAGGAAGAACTGATCCAGCGAGAACTGACGCGAACCGAGGCAGCTCAGCGCATAGACGGCCGCGAGGGCGATCCCGGCTGGCCGGATACGGAAGCTCAGTTCAACGGCCTTTTTGAATCGGTCCAAACCCGAGCCTCCCTTGCTCGTGACATGGCAGCGGCGGTGCGGGTTGCTTGAACGCCTCAGGACGCGCCATTGGATGACAGTATCGACAGGAGCATGGGCGCGCAATTGCACGCCGGCGCCAGGTCCTGACGGGGTAGGTTCGGCGCCGACCAACGATCACTTTCGAGTAATGATCTGCATCTCCTTTCATTGGGAAAGTCAGATCGCGGTCCGGGGGGGGCCACGGTCGATGGAGCGTGTGCTTTCCCACACGGCTTCAGCAGCGCCTGCCTGGCGGGGAGCTTCCCGTGCTTCGGTCAATACCATCCTGAGCCTGTTGCCACTCAAGTCCATGTGGCCCGCATGTGCTAGGACCCGGCCCAGCAGCTGCTCGTTTGCCAGTTCCTTTGCACGGCTTCCCAGTGATTCGCGGCGGTCCAGAAGAGCCACGCAGATGAAGGCACCACGCTTCCGGATGGAACGTCCGCAGCGGATACTGACCGAGATCTGCCCAGGCTCGCATTTCAATAGAAGCGATACCGCGTCAACCACGAGCCTGTAGGCAGCAAGCTGCAGGCCGACCCCGAGCGCGCAGGGGTCCCCCGTCAACCTGGGTTGTCCGATTCGATGCGTGGCATTCCAAGCCTCACGCACCCCACCGGCTTGCAACGCCACATACAAGCCCAGTCGCTCCAGAGCGGCGGGATAGATCATGCTGGCCTGGGCCCGGAACAGGCGTGAATGCACCTCCGAGGTATGCCGCAGGCTGTCAGCCACCGCGTGATGACCCTGAGCATGGAGCCAGTTCACCATCTCGTTCAGAGACAGGTCCATGCCATCGCCCAGCTGGCGCAGGTGCGCCGCCCGTTCGCGCAGGTCCATCTCGCTGGCCAGATGTGAATTCCGCGCAAGCTGCAGGGCCGCTCTGCCATCTTCCTCGCGCAACCGGTGCTGGTTCTGGAAGTGGGTGATGCGAGCGCCCAGCAGGAGCAGGGCGATGCTGGCGATGGCCATGGCCTGCTGGGTCGCGAAGGTCGCCTGATCGAATGCCGTCGGATGGTCGGAGGGAGTGCTCAGGCCAAGGATCATGTTCACGGCGGCGACACCGATGGCCGCACCGCGCCATCCCAGCAGGCAGGTCAGGGCGATTGCGGGAATAGGCAGGATCAACAACAACTGCAGCGAACCGGGGGCCGTGATCGAGGCAGGTACCGGCGTCGCCTGCAGGCCGATGACCAGCATGGCGGCGAGTGCTGCGACCGTGGCCGCAACAGACCGGGTTGTCCATTTTTCCTCGGCGCGGCGTATCCACAGCAATGCCAGAGGCGCGAGGATCAGGATGCCGGTGAAGTCGCCCAGCGCATAGCGCAACACATTGGTGAGAAATGTCTCTTCATGCAACGGGGCCCAGAGCAGGTACGAGATTCCCAGGTTGAGCAGGCTGATGACCGTCGCGGCGCATGCCGCGATGGAGATCACGCCGACGATCGTGGTACGTGCCAGCAGTCTCCGGTGCAGGCGCACGATCAGCATCACGGCAGGCATCAGGAATACCGAGGCCAGGATCACCCAGGTCAGGTTGTATTTGCTGATCAGCGGGATGCGCAGATGCGCGAAGTAGGCGTATTCACCCATCAGCAGGTAGGGCCAAAGACGGGGTGGGCACAGCAACAGCGCGGCCACCCGCACGCCGGCAGGCAGGAAGAACTGGTCCAAAGACAGCTTGCGCGCGCCCCAGCAGGCCAAGGCATAGAGCAGCGCCAGCACCAGCCCCTCGGGGCTGACGCGTATCTTCACCTGCAGGCCGTCCTTCCACCACTGCATCCACGTGCTCCCCAGCGCCTGCGCCGATTATGTGGCTGGGAAGGGTCCCGCTACCACAACGCATCCCGCAGCTTGTACCACGACATCGCCGCCACCAGCAGCGGCGTGCGCAGCAGCCGGCCGCCGGGGAAGGGCGCATGGCGCAGGCGCTGGAATACGTCCAGGCGCTCGCTCTGGCCGGCGATGGCGGCGGCGATCACCTCGCCGGCCAACCCGGCGGCGGCGACGCCATGCCCCGAAAACCCCTGCGCGAAATACAGATTGCCGTCCAGCCGGCCCCAGTGGGGTGCGCGGTTGCGGGTGATGTCCACGTAGCCACCCCAGACCCGGTCCAGTACCACGTCGGCCAGCTGCGGGAAGACATCGTGCATGCGTCGCTGCATCACCCCGCGCAGGCCGGGCGGGGGCAGTGCCGAGTAGCTGGCGCGGCCGCCGAAGAGCAGGCGGTGGTCGTGGCTGAGGCGGAAGTAATCCAGTGCCCAGGCGGTGTCGGCCACGGCCATGTTGTTGCCGATCAGGGCGCGTGCACGTTCGGCACCCAGTGGCTCACTGGCACCGATGTAGGTGCCCACCGGCATGATCCGCCGCTCCAGCTCGGGCAGCAGGCCCTGCAGCCAGGCGTTGCCGGCCACCACCAGGTGTGCGGCGCGCACGCGGCCCTGTGCAGTGTGCAGGGTCGGCTGCGCTCCGCGCTGGATGCGCACCACGGGCGAATCCTCGTGGATGACCACCCCCGCCGCACGCGCTGCAGCGGCCAGGCCGCGCGCGTACGCCAGCGGGTGCAGGTGCGCGCTGAGCGGGTCGAACATCGCGGCTCGATAGCGCGGGCTGTCCAGCTGCGCGCGCAGGGCGTCACGGCTCCACCACTGCATGGGGTAGTCGTAATGCCGTTGCAGGTGCTCGCAGTTGGCCTGCAGGTCGCGCTCGTGGCGTTCACGGATGGCGACGCTGGCGTGGCCTTCAACCCAATGGCAGTCGATGCGGTGGCGATCGATGCGGGTGCGCATCGCCTGCACCGCGTCGCGCGACCAGTCGAACAGGTGGCGTGCATCGTCGCGACCCAGCTGCCGCTCCAGCTCGTCCACCTCGCAGCCGTAGCCGACCAGTGCCTGGCCGCCATTGCGGCCGGAGGCGCCCCAGCCGATCCGCTGCGCCTCCAGCAGCACCACGCGCTGGCCGCGCGCGGCCAGTTCCAGCGCAGCAGTGAGGCCGGTATAGCCGGCGCCTAGCACCGCGACATCGGCATGTACGTCACCCTGCAACGGAGGCAGTGCGGGCGGCTCGGGCAGGCTGGCTGCGTACCAGCTGGGCGGGAAGGCGGCGCTCACTGCTGGCCTCGCGGGCGCAGGGCGGCAGGACGGAGCGGGGCAGGTCGATCAGCGTTCACCCGCGTAGTTTCACCGATGCGCGACGGCCGTGGCGTGACGGCGATGACTTGCCCCCATTGCGGACAGGCGGGTAACGTGTCGGCACGCCAAGGAGTTTTCCATGCGTCGCCTGCCCTGGGTGGGGCTGCCCACCGACAGCACCGTGCTCGGCCATCATCGTTTCGCGGTGGCCGGCGAGAAGTACGTGCGTGCGTTGGTTGAGGCGGCCGACGTTACCCCGGTGATACTGCCCAGCCTGCAGCCACCGCTGCCGCCCGCCGACTGGCTGCACGGCCTCGATGGCCTGCTGCTGACCGGTGCGGTCAGCAACATCGAACCACAACACTACGAAGGCGGCCGCAGTTGGCCGGGGAACCCGCATGATCCGGCCCGCGATGCCAGCGCCTTCGCACTGCTGCACGAGGCGCTGGCGTTGGACCTGCCGGTGCTGGCGATCTGCCGCGGCTTCCAGGAGTTGAACGTTGCGCTGGGTGGCACGCTGCATCCGCAGGTGCACGCGGTACCGGGTCTGTCGGATCATCGTGAAGACCCGCAGGCGCCGGTTGAGGTGCAGTATGGGCCGGTCCATGCGGTCGCCCTGGCGGTTGATGGTTGGCTGGCGCAGTGGCAGGGTGGCGACCGCGCACAGGTCAATTCCGTTCACGGGCAGGGTATCGATCGACTGGCGCACGGGCTGCAGGTCGAGGCCGTGGCCGATGATGGACTGGTCGAGGCGGCGCGCAGCACACGCCATCGTTTCGTGCTCGGCGTACAGTGGCACCCGGAGTGGCGTGTCATGGATTCGCCGTTCTATCACGTTATTTTCCGTGCGTTCGGCCAAGCTTGCCGGCAGCACCAACAGAACCGACTGGATTCCCGATGAGTTCCCGAACGCGCCCGCGCAAGACGGCTACGCCCCCCGCACCGCAGGAAAGCAGCCTGCTGCGCTGGTTGAAGGAGCGGCGCATCACCGAGGTCGAATGCCTGGTGCCGGACATCACCGGCAACGCGCGCGGCAAGATCATTCCCGCCGACAAGTTCTCGCACGACTACGGTACGCGGCTGCCCGAAGGCATCTTCGCCACCACCGTCACCGGCGAGTTCCCTGATGACTACTACGAGCTGACCTCGCCGTCGGACTCGGACATGATGCTGCGCCCCGATCCTGACACGGTGCGCATGGTGCCGTGGGCGGCCGATGCCACCGCGCAGGTCATCCACGATTGCTACACCAAGAACGGTGAGCCGCACGAACTGGCACCGCGCAATGTGCTGCGCCGCGTGCTGGCAGCCTACGCCGAGTTGGGCCTACGCCCGGTGGTGGCGCCGGAGCTGGAGTTCTTCCTGGTGCAGAAGAACACCGACCCGGACTTCCCGCTGCTGCCACCGGCCGGCCGCTCCGGGCGCCCGGAGACGGCGCGGCAGTCGTACTCGATTGACGCGGTCAACGAATTCGACCCGATCCTCGACCTGATGTACGACTACGCCGATGCGATGAAGCTGGACGTGGACACGTTGATCCATGAGTCCGGCGCGGCGCAGCTGGAGGTCAATTTCACCCACGCCGATGCGATGGACCTGGCCGACCAGGTGTTCCTGTTCAAGCGCACCATGCGCGAGGCGGCGATGCGCCACGGCGTGTATGCCACGTTCCTGGCCAAGCCGATGGAGAACGAGCCGGGCAGTGCCATGCACATCCACCAGAGCCTGGTGCGGGTGAGCGACGGCAGCAATGTGTTCGCCGGTGATACCGATGCTGAAGGCGAGTTCAGCCCGGTGTTCGGCCACTATCTGGGCGGCCTGCAGAAGTACGCGCCGCAGGCGATGGCGTTCTTCGCGCCGAACGTCAATTCCTACCGCCGGCTGGTGTTCGGCGAAGTCTCGCCGAGCAACGTGCACTGGGGCTTCGACAACCGCACCTGCGGCCTGCGCGTGCCGCTGGACACGCCGGAAAACATGCGCGTGGAGAGCCGTTTCGCCGGCTCCGACGCCAACCCCTACCTGGCGATGGCCGCGACCCTGGCCTGCGGCCTGCTTGGCATCCGCGAGCGGCTGGCACCGGACGCGCCGGTGACCGGCAGTGCCAAGGAACTGGGCTACAACCTGCCGCGCTCGCTGGGCGAAGCGCTGGATGGGCTGGAGCAGTGCAGCGAGCTGCAGGCCCTGCTGGGCGAGCGCTTCTGCCGGGCCTACATCTCGGTGAAGCGCAAGGAATACGAGACCTTTTTCCGTGTCATCAGCTCGTGGGAGCGCGAGTTCCTGCTGCTGAACGTCTGAGCATCTGGAATAGAAAAATCCGCCGCCGGGGGGTAGGCTGGCACCCGTCGCCGGCCCCGCCGGCCCCCCCTTCCCGCATTCTGGAGCACCCGATGAAGCTGCGTATCCTCACGCTCGGCCTGGCCTCCGCCATGCTTGCCGCCTGTGGCGGTGGCAACGGCGGCGCGCAGGACAGCCAGGTCCTGAACGTCTACAACTACAGCGATTACATCGCCGAGGACACCATCCCGATCTTCGAGAAGGAGAGCGGCATCAAGGTGACCTACGATGTGTTCGACAGCGACGAGATGGTCGAGACCAAGCTGCTGGCCGGCAACAGCGGCTACGACGTGGTGGTGCCGACCCTGAACTTCTTCGGGCGCCAGATCCAGGCCGGCGTGTTCCTGCCGCTGGACAAGAGCAGGATCCCGAACCTGGCCAACCTCGATCCGGCGGTGATGAAGCGCATCGCCACCCAGGACCCGGGCAACCAGTACGGCGTGCCGTACATGATCGGTACCACCGGCATCGGCTACAACGTGGAGATGCTGAAGCAGCGTTTCGGTGGCAGTACAGACATCGCCAACAGCTGGGACCTGGTGTTCAAGCCGGAGAACATCAGCAAGATGAAGGACTGCGGCGTGACCATCCTGGACACGCCGGCGGACATGATCCCGATCGCGCTGCACTACCTGGGCCTGGACCCGCACAGCGGCGACCCGGCCGAGCTGCAGAAGGCGGCCGACCTGCTGAAGTCGATCCGCCCGTACGTGCAGAACTTCCACTCCTCGCAGTACGTGGGTTCGCTGGCCAACGGTGGCACCTGTCTGGTGGTCGGCTGGTCGGGTGACATCATCCAGGCCCGCGACCGCGCCGAGGAAGCCAGCAATGGCGTGCATGTGGCCTATTCGATCCCGAAGGAAGGCGCCCCGCAGTGGTTCGACATGCTGGCGATCCCGAAGGACGCCAAGCATCCGGAAGCCGCGTACGCGTTCATCAACTACCTGCTGCAGCCGAAGGTTGCCGCGGCCAACACCAACTTCATCCATTACGCCAACCCGGTGCCGACCGCGACCCCGCTGGTGGACGAGGCGATCCGTACCGACCCGACCATCTACCCGCCGGCCGATGTGGCCGAGAAGATGTTCACGTACTCGATCAACACGCCGGAGACCGACAAGCTCTACACCCGGCTGTGGACCGAGGTGAAGACCGGCCGGTAAGCGGCGCGGGTAGCCGCCGGGCCATGCCCGGCGGCTGCCTTACCCTGCGTCGGAGTCGACCCTGTCGCTCCGGCCAAGGTGCTGCAGGATGGCAGGCAGCAGGTCGCATGCATCGCGACCGCCGTTGCACAGGAACGACGAACTCATCCGCTGCAGGTTGTGCATGCCGATGAAGAACAGCCCCGGTTGCGGTGAAACACCGAACTCGCCCAGCGGGTAGCCATGTGCATCCAGCGCGCCCGGTACGTCGAGCCAGGGCCATTCGGCGACGAAGCCGGTGGCCAGCACCACCGAGCGGATGCCTGCGGCCTGCAGGTCCAGTTCGCGCGGGGATGCGTCCGGTTCCCAGTGCAGATAGACCTCCTCCGGAATGTAGCGGGCATCGTCGGTGCGTGGCTCGGGACGCGTGGCGTAGTACGTGCTGGCCAGCGAATCGAGATAGGCGTATTCGGCCCGCGTCGCCTCGATCGCGGTGCGCAGCTGCGGGCGGACATCGGCGAAGCGGGCGATGTTTCCATCGAAGCCCTGCAACCGGCCCAGCAGCCTGATGCCCGCGCGGTGCATCGCCAGCAGGCTGATCGAGCTGCCCAGGCCGCCGCTTCCCTTGCCGGAAATGAGCGGGAACTCCGCGGTACGCGCCTTGCGCAGCGCATCCGGTTCGCCGGCCAGCACGCCCGCCGCTTCACTCACATGCTGGTGGATGCGCCCGGCCATGTCCCACCAGGTCATCGAGTCCTTGCCGCGCAGCCTGCGGGTATGCGAATGACGCTGGGCCAGTGACCAGTACACGCTGCGACCGCTGTCGCGCAGGTCCTGGGCGATCTGCGCGCCGGACTGCCCACCGCCGATGACCAGCACGGCGCCATCGGGCAGCTGGCGGGCGCTGCGGTAGTCGCCCGAGTGCAGCACGGCAAGGCCGGGCCCGGGCGCGAAGGGGACCCGGGGCATCCGCGCACGGCGGTACTCACCGGTCGCGACCACCACCGCGCGGGCATGGATCAGCCCCTGGCTGCTGTCGATGGCATAGCCGCCGCACTCGGGCGCGACCCGATGTACCGCGCACCCTTCGCTGATCGGCAACACGCGCTCGTCGGCATAGTCGCGGAGCCGGCGGATCACCTCCGGGGCGCCCATGAAGCCTTCCGGGTCATCGCCCGAATAGGCATGACCGTGCAGGGCCATGGTCGCGTTGGCGGTGTTGGTCTGGAACGAATCCCAGCGCCGCTGCCAGCTGGCGCCCACGGTTTCGGCCTCCAGCACGCGATGCTCGACGCCGGCCTCCTGCAGGAGTGCGCTGAGGGACAACCCGGCCTGGCCGGCGCCGATGATGGCCAGCGGCAACCGTGCAGGCAGGCAACCCGGCAGGCGGGGCGGGAAAGGGGAAGGGCTGTCCGGGGAAATCACCAGGGTCGGTCCATGCAAGGCCTAGATCCGGGGCATTGCGCGGGGAATGTCCCGGGCTTTCAATGGATCCCGTTCTGAAAAATGTTGCAGATCGGGCTGCCGGCCGTGGTGTCTGGCCGGGACGGCCACCCGGGCGTCGAGGAGAGCCCGGGCCTTCCGGCGCACAGGCCACCATGGCGGGGGAAAACCGACACCCCTCGGGGCCCCGAGGCCGCCCACCGGCCGGTTCCACCTGCTGCCGTCATATCCCCTTCGGCCCCCGGCCGTTAGAATGGCCGCCGCTGTCCACCGCCCGCTCCCGGAGCCCCCATGCCCGTTGAAGCCCAGCCGGTAGCCGCCGTCGTCGACACGACCGGTGCGCCCGGCTATCTCTCCATTCGTGATTTGCGCAAGGAATTCGACGGTTTCGTCGCCGTCGACGACGTCAATCTGGACGTGCGCAAGGGCGAGATCTTTGCCCTGCTCGGTGGCTCCGGCAGCGGCAAATCGACCCTGCTGCGCTGCCTCGGCGGCTTCGAGACGCCCACCAAGGGCAGCATCACCCTCGATGGCCAGCGCCTGGACGCGCTGCCGCCGTACCAGCGGCCGGTCAACATGATGTTCCAGTCCTATGCCCTGTTCCCGCACATGACGGTCGAGCAGAACATCGCCTTCGGCCTGAAGCAGGACGGCCTGGGCAAGGATGCGATCAGCAAGCGCGTCGGCGAGATGCTCGACCTGGTGCAGATGGGCCACCTGGGCAAGCGCAAGCCGCACCAGCTGTCCGGTGGCCAGCAGCAGCGCGTGGCGCTGGCGCGGTCGCTGGCCAAGGGGCCGAAGCTGCTGTTGCTGGACGAGCCGATGGGCGCACTGGACAAGAAGCTGCGCTCGCAGATGCAGCTGGAACTGGTCAGCATCATCGAATCGTCGGGCGTGACCTGCGTGATGGTCACCCACGACCAGGAAGAAGCGATGACCATGGCCACCCGCATCGCGGTGATGGATGCCGGCTGGATCCAGCAGGTCGGCAAGCCCGACGAGGTCTACGAGCAGCCGGCCAACCGCTTCGTCGCCGAGTTCATCGGTTCGGTCAACCTGTTCGACGGGGTGATCGACGAGGACCTGCCCGAGTACGTCACCGTGCGCTCGCCGCTGTTCCCGGCGCCGATCTACATCGCCCATGGCATCACGGGCTATGAAGGGCAGCCGGTCGCGTTCGCGCTGCGCCCGGAGAAGGTGATGATCGGCAAGGACGAGCCGGAAGGGCACACCAACAAGGCCCAGGGGGTGATCGAGGACATCGCCTATTTCGGCAGCCACTCGGTCTACCACGTGCGCCTGCCCAGCGGTGCCAAGGTGCTGGCCAACTTCGCCAACTCGCAGCGCTGGGCCAGCGATGGCCTGACCTGGGGCGACAGCGTGTGGGTGCACTGGCGCGACAATGACGGCGTGGTGCTGACCTCATGAGCACGGCCGGCCTGAAGCGCTGGCTGCCGGGGCTGCGTGCCACGGTGATCGGCATTCCGTACCTGTGGCTGCTGCTGTTCTTTGCAGTGCCGTTCCTGATCGTGCTGATGATCAGCTTCTCGCTCAGCCGGGTCGGCTCGCCGCCGTATACCTGGCTGCTGCAGTACGTGGACGGCGGCTTCTCGCTGAAGCTGAACCTTGAAAACTACCTGGCGCTGTTCCGTGATTCGATCTATGCGCAGGCGTTCCTCAGCTCGATCAAGATCGCGGCGATCTCCACCTTCCTGACCCTGCTGATCGGCTACCCGATGGCCTATGCCATCGCCCGCCTTTCACCGGCAGCACGCAACGTGGCGATGATGCTGGTGGTGCTGCCGTCGTGGACCTCGTTCCTGATCCGCGTGTATGCGTGGAAGGCGATCCTGGACCGCAACGGCCTGCTCGACCAGTTCCTGCAGTTCACTGGCCTGCAGTCGCTGATGACCAGCCTGGGCCTGCCCAAGCTGCAGCTGATCGATACGCCGACCGCCGCCTACATCGGCATCGTCTATTGCTACCTGCCGTTCATGGTGCTGCCGCTGTACGCCAACCTGGTCAAGCATGACCACCGCCTGCTGGAAGCGGCCTACGACCTTGGCGCCAAGCCGTGGCAGGCCTTCCTGCGCATCACCCTGCCGTTGTCGAAGGCGGGCATCATCGCCGGTTGCATGCTGGTGATGATTCCGGCGATCGGTGAATTCGTGATCCCGGAAATGCTGGGTGGCTCGGAGACGCTGATGGTGGGCCGCCAACTGTGGAACGAGTTCTTCAACAACCGCAACTGGCCGGGCGCCTCGGCGATGGCGGTGGCGATGATCCTGTTGCTGCTGGTGCCGATCCTGTTGTTCAACCGTTCCCAGCAGCGCCTGCTGGAAGGGAAGCAGGCATGAGCCCGCGCACTGCCAAGGGCCTGGGGCTGGGCGTGCTGCTGCTCGGCTTCGCCTTCCTGTACCTTCCGATCCTGCTGTTGATGTTCTATTCGTTCAACAGCTCGCGGCTGGCGATGGTCTGGGCCGGCTTCTCCACCCGTGCCTACAGCGACCTGTTCGCCGACCGCGCGTTGATGGATGCGATGTGGACCAGCCTGGTGGTGGCGTTCTGGACCGCCTGCACCGCCACCGTGCTGGGCACGCTGGCGGCGATGGTGATGACCCGCTTCAAGCGCTTCCGCGGCAAGCCGCTGTTCGGCGCGCTGGTCACCGCACCGCTGGTGATGCCGGACGTGATCCTGGGCTTCTCGCTGATGGCGCTGCTGGCCTCGATGGGCGCGATTCCCGGCTTCCCGGCACGCGGCCTGACCACCATCTGGATCGCCCACGTCACCTTCACGCTGTGCTTCGTCACGGTGGTGGTGTCCTCGCGCCTGCAGGAAATGGACCTGTCGCTGGAAGAAGCGGCGATGGACCTGGGCGCGAGCCGGCTGACCGTGTTCGGCCGCATCACCCTGCCGATCATCGCGCCGGCGCTGGTGGCGGGCTGGCTGCTGGCCTTCACCCTGTCGCTGGATGACGTGGTGGTGGCGAGCTTCGTCGCCACGCCGGGCTCGACCACGCTGCCGATGAAGGTGTTCGCGTCGGTGCGCATGGGCATCAGCCCGAAGATCAATGCGTTGGCCACGCTGCTGGTGTCGGCGGTGTCGGTCGCCGCGGTGATCGGCTGGTACATCAATGCGCGTGCGGAGAAGCGGCGCCAGCGCGACCTGCAGCTGGCGCGGCAGGACAACGGCTGACGCCGCAGCCACATCCGGCTCACGGCCGGCGGCGCACAATGGGGGTCTTCCAGAAGGAGATCCCCCATGACCGTCGAGATCGTCGACCCGGCCACCGGACAGGTGACCTACCGCCATGAACTGATGGGCGCTGCCGACATCGAGCAGCGCCTGCAGGCCGCTGCCGATGCATTTCCGGGCTGGGCCGAGCGCTCGTTGCAGGACCGCGGCGCCATCCTGCGCCGGATCCCGGCGCAGCTGCGCGCGCGTCGCGACGACCTGCAGCAGGCGATGACCCACGAGATGGGCAAGCTCAAGGCCGAGGCGCTGGCCGAGGTCGACAAGTGCGCCGCCGCCTGCGAGTACTACGCCGACCATGCTGCCGACTACCTCAAGCCGCAGCTGATCGACACCGAAGCCCAGCGCAGCTATGTGCGCTACGAGCCGATCGGCTGCGTGTTCGCGGTGATGCCGTGGAATTTTCCGATCTGGCAGGTGTTTCGTTTCCTGGCCCCGGCGTTCATGGCCGGCAACGTGGCCCTGCTCAAGCACGCCAGCAACGTACCGCAGTGCGCCGACCTGATCCTGGCGGTGTGTCGTGATGGTGGCCTGCCGGACGGCGTTTTCGATGTGCTGCACATCGACAACGACCAGGCCGCCGACGTGCTGCGCGACGCACGGGTGAAGGCGGTGACGCTGACCGGCAGCGAACGGGCAGGGCGCTCGATCGCCTCCAACGCCGGCAGCCAGTTGAAGAAGTCGGTGATGGAGCTGGGTGGCAGTGACGCCTTCGTGGTGCTCGACGATGCCGACCTCGACAAAACCGTGGCGGCGGCAGTGAAGTCACGCTTCGATAACAGCGGGCAGACCTGCATTGCGGCCAAGCGCTTCATCGTGGTCGATGCGGTGGCCGATGAATTCACCCGTCGCTTTGTGGAAGCGGCGGGTGAGCGCCAGTACGGCGATCCCGATGAGCGGGGCACCACGCTGGCGCCAATGGCGCGCGCCGACCTACGTGACGAACTGCACAAGCAGGTGCAGGCCAGCGTCGCCAAGGGCGCACGTGTGCTGGTCGGTGGCGAGCCGATTGCCGGTACGCATGCCGGCTATCCGGCCACCGTGCTCGACCAAGTGGGGCCGGGCATGCCGGCCTACGATGAAGAACTGTTCGGTCCGGTTGCCGCGGTGATCCGGGTGAAGGATGAGGCCGAGGCACTGCGCGTGGCCAACGACACCCGTTTCGGCCTGGGCGGCAGCGTGTGGACGCGCGACCCGGTGCGCGTTGAACGTTTCGCTCAGCGCATGGAATGCGGCGCCGCATTCGTCAACGCCATCGTCAAGAGCGACGCGCGGTTGCCGTTCGGCGGCAGCAAGCAGTCCGGTTTCGGTCGCGAACTGGCCGACCACGGCATCCATGAGTTCATGAACATCAAGACGGTCTACGTCGCTTGATGCGGTCGCCTGTGTAGAGCCGAGCCCATGCTCGGCTGCATTGCGCACAGCAGTCGAGCATGGCTCGACTCTAAAGAATGCGGGTCACAACCACTTCGCGCGCTTGAACAACCGGTACAGGCCCACGCACACACCGCCCACGCCAACGATCATCAACGGGTACGACCACGGCTCACTCAGCTCCGGCATGTGGCTGAAGTTCATGCCGTACCAGCTGGTGATCAGTGTCGGCGCGGCCAGCAGCGCGGCCCAGGCACCCAGCCGCTTCACCGTCTCGCCCTGTGCCAGTGTCACCAGCGACAGGTTCACGCTCAGCGCAGTGCCCAGCATCTCGCGCAGGGTGTCGATCACGTCGCTGATGCGCACCGCATGGTCATGCACGTCGCGCACGTACAGCTTCACTTCGTCGGGAATCAGGTCACCCTGGTAGCGCCGGATCTGGGCCAGCACATCCTGCAGCGGTGCCACCGCCATGCGCATCTTGTTCAGTTCGCGCTTGAGCTCATACAGCCGCACCACGGTGCTGCGCTTGTAGGTGTCGGCGAAGATGTCCTTTTCCAGCAGGTCCAGAGTGTCGCGGAAGCGGTGCACGATGGGCAGGTAGTTGTCGACCACGAAGTCGGTCACCGCGTACAGGCAGTACGACGGGCCCATCTTCAGCAGCTGCGGCTCGCGTTCCACCCGCGCGCGTACCGGGGCGTAGGACAGCGAGGCACCGTGGCGCACCGTCACCAGGAAGCGCGGGCCGAGGAAGGCGTGGGTTTCGCCATACTGGATGCGCTCGTCGACCATCTGCGCGGTGGTCACCACCACGAACAGCGAATTGCCGTAGGTCTCGACCTTGGGCCGCTGGTGCGCATTGCGCGCATCCTCGATGGCCAGGTCGTGCAGGCAGAATTCTTCCTGCAGTTTCAGCAGCACGTCTTCGTTGGGGTCGTACAGGCCGACCCAGACGAAGCCGTTGCCGCTGGCAATGACATCGCTGATGGCGTCCAGGCTGATGTCGTGGCGCTTGCCCTCGTCATCGTAGTGGACGCAGTTGATGACGCAGGTAGGGTTGGCCGAAGCCGGGGCGGAAGCGGAGGCGGGCAATGACATGCCCGCCATCGTGCGTCAGGGCCGTGTTTCGGACAAGTGAGGACGACGCGCCAGCACCCACGCCAGGGCGACGTGCACCGGCAGCAGCAGCACGATCCACTGCACGTTGTACTGCGCCTGCAGGCTCAGCCAGTGCAGCACCAGAGCGGCCACGGCCTGCACTGCCAGCAGCCACAGCACCAGCCTGAACATGCGCCCCGGCACGCGCCGGCTCAGCAGGGCGATCGCACCCGGCAGCAGCAGCACGGCCAGCGGCGAAAGCAGCAGCAGGTTGCGGTTGGCCCACGCGGCGTAGTGGATGCTGAAGCCCCACAGGAACACCAGCACGCCACCGAACAGGGCACACAGCAGCCAGAACGGCAGCGCCAGTCCGGCCAGCAGGCGCGGACGGCGACGCAGCGCCAGCACGCCGGCGGCGATCACCAGGCCGCACAGGAGCCACGGCCACCAACGGCGCGCGAACTCCTTCGGCTCCGGGGCGATGCGGTGCGGCAGCAGTTCCTGTTCGGACTGCACCAGCGGCCGGCCATCGCTGTTGCGCGCCTGGCGCAGGGCATCGGCCAGGCGCATCGGCACGAATGCTTCCTGCCAGCGCGACAGTGGCTGGTCGGCGAACGGCCCCAGGCCGACGTCGAAGCCCAGCCACATCCACGGCGCCGGCGAGGCCAGGCGCACCGATTCGCTGCGGTAGGTGTTGCCGCGCGAGCGACCGGCCAGCTGTGACTGCAGGCCGCCACCCAGTGCCTTGTCCACGGTGTCGCGCACCATCGTGGCGCAGTTGGCGGTGTAGTAATCGTAGTGGTAACGCGCGTTTTCCGGCTTGGCCCGTTCGGCCAGGTCGGCGGCCAGTGCGCGCGCCTGGTCCGGGCGCAGGTCCAGCCACTGCACGCTGGCGCCACGGCCGGTCTCGTCGTAGTACGACAGGTCCTGCTGCAGCGGCAGCGCCACCAGGTAATACATCATGTCGCCGCGCGCGAAGCGGCTGATGAAATCGTCCTCGGACGGATCGAAGTACCCGAAGTTGTACGAGGTCGCTTCGCCGCTGAGCGGATCGACCACGACGATGGCGTCGTGGCCGAATCGCTCGAAGAACACTGTGCCCGGTTGCATGGTGACCACGCCGATGCGAGGCGCAGGGGACTCGGCGCCGGTGCCGGGCGCAGCAGGCGTGGCCGCCGCCGGCTGCGCGAAGGCGGCCAGCGGCAGGGCCATGGCCAGCACGCACAGTGCCAGCCACAGCGTCAGGCGCAGGCCGCGGCGCTTCAAGCGTCGTCCTGCGCGTCCGGCGGCAGCACGGTCACATGGAAGGCCTGCACCCGGCGCGCATCGGCGCGGGCTACGCGGAACATGAAGCGGTCCAGCGCCAGTTCGTCCCCGACTTCCGGCAGGTGGCCCACGGCCTCGGTGACCAGGCCACCGATGGTGTCGTAGTCCTCGTCGGAGAAGGTGGCACCGAAGCGTTCGTTGAAGTCGCCGATCGGGGTCAGCGCGTCGACCACGTACTGGCCGTCGGACTGGATCGCGATCTGCGCGGAAGGATCCTCGGCCTCGTCATGCTCGTCATCGATCTCGCCGACGATCTGTTCCAGCACGTCCTCGATGGTGACCAGGCCGGCGACACCGCCGTACTCGTCCACAACGATGGCCATGTGGTTGCGCGACAGGCGGAACTCCTTCAGCAGCACGTTGAGCTTCTTTGCCTCCGGGATCAGTACCGCCGGGCGCAGCAGCTCGCGCACGTTGGCCGGGCCGTTGTCGGCCACCACGCCGCGCAGCAGGTCCTTGGCCAGCAGGATGCCAAGGATGTCGTCCTTGTTCTCGCCGTGCACCGGGAAGCGCGAATGGCCGGATTCGACCACCTGCTTCATCAGCTCCAGGAAGGGCGCCTCGACCGGCAGCGAGACCATCTGCGAGCGCGAGATCATCACGTCGCCCACGGTCAGCTCGGCCACCGAAATGGCGCCTTCCATCATCTTCAGGGTATCGGCGGCGATCAGACCCTCTTCCTGCGCGGTGTGCAGGACAGCGACCAGCTCGTCGCGGGTATGGGGTTCGCCGGAGAAGGCGGAGGTCAGGCGTTCAAGCCAGCCGCGCTTCTTTTCACTGTGCTCCGCAGGGGAGCTACTACTGTCGTCTTCTGACATCTCTGGAAAAAAGGCACCCGGCAGGCCGGGCGTTGGCCCAAGTCTAGCAGGATGTGGCGGCCTGTCAGTGACTGCCGGTGGCCGGGGCAGGGGCGGCCGGGGCCGGCTCCTCCTCGGGCAGGTCCAGGCTGTAGGTGCAGCCGGCCAGGGTCTTGCCGGGGTGGGAGGCCACGGTGGAGACGCTGAGGATGATCGACTCGATCTGGGCCTCGCCGGTCTTCGGGTCGGTCACGTCGCGGCTGACCACCTCGCGGCCGGCCATGAACTTGCCGTCCTGGTCGTAGCCGGTTTCCAACGCCAGGCGCTTGGCCAGCGGGCGTGGGTCGGCCTGATCGAGGACCGCCATGACGCTGGCCCCGGCCACCGCCACCCGCTCGGTGCTCACCCCGAACACGCTGATCGGCTGGGCCAGGCGGTACTCGCTCATGAACTGGTTGCCCTGCGGCAGCGGCTGCAGGCCCTGGGCCACGGCCTTCAGCGGGTCGGCCAGCAACGGCGCCAGCGCAGCCTGGTCGGCCACACCCTGGCGGCATTCGATCAGCGCCGGCAGGTCCAGGCTGGAAGCGAAGGCGGATGGGACCGCAAGGGCACACAGCAAAGGCAGGCAGCAGCGCAGTGACACGGGCGGTTTCCGCAGGCGAAGGGCCGCCATCATAGCTCCGGTGAGTGTCTGAACAGCCCGGTGAGAAGGCGCAGGAATCCGGTCATCGCCCGCCGCGCGACCATCAGTGAGAGGGTCAGCACGACCGCAAGCATGGCGATCTGCATCGATTGCCCCGCGATGCGCGCCACTGCCGGCCACAGGCCCGGGCTGGTCAGCCAGGGCATCAGTTCCGATGCGGCTGTCCTGGCCACTTTCATGTAGATCACGGCCAGCACGAACAGCACCAGCAACGAGGTGCGGCTGGCATGGAAGAACGGGAGTGCGTTGACCGGCCTGCCAAGCCGCTGCTGCAGCAGCGTTCGCCACAGCACCGGCAGGGTCAGGGCACCGACCAGTATCAGCACCATCGACGTTTCCCACAGCCCGGGCACGTGGGCGGGTTCCGCTCTACCCGTGAGGTGGGGGCCGATCATGCCGGTCGCCAGCCCAGCCAGCAGGCACAAAGGCGAGAGCAGGGCGAGGCTGCGCAGCAGCCAGTGCCTGCCGGCGGGTTCATGAGCGCTGAGGCGGCGCACGGTGTGCGCGCCCAGCATCAGCAGGCCGGCGAACAGGCCCGCGCTCATCGCAAACGTCGTGAAGCTGTTCCCTGGGTTCATCCTTTTTCCTTCCCCGTCCTGGCCGGTGTTGAACAGTAGCCCAGCGCATGGGCTGGCACTCCAGCCGTGGCACAGTCAGGGCGGATTCCAGCGCGTGGCCGCTGGGTACCAGCGCAGCCTGACCGGGTAGCCCAGTCGCGCCTGCAGGTGGTCACGTACGGCCGCCGCCGTCGCGCGGTTGGCTGGGGTATCCCGCAGCTCCACCTCCAGCTCCCCGGTCTTGACATCCAGGCCATAGCCGAACAGGTCAGGCAGCTGGGCCCGCAGCCAGTCCTGCTGTGCGTGCAGCCGGCGCGTCATCTCCGCTTCCGTCATCGCGGCGCCGGTGATGTAGCGCACACGTTGCGGGCCATCTGCCCCTGGATGTGTCTCATCGGCCTCGGGTGCGGCGCCTGTCAGTCGCACGACAATGTTCCAGCCCCTCGCATTGTCCACCCAGATGCCGGCCAGACGTGCCGCGTGCCGCGCTTCCAGGCGCTCGATCAGTGCCCGTTGCTGGGCAGTGGCGACGATGTTGCGGGTGTCGCGCTCGCTGCTGCCGAAGAACGCCCGTAGTTCGGCGATCTTTGCGGCGATGTCGGCCTCGCTGTCGCTGGTGGGGAACGGTGAGGGACGGTCAGGATCGCGCATCAGGCCTGCGCCGGACTGCAGTAGCGCGGCAAGCACAAGTGCGGGTAGGGTCATGCTGCGTTCCTCTTCCTTGAGTGCGTGGGCTCGGAACAGGGCCCGGTGTCAGCGCTCGCCCGCGTAGGGGTCGTCGATGCCCAGCTCGGCCAGGATCTCCCGTTCCAGCTGCTCCATCGCCTCGGCTTCCTTGTCGTCCTCGTGGTCCCAGCCAAGCAGGTGCAGCACGCCGTGCACGGTCAGGTGCGCGTAGTGGGCGTTGAGCGCCTTGCCCTGCTCGTCGGCCTCGCGTGCCACGACCGGTGCACAGATCACCAGGTCACCGAGCAGCGGGAACTTGACGCCCTTGGGCAGGCCTTCGGGTACTTCGGCCGGGAAGCTGAGCACGTTGGTGGCGTAGTCCTTGCCGCGGTAGTGGCGGTTCAATGACTGTCCTTCCTTGGCATCGACCACGCGGATGGCCAGATCGGCCTCGCGGATGCGGCCCTTCAACGCGGCGGCCACCCACTTGCGGAAGCTCACTGCCGCCGGCAGGCCGGCACGCGGCAGGGCATAACTGACGGCGACGTCCAGTCGCACGGGACCACGGGTCATGGAGTTGCTCCAGGTTGGATCTGATGCAGGTCGCGGCGGTCGTAGGCGCTGACGATGCGCGCCACCAGCGGGTGGCGGACCACGTCGCGGGATTCGAAGAAGGTGAAGCTGACACCCTCCACGTCGCGCAGCACATCGATGGCATCGCGCAGGCCCGACTTCACGTGCTTGGGCAGGTCGGTCTGGGTCAGGTCACCGGTGACCACCGCAGTGGAGCCGTAGCCCAGGCGGGTCAGGAACATCTTCATCTGCTCGATGGTGGTGTTCTGTGCTTCGTCCAGGATCACGAACGCATCGTTGAGCGTGCGGCCGCGCATATAGGCCAGCGGTGCGATCTCGATGACGTTCCTTTCCAGCAGCTTGACCACCTTCTCCACGCCCATCATCTCGTAAAGGGCGTCGTACAGCGGTCGCAGGTAGGGATCGACCTTCTGGCTCAGGTCGCCGGGCAGGAAGCCCAGCTTCTCGCCGGCTTCCACTGCGGGGCGGACCAGGATCAGCCGCTGCACCCGCGATTCGTTCAGTGCTTCGACCGCGCTGGCCACGGCCAGGAAGGTCTTGCCGGTACCGGCCGGCCCGATGCCGAAGTTGATGTCGTGGGTAGCGATCTGGTGCAGGTAGCGGGCCTGGTTGGCACCGCGACCGCGCACCGTACCACGCTTGACCTTGATCGCTACCTCCTGCGCTTCGTAGGAGCGTTCGGCGATCTGCTCGACGTTGGCCTGCGCCAGGCGCAGGTGGATGGCGTGGTTGTCGAAGGTGGTTTCGCCGGCTTCGGCGTACAGCGCTTCAACCAGCTTCTGTGCCTCGACGATGGCCTCGTTCGGTCCGCTGATGCGGAACACGAAGCCACGGTTGGCGATTTCCACGCCGAGTTTCAGTTCGATCTGCCGCAGATGACCGTCGAACGGGCCACACAGGTTGGCCAGCCGTTCGTTGTCTTCCGGCGACAGGGTGAAGTCTCGATGCTCGATGCTTTTCATTGCTTCCGGTGGGGCGGACGCCTTCCACCGCAGTGTATTCAGGGGGGACAAGGGTAGCGTGCGCACGGGGCGCGCGGCCAGCAGCGGGCCGATACGCGGTTTTCCACACCCGGTGTGGACGGGGTGCGCGAAAACCTGTGGATAGGCCTTCGCAGTGCTTGTGCCACAAGGTCCATGAGGTGGTGGTGAAAAAACCGTCACGGCCGCTCGGCCTGTGTGACGGCAGCGCATGTTCCGCTGCCAGGCACCCAACACGGCCACCTCCCGCCGGTTTTCCACACCGGCTGTGGAATGATGCTGAACCAAGTTGTGGATAGGTGGCGCGGAGCCTTGCGGTAAAAGGCTCGGCAGTCGGCGGTGAAAAAAACACCATGGCTGATTGCAATCATTGTGGGTGCACGGGGCGCGTGGCACCGTGGCGCCGTCGCAGGAGGGGGTGGCATGGATACCGGTAGCTGGACACGTGGGATCGGACTGGCAGGCCTCGCCCTGCTGGCAGGCTGTGGCCAGACGCCTCCGGTTGCATTGGGGACGCTGGAGTGGGACCGGATCACGGTGCCGGCACCGGCGGCCGAGGTGATTGCTACGGTGGATGTGCGCGAGGGACAGCAGGTCAAGGCCGGCACGCTGCTGATGCAGCTCGACCCAGCTCGTGGCGATGCGCAGTTTGCCGCAGCGCAGGCCGACACCGTGCGCGCGCAGGCACAGCTGGATGAATTGAAGATCGGCCCGAGGCAGGAGCAGATCGCCCAGGCCCAGGCGCAGCTGGCCGCCTTGCGTGCGCAGTCTGCCGAAGCCAGTGCGTACTACCGCCGGGTGCAACCGCTGGCACGCCAGAGCCTGATCGCCGCCGCCGAGCTGGACCGCGCACGCGCGGCCGCAGGCAATGCCGAGGCCAGCGTGCGTGCCGCCGAGCAGGCCTGGCTGGAGCTGGTGCATGGCAGCCGAGCGCAGGACATCGCGCAGGGACAGGCCGCAGCGGACGCTGCGCAGGCGCAGCAGGTGGTGCAGGGCGTCAACCTGCAGAAGCTGCAGCTGCGCGCACCGCGCGATGGCATGGTCGATGCCTTGCCCTACCGGCAGGGTGACCAGGCGCCGATCGGCGCACCGCTGGCGGTGATGCTGGTCGGCGAGCGTCCCTATGCGCGCGTCTATCTGCCGCAGCCCTTGCGCTTGCAGGTCAAGGTCGGGCAGGCCGCGCAGGTGCATCTGGAAGGGCAAGGCGCTGCGCTGAAGGGGCATGTGCGCTCGATCCGCAGCGAGCCGTCGTTCACCCCTTACTACGCATTGACCGGCGACGACGTTGCGCGGCTGAGCTATCTGGCCGAGATCGAAGTGGATACGACCGCCGACATGCAGAAACTCCCGGCGGGGATGCCGGTGCAGGTGAGCTTCTGAACACTGGCGACGACATTGCCGTGCATGCGCAGGGCCTGACTCGGCGCTTCGGCGATCTGCTGGCCGTGGACAATGTCGACCTGACCGTGCCTCGTGGCCAGGTCTACGGCTTCCTCGGCCCGAACGGCTCGGGCAAGTCGACCACCATCCGCATGCTGTGCGGCCTGCTGGAGCCGAGCGCGGGGCAGATCGAGGTGCTGGGCCTCGCTGTGCCAGAACAGGCTGAAGCGCTGCGCCGCCGCATCGGCTACATGACCCAGCGCTTTTCGCTGTACGAAGACCTGTCTGTGCGCGAGAACCTGGAGTTCCTCGCCGCCATCCAGGACCTGCCGCGCGGCCAGGCACGGCAGCGGGTCGATGAGCTGCTGCAGCAGTACCGGTTGCAGGACCGGCAGGCGCAGCTGGCCGGCACGCTCAGCGGTGGCCAGAAGCAACGCCTGGCGTTGGCCGGTGCCGTCGTGCACGCCCCGGAGCTGCTGTTCCTGGACGAACCGACCAGTGCGGTCGACCCGGAATCGCGCCGCGATTTCTGGGAGGCCCTGTTCGAACTGGCCGATGCGGGCACCACCGTGCTGGTCTCGACCCACTACATGGACGAGGCCGAGCGCTGCCACCGCCTGGCGATCCTTGATCGCGGCGCGCTGGTGGCCGACGGCACGCCGGCCGAACTGTGTGCACGGCTGCAAGGGCGCACGCTGCAGGTGACATCCTCGCAGCCGCGCCAGGCCAGCCGCGCGCTGGCCGAACTGCCTGGCGTGCTGAGCGTGGCGCAGATCGGCACGCAGCTGCGCGTACTGTGCAGTGAAGACGCGGCCGACATGGCGACGTTGCAGCGCGCCTTGGCCGGTGCCGATCCACAGGCGCATATCGAGGCGGTGGCGCCGAACCTGGAAGACGTGTTCGTCGCCGCCACCCGCGGCCGTGGCCGGGAGCCGGCGGCATGAACCTGCGCCGGCTGTGGGCGATCATGCTCAAGGAGCTGCGCCAGCTGCGCCGTGACCGCATCACGCTGGCGATGATCGTCGGCATTCCGGTGATGCAGCTGCTGCTGTTCGGCTATGCGATCAATCTCAACCTGCGCCACCTTGATGCGGGTGTGGCAGACCAGGCCAACAGCGCGGCCTCGCGCGCGCTGGTGCAGGACATGGTCGCCACCGGTGTGATCACCCCGCGCAGCGAGGCCTACACGCCGGACCAGCTGATGCAGGCGCTGCGCCGCGGCGAGATCAGTGTCGGCATCGTGGTGCCGGCAGATTTCGAGCGTCGCCGTTTCGACGGTCGCGAAGCGGTACAGGTGCTGGTCGATGGCAGCGACACCGTGGTGCAGAGTGCGGCGATCCAGCTGGCGCAGGTGCCGCTGGATACGCGCCCGACCAGCAACACGCGGCCGCTGCGCGAAGGCAGCATCGCCAGCGGCCAGGTCAGCGTGACCAGTTTCTACAACCCGCAGCGGCGCTCGGCGGTGAACATCGTGCCGGGGTTGATCGGGGTGATCCTGACCATGACCCTGGTGATGTTCACGGCGGTGGCGGTGGTGCGCGAACGCGAGCGCGGCAACATGGAGCTGCTGATCGCCACGCCGGTATCGCGCAGCGAACTGATGGTGGGCAAGGTGCTGCCCTATGCGGCCATTGGCCTGCTGCAGACCACGCTGGTGCTGGTGCTGGGCACCTGGCTGTTCCAGGTGCCGATCCGCGGCAGCCTGCTGGACATCTACCTGGCCGCGGTGCTGCTGGTGCTGGCCAACCTCGCGCTGGGCCTGCTGATCTCCACGCGCGCGCGCTCGCAGTTCCAGGCGATGCAGATGACGTTGTTCCTGTTCCTGCCGTCGATCCTGCTGTCCGGCTTCATGTTCCCGTTCGCCGGCATGCCACGGCCGGTCCAGTGGCTGGCCGAAGTGCTGCCGCTGACCCACTTCCTGCGGCTGGTGCGCGGCATCATGCTGCGCGGCGCCTCGCTGTGGGAGCTGTGGCACGACGCACTGGCACTGCTGGCCTTCATCGTGGTGATGATGACGCTGGCGATCCTGCGTTTCCGCAAGCGCCTGGATTGAGGCCAGGGGTCGGATCCCTGCAGGGGATCCGACCCCATTGATCGGGCCGGCGCGTCGGAGCCCCATTCGAGGATCCGACCCCTGGATTTACTCCGCCACCACCCGCGCGCGCAGCGAATTGGTCAGTGCTTCGGTGATCACCACATCCACGAACTGGCCGATCAGCCGCGGCGGCGCCGGGAAGTTGACCGAGCGCATGTTCTCGGTCTTGCCGGTCAGCTCGTTCGGGTTCTTGCGCGAGGGGCCTTCCACCAGCACGGTCTGCACGGTGCCGACCATCTTCTCGGAGATGCTCGCGGCGTGTGCATTGATGCGTTCCTGCAGCCGCGACAGGCGCGCGTGCTTTTCGGCATCGCTGATCGTGTCCTCCAGGTCGGCCGCCGGGGTGCCCGGGCGGCGCGAATAGATGAAGGAGAAGCTGTGGTCGAAGCCGATGTCCTCGATCAGCTTCATGGTCTTCTCGAAATCGGCATCGGTCTCGCCGGGGAAGCCGACGATGAAGTCCGAGCTGATCGAGATGTCCGGACGCACCGCGCGCAGCTTGCGGATCTTCGACTTGAATTCCAGCGCGGTGTAGCCACGCTTCATCGCCGACAGCACGCGGTCGCTGCCGGCCTGTACCGGCAGGTGCAGGAAGTTGGCCAGCTGCGGCACGTCGCGGAACGCATCGATCAGCGAATCGCTGAACTCCAGCGGGTGCGAGGTGGTGAAGCGGATGCGGCCGACGCCGTCGATCTCGGCGATGGTACGGATCAGCAGGCCGAGGTCGGCGAACTCGCCATCACCATAGGGGCCGCGATAGGCATTGACGTTCTGGCCGAGCAGGTTGATCTCGCGCACGCCCTGCGCGGCCAGCTGGGCCACTTCCACCACCACGTCCTCGAACGGGCGGCTGACTTCGGTGCCGCGGGTGTAGGGCACCACGCAGAACGAGCAGTACTTCGAGCAGCCTTCCATGATCGACACGAACGCCGAAGCACCTTCAGCGCGCGGCTCCGGCAGTCGGTCGAACTTCTCGATCTCGGGGAAGCTGATGTCCACCTGCGGGCGCTTCTGCTCGCGACGGGCGCGGATCAGTTCCGGCAGGCGATGCAGGGTCTGCGGGCCGAACACCAGGTCGACGAACGGCGCGCGCTTGATGATCGCTTCGCCTTCCTGCGAGGCGACGCAGCCGCCCACGCCGATGATGACCTCGCGGCCCTTGTTCTTCAGGCCCTTCCACACGCCCAGCTGGCTGAACACCTTCTCCTGCGCTTTTTCGCGGATGGAGCAGGTGTTGACCAGGATGACGTCGGCGTCGTCCGGGCTGTCGGTCAGTTCCAGGCCATCGCTGGCGGCAAGCACGTCGGCCATCTTGGCCGAGTCGTACTCGTTCATCTGGCAACCGTGGGTCTTGATGTACAGCTTGCCTTTCACCTGGTCGGGCTTGCGCGGACCGGCGGGCAGGGCAACGAGCGGGGTACCGCCCGGCGTGGCGGGCGGAAAGACGTCTGGCGTCCCGGTCATGGCGCTTAATCCATTCGGGTGGCGGAAAGGGGGCAATTCTACCCGCATCCCGGGGCGTGCGCCGCGTTCAAGCAGCCGAGCCCATGCCCGGCGTGGCCATCACTGTAGAGCCGAGCCCACGCTCGGCTGCCTTTGGCAAGGCGGAGGAGCAGCCGAGCGTGGGCTCGGCTCTACAAGGGGGCGCTGCTTACGCCGCCGCCAGCTCCGCATCGATCTGCCGCGACCGGTCGAAGGCGGTCATCGCGCTCATCCGGGCGATGTAGTCGGCCGTTGCCGGCGCCGGCTGCACCAGGCCGAAGGCGGTGGTCCAGGCCAGCGCATTGCCCCACAGCACGTCGGCGGCGCTCATGGTCTCGCCGAGCAGGTACGGGCCTTGCGCCAGCTGGGCCTCGATCACCTGCAGCACCGTCTCGGCGTCGTTGTAGGGCGACATCAGGCGCGGAGGCGGCTCGCGATGCATCGCCTTGTCGATCATCGCCGGCTCGAAACAGGCGCCATAGAACGCCATCCAGCGCAGGTAGGGGCCGCGCAGGGCATCACCGATCGGCGGCGCCAGCCCCGCTTCCGGGTACAGGTCGGCCAGATACAGGTAGATCGCCACCTGTTCGGTCACCAGCGCACCGTTGTGGACGATGGCCGGCACCTTGCCCATCGGGTTGATCGCCAGGTAGGCCGGGGCCAGGTTGGCGCCGGCCTTCAGGTCCAGCACCTGCATGCGGTAGTCGGCACCGAGTGCTTCGAGCAGGGCCACCGCGCCGCTCGAGCGCGAACGGGCGGCGTGGTACAGGGTGATCTGGCGTGAGGTCATGGCAGTGCTCCTTGCAGTGGGTGGTGAACTGGCGCTCATCCTGGGGCACTATTGCGGACGACTTCTGTCCTCGATCCTTCATGCGCCATACCGCCCATCGCCTGCTGCGCCTGATCGCCCTGTTGCAGGCCCGCCGCCAGTGGTCGGGGGCCGAACTGGCCGAACGCATGGGCGTGGACCGGCGCAGCATCCGCCGCGACATTGAGCGCCTGCGCGAACTCGGCTACCCGGTGCAGGCCTCGGCCGGGGTCGGCGGCGGCTATCAGCTCGGGGCCGGTGCGCCGGTGCTGCCGATGCTGCTGGACGAGGAGGAAGCCACCACGCTGGCCATTGCCCTGCGTGCGGCCTCGGCCACTGTCGCCGGCATCGATGACACCGCGCGCGGCCTGCTGTCCAAGCTCGACCCGCTGGTGCCGACCCGCCGTCGACAGCAGGCAGGCGAAGTGCATGCGGCCACCGCCACCCTGTCCGATCTGCCCGCCACAGATGCACGCCTGCTCGGCCGGCTGGCCCAGCACTGCCGGCAGGCCTCGCGGCTGGCCTTCGAGTACCGCAGCGCGCAGGACGCGGTTACCCAGCGCGAGGTCGAGGCGCAGCACCTGGTCAACTATGGACGGCGCTGGTACCTGCTGGCCTGGGACCTGGGGCGCCAGGACTGGCGCACCCTGCGCGTGGACCGGATGGGCGCGGTGCGCGAGTGCACCGAGCCAGGCCTGCATCGGCGCACGCCGGCGCCTCCAGACGTGATGGTGCGGCAGGCGGTCAGCCAGGCGCCGTTCGCGCTGCAGGCCATCCTCCGCCTGGCCGGCAGCCATTCCGAGCTGGAAGGCCGCATCCCGCCGTGGTGTGGCGTACTGGAAGCGGATGGCTCCGACCACTGCCTGCTGCGGATGGGGGCCGAGAGCCGCGGCATGATGCTGGCGCAGATCCTCAGCCTGGACCGCATACCGGTGGCGCTTTGGACCACCCCGCCAGGTCTGCGCGACGAACTGGCACAGCGCCTGGCGGGCCTCGGCCAGCTGCTGGCTGTGCCGCCGGTCACAGGCTGAGCCACATCGCTTGGCAAGCCGCGGCGAAGCTGGGACACTCGCCGCCATGAAGGGGATACTGGGGACAACGGCGATTATCATCGCTGCGCTGACCGCTGCGCCGGCCAGCGCTGGAACCCTGTACAAGTGCCAGGGCGCTGACGGCGTCACCAGTTATGTGAGCAAGCGGGTGGCCGGCGCGCGCTGCAGCACCATCAGCTATAGCCGCGATACCCGCCCGGCGCCGCGCGCGGTGGTGGCTGCACCGAAGCCTGCGCCGACCACCGTGGCCAGCATCGAACGCAATCCGGTTGCCGTGGCGGCCAGCGCCGCTGCGCCCCCCCAGGTCGCACCGACGCCGGCTGCGCCAGCCCCCGTCGCCGCACCGACGCCCTCGCGTGCCGGGCGCATGGTCAGTGGCCAGGTCTATTCCTTCATGAAGGACGGCGTGCGGCACTACACCAGTGCGCGCCCGAGGCAAGTGGCCAATCTTGGCCCGGTGCGGACCATCCGCTACAGCTTCATCGAGCGCTGCTACGCCTGCGGGGTCAACCCGCGCGTGGACTTCGGCACGGTGCGGCTGAACACCTCGGCCTTCCAGGCCGAGATCACGTCGGCTGCGCGCGAGTTCGGCGTGGAAGAGGCGGTGGTGCGCGCCATCATCCATGCCGAGTCGGCCTACAATCCGACCGCGCTCAGCCGTGCCGGCGCACAGGGCCTGATGCAGCTGATGCCGCCGACCGCCGCGCGCTTCGGGGTCAGTGATTCCTACGACGCTGGGCAGAACATCCGCGGCGGCGTGCAGTATCTTGCGTGGTTGCTGAAGCGCTTCAATGGCGACCTGACCCTGGCCGCGGCCGGCTACAACGCAGGCGAGGGCGCGGTCGACCGCCACGGCGGCGTGCCGCCCTACAGCGAGACGCAGTACTACGTGCGCCGGGTCGGGCAGCTGGCCGAACGTTACCGCACCGCATTGAGCAAGCAATAGCGCCAGGCCATGCCTGGCGAGCGAAGCGGCAAGCAGCCGGTAGTGCCGGCCGCTGGCCGGCAACCCCGTAATTCAATGTTGTTGCAGTGCGTTGTGTGGCGCGCGACGGTTCCGCTACACTCGCCCAAGATTCAATGCGGCTCTGGCCCCCACCGGATCCGCTGGCAGCCTTAAAGCTACCTAATCAATATCGGAGTGCCGGATGGCCAACGATGGGGTACACGATCCAGTCAACACCGGACGTCGGCGTTTTCTTTCTGCCACCACAGCCGTGGTGGGCGCCGTCGGCGTCGGATTCACCGCAGTTCCTTTCATAAAATCCTGGAACCCCAGTGCCCGCGCCAAGCTTGCCGGCGCACCGGTGGTGGCCGACATCAGCGCCCTGCAGGAAGGCCAACGCCTGATAGTGGAATGGCGTGGCCAGCCGATCTGGATCGTCAAACGGTCCAAGGCGATCCTCGAAGCGTTGCACGGGCTGGATGGCCGTCTCAAGGACCCCGAGTCCGGCGAGAAGGACCAGCAGCCGGACTACGTGCTCAAGCAGAATCCCGAGCTGCGCTCGATCAAGCCGGACATCTCCGTGCTGGTCGGCCTGTGCACGCACCTGGGCTGCTCGCCGGAAATGGTCGCCGAGATCCGGCCTGAACCCTACGACCCGCAGTGGAAGGGCGGCTACTTCTGCCCCTGCCACAAGTCGCGCTTCGACATGTCCGGGCGCGTCTTCAAGGACGTGCCGGCGCCGATCAACCTGAAGGTGCCCGCGCACCACTACCAGGACGACAACACCATCATCATCGGTGTCGATCCGCAGGGGGCAGCCTGATGGCCAATATCCTCAGCCGTACCGCCAGCGGCGTGGCCGACTGGGTCAACGCCCGCGCGCCCGGCCTGATGCCGGTCTACCGCAAGCACGTCAGCGAGTACTATGCGCCGAAGAACTTCAACATCTGGTACTACTTCGGTTCGCTGGCGCTGCTGGTGCTGGTCAACCAGATCGTCACCGGCATCTTCCTGACGATGCACTACAAGACCAACGCCGCCGAGGCGTTCGGTTCCATCGAATACATCATGCGGGACGTGGAGTGGGGCTGGCTGATCCGCTACATGCACTCCACCGGGGCCTCGCTGTTCTTCATCGTGGTCTACCTGCACATGTTCCGCGGCCTGCTGTACGGCAGTTACCAGAAGCCGCGCGAACTGGTGTGGATCCTGGGCATGCTGATCTACCTGGTGCTGATGGCCGAAGCCTTCATGGGCTACGTGCTGCCGTGGGGCCAGATGTCGTTCTGGGGCGCCAAGGTGATCATCTCGCTGTTCGGCGCGATACCGGTGATCGGCAACGGACTGACCGAATGGATCATGGGCGATTACCTGCCCAGTGACGCCACGCTCAACCGCTTCTTCGCGCTGCATGTCATCGCATTGCCGCTGGTGCTGTTGCTGCTGGTGGTACTGCACCTGGGCGCGCTGCACGAAGTGGGTTCGAACAATCCCGATGGCGTGGAGATCAAGAAGGGGCCGAAGGGCAACCGCTGGTCGCCGAACGCGCCGGCCGACGGCATTCCGTTCCACCCGTACTACACGCTCAAGGATGGCGTCGGCGCCGGCTTCCTGCTGATCACCGCCGCCTTCATCATCTTCTTCGCGCCCGGTTTCGGTGGCCTGTTCCTGGAGCACGACAACTTCACCGAGGCCAACCGCTTGGTGACCCCGGAACACATCAAGCCGGTCTGGTACTACACGCCGTACTACGCGATGTTGCGGGTGGTGCCGAACAAGCTGGGCGGCGTGCTGGTGATGTTCTCGGCCATCGCGATCCTGTTCCTGGTGCCGTGGCTGGACAAGGCGCGGGTGAAGTCGGTGCGCTACCGCGGCTGGATCTCGAAGGTGATGCTGGGCGTGCTGGCGGTGTGCTTCGTGTGGCTGGGCGTGATCGGCTCCGGTCCGGGCACCGACGTGCACGAGACCTACATCGGGCGGGTGCTGACCTTCCTGTACTTCGCGTTCTTCATCACCATGCCGCTATGGACACGGTTGGACAAGACCAAGCCGGTACCGGAGAGGGTGACCACCCATGACTGATCGCTGGATGGTCCGGCTGGCCCTGATGGCCGCCCTGATGCTGGGCAGTTTCCTGGCCTCCGCCGCCGAAGGTGGCACCAAGCTGCTGCAGGCCGGCAACGACCTGGGTGACCGGGCCTCGCTGCAGCGCGGCGCGCAGCTCTACATGAACTATTGCTCCGGCTGCCACGCGCTGAAGTACCTGCGCTATTCGCGGATGGCGCAGGACCTGGGCCTGACCGAAGAGGAGGTGATGAACAACCTCAACTTCACCGGCTCGGCGATCGGTGACCCGATCCCGGTGGCGATGCCCAAGGAGAACGCCGAGAAGTGGTTCGGCAAGATGCCGCCGGACCTCAGCCTGATTTCGCGCGTACGCGGCAGCGACTGGGTCTACACCTACCTCAAGTCGTTCTACCTGGACAGCAGCCGGCCGCTGGGCTGGAACAACGCGCTGTTCGCCAACGCGTCCATGCCCAACCCGCTGTGGGAGATGCAGGGCCTGCAGCATGCGGTGCACGGCAAGGCGGAAGCGCCCGGCATGGACCCGCCGGTGACCGGCCTGAAAATCGAAACGCCCGGGTCGGTCGATGCCGGGCAGTACGATCAGGCCGTGCGGGACATCACCAACTTCCTCGAATACGCCGGTGAACCGGCCGCGCTCAAGCGCCAGCAGCTGGGCGTGTGGGTGATCCTGTTCCTGGCCCTGCTGACCTTCCTGCTGTACCTGCTGAAGAAGGAATACTGGAAGGACGTTCACTGATTCTGCCGCCGGCCATCGCACGGGCCTATTGGCTTTTGTGATGGTCGGTTGCACACTCGGGGAGGAGTCGATCGCTGGCACGGTGCCGGCGGCGCCGATGCGGCAGGCGGTCTCCTGTCGTGGGAGAGCCTTTGATGGCGGCGAGCGTACGCATGCGCAATACACTGACGCTGTTTTCCTCGAACGACGATGTACTGTGCCACCGTGTACGCCTGGTGCTGGCGGCCAAGGGGGTCACGTTCGACTTCGTTCCGGTCGATCCGCAGAACCCGCCTGAAGACCTGATCGACCTCAATCCGTACCATTCGGTGCCGACCCTGGTCGAGCGCGAGCTGGTGCTGTACGCCGCATCGGTGGTCAGCGAGTACCTGGATGAGCGTTATCCGCATCCGCCACTGATGCCGGTCGATCCGCTCTCGCGCGCGCGCATCCGCCTGGCGATGCTGCGCATCGAGCACGACTGGGTGCCGCAGGTGCAGGCCATCCAGCTGGGCAACAAGACCCAGGCCGAGGCCGGGCGCAAGCGCCTGAAGGAACTGCTGACCGCCTCGCTGCCGCTGTTCAAGGCCAGCAAATTCTTCCTCAACCCGGAAATGAGCCTGGCCGACTGCGCGATGGCGCCGATCATCTGGCGCCTGCAGTCGCTGGATGTACCGCTGCCGAAGGACGGCAAGGCGATCGAGGATTATGGCAACCGCATCTTCCGCCACCCCGGCTTCGTCCGCAGCCTGACCGAGCAGGAAAAGAAACTGCGCGATCTGCCGGTCTGATCCTGGCATGCGTTACCCGTCTGCACGCCGACCGGCGTGCAGGCGATCCGCCCCGGCGGGGCGCCGGGCGCGTACACTTCACGCATGACCGAAGACTTCTTCCACATGACCAGCCACCGCCCGTACCTGCTGCGGGCGCTGGTGGAATGGATCAACGACAACCAGCTGACCCCGCACATCCTGGTCGACGCCGGCGTTCCCGGCGTGCAGGTCCCGCCTTCGGCGGTCAAGGATGGCCGGGTCGTGCTCAACATCGCCGAACGTGCCGTCGTACGGCTGATGATCGACAACGAGATGGTGAGCTTCTCGGCGCGCTTCTCCGGCACCAGCTATCCGGTGCAGGTACCGATCAGCGCCGTGCTGGCCGTCTACGCGCGCGAGACCGGGCAGGGAATGGCGCTGCCGGACGATATTCCGGGCAACGATACCGCTCCGACCAGCGATGAACTGCTGCACGATGAAGGTACGCCGCCGGACGATACGCCGCCGGCCAGTCCGCCGCCCAAGGGACGCCCGAACCTGCGCGTCGTCAAATGATGTTTCCGACGCCGCCCCGATGGGCGGCGTTTTTCTTTGCAGGATTCACCGGTGCGTGCCGACCGTTGGTCGGCACCCCAAGCCCCTACACATCCTCGGCATCCTCCACATCCGGCCGGATCTGGCTGATCCGCGCCGCCCCCGGGCCGGTGAACGAGATCAGCTGGTCGCCACGCAGCACCATGCGACCGACATGGCGGTCGATGCCATCGTAGGAATACTCGAACTTGAAGGTGCGCTCGAAGCCGAGCCGGCCATCTTCGCCGCGCGACAGGCGCAGGCCGGTGGCGTGCACCGCCTGGTCCAGCCATTGCACATCGGCGGCGCGGCAGGCGTTGCGACCCAGCTCGACGGCGCGCTCGGCGGCCGAACGCGCAGCGTTCCAGAAGAAGTAGATGATTCCGCCGGCAATCAGCAACAGCAGCAGGGTGGGCATGGCGTCAGCCGTCAGAGGTCGATCCCGCAAAGATGGCGGCGAACGCGCGCTGGATCAAGCGCCGGCATCAGCGTGTCGGTCGGGGTTCGTCCGTCACCGGCTGTGCGGGCGCGCTGGTCGGTTGCGACACCGGCGTGGGTTGTATCGGCGCGGCAGTGGGCGAGGGCATCACCAGCGGTGAGGTTGCAGTCAGCTGCAGCAGGGCGGCCCAGTCCTGGCGGTTGAAACTGCATTCTTCCTCACGCCCCGGGGTGCAGCTGGGGTCAATGCCCGTGCTGTTGCGTTCGCGCGCCGGTGGCAGTTTGATCAACCCGGTACGATCAAGCTGCAGCAACCGCATCGCCACCGTGTTCATCACGTTGCCACCCACCAGGTACAGCGTCTGGTCGCCGCCGAGGTTGGCCGCCACCACCACTTCGCAATGCGATTTCCAGTGGCCCACCGAGCCATTGCCCAGCGCCTGTACCAGCCCGCTGTAGCTGAGCGTGGTACTGCGGTCACGCAGGAAGCACAGCAGGTCGCCGGGCGCGGGCTTGGCGGTGGCGGGGTCGACCAGCCGGTAAGGTACGCCCGATGGGCCGCCCTGGTAGGCCGCGCGGATGTAGTCGATATGGCGTGGCGAGGTGTTGAAGCCCGGAACACCGGCGCGCACCATCACCCAGGAAATGAAGGCAGCCGACCAAGGGTTGTCGATCAGGAACGCCCGGCAGTCACTGTCGGTGTAGCGCGTGCCCAACGGGGCCAGGCAGCTGCTGGCCCCCGCGATGCTGCCCATCGCATTGAGCGTGCCGCTGTTGCGCCAGTAGCCGGCCACGCGCTGCCAGGCGATCAGTCCATTGTCGGCCAGGTGATCGCTTTCGGCCTCGGTGACGCTGAGGCTGGCGGCGCGGCCATCACGATCGATGAAGGGCCGGAACCACAACCGGTGCTCGTTGCAGGCGGTGTTGCGGATGGCCACGGCCAAGGGGCTGAGGCCGAAGCGCGGTGGCACATCGCAGGCTTCGGCGGCCGCCGCGGACAGCGGCGCCGCGGCCAGCAGCAGGCAGGCAGGCAAGAGCATCCGGCGCATGCGCGGCTCCTGTGGGGGATGGCCGCAGCGTCGCAGAGGCTGGCGTAGCCGAGCCGTGAAGGTGCCCCGGATCCTGTAGAGCCGAGCCTGTGCTCGGCTCATCGCGTGCGGGGCTCGCTGCAGATCGAGAGGCAGCCGAGCGTGGGCTCGGCTCTACAAGGTCACGTAGGCCTCAACCCGGCGGCGGGCCCAGCTTCAGCGACAGATCGATGGCCTGCACGTGCTTGGTCAGGCCACCGATGGAGATGCAGTCCACGCCGTCTTCGGCGATCGAGCGCAGGCCCCCCAGTCCCACGCTGCCGGAGACCTCCAGCGGGATGCGGCCCGCCGTGATGCGCACCGCCTCGCGGCGCAGGTCGGGGCTGAAGTCATCCAGCAGGATGCGTTCGCAACCGGTTTCCAGTGCCTGGCGCAGCTGCGCCAGATCCTCGACCTCGACCACCAGCGGCAGCCCAGGCCATTGCCGGCGTGCGGCGGCCACGGCCGCGGCCAGCGAACCGGCGGCACGGATGTGGTTTTCCTTCAGCATCACCGTGTCGTACAGACCGAAGCGGTGGTTCTCGCCGCCGCCACAGCGCACGGCGTACTTCTGTGCCAGGCGCAGGCCGGGCAGGGTCTTGCGGGTGTCGAGGATGCGCGTACCGGTACCGGCCACGGCGGCCACGTAGCGGGCCGTGGTGGTGGCGGTGCCAGACAGCGTCTGCAGGAAGTTCAGCGAGGTGCGCTCGGCACTGACCAGGCTGCGGCTGCGGCCGTGCAGCAGGGCCAGCACGGTGCCGGCGGTGACCGCGTCACCTTCGGAGACGCGCCATTCGATGCGCACGTCCGGGTCGAGCGCGCGGTGAGTGGCGTCGAACCAGGGGCGGCCGGCGATCACTCCGTCCTGCTTGCACAGCAGGTAAGCGCTGTCGGCCTGGTCGGGCAGCAGCGCAGCGGTGACGTCGCCGCTGCCCAGGTCCTCGGCCAGCGCACGCGCGACATCGGCGGCGACAACGGCCGCATCCGGCGTCGGCAGCGCGCTCATGCGGCCGGGAAGTCGGTGATCTGGGCGGTGGGAATGGCTTCCTCGGCCAGCAGCACCGGAATGCCGTCGTCGACGCGGAACACCTGCTTGCGGTCACGGGTGACCAGCGCTTCGCGCAGCGGCTGCGCCAGCGGGTTGCCATCGGCCTTGTTCACCGCACCGGCGGAAATGGCCTTGTTGAGGGCTTCCAGGCCCTTGCCATCCAGCAGGGACAGGGGCTGGCGGGTGTCCGGCGACACCAGCAGGTCGAGCAGCTTGCGATCCATGGTTCTTCGTCTTGCGTGGAAGATGGCTAGAATACGTCTTTAAGGCAGGTGACGGCCAATGACCCCCAACCCGATCGCGCCGCTTGTCGGCATCGTCATGGGTTCCCGTTCCGACTGGGAAACCATGCAGCACGCCGCCCAGAAGCTTGAAGCCCTGGGTGTTCCGTTCGAAGTGAAGGTGGTGTCCGCGCATCGGACGCCGGATGTGTTGTTCAGTTACGCCGAGCAGGCGGGCCCGCGTGGCCTGCGCGCGATCATCGCCGGTGCCGGCGGGGCCGCCCACCTGCCGGGCATGATCGCCGCCAAGACCGCGGTGCCGGTGCTGGGCGTGCCGGTGCAGTCCAAGGCCCTCAACGGCATGGACTCGCTGCTGTCGATCGTGCAGATGCCGGCCGGCATCCCGGTCGCCACCTTCGCCATCGGCAATGCCGGCGCGTCCAACGCCGCGCTGTTCGCCGCCGCGATGCTGGCCAGCGACCAGCCGGCGATCGGCCAGGCGCTTGACGCCTTCCGTGCACGCCAGACCGAAGACGTGATGGCCCACGACGATCCGCGCCAATGAGCCTGACCGTCGGCATCCTGGGCGGCGGCCAGCTCGCCCGCATGATGGTCCTGGCCGGTGCGCCGCTGGGGCTGCGCTTCCAGTTGTACGACCCGGCGGCCGACGCCTGCAGCGGCCCGCTGGCGCCGCTCACCGTCGGTGCCTTCGACGACCGCCAGGCGCTGGCGGAGTTCGCTGCCAAGGTCGACGTGGTCACCTTCGATTTCGAGAACGTGCCCGCTGACAGCGCGCAGTTCCTGGCCGACCGCGTGCCGGTCTATCCGCCGCCGGCCGCGCTGGCGGTGGCCCAGGACCGGTTGAGCGAGAAGACCCTGTTCCAGCAGTTGGGCATCCCGCTGCCGGCCTTTGCCGATATCCGCAGCCGTGACGAGCTGGCTGCGAAGGCGGCCGAGTTCGGCCTGCCGTGCATCCTCAAGACCCGCCGCCTGGGTTACGACGGCAAGGGCCAGTTCCGCCTGCGCAGCGAGGCCGACATCGACGCCGCGTGGGATGCACTGGGTGCGCAGGTCGAGCGTACCGGCCTGATCCTGGAAGGCTTCGTGGCGTTCCAGCGCGAGGTCAGCGTGGTCGCCGTGCGTGGCCGCGATGGCAGCTTCGAGGCCTGGCCGGTCACCGGCAACTGGCATGTCGACGGCGTGCTGTCGGCCAGCGTGGCCCCGGCCGTGCTGTCCGATGCCGAGCGGCAGGCCGCGATCGGCTATGCCCGCCGCGTTGCCGAGCACCTGCAGTACGTCGGCGTGTTCGCCCTGGAGCTGTTCTGCCGCGATGGCGAACTGCTGGCCAACGAGATGGCGCCGCGCGTGCACAACTCCGGCCACTGGACCATCGAAGGCAGCGAGACCTCGCAGTTCGAGAACCACCTGCGTGCCGTGCTGGGCCTGCCGCTGGGCAGCACCCGCATGCTCGGCCATGCCTGCATGCTGAACTGGCTGGGCGCGATGCCCGACCCGGCGCCGGTGCTGGGCCAGGCCAGCGGCCATTGGCACGACTACGGCAAGGAGTCGCGCGAAGGTCGCAAGGTCGGTCACGCCACGTTGCGCGATGATGATGCCGCCGCGCTGGCCGATGCACTGGACCAGGTCGGCCTGGAGCTGGGCCGTCAGGCCCAGGTGGCACCGGCGGTGCACGCGCTGCGCAACCGCTGAACAAGGGGGCCGGCCAGCGGCCGGCACGACCCTGTGTGGCTGCAACGGTGTGGCGCGCCAGTGCAGGCATCGGCGCAACATTCCCGGTGGTAGCGTGGGGCTCCTTTCACAGGAGTCACCCCATGCTCGACTGGAATGCCTATCGCAAGGAACTGAAGGGCCGCATCGGCGAGATCGGCAAGCTCTCGCCGGATACGGTGAAGGGCTACGCCACGCTGGCCAATGCCGGTGCCCAGACCAACCACCTCGATGCGAAGACCCGCGAGCTGATCGCGCTGGCGGTGGCGGTCACCACCCGCTGCGACGGTTGCATCACCGTGCACGTGGATGCCGCGCTGAAGCACGGCGCCAGCCGCGAGGAAATCGCCGAGGCACTCGGTGTGGCGGTGTCGCTCAATGCCGGTGCGGCGCTGGTGTATTCGGCGCGGGTGATGGACGCGGTGGCCGCGCACGAGAGCGCTTGAAGCTTCATCTGTAGAGCCGAGCCCATGCTCGGCTGCTGTCCGGCCAGCCGAGCATGGGCTTGTATGTTCCTCCCGGCTCCTACGAGGTATGTAGGAGCCAGGGTGGAGGGACCGTCAACATGATATCTGCGGGTACCAGCCGACAGACGAGCCGAGCGATCCCCATCCCGCACCTTAACGTCGATAAAGGATCTAGCGGCCTTTGAGGACCGCCGATGTAGGCAAGCCAACGTGGTGCGGTACCACCCCAGCCCCTCAACAATAGCTGGGAGTTGTTCAGATGTCAGATCGTTTGGCCGTCGGCATCGATGCCGATTCAAAGACCCTTGTGGTGGCCTGTCACGGCACCAAGGGCAGCGCCCGCATCACCAATTCAGCGTCGGCCATCACTAAGTGGGTGTCCGGCCTGCCGGCCAGATCTCGCATTGGAGTGGAGGCAACCAATCGCTACCACGAGCTTGTGGTTCAAGCTGCCCAGAAGGCCGGGCACGCCGTCTTTGTGCTCAATCCGCGCGACATCAAACATTACGCCAAGGGCGTGGCCTGCCGCGGCAAAACCCGACTCAGGTGACGCGCAGGTTATCGCGCGTTACATCGCTAAGGAGGCCGACAATCTGCATGAGCATGTCGCCCGTTCACCTGCCCAGGAGCAGCTGCATGTGCTACTCCAGCAACGCGACAGCCTGGTCCGGAGCAAGGCGAAGTTGAATCTCTCGCTAGGCGCGGGAGCGTCGGAGTCGGCCATCTTTGGGCGCATCTTCGTTGGTCTGAAAGAGGCCATTGCCATGCTCGACCAACAGATTCAGCAACTGTGCCGCAGCGGTGAACAGCGCGACCTGTATCGGCGGATCATGACCATCCCGGGGATCGGACCGACGGTTGCGGCCTTCATCACCCATCACATCACGCGCTGGCCCTTGACCAGCTCAGACGCTTGGATTGCTTGCAGCGGTCTGGATCCGCGACCCAACGAATCCGGTGCGCGGATCGGCAGACGGCGCCTGTCCAAGCGTGGTAACGCCAGCCTGCGCCAGATCCTCTACATGGCGGCCATGGGCCTGACCCGATCCAAAGGCGGCAAAGCCCTTTATACGGCCATCCGCGAACGTGGCCACAGCAGTACCGCCAGCTTTAACATCCTGGCCAGAAAGCTGGCCAGGATCGCCTGGGGAGTCTTCAAAAGCGGTCGGGACTTTGACCCAGCCATGCTGAAAGTGGGTCAAGCCTGCTTCCAGCAGGCTTGACCGCGAACATAGGATCTCGGCTCTACAGGGGGGGGCAGCGTCCCTGCCTCAGCGCAGCTGGCTTTCGGCGAATTCCCAGTTGACCAGCTGCCAGAACGCCTCCAGATAACGCGCGCGGTCATTCTGGTAGTCGGTGTAGTAGGCATGCTCCCAGACATCGCAGCACAGCAGCGGGGTGCTTTCACCCGTCAGCGGCGTGCCGGCATTGCGGGTCGCCTGGATGCCCAGCTGCCCGCCCGGGTGCTGCACCAGCCACACCCACCCCGAGCCGAACAGGCCCAGCGCGGTGCGGTTGAATTCCTCGCGCAGGCGCTGCACGTCGCCGAACTGGCGCTTGACCAGCTCGCCCAGGCGGCCCTGCGGTTCGCCGCCGCCTCGGGGGCGCAGGCACTGCCAGTAGAAGCCGTGGTTCCACGCCTGGGCAGCCGCATCGAACAGCTTTCCCTGGGCTTGGCGGACGATTTCCTCCAGTGACGCGTCTTCCCACTCGGTGCCGAGGATGCCGGCATTGACCGCATCCACGTAGGCGCGATGGTGGCGACCGTGGTGCAGTTCCAGGGTCTGTGCGGACAGGTGCGGCTGCAGTGAGCCGGAAAGGTAGGGCAGGGCAGGCAATTCGACAGGCATGGACAGGTTCGTGGCCAGAGGGGCGGCGGCAGCCGGTTCCATCCGCTTACAATGGCGGCTACCGTGGGCAGTCTAGCCGACCACCGCGGTCGGTTTGTCCGGCGAAGCAAGGAGTGAGGTTGTGGCGGTAATGCAGCAAATCCAGGCCGAGGTCGATCGTTACCCGCTCGTGCTGTTCATGAAGGGCACCCCGCAATACCCGATGTGCGGCTTCTCCAGCCGCGCCGTGCAGGCGTTGATGGCAGCCGGCGCGGTCACCCTGCGCACCGTCAACGTGCTGGAAGAACCCGAGATCCGCGCCAACCTGCCGCGGTTCTCCAACCTGCCGACCTTCCCGCAGCTGTTCATCAACGGCGAGCTGATCGGCGGCTGCGACATCGTCCTGGAACTGTTTGAAGCCGGCGAGCTCAAGCGCATCGTCGAAGAGGCGACCCAGGGATGAGTGCCTGGCCATCGACGTCACCGACCAACGGGGCGCTCGATGGCCGCCCGTTGCAGGATCGCGTGGTGCTGGTTGCCGGCGCCGGCGGTGGGTTGGGCAGTGCGGCGGCCGTTGCCGCTGCCGCAGCCGGGGCCACCGTGGTCCTGCTGGGGCGCAAGCCGCGCCGCCTGGACCGTGTCTATGCCCAGGTCCAGGCCGTCGGCCCGGAACCACTGCTGTATCCGCTGGACCTTGAGGGTGCGGGTCCCGACGACTATGCCGAACTGGCCCAGGCCCTGCAGCGCGAGCTGGGGCGGCTGGATGGAGTGCTGGTCTGTGCCGCCCATTTCCCCGGATTGACCCCGTTCGAACTGGCCGACCCGGCCAGTTTCGCCCGTGCGGTGCATGTCACCCTGACTGCTCCGGCATGGCTGGCCCAGGCCTGCCTGCCGCTGCTGCGGCAGCGCGAGGATGCCGCCCTGGTGTTTGCGGTCGATGCCTCCGAACGGGTGGGGCAGGCCTATTGGGGTGGGTACGGCGTGGCCCAGCATGGCCTGCGCGGGCTGATCACCAGCCTGCACGACGAACTTGGCCGCAGCCCGGTGCGGGTCAGCGGCCTGTATCCGGGCCCCCTGCGCACGGCGCTGCGCGCCCGGGCCTATTCCGTCGACCAGGACCCGGCCGCGCAGGGCCCGGAGGCCGCCGCTGCTGCGGCCGTGGCCCTGCTGTCCAGCGCTGGCAGCGCCTGGCGGGGCCAGATTCTCGATGCCAGCCAGGCATTCCCCGGCGAGTGAGCCCCGGGGAAAGGCGGAGTGAAGAACCCGTCACGATTGCGTTGCGATCCGGTGCCGTTTGTCGCACAACCGTCACATTGATGGCGTAGCGTGTTAATCTAGTGTTAACCGTTATGGCTGCCTTCAGCCAAGCGGTAGGGAACCCCAGATAAATCTCCGACCAGCCACCCGCAGGGCTGTTTGGATGCGCTTTTTTTCCGCCATCGCCAACTCGCATCGAGGCTACCGAAAAATGACCCACCCACTCCGGATGTCCAAGCTTACCCTTGGTCTCGTGGCCGCACTTGCCGCCGCTCCCGCCTTTGCCCAGAGCACCTCTGCAGGTGTCGGTGGCCAGGTGATGTCCGCCGCAGGCCAGCCTGTCGCCGGCGCTGAAGTCACCATCACCCACACCGAGTCGGGCACCGTTTCGCGTGCGACGACCGATGCGTCGGGTCGATACAACGCGCGCGGCCTGCGCGTGGGTGGTCCGTACACCATCACCATCACCAAGTCCGGTGAAGGTACCAAGACCGAAGAAGGTGTCTTCCTGAACCTGAATCAGGTCAACACCGTCAACGCCAGCCTCGGCGGTGACCTGGCTGCGACCAATCTGGACGCAGTGAACGTCGTCGCCACCGCGGGTGGCCTGGACCTGTTCAGTGCCAACAAGATGGGCACCGGCAGCAACGTGACCCGCGAAACGATGGACGCGCTGCCGTCGGCCAACCGCAACATCCAGGACTACATCCGCCTGGACCCGCGCATCTCGCAGGTCAGCAAGGCTGACGGCGCGATCTCGGCCGGTGGCCAGAACACCCGCTACAACGCCATCCGCATCGACGGCATCAGTGCCTCCGATCCGTTCGGCCTGGGCTCCAACAACCTGCCGACCGAGCGTCAGCCGGTGTCGATGGACGCCATCCAGGAAATCAACATCGACCTGGCCAACTACGACACCACCATCTCCGGCGGTACCGGTGCGGTGATCAACGCCGTGACCAAGTCGGGTACCAATGAGTTCCACGGCACCGTGTACGGCTCGTACCGCGACAAGGACATGGTCCGTTCGCGCCTGGAAGGTGACAAGTCGGACTTCAATGGTTTCAAGGACGAGAAGACCTACGGCATGACGTTCGGCGGTCCGATCCTCAAGGACAAGCTGTTCTTCTTCACCAACTATGAAAAGTACGAGCGTAGCGGCGGCGGCGTGAGCCTGAGTGACAGCCCGTACAACAAGGATCCGTCCAAGGGCGGCATCAGTGACGCCGATATCTCGGCAGTCCAGAAGCGCATGAGTGATCTGGGCTATCCGGTCGGCGGCGTTGACGGTCTGAACAACAAGACGACGATCGAAGAGTACGCCGTCAAGCTCGACTGGAACATCAACGAGAACCACCGTGCGGCCTTGCGCTACAACAAGATGAAGCAGGACGTCGTCCGCTTCCCGCAGGTCAGCAGCAGCGCGCTGTCGCTGAGTGACTTCTGGTACACCCAGCCGACCCAGTACGAAACCTGGATGGGTGAACTGTTCAGTGACTGGTCCGAGAACTTCTCGACCGAGTTCAAGGTTTCGCACAAGGACTACTCGTCCAATCGTGTCGCGGCCTCGCACCTGCCGCAGATGCGCGTGCGCTTCGGCAACAACTCGCTGTACCTGGGCACCGAGCAGAACACTCACACCAACTTGGTCGAGTCGAAGGAACTGAGCGCCTTCGGTGCTGGTACCTGGTACATCGGTGACCACACCGTCAAGTTCGGTTTCGATTACACCGACAATAACCTGATGAACTTCTACGGCCGTAATCTGTACGGCGCGTATGACTTCCGCGACTTGGCGTCGTTCCTGAAGGGTACCGCCAACGGCTACCAGCTGCGCGTGCCGCGTCCGGGTGGCAGCTTGGATGATATTCCGGCCAAGTTCCATCTGAAGAACACTGGCCTGTTCATCCAGGACACCTGGGCGATCAACTACAACCTGAGCCTGATGTTTGGTGTCCGTCTCGATATCCCGGACTTCACCAGCCAGAACAAGTACAACACCGACATCCAGTCGCGCTACGGCTACGACAACACCAAGCTGGTGGACAAGAGCCTGTTCCAGCCGCGTGTTGGCTTCAACTACACCTTCGACAGCGATCGTCCGACTCAGCTGCGTGGTGGCGTTGGCTTGTTCGGCGGTGCAGCACCGAACGTGTGGCTGGCAGGTGCCTACCAGAACACCGGTCTGAACTACGTTGAGTACAACGTCAGTGGCAACCCGGGTGGTTTCAGTGCTGATGCCGACAATCCGTTCATTCCGGATCCGTCGAAGATCATTGCTCGCCAGAACGTGGACATTATCGCTCCGGGCACCCGCCTGCCGTCAGTGTGGAAGGCCAACCTGGCGTTCGACCATGAGCTGCCGTGGTACGGCATCGTGGCGTCGGCTGAAGTGCTGTTCACCAAGGTCAAGGATGGTCTGTACTTCGAACGTCTGGACCTGACGGACGGCAAGGGCAAGGGTGCGACCTTCGTTTCGGCGCAGGACGGTCGTGAGCTGTATTGGAACCCGGCAGGTCTGAATCAGGCCAACAGCAAGATCGACAGCCGTTCCGGCGACAACCTTGGTATGGAAAACGGCACCAACGGCGCGCTGAACCGCGCCAACCGTCCGAACAACATCGGTGACGTGATGTTGCTGCGCAACACCGACAAGGGTCGTGGCAGCCAGGCTACCTTCTCGCTGGCCAAGCCGCTGACCGAGAACTGGGGCTGGTCGCTGGGTTACACCTACACCCAGTCGAAGGAAGTGAGCCCGCTGACCAGCTCGCAGAACACCTCGAACTGGAACAACACCCAGATCCTGAACGCCAACGAGAACATCGCGTACAACTCGCGCTATGCGATCAAGGACCGTATCACCGGCACCCTGGAGTGGAAGCACAACTTCTTCGGTGACAACGCTACCCGTATCGGCCTGTTCTACGAAGGTCGCTCGGGCCGTCCGTACAGCTACGTGTTCTACAACGATGCCAACGGCGACAGTGCGATCGGCAACGATCTGTTCTACGTGCCGAAGGGTGTGGGCGACGTGCTGTTCACTGGCGGCGCAACGATGGAGAAGAAGTTCTTCGATTGGCTGGCGCAGAACCCGGAACTCGAGGCCTACCGTGGCAGCGTGGTCCCGGCCAACTCGCACCGCGCCAAGTGGGTCAACAGCTTCGACGTTCGTATCAGCCAGGAATTCCCAGGCTTCGTGAAGGGTCACAAGGGTGAAGTTGCCCTGGACATCATGAATGTCGGCAACCTGCTGAACAAGAAGTGGGGCCTCATTGACGACTACGGCTTCTATGCAACCCGCCGCGTGGGCAACTTCGCAGGTATCGATCCGGCCACCGGGAAGTATGTGTACTCGTTCACCGGTGCGGATGATTCGTCGATCCAGGAAAACAACAACGACAAGGGCAACACTGCCGTGTCGCGTTGGTCCATGCAGCTGACTGTGAAGTACAAGTTCTGATCAATCAGAGCCTGAAGCGGTAAGTGAAAACGGCCGGGGAAACCCGGCCGTTTTTGTTGTGGTAGACAAGAAATTTTTGGTTTGCTATAGCTGGGATACGGCTGTCCATGGATGGTGGAAATGAAAGTCAGATATGGAGTGTCTCCGCAGGCATTGCTTGCACTGAATAAGCTGGATCTACAACATCCTGTACGTTGTGTAGCGCGCTGTTCTCATGCGCTGGACTTGATGGCCAGTGTCGCCAGTTGCCGACTTCGCTACTGCCCACGTTGTGATTCCCGGCCGGATCGATTTGAGCGGTGTGAACGTGCTCGGCGCTATCTGAAGATGAGCCGGAAAAGGGATGTCGCGCGGATAAATGGACCCCTGCTCTGTCTACTGCACAAGTGTGCGGCAGAAGAGGCTGATCGTTCCGGCAGTTTTCGAGTGAACCGTATCCGGGTGGGGAGTAGCGGGAATCCGTTGAGTTTTGTTGCCGCTCAAGTCGATGTTGCTCGCATCATCAGGGAAATATCACCCTCATATCAATCTCTTGAGACCTTGCAGAAAGCTTATTTTGCAGTGTTCATCATGAGCATTCTTCATCCATTTGAGGACGGAAATGGGCGGACAATGCGCATGTGGCTTATCTCTCTTGCGGCTTCGTCCGAATCGGCTGAAGTTGCGGAATTTGTGTCGTTTTTGGCTCTCTATGTGAAGTTCAGGCAGCGTGATCTTGTGGTCGCCATGGATCAGCTTTCTGAGGGTTTTGTTTCCGGTGTCCAGGAGTTCCATGCCGCAGCCGTAACGTTCTTCGAAGGTCTTTTCGATGAGGAGGCGAGTGCACGAGTATTTGATTGGGCAATCTCAATCGAGCCTGAAGGGTCTCTTCTAGCTCGAGCCTGGTAAAAGTTGGAACTACAAGGAGAGGAGTTCTCATGAAGCTTTCGGTATTGATCAGCACGTTCGTTGTGGCCATGTCCATTGCAGGTGGTGCTAAGGCTGGCCTTGATCCTTGGTGTAACCCGAGCTATTGCCCGCCCACGCCCACCTATCCGGGAACCGGTGATACTACGCGGGAAGATACCTCCTATCCGGCGACGGTGTATGAGTTGCATCGCGATTGCGTGGAGAATGCGGAGCTGATGCGATCGGCCGCCGTGAACGATTATCTTGGCTGGTCGTACGAAATGAAGAAGACCTACTATGAATATGCGGGAGTCGTTGCGTTCATTTTCAAAGGGCCCAACAGTTATGGCCTCATCGAGCTCAGCTTCAAGGATCCATACTCTCAGGATCCCTTCTGGCCCGGGAACATATTCAACTATTGCTTCAAATAGTAGGTAGCCAGAAGGAAGAAGGTGGAAAACGGCCGGGGAAACCCGGCCGTTTTCCGTTCAGGCGAAAGTCCTTGCAGGCCACTCCGCATCGGCGTAGCATCCAGAAATGTGCGCGGTGCCAACGCCGCCGATGCGGTCCCGGAAAGGCGAACGCGGGGAGCACACATCCAACGGTCGGGCTTCCCGGCCGTTTTGCTTTTTAAGGGGGCGGCAGTACAGTCGGAAACCTTGAAGGAAGCGAAAAATTGGACATGACCACGAACGAAAAATCAGCCCGCGCACTGCCGGTGCAGGACGCGCGGATCTACCCGCGCGGTGGGCTGGATGTGCTGTCGCGGGCCGAAGTGGCCCGCCTGCGCGATGCGTCTGCCGGCGGCATGCACGAACTGCTGCGCCGCTGCGCGCTGGCCGTGCTGACCAGCGGCAGCGCCTCTGACGATCCGCGCGCGGCGCGCGATCTGTATCCGGATTTCGACATCCAGGTGGCGCAGCAGGATCGCGGCGTGCGCATCGACCTGGTCAACGCACCGGCGATGGCCTTCGTCGATGGCGAGATCATCCGCGGCGTCGCCGAACTGCTGTTCGCGGTGGTGCGTGACCTGGCCTACATGGCCATCGAGATGGGCCCGGCCTACGCGGCCGAACTGGAGTCGTCCGAAGGCATCACCAATGCGGTGTTCGGCCTCCTGCGCAATGCGCGCATCCTCAATCCGGGCGACCCGAACCTGGTGGTCTGCTGGGGCGGCCATTCGATTTCGCGCGACGAGTACCTGTACACCAAGCAGGTGGGCTATGAGCTGGGCCTGCGCGGCCTGGACATCTGCACCGGCTGCGGCCCGGGCGCGATGAAGGGCCCGATGAAGGGCGCCACCATCGCCCACGCCAAGCAGCGCCGTACCGTGACGCGCTACATCGGCCTGACCGAGCCGGGCATCATCGCCGCCGAGTCGCCGAACCCGATCGTCAACCACCTGGTGATCATGCCGGACATCGAGAAGCGCCTGGAGGCCTTCGTCCGCATCGGCCACGGCATCATCGTGTTCGCCGGTGGCGTCGGCACCGCCGAGGAGATCCTGTACCTGCTCGGCATCCTGCTGCGCGAGGAGAACAAGGACCTGCCGTTCCCGCTGATCCTGACCGGACCGACCGTGGCGGCGCCGTACTTCGAGCAGATCGACCGCTTCATCCGCCTGACCCTGGGTGACGAAGCAGCCGAGCGCTACGAGATCATCATCGGCGACCCGGTCGCGGTGGCGAAGAAGATGGCCAATGGCATCAAGCGCGTGCGCGAGCACCGCCTGGCGCAGAAGGACTCGTTCTTCTTCAACTGGTCGATCGAGATTCCGTGGGAGTACCAGCAGCCGTTCGTGCCGACCCATGAGGCGATGGCAGCGCTGGACCTCCACCACGGGCGTGCACCGCATGCGCTGGCGGCGGACCTGCGCCGGGCGTTCTCGGGCATTGTTGCCGGCAACGTGAAGGAAGACGGCATGCGCCGCATCGAAGAGTTCGGGCCGTTCCAGATCCATGGCGACCCGGACATGATGCAGGCTCTGGACGGGCTGCTGCGCGCTTTCGTCGAGCAGCGCCGGATGAAGATCTCCGGCGAATACCAGCCCTGCTACCAGGTGCTGGCCTGAGCCTGTGCCGGCGCGATGGGGATCGCGCCGGCCGGAGTGGGGCGGGGCGGGTCGTCAAGGCTTTGACGCCCGTCGCCCTGGATTGACCGTTCATCCTGCCGCCGCTTGCCGGTGGCAGGGCGATGGCCCATCGTGGCCATCAACACGCTGGGGAGCGTCCAATGTCTTTGCGCCGGCAAAACGGCTTCACACTGGTCGAGTTGATGATCACGCTGGTCATCCTGGTCATTCTGGCCAGCATCTCCTATCCCAGTTTCCGCACCGCGATGCGCTCGAACCGCCTGACCACCACCAACAACGAGGTGATCGGCCTGTTGTCGCTCGCCCGCAGCGAGGCCATCCGCAACCGCCATGGTGGCGGGGTGTGCGGCAGCAGCAATGGCACGTCCTGCGATGGCGACTGGAGCAAGGGCATGCTGGCCTGGGGCGACGCCGATGGCGATGGCGCCGTCAGCGGCAGCGAAAGCGTGCTGCGCTTCTCCAAGGGCAGCAGCAGCCTGGCGGTCGAGGCTCCCAGTCCAACCGTCATCTCCTTCGACTCCCAGGGGCGCCGCCGCGCGTCCGCCGACCAGGTCGTGAGCCTGGTGCCGCAAGGCTGCAAGGCGGGTGACCCCATGCGGACCCTGACCGTCCTGTTCTCGGGCCAGGTCCGCTCCACCGCAGGGACCTGCAAATGAAACGTCGTCGTTCCGGCATGGGCGGGCCTGCCCGCAGTCGTGGCTTCAGCCTGATCGAGGTGCTGATCGCGCTGCTGGTGCTGGCGTTCGGCCTGCTTGGCTTTGCGCTGCTGCAGACCATGAACGTGCGGTTCGTGCAGAGCGCCAGCCAGCGCACCCAGGCCACCAGCCTGGCCTACGATCTGATCGAGCTGATGCGCGTGCAGCGCAGCGAAACCCTCAACGGTGGCGAATACACCAAGGCCTCCTTCACCGCCGGCTCGGTCACCGCGCCGGCTGGCCCCTGCACCTGGCCCAACAGTGCCGACGTGACAGCCTCCAAGGCGAACGTGGCGCGCTGGCAATGCCAGGTGGTCAAGGTGCTGGGAGGCAAGGCCAGCGCCAACGTGACCGTCAATGATGGCCTGGTCACGGTGGGCATCGGCTGGGGAGACGAGCGATGGAACGCAGCCAATCCCGACAGCATCACCACGTTCACCCTGGTTACCCGTCTATGAAGCGCGCGCCTTCCGCTGCCAGCCATGCGGCTGGCCTCTCGCTGGTGGAACTGCTGATCTCGCTGGTCATCGGCCTGGTGCTGATGCTGGGCGTGACCCAGATCTTCATGGCTTCGCGGGCGGCCTCGCAGCTCTCCGAAGGCGTCGCGCGCACCCAGGAAAACGCTCGATTCGCACTGGAGTTCCTCGAGCGCGACATTCGGATGGCCGGGCACATGGGCTGCGTGAACGACCAGGCGCACCTGGTGCGCGCCCAGGACAGTGTCAAGGTCAACATTGCCGGCGTGAAGTCGGGTGATGGCAGCCCGATGGACTTCTCGGTGCCGATCCAGGGTTACGAGGCGCAGGGTACTGCGCCTGGCAACAAGCTGACCCTCGGCGCAAGCTGGGGAGCTGCCGGCAGCACGCCGTCGGCGATCACCAATCTGAAGCCCAAACCGCTGGGTGGCAGCGACATCATCGTGATGCGCTACCTGGCGCCGGAAGGCTCGCCGGTGCTGTCCATCGGTTCCGGTAATTCACCGGACATCACGATCGCCAAGGACGCGGCGGCCCGACTGTCGGCCGGTGCCGTCACCACGCCCTCGGCGTTTGCCGTGGCCGATTGCAGCAAGGTGGATGTGTTCGCCGGGAAAATCGCCGACAGCACGATCACGGCCAGCAAAGCCGATCTCTCGGCGTATTCGGCCAACAACGCGGTGACCATGGTCTATCGGGTGGAATCGATGGCGTACTACGTGGCCACCAATACCGCAGGCGAACCCGCGCTGTACCGCGCGCGTGGCGCTGGCGACAACACGTTCGGCACCGGTGAGGAGCTGGTGGAGGGCATTGAGAGCCTGCAGTTCCTCTACGGCCAAGATACCGAGACGGCAATCAGCAGCACCGCGCCGCCCACCGGAGTAATCGCCTTCCAGAAGACTGCCAGCGGGGTCAGCACCGGTACCGATGCCGCCGCTGTCGCTGCGTGGCGGCGGGTTGGCCTGGTGCAGTTCGGACTGCTGGTGCGCAGCCCGCAGCGGGCCGCGGCCGAGCAGGCCAATACGGCGGTGGCCCAGCTGGGCGTGCTCGGCGTTGGCTTCAATCCGCCCACGACCTACGACGATCGCTACCGTGCCTCCTACGAGGTGTCCGTGGCACTGCGCAACCGACTGTTCGGGAACTGACCCATGAAGCCCTCCGTCTCCCGTAGATTCCAGGGGCGTACGCAACAGCGCGGTGCGGTGCTGTACGTGGCCCTGATGCTGTTGATCCTGCTGTCGCTGATCGGCGTGGTCGGCATGCAGGTGGCGAGCATGCAGGAGCGCATGTCCTCCAACTACCGGGCCGCCAACGTGGCGTTCCAGGCCAGCGAACGAGCGGTACGCGATGCCGAGCGGTCGATCGAGGAGATCGACAACAATACCGGCGATGGCGGCGCGTTGAAGGCTGACGCCATCAAGCGCATCTGCGATGACGGCTTCGATCCCACCCGCTGGGTGGGTGAGCAGAAACTGTCGGCGGCGCCGGTGGTCAGCGTGCGCCGTATCGACGCCTGCATCCAGGGCGAATCGACGCTGGGCATGGGCACGCCGGAAAGCGAAGAGCCCACCCGCGTCTACCAGATCACCGCGTTCGGCTCCGATCGCGATGCCGCCACCAGCAACGAGGGTACTTCCTCGGCGGCTGTCGACACTGTTTTCAAGCTTTGAGGAACCCGGTCATGGCGACCCGAAAGATCAAGATCCTGGCCGGCTCCGGGCTGTTGCTGGCGGTGGCTGGCGGCACCTGGCTTGCGATGAACCTGTTCGCCGCGCAGGCGCAGGGCACGTTGTCGCAGCACCCGATGAACCTGAAGGTCTCCGCGCCGCCGTCATTCATCATGGCGGTGGACGATTCGGGTTCGATGACCTTCCAGACCCAGTTCCCGGGGCAGGATGGTACGGCGTGCTGGAACTATGCGCGGCAGAGCTTCTTCAGATCCAAGGGTGTACTGAACACCGTTGATGACATCATCAGTGGCTACGATCGCTATGACAATCCCATCTATGGCGCGGGGGAGTGCGACTACTTCTATGTACTGCCAGGCGCCCGAATCAACGACAACAGCGGCATTCCCGCGCTGGACGTATTCGGGTTCGCGCGATCGGCCGCCTACAACCCGGCGTACTACGATCCGAACATCAAGTACGAGCCTTGGCTGAACGTCGTCAAGGAAGAGGTCGTGTCCTATCCGCAGGCCAATACGGCAGCCACCCTCATTGATCCGCGTGACACGGGTAATTCGCTGTCGCTTGCTGCGAGCTACCTGGGTAGATCCAGTTGGGATGTCCAACGGATGCAGAAGGGCATGGTTGCGCCCAAGGGGCAGGCCTATGCGAATGTGACCCGAAACGAGGATCGCTGGGGGAACGTAACGTATGCATTCGGCGCCGAGAACGACAATGGCAATGGCCGAAGCTGGACTTCGGCGGGTTACGCATCCCTGAGGTATGTTCCGGCAACGTTCTTCATGCCCTACAGCAGTGATGCTGATCCCCGGCCCCAGCTGCCGGGGGCGACCAATGCATATGCCGGCGTCACCCGTACCAGGATTGCGGGTGCCTGTGGCACGGGGTGTGACATGTGGAAGTATGTCATCGCGTCCGGTGATGCGGCCGCGCTCCAGAATTTCGCCAACTGGTACTCCTACTACGGCAACCGAAACCGCGCGATGATCGCGGGCATGACGCATGCGATGAACGTCAACGACATGTATGTCGGCTACTTCAAGATCAACGAGTTCCAGAAGTACAACAGCTCGTCCGATGATGCGAAGCGTCTGGCGATCCAGGACATGAGCCTGATCACGCAGAAAGCGAAACTGTACAGCGACATGATTGCGTTGACCGCCAATGGCGGTACGCCCAATCGGCATGCGGTCAATGCGGCCGGCCTGCAGTTCATGCGGACCGATGACAATGCCCCCATCAAGCTTTCCTGCCAGAAAAACGCGGTGATGCTGTTCACCGATGGCTACAGCAACAATGGCAACAGCCTGCCGACATCCTTGGCGCCCGCCCCGGGCAACATCGACAAGGCAATGGGCGCCCCGTTCTCGGACAGCAACTCGGATACGATGGCTGATATCGCGGCGTATTACTACGTCAATCCATTGCGCACCGATACCGCGATGCCCAAGGGCAATGTGCCGGTGCCGGAGCAGTGTGCGACCAGTACCGACAAGTCGCTGGACTGCAACAAGGACCTGCACATCAACTTCTACGGGATCACCCTGGGTGCACGTGGCAACCTGTTCGATCCGGACAAACAGCAGAATCCGTATACCGATTCGGCCATCTACAACAACTGGCCGCCACGTCAGAACAACAATCCCAGCACCGTGGATGACATCTGGCACGCCGCGACCAATACCCGTGGTGAGTACATCAACGCGCGTACTCCAGCAGACATCACCACGGCCATGCGCCGGGTGCTGTCGTCGGTCACCTCCGGGCCAGCGCCTTCGGGCAGCCAGGGCCTGACCGGCGCGCGTATCGGTACCGGGTCGCTGGCGGTCACGCCCCAGTTCGAAGTGGCCAACGAGGAAACCGATTGGTTCAGCCGCCTGAAGGCATCCAAGCTCGCGGTGAACGACAAGACGCAGCAGACCGAGTACACGCAGGTGTGGGAAGCGGCAGAGAAACTGGGCGCGCAGCGTTCGCGCACCATCGTCGCCACCAAGGGCAATGCTGCAGTTGACTTCAGCAGCACCAACATCGCCTTCACCGATCTCTGCAACAAGGACGAGAAGCAGTATCCCGGTATTGCGCGCTGTTCTGCGACCGAGGCTGAAAAGCTGGGCGGCGACATCGCCACGGCCATGGCCTATCTGCGCGGCGACGCATCACGCGAAGTACGCAACTCGGGGGGCATCTATCGCACCCGTACCACCGTGCTGGGCGACATCGTCAACTCCAGCCCGGTGATCAGTTCGCCCCGCGACGACTATGGCTACCAGCGCATCAGCACCGCGATGGCGACCTCGTATGCCACGTATCTGACCCGCAAGCGCAACAACGGCCGCTACATGGTCTATGTCGGTGCCAACGACGGCATGCTGCATGCCTTCGACGGTGGCATGAACGGCAGCGGCGTGAGTGACAGTGCCGGTGGCAGCGAGACCTTCGCCTACATCCCTGGAACTGCGCTGGGCCACATGGCCAACCTGCTGTATCCCTACGTGGCGGCCAACAAGTCCGACCAGCGCTTCCGTCATCGCTACTACGTGGATGGACCGATCGCGGTGGCGGACGCACAGATCGGTGGCAACTGGGCCACGGCGCTGGTTGGTACGGCGGGCGCCGGTGGGCGCTCGGTGTTCGCGCTGGATGTCACCACGCCATCCAGCTTCGGTACCGGCAATCGCCTGTGGGAAATCAGTGACGTGGCGCCGGGGCTCGATAGCACCGTGAAGGCGAATATCGGCCATGTCCTTGGCAAGCCGGTGATCGTGCCGGTGAAGGAAGGGACCGGGGTGGCGTGGAAAGCGATCTTCGGCAACGGTTACAACAGCCTCAGCCGCAAGGCCGTGCTCTTCGTGGTCGACCTGGGATCGGGCGCGGTGCGGATGATCACTGCTACCGAGGCCGCGGCGACTGCACCTGCCGGTGACAACGGCCTGGGCAACATCGTGGCCGTCGACCGTTGGCGCGCCGACAGCGCCGGCGGGACGGGGCGTGTACGTGGCCGCGACGGCCTGGCGGACACGATCTATGCGGCCGACCAGCGCGGCGCGCTGTGGAAGTTCGACCTGGAAAGCACGGCGACCTCGGTCACCACGCCGGTGTTCACCACGGCGCGCCAGACCAACAACAACAACCAGGTGTACCGCCAGCCGATTACCGGCGGCATGACCGCCGTGACCGGACCGGGTGGTGGCGTGATGCTGGTGCTGGGTACCGGCAGCTTCTCCTTCGACAATGATCCGCAGGATCTCACCGCGCAGTCGCTGTACGGTGTCAACGACACCAGCAAGGACCAGCCGGAGGCCACGATCGTGCCCGCCAATCTGCTGGCCTATACGGTGACCACCACCAACAAGTTGCGCACGGTCACGGCCACGCCCTTCTCCGGGGCGGCGCGCGGGTGGAGCATTGCATTGCCCGGCGCAGGTGAACGCTTTGTTGGTAATCCTGCCGTGGCGTCGGGAACGGTGTTCATGCCGACCTACATGCCCACCGCGGGTGGCCGTGGCTGTTCGACCGAGGGAAGCAACTGGCTGTTTGGCCTCAATCCGATCTCGGGTGTTGCATCGCTGGAGCAGGCGCGGGTCGGGTCCATTACCGGCACGCCCTACGGAGCGGGCACGGCCGGCGTCAGTCTCGACACCGGCGGCACCGCACCGGTGAAGGACGTCAATGTCTCGGTGATGCCGCGCCTGGCAAAGGGTGCCGATCGAGGCGGGCGCGCCTGCTGGATGGCGGTCAACGTGGCGGGTGCTCCGACGATGTACGTGCCTTATCCCTGCGGTCGCCAATCCTGGCGCCAGATCCAGTAACGAAGACATTCCCATGAGCCTGAACACTCTTTCCAGTACCCTGCGTCGTCCCGGCAAGCAGCACGGTTTCTCCCTCATCGAATTGATGATCGTGGTGATCGTGCTCGGCATCCTGGCGGCGATTGTCGTTCCGTCGTACCAGCAGTACATCCGCCAGTCGCACCGGGGCGTGGCCAAGGCGGACCTGGTGGAGTACGCGCAGCGTGCTGAGCGCTACTACTCGGTGAACAACACCTATTCGGGCTTCGCGCTGCCCAGCAAGGTGTCGCCGCGCGAGGGCGGGACCACACGCTACGCGATCACCTTCGATGGCAAGGCGTCCTCGTTCACGCTGACGGCGACGCCCCAGGGCAACCAGACCAAGGACAGCTGCGGGACGCTGGGCGTGGACCAGGCCAACCGCAAAACGGCCAGCGGCACGGTTTCCGATTGCTGGTAAATCAGGTGTTGATCTTCCTCTGATCGCCCAGTACAATGCGCCTCCCCGCCCGAATAGCTCAGCCGGTTAGAGCACTTGACTGTTAATCAGGGGGTCGTTGGTTCGAGTCCAACTTCGGGCGCCAGATACTGCAAAAGCCGCGAGAAATCGCGGCTTTTGTCTTTTTGGCCCGTCAGCAGGGGAGGGTGCGGTCGACACGCTCGCTGCGGATACGGCCGCCATTGTTGATGACCAACCTGCCATGCAGCCGGTTTCCTGCGCAGATGCGTAGTGTGAGATTGGCGCCGGGACTGCGCCCATCAGGCTGGAAGAACAGCAACGGCCGTCCACTGCTGGCCTGGGCGACGATTGCGATGTCGGTCCGGCCCTGGTGGTGGGTCAGGATGTCCTCGGCGGATGCCGGTGTCCCCCGATGCCTGCCGCTGCGATAGATGATCCAGCCGGCGCTCCAGTCGCGTGAGCACTGCTCACCGTCGTCGCTGGCGCACAGCCCGATCAATTCGCGGCGCTTCAGAGCTTCGCTTCGGGCGCTGGAGAGACTGGCATGCAGGGCCAGTTGCAGGGCGTCGGCGCGATGCCGCAACAGCAGCGGATGCAGCGCGGGCCAACCCGCGGCCACCAGGACGGCAAGGACGGCGATCACCACCAGCATCTCGACCAGGTGCATGCCGCGTAGCGCCGAACGATTGGGACGGGGGATGTGGTGCATGGCTTCAAGCCTCGCGCCCCGGCAGCAGCGCCGCCATCAGGCACCGCCGCGCCAGCCTGCCCGGAAACCCCTCAGCTGGCCGTCACCCCTTGCCCCGTATACTTGTCCTCCCCGGGAACTGGCAACACCATGAGCGACCGTTTCGAACTCGTCTCGCCGTATTCGCCGGCGGGCGACCAGCCTGATGCCATCGCGAAGCTGACCAGCAACTTCGAAGCGGGCATCGCCAAGCAGACCCTGCTGGGCGTCACCGGCTCGGGCAAGACCTACACCATCGCCAACGTCATCCAGAACGTTCAGAAGCCGACGCTGATCATGGCGCCGAACAAGACGCTGGCGGCGCAGCTGTATGGTGAGTTCAAGGCGTTCTTCCCGCACAACGCGGTCGAGTACTTCGTCAGCTACTACGATTACTACCAGCCGGAGGCCTACGTGCCTTCGTCGGACACCTTCATCGAGAAGGACAGTTCGATCAACGAGCACATCGAGCAGATGCGGCTGGCCGCGACCAAGACCCTGCTGTCGCGCCCGGATGCGATCGTGGTTGCCACGGTGTCGGCGATTTATGGCCTGGGTGCGCCCGAGGACTATCTGTCGCTGCGCCTGATCCTGTCCAAGAGCGAGCGCATCGACCAGCGCGACCTGATCAATCACCTGACCCAGCTGCAGTACACGCGCAACGAGTACGAGCTTCAGCGTGGCACGTTCCGCGTGCGTGGCGAAGTGATCGACGTGTTCCCTGCCGAGTCGGACAGCGAAGCGCTGCGCATCGAGCTGTTCGACGGCGAGGTCGAGAAGATCACCCTGTTCGACCCGCTCACCGGTGAGACGATGCGCAACATGCAGCGGTTCACTGTCTACCCCAAGACCCACTACGCCACCACCCGCGAGCGCGTGCTGGCCGCGGTGGAAACCATCAAGGTGGAGTTGAAGGAACGGCTTGAGCAGTTGTATGCGGAAAACAAGCTGGTCGAGGCGCAGCGCCTGGCGCAGCGCACCCAGTTCGACATCGAGATGATGGCCGAAGTCGGGTTCTGCAATGGTATCGAGAACTACTCGCGGCACCTGACCGGCAAGAATGCCGGCGAGCCGCCGCCGACGCTGTTCGACTACCTGCCGCCGGACGCGCTGCTGGTCATCGACGAATCGCACGTGACCATTCCGCAGATTGGTGCCATGTTCAAGGGCGATCGTTCGCGCAAGGAGACCCTGGTCGAGTTCGGCTTCCGCCTGCCGTCGGCGCTGGACAACCGGCCGCTGCGTTTCGAGGAGTGGGAGGAGCGTTGCCCGCGCGCGATCTACGTGTCCGCCACGCCGGGCCCGTATGAGTACCGCGAGGCCGGCGACGAGATCACCGAGCTGGTGGTGCGCCCGACAGGCCTGATCGATCCGGTGGTGGAAATCCGCCCGGTGGGCACCCAGGTCGACGACCTGATGAGCGAGGCCAACGCGCGCATCAAGGCCGGTGACCGTGTGCTGGTCACCACGCTGACCAAGCGCATGGCCGAGAACCTCACCGAATACCTGACCGAACACGGCATCCGCGTGCGCTACCTGCACTCGGACGTGGACACGGTCGAGCGCGTGGAGATCATCCGCGACCTGCGCCTGGGCAAGTTCGATGTGCTGGTGGGCATCAACCTGCTGCGCGAGGGCCTGGACATGCCCGAGGTGTCGCTGGTGGCAATCCTCGACGCCGACAAGGAAGGCTTCCTGCGCTCCACCGGCTCGCTGATCCAGACCATCGGCCGCGCCGCCCGCAATGTGCGAGGCAAGGCGATCCTGTATGCGGACAAGGTGACCCGCTCGATGCAGGCAGCGATCGACGAGACCGACCGCCGCCGCGCCAAGCAGGTCGAGTACAACGAAGAACATGGCATCGTGCCGCGCTCGGTGGCGCGCCCGATCGTCGACGTCCTCGAAGGTGCGCGTTCGGATGCGGCGGAGAAGGAAGCCAAGAAGGGCAAGGGCAAGGGCAGGGCGGGTGTTGCCGAGGACGGAGCCGATTACCGCTCGCTCGGCCCGGCCCAGCTGGCGGCCCGTCTGAAGGCGCTGGAACAGCAGATGTACCAGCACGCCAAGGACCTGGAATTCGAGGATGCCGCACGCGTGCGTGACCAGATCCGGCAGCTGAAGGAAGCGAGTCTGGGCTGAACGCGGCGGTGCAGCATCTTCTTCACAAAAGTGTTGCGCTTCACGGCCGGCATCCGTAATATACGCGGCCTGCACCGACGCAATCGCGGACGTTCAGAAGCAAAAACGGGCGGTTAGCTCAGCGGTAGAGCACTACCTTGACATGGTAGGGGTCACAGGTTCGAACCCTGTACCGCCCACCACGAAGTCTCCGGAAGGGGGCTGTCGTGAACTGAAGAGCCCGGCCCTGGCGCCGGGTTTTTACGTAGCAGGGCCAGCTTTCGGGCGGCAAGAACAAGATGGGCGGTTAGCTCAGCGGTAGAGCACTACCTTGACATGGTAGGGGTCACAGGTTCGAACCCTGTACCGCCCACCACCTGGCTCCCGGCACTGCCGGTGCAGCGGTGGATCACGATGAAAGCCGGCCCTGGGCCGGCTTTTTCGTTTGCGATGGTTACCGGTGCCCGAGCGTCAGCGCTGGGCAACCCATTCGTCGATGCTGATCATGCGCTGCAGTCGCCAGTGGCCGTCCACGCGTTCCCAGACCTGCGCGAAACGTGCTGAACCGGCCTGATGCTGCTGGCCGCCCGCAGGCGGGCGCTGGTTGCCCACCCGCAGCACGCGGTCCTGGCGCAACCGGAACAACTGCAGGGCCGTCGGCTCATGTGCCGGGGGCATGCCCGCACGCCCGGCGTCGGCCTGCAGGATCTGGCTGCGCAGGGAGGCATCCCCGGCGTCGGCATCGCGGCCGAACAGGCCAGCGCACAACAGCAGCAGGGCAAGCATCGGCATGGCACGGTGCTCCGGAGAAGGGAGTCCAGCGTGGCACTGCCCCCTGCGCTGTGAAACCGGTATGCGACGAAAGCCGGTAAAGCGTGCGCCAAGTCGATGCGGGAAGGATGAATCCGGGCCGGGAAGTGCCGGGCCGCGCATCACGGCGGCCCGGCGTGGTGGGCCACTGCGGGGTGGCCCGGTCATGGCCGCGGCGCTGGCTCAGCTCCGCGGCGGGTGTGGCAGGTCAGCGATGCCGACCCCATGCACGGATCCGGTTACAGCGGGTCGCAGCACAGCAGCTGGCCGTGCTTGCCCGCGTTGCCGAACGGGCACTGCGGGTGCGGTTCGCAGCCCGGTGCATATCCGGTCTTGGGCGAGACGGCGAAGGCCTGGCTGGCGCCGAAGGCCATGGCCGCGACAACGACGATACCGGCGACGGACGAAAGCACTTTCTTTCCGATCATGTGTATCTCCTTGGTTGGCGTTGTGGAGTTGCAGTTGCCGAAGGCACGGGAGTGCCGGTTGTGGCGCGAATGCAGTAACAGGGCGCCGCGACGTGATGCGCGGCATGCGGGATCAGGGCAGCGCCGGCTTCGGCGCGAGCGACGCGACGGCGGCCTGCACGACCTGGGCGTCGAGCTGCCCGACATGCTTGTAGGCAACGCGGCCATCGGCGGCCAGCACCATCAGCATCGGCGTGACAGTGGCGCGATAGCGCGTGGACGCAGCGGCTTCGTTGTCGATGGCGATCGGGAAGCGCAGTGCATGCTTGCCGGCGTAGTCCGCCAGCCGGTCGTATGGCGGCAGGCCGACACCGACCAGTTCGCTGTTGCCGCGGGCCGCGGCGATCTGCTGCAGCTGCGGTACCGAGGCCAGGCAGTAGCGGCATGCGGTGGAGAAGAAATAGAGGATCTGCGGAACGTCGCGCGCACCGCCGATATCGACGAAGGTCTGCTGCGTGGTGCGCAGCGACAGTGCATCCGGGCGACTGCCCAGCTCGAGGCCGTGTGCTTCAAGGCGCATGTCCTGAAGCTGAGTGGCCATCTGCTCGTTGATCTGTCGCAGATGGCGGTTCTGCCATCCGAGCGCGATGACCAGCACGGACAGCAGCAGGGCGACAACAGGGAACAAGGCGCGCTTGAGCATCGATCATCCTTGAACGCAGCGTTGGGTCGAACATACCCGAACTGGCGCGCAGGGTGTTAAGCGGATGTTCTCGGCACATCCACCGATGACGGGCCTGTACTAGAGTGATGCCCGCGCAGGCATGCGTGCATACCCTCCACCCATCACCAGGATCTTTCACCGATGAGCGATCATGTGCCGGTTTCCAGGCCCAATCCGTTCTTTGAACTGCTGTTCGGCGGCAACATGCTGGAAGGTACGTTCAAGGCAGTAATCTGGGTCGCCCTGTTGTCCGCTGTGCTGGCCTGGACCACGTTCCGCTGAGCGGGTGCGCGGCACTGCAGCATCGTTGCCGATGGCCTGCGCTCAGGCGCTGAAGGCCTGGCGCAGGCTGCGCAGGGTGGCCTGCCGATGCTCTTTCGCGCTGGCCTCGCCCATCTCCAGTTCCTGCAGGCGCAGCCCGACCAGAGTCATCGACAGCGCGTATCCCCGGGCCGCGTCGGCAACGCGCGACTGGCCGAGCGCGCGGCGTGCAAGCGCGCTCACGTGCTCAAGGTCGGGCATCAGCCCAAGGTAGGCGCGCTCGGCGCTGTCCAGATCGGGGGCTCGCAGGATCGCGTGTGCTTCGGAGGTGGGGGAGACGGAGGCCATGGGGGGTCCTTGTCCGTAGCGGGCGCTCGTTCAGAACGAGCGCATCAGGGAAATGAAGGCCGACGACTGGGTGCCGCGTCGTGCCATCGGGCTGTCCTTCACTGCATCGCCGAACCACTGGTTGGCAACCACACCGGTCGCGCGCCACTTCGTGCCCAGGGGCGTGCTGACGGCGATCTGCAGGCTTGGCGATGTCGTGCTGCCCGGCTGGTAGGCGGCCAGTCCGGAGCGCAACGCTTCCTCATCGCTGATGCCGTAGTAGTAATCCAGCAAGCGTGCGCTGGAGTGCACCACGCCCACCTTGGGGAGCCAGGTGAAGCGGCCGGCCTGGATCTGATAGCTGTAGTGCAGGCGCGATTCGAAACCGCCGCCGTGGCCGGTGATCTCACGCATCACCCCGGCTTCGACGATGCCCCAGTCGGCGCTGTATTCGCCGTTGATGCCGGCCATGGCCGACATCTGCCGGCTGTGCAGGCGGCGCAGCTGCGGATCATTCACGTCATCGGTCTTGAAGCGCAGCGTGTAGGGCGTGACCGCCGTCGAAAGGCGCAGGCCCTGGCCCTTGTACAGATACATCCCCAGCGAGCCGGGGCTTGCGAAGAAGCGCTGGCCCTGCCAGGCAATGGACGGGACCACCAGCGGCTTGACGTCGTAGTGCGCATACGCGCCCGAGGTTGCGCCAGCACTCATGCCGGCCTGCACGCCCGGGTTGCGGTCGGCGGCCTGCGCGAACACCGGCAGGCCGAAGGCAGCGGAGAACAGCAGCGGGCGCAGCAGGGTCGGGGACAGTAACGGCATCGATCAGCGACTTTGCAGGGGATGGCTGCGCATGGTGGGGGAGCAACATTGTCAGAACATTGCGTCGGCGCATCCGGCAGGCCGAAGCGGAAAAAGTGGGCGCCAGGCACTATGATCGGCACCGTTTCCGGAAGCCGAGCCCCCGATGCGCATCCTCCTGGTCGAAGACGATCCTGATCTGTCCCGAGCCCTGCAATCGGGACTGGAGCGGCAGGGCGTGGTCGCCGATGTGGTTGGTTGCCTGGCCGAAGCCGCCATCGCGCTGCGCGAACCCGTGCACCAGCTGATGCTGCTCGACCGCCAGTTGCCTGATGGCGATGGCGCGGGCTTCGTTGCCGTTGCGCGGGCCCTGCGCCCGAACCTGGCGGTGATCATGCTGACTGCCAAGGGCACGCTGTCGGACAAGGTCGAGGGCCTGGATGTCGGCGCCGATGACTACCTGGTCAAGCCGGTGGCGATCGAGGAACTGATGGCGCGCATCCGTGCGGTGTCGCGGCGGCCCTCTGCGATGGTGACACCCAGCCTGCGACTGGGCCGGCTGGAATTCGATTTCGAATCGCTGCAGGCGCAGGTCGATGGCCAGCTGCTGGCGCTGCCGCGGCGGCAGGTGCTGGTGCTGCAGGCGCTGGCGATGCGGCAGGGACGCACCGTCACCCGCAGTGCGCTGGAGGCAGCAGTGTACGGCTTCGATGACGAGATCCAGTCCAATGCACTGGATGCGCATATCTCCAAGCTGCGCAAGGCGCTGCAACAGGCGGGGGCCGGCGTGGAGATCCATGTGATCCGCGGTGTCGGCTACCTGCTGGCGGAGGCCTGAGATGGCACGTCCGATCCGCTCCATCACCCTGGGCCTGGCCTGGCGCCTGTTCCTTGCACAGGCCTTCACCGTGCTGTTCGCGGTGGTCGCGTTGATCCTGACCTGGGGTGACAAGGACACCTGGGGCATGGACATGTTCATGGCCGAGGCAGTGGCCAAGGCGGTGCACAGTGAGGGTGGCCGGCTGGTGCTGGACCAGGCGCGCTGGGAAAAGCTCGATGCCAGTGCAGGCGGCAACCTCTGGTTCGCGGCAGTCGACGACAAGGGTGCCTGGCTGGAGCGCGGCACGATTCCGGCGATCCACGCGCCGCTGCTGGCGCGGTTGCCGACGCTGGGCGCGACCGAACTTGGTTCGCTGGTGCCGCCGTACTTGGATGTGGCGCGGGTGATGATCCGCAACGAAGAGGGGCGCCGCATCACGGTGATGGTCGGTGGCGCTCCAAAGGGCGGGTTGCTGGATGGCGCGCTGATGGTGCTGCGCCTGATCGGCCTGTGGTTCTTCCTGCCGTTGATCGTGGTCACGCTGCTTGTGATGCCGACGGTGATCCATCGCGCGATGCGCGGCGTGCGCCGCTCCGCGCAGCAGGCCAAGGAACTGGACATCGGCCAGCCGGGCGCGCGCCTGGATGCGCAGCTGGTGTCGACCGAGGTCGCACCACTGGTGGAAGCGTTCAACGATGCGATCGACAAGGTGCAGCAGGGCTATGCAGCACGCGACAAATTCCTCGCCGATGCCGCGCATGAGCTGCGCGTGCCGATCGCGGTAGTGCAGGCGCGCCTCTCGCAGCTGCCGCAGGGTGAACTGAAATCGCAGTTGCTGACCGATGTCGCCCGCCTCGGCAACGTGGCCGAGCACCTGCTCGACCTGCAGCGGCTCGACCGCAATGTCGGCGCGCTGCAGCGGCTGGACCTGGCGTTGCTGGTGCGCGAGGCGGCCGCCGATCTGGCACCGCTGGTGGTCGGCGCCGGTTATGGCTTCGAGGTGGATGCGCCGGAGTCGCCCGTGTGGATCCATGGCGACAGCCTGGCGCTGGGGCGGGTGATCGCCAACCTGGTGCACAACGCCATCGTCCATGGTGGCGGGCGCGGCATCATCTGCGTGCGCCTGGATGCACGCGGCCTGCTGGAGGTCAGCGACCAGGGCGCCGGCATTCCGGTCGGTGACCGCGAAGCGATCTTCGAGCCCTTCCACCGCCTGCGTGCAGCCGGCAGCGGCAGTGGCCTGGGCCTGCACCTGGTGAAGGAAATCGTGCAGCACCACGGTGGCTCGGTCAGCGTCGGTGAAGCGGCGGGCGGCGGCGCCAGCTTCAGGGTCAATTTCCACCGCGGTACCGTACGGCGCTGACAGGCACACGGGGAAAGGCCCGATAGGCAGCCTGCCACCTCCAGCGGCAGGCTGGGGGAATGGTTCCCGATCGCTCCGCCCCGGCCCTGTTTGGCTTTGGCTGCGCCGCAGGCCTGGTGCTGGGGGCGCTGGCCTGCGTGCAGATGCCGGTGTTGCTGCCGCTTTGGCTGAGTGCGCCGATGGCGGTCGCCGGCGCCAGCGGCTGGCTGTTGCGCTGGCGCGGCCGTGCGTGGGCCGCGACCCTGCTCGGCCTGGCATGGGCCACACTGCACGGGCACTGGGTCCTGCACGGCCAACTTGCGCCCGGCGCGCCGCCGCAGGACGTGCAGGTGCGGGGCCGGGTTGCCGACCTTCCGCAGCAGGGGCCCGGCTACACGCGTTTCGTGCTGCATGTGGAAGATGCCGAAGCCCTGCGATCGCTGCGTGGCAAGCGCCTGCAGGTGACCTGGAACGATCCGTGGCGCGGGCCTCCGCAAGGTGGTCCGGATGCTGGACGCCGTGGGGTTCGCGCCGGGGCGTACTGGGAACTGTCGTTGCGCGTGCGGGCGCCGCGTTCACGGATCAATCCCGGTGGCTTCGATGGCGAGCGCCACGCCGTGCTGCGGGGCATCTCCGGCAATGCCTCGGTGCGTGATCCGGCAAGTGCACGCGAGTGGCTGCCGGCGCAGGGCCTGCAGGCCTGGCGGGAACGCAGCAGTGCCGCGATCGCCGTGCAGGTGGCACATCCTGCCGCACGGTTCGTGCAGGCGCTGGCACTGGGCGATACCCGTGGCCTGTCCGATGCCGACTGGGAACACCTGCGCGCGTTGGGCCTGACCCATCTGGTCGCCATTTCCGGTTTCCACGTGGGCGTGGTCGCGGGCTTCGGCGTGCTGCTGTGCCGCCTGTCGTGGTGGCTGTGCCCGCTGCTGGGACGGTACTGGCCACGGCCGCAGGCCGCCGCATGTGGAGCGGCGCTTGCCGCAGCCACCTATGCGGTAGCTGCGGGTGGTGCACTGCCGACGGTGCGCGCGGCGTTGATGATCGGGCTGGTCGCACTGGCCAGGGCCGGACGTCGCCCGGTCGGTGCAGGGCAGGGGCTGGCGTTGGCCGCGATGGTGATGCTGCTGCCGGCGCCGCTGTCGGTGCTCTCGGCTGGATTCTGGCTGAGCTTCGGCGGCGTGCTGTGGCTGCTCTGGTGCCTGCCGAGGACGGGGCCGGAGGGCATCGGTGGTGGGCTGCGCGGGTTCCTTGCCGCGCAGGGTGTTGCCAGCCTCGGCCTGCTGCCGCTGTGCGTTGCGCTGTTTGGCGGGACCGCGCGGCTGGGGCCGCTGGTCAATCTGCCGATCATCCCGTGGTGGACGATGCTGGTTGTTCCGCTGTCGCTGCTCGGTACCGGCCTGCACGTGCTGCATGACGGCGCGGGGCGTTGGGCCTGGCGCGCCGCGGCCTGGCTGTTCCAGCTCAGCTGGGAGGCCCTGCAGCCGTTGGCGTTGCATCCGCAGGCGATGTGGTGGCTGGCCGAGGCGCCACGCTGGGCGGTACCGGTGGCCTTGCTGGGCGTGTTCTGGTGGCTGCTGCCGCGCGGTGCCGGCGGTGGCCTTGCTGGCCTGCTGCTGTGCCTGCCACTGCTGTGGCCGGCACGGCATGCCCCTGCCGACGGCGAGCTGGAGCTGCTGGTGCACGATGTGGGCCAGGGCACGGCGGTGCTGGTGCGCACGGCCCGGCACGCGCTCTGGTACGACGTTGGACCGCCGACCGGTGGTGACGGCAACGAGCGGATCCTGGTTCCGGCGTTGCGTGCGCTCGGTCAGGGGCCACCGCAGCAGGCGATGCTCAGCCATGACCACCTGGATCACATCGGCAGCCTGCCCGGCCTGCGCCGGCAGCTGGCCGGGCTGCAACTGCTGGCGCCGCCCGGCAGCACCATCGCCGGGGCTGCCCCGTGCCAGCAGGGGATGCGCTGGCAGTGGGATGGGGTCGATTTCCAGGTCCTGCACCCCGCGCCGGGCAGCCGGCAGGCCGAAAACGAAGACAGCTGCGTGCTGCGCATTGCCAGCCGCCACGGCGTGGTGCTGCTTCCCGGCGATATTGGTCGACCGGCCGAGGGGGCGCTGCTGCAGGCGTATCCGCACGCGCTGAAGGCGGACGTGGTACTGGTGCCGCACCATGGCAGCGGCGGCAGCTCCAGTGCGCCGTGGGTTGCGGCGGTGGCGCCGCGGCTGGCGGTGGTCTCGGCCGGGCACCGGAACCGCTTCGGCCACCCGCGCCAGGAGGTGGTCCAGCGCTGGCAGGCGCAAGGCGCGGAAGTGCTGGCCACGGCCGACTCCGGGGCGATCCGCGTATGGCTTGGCGCACAAGGCCTGCAGCTGCGTGAACAGCGCATCCATGCATCCCGGTGGTGGGATGCCGCTGGGCGGGCGCGGTCGGCTGCTATCCTATCGCCGATCGAACAAGCGGCCGTTGGGCCGGAGGGTTGAAACGTGTGGGAACTGGTCAAGGCCGGTGGCTGGCCGATGGTGCCGCTGCTGCTGTTGGGCGTACTGGCTTTGGCGATCATCCTGGAGCGTTTCTGGTCCCTTCGGCGGACTGAAGTGCTGCCGCCCGGCCTCGGCCAGGAAGTGCGCAACTGGGCCGCTCGCGGCAAGCTCGACCCTGCCCACCTGCAGACCCTGCGGGCGAACTCGCCGCTGGGGGCGCTGCTGGCTGCCGCATTGGAAGCCCGCAACCGCCCGCGCGACCAGATCCGCGAGCGCATCGAAGACACCGGCCGCCACCTGGTGCACCGCATGGAGCGATTCCTGAACGCACTGGGCACCATTGCCTCGGCGGGCCCGCTGCTGGGCCTGCTCGGCACGGTGATCGGCATGATCCAGATGTTCCTGGGCATCCTCGACCACGGCGTGGGCGATGTGAACCAGCTGGCCGGCGGCATCGGCAAGGCGCTGGTGTGCACCGCCACCGGCATGATCGTGGCGATCCCGGCGCTGATGTTCCATCGCTACTTCAAGGGCCGCATCCACGGCTACGTGGTGGAGATGGAGCAGGAAGCCAGTGCCCTGCTGGATACGCTCGACGGCCGCCCCGGGGTGATGAACCCGGCCCCGGCCGCGCGCCAGGCCGGCGCCGCCACGGCGAAGGCCTGATCGATGCGTATCGGCAACGACCGATCCCAGGATGAGCCGCATATCGACCTGGTGCCGCTGATCGACGTCATCCTGGTGCTGATCATCTTTTTCGTGGTCACCACCACCTTCGACGCGCGTTCGACGCTGCAGGTGCAGCTGCCGACCGCCAGCCAGCAGCAGACCAACGAGCCGCCACGCTCGCTCAGCGTGCTGATCAACGCCGAAGGCCGCTACTTCATCAATGACCAGGAAGTGCTGCGCAGCGACGTCGAGTCGGTCAAGCAGACCATCGCCGCCGTGGCCGGCAGCGATCGCGAGCAGACCGTGCTGCTGCGCGCCGACGCACGCACTCCCTACCAGGCTGTGGTGACCGCGCAGGACGCGCTGGGTCAGCTCGGCTTCCGCCGTATTGCCATTGCAACAGCACCCGAGGTGCGTCCATGAGTTCCAATCACGCGCCGGTGTGGCCGATCTACAAACGCCTGCTGGGGTACACCCGCGCCTACTGGGTGTTCATGGTGGCCGCGGTCATCGCCATGGTGGTCGAAGCCCTGGCGGGCTACCACTTCACAAAGTTGATGGAGCCGCTGGTCAACCGTGGTTTCGTCAACCCGGAACCGCGCATGGCGGTGATCCTGCCGCTGACCATCCTCGGCCTGTTCCTGATGCGCAGCCTCGCCACCTGGGTGAGCGACTATGCGCTGGCCAAGACCGGCCGCAGCGTGGTGCGCGACCTGCGCGAACAGGTGCTGGCCAAGTACCTGCACCTGCCGTCCTCGCACTTCGATACCGAAGCGACGCCGGTGATGGTCAGCCGCCTGAACTTCGACACCGAACAGGTCACCCAGGCCAGTGCCGACGCACTCAAGACCGTGGTCGCCGACACCCTGACCATCATCGCCATGCTGGCGGTAATGCTGCAGATGAGCGTCAAGGTCACCGTGGCCATGCTGGTGGTGGTGCCGCTGATCGGCGTGATCGTGTCCTACGTGGGCAAGCGCTACCGCCGCATCAGCCGCGGTATCCAGGACGGCATGGGGTCGATGGCGCAGACCGCCGAACAGTCGCTGGCGGCACAGCAGGAAGTGAAGGTGCACGGCACCCAGCAGCATGAGATCTCGCGCTATTCGCGCCTGGCCAACCGCATGCTGGCGCTGAACATGAAGGTGGAAGTCACCCGAGCGGCGGCGTCCAGCGTGGTGCAGTTCCTGGCCGCACTGGCGCTGGCGGTGATCGTCTGGGTATCGACCCGCGAAGCGCTGGCCGGCCGCCTCAATGCCGGCCAGTTCATGGGCCTGATGACCTCGATGATGGCCATCATTCCTTCGCTGCGCCGCCTGACCAGCGTGCAGACCTCGATTTCGCGCGGCGTGGCCGCCGCAGAGCGCCTGTTCGGCATCCTCGACATGCAGGTGGAGCGTGACGAGGGCCGCAACAACGTGCAGCGCGTGCGTGGCGAGCTGGCCTTCGACCACGTCATGCTGCGCTACCGCGAGGACAGCGGCATCGCCCTGGACGACATCAGTTTCGTGGCCAAGCCGGGTACGGTCACCGCCATTGTGGGTCGTTCCGGCAGTGGCAAGACCAGCCTGATCCGGCTGGTGCCGCGCTTCTATGAGCCCAGCGGTGGTGTGATCACCCTCGATGGCGTCGCGCTGGATGACTATCCGTTGGCCGACCTGCGTCGGCAGGTGGCGATGGTCGGGCAGAAGGTCATGCTGTTCGATGACACCATCGCGGCCAACATCGCCTATGGCATGGAAGCGAGCGAGGAGCAGATCCGTGCGGCGGCCGAAGCAGCCAATGCGTGGGAGTTCATCGCGCGCATGCCGCAGCAGCTGCAGACCCCGGTCGGCGAGAATGGCGCGCTGCTGTCCGGCGGCCAGCGCCAGCGCCTGGCGATCGCCCGCGCGATCCTGCGTGACGCGCCGATCCTGATCCTCGACGAAGCCACCGCCGCGCTGGACAACGAATCCGAGCGACTGGTGCAGGACGCGCTGCAGCGCCTGATGCCCGAACGCACCACGCTGGTGATCGCGCACCGCCTGTCGACCATCGAGCATGCCGACCTGGTGCTGGTGATGGACCACGGCCGCATCGTTGAACGGGGCACCCACAAGGAGCTGCTTGCCATGGGTGGCCTGTACCAGCATCTGCACAGCATGCAGTTCCGCGAAAGGCAGGACTGATGGCTGGCAAGGGTACCCAGACCCCGCCGTACTGGTACGACGGCAGCCCGGTTCCGTGGGCGATGCGCCTGCTGGCACCGTTGTATGCCGGCGTCACCGCGCTGCGTCGCCGCGCTTATCGGCGCGGCTGGCGCAAGCGCTACACGCTGCCGGTGCCGGTCATCGTGGTCGGCAACATCACCGCCGGTGGCACCGGCAAGACACCGCTGACCATCGCCCTGGTCGAGCGCCTGCGCGCGGCCGGCTGGAAGCCGGGCGTCGCCAGCCGTGGCTATGGCCGCGAAGACGCCGACAAGCCGCTGTGGGTGCAGGCCGACACGCCAACTGCCAAGGGCGGTGACGAACCGGTGCTGATCGCCTGGAAGACCGGCGTACCGGTGCGCGTGGACGCCGACCGCGTGGCCGCAGGCAAGGCACTGATCCAGGCCGGCTGCGATGTGATCGTCTGCGATGACGGCCTGCAGCACTACCGGCTGGCGCGCGACATCGAGATCGAAGTGGTCGATGCCCAGCGGCGCTACGGCAACGGCCGGATGATTCCCGCCGGACCGCTGCGCGAGCCGGTCAGCCGTGCCGGCGAATGCGATTTCCGTGTGGTCAACCTGGGCCAGGCCGATGAGGAAACCGCGGCCCAGGCCTGCGGTTTCGGCCAGTGGCCGATGGCCCTGCACATCGACAGTGCGCAGCCGTTGGCCGGTGGCCGCGCGCGCCCGTTGTCGTACTTCAAGGGCCAGCGTGTTCATGCGGTGGCGGGCATCGCCCATCCACAGCGCTTCTTCGACATGCTGCGCGCGCGTGGCATCGGCGTGGTCCCGCATGCCTTCGCCGACCACCAGGCCTACCAGCCGCAGGATCTGTCCTTCGGTAGCCAGCTGCCGGTGCTGATGACCGAGAAGGACGCAGTGAAATGCCGCGCGTTCGGCAACGATTGGCATTACGCGGTGCCGTTGCGTGCCGAACTGCCTGCTGCGTTCTGGGTGGCGCTGACTGACCGCCTGGACAAGCTGCGACCGAACTGAGTGGCGCGGCGGCGCTTGCATTCACGCGCCGCCGGCCGCACCCCCGTTGTAATGAGCCTGCCGAGTATCGCCCCATGACTGAATTCGTTGTCGCCATTCCGGCCCGCTATGCCGCCTCTCGCCTGCCGGGCAAGCCGCTGCGCCTGCTGGGCGGTGAGCCGCTGGTGCTGCACGTGGCGCGCCGCGCGCTGCAGGCCGGCGCTGGCGAGGTATGGGTTGCTACCGACGATCAACGCATTGCCGACGCGCTGTCCGGGCTGGCCGAGGTGAAGGTCGCGATGACCGCCACCTCGCATGCCTCTGGTACCGACCGCCTGGCCGAGTGCGCACGCATCGCCGGCTGGGCCGACGACACCGTAGTGGTCAACCTGCAGGGCGACGAACCGTTCGCGCCTGCGGCCGGCATCCGTGCGGTGGCCGAAGCGTTGGTCGGCGGCAGCTCGCCCATGTCGACCCTGGCCACGACCGTCGAGGACGCGCAGACCCTGTTCGACCCGAACGTGGTGAAGCTGGTACGCAACGCACGCAAGGAGGCGATGTACTTCAGCCGTGCACCGATCGCCTGGCACCGCGATGGCTTCGCGCGCAGCCGCGACGCGCTGCCGGAAGGCCATGCCTGGCTGCGCCACATCGGCATCTACGGCTACCGCGCCGGTTTCCTGCAGCAGTTCGCCGCGATGCCACCGGGCCAGCTGGAGCAGGTCGAATCGCTGGAGCAGCTGCGTGTGCTGGAGGCGGGTTACCCGATCAGCGTGGCGATCTCGCCGGAGCCGTTCCCGCCGGGTATCGACACGCCCGAGGACCTGGAGCGTGCCGAAGCGTTGCTGCAGACGCTGGCCGCGCGATGAGGCTGCTGGTCGTCTGCCTCGGCAACATCTGCCGTTCGCCGATGGCCGAAGGTGCGCTGCGCGCACGCCTGGACGCTTCACCGCTGGCGGGGCGGGTGCAGGTGGATTCGGCCGGCACCGGCGACTGGCATGTCGGCGAGCCGCCGGACCGGCGCGCGATCGCCTGCGCGGCCGGGCACGGCGTGGACATCGGCGGCCTGCGTGCGCGCCAGCTGCACGCCTCGGATTTCGACCGTTTCGACTGGATCCTGTGCGCCGACGAGGCGAACCTGCGGGATGCGGGACGCTTGGTGGCACCTGCCCAGCGTGAGCGGCTGGCGCTGTACCTGCCCTGGTCGGGCGGGGAGGGGCAGGTGGCCATCCCGGATCCCTACACCGGCGGCAGCGATCACTTTGAACAGGTCTGGACGCTGGTCGACAATGCTGCAAAACGTGCAGTGGCACGACTGTTGCATGACGCCGACTCCGGCATAATCGGGCCATGAACGTCCAGCCCGTCCCGGACCTGCCCGAGTTCGCCACCTGGCTCAATGCCGCCCCCTGCACCCTGACCGAACTGCGCGGTCGGCCGGTGGCCCTGTTGTTCGTCAACGCCGCTTCTGCCTGGAGCGCGCAGCGCCTGGCCGAATTCGGCCAATGGCTGTCGCGTCACCCTGGCATGCTGCAGCCACTGGTGTTGCAGGTACCCCGCTTCGATTTCGAGCGTGACGCCGGCGCCGCACTGAAACTGCTGCGTCGCCAGGGGCTGTCAATGCCGGTCCTGCTCGATGCCGACTGGGATGGCTGGCGTCGCTTCGGCATTACATCGTGGCCGACCGTGGTCCTGCTGGACGCGCAGGGTCGCGAACAGCAACGGCTGGTCGGGCTGGGTGCTCCGGGAGACCTGGAGCGTGCGTTGAATGCGCTGTGCCACGGTGCGCCGTCGGCACCGCCGCGCGGCGGTGCCGAGCTGCATCCGGAGCCGCGCCAGGCACTGCGTTTCCCGCTGGGCCTGGCGGTCAGCACCGAACGCCTGTACATCGCCGACAGTGGCCATCACCGCATCCTCGAATGCAGCCACGGCGGGCGCATCCTGCGCCAATTCGGGCTGGGGACGGCCGATTTCATGGACGGCAACCTCGCCGAAGCGGCGTTCCATCGCCCGCAGGCGCTGGTGCTGGAGCGCGATGCGCTGTACGTGGCCGACACCGGCAACCATGCCGTGCGCCGCATCAACCTGCTGACCGGCATCGTCGACACGCTGTGCGGCAATGGCCGCCCCGGCGCGCCGGTGGAGGGCCCAGTCGTGCAGGCGCGGCAGGTCTCGCTGGACCACCCGGTCGGCCTGGCCATCGCCGACAACCAGCTGCACATCGCCATGGCCGGCGACAACCGCATCTGGAGCTACCACCTGGGTCAGCGCAGCCTGCAGTGGCGCGCCGGCAGCGGTGCCATCGACGAGCGTGATGGCAGCGGCCACCTGGCCGCATTCGCACAACCGACTGCACTCGCCGTGGTGCAGCAGGTGCTGTACGTGGCCGATGCGCTGGGCTCCTCGATCCGTGCACTGCAGCTGCGCGGGGATCTGGTGCAGACGCTGGTCGGGCAGGGTCCCTGGCGTTTCGGTGACGAAGATGGCCCGCGCGCGCAGGCCAGCCTGCAGTTCCCACAGGCGATCGCGCTCAGTCCGGATGCGCCGCTGCTGTGGATTGCCGACACCGGCAACGGCCGCCTGCGCACGTTGCGCCTCGGCGGCGGTGAGTTGACCACCCAGCCGCTGCCGCGGCGCCTGCATGGCCCGGCCGGCCTGACGGTGGGTGCAGGCGCGGTGTGGATCGCTGAGACCGACGCCCACGCCGTGCTGCGTTTCGATCCCGACAGTGGCGTGCTCAGCGAAGTATCGATCAGCGAATGACCGACGTTCCCGCCCCGGCCTTCGACGGCAAGGCCTTCGCGGCCCAGCTCAGCACCGCCCCCGGCGTGTACCGCATGTACGCCGCCGACGACACGCTGCTGTATGTCGGCAAGGCGCGTGCGTTGCGCAACCGCGTCGGCAGCTATTTCAACGGCAGCCCGAAGAATGCGCGGATCATGTCGATGATCTCGCAGATCACGCGCATGGACGTGACCGTGACGCGCTCGGAGGCCGAGGCGCTGCTGCTGGAAAACCAGCTGATCAAGTCGCTGTCGCCGCGTTACAACGTCTCGCTGCGCGACGACAAGACCTATCCGCATGTGCTGCTGACCCGCGAGGACTGGCCGCGCATCGCCCTGCATCGCGGCCCGCGCGCCATTCCCGGGCGCTATTTCGGGCCGTATCCCGGCGTCACTGCGGTGCGCGAAACCCTTAACCTGATGCACAAGCTGTTCAAGCTGCGCAGCTGCGAGGACAGCGTGTTCCGCAACCGCTCGCGGCCGTGCCTGCAATACCAGATCGGCCGCTGCAGCGCGCCCTGCGTGGAGCTGGTGGCGCCTGCCGAGTACGCCGAATCGGTGCGTCGCGCCGCGCTGTTCCTGGAAGGCAAGAGCGACGAGCTGACCCGCGAGCTGGGCGAGCAGATGCAGGCCGCCAGCGAGGCACTGGAATTCGAGCAGGCTGCGCGCCTGCGTGACCTGATCTCCTCGCTGCGCAGCATGCAGACCCGCCAGTACGTGGATGGCCGCGCCGCCGACCTGGACGTGCTGTCGGTGGCCATGCAGGGCTCGCAGGCCTGCGTGCTGCTGCTGGCCTTCCGTGATGGCCGCAACCTCGGCACCCGTCCGTTCTTCCCGCGCACCAATGGCGAGGAAAGCCCCGAGGAAGTGCTGGCGGCGTTCGTCTCGCAGTACTACATCGAATTCGAGCCGCCGCGCGAGATCCTGCTGGACCGCGAGATTCCCGATGCCGACCTGCTGGTCGCCGCGCTGTCCGCGTCGGCCGAACGCAAGGTGCAGCTGAAGTGGAACGTGCGCGGCGAGCGCGCCGGCTACGTGGAACTGGCCAGCCGCAACGCGCAGCTGACGCTGGCCACTGAACTCAACAGCCGCAATGCGCAGCACGCGCGCAGCGATGCGCTGCGCGACATGCTGGGCCTGGCCGAGCCGGTCAAGCGCGTGGAATGCTTCGACATCAGCCACACCTTGGGCGAGGCCACCGTGGCGTCGTGCGTGGTGTTCGATGCCGCCGGCCCGGTGCGCGCGCAGTACCGCCGCTTCAACATCAGCGGCATCGAGCCGGGCGATGACTACGCCGCCATGCGCCAGGCCATCGACCGCCGCTTCCGCCGTGCAGTGGAAGAGCAGGGTGTGCTGCCGGACGTGCTGCTGATCGACGGCGGCGCCGGTCAGCTGGCACAGGCGCAGGCCGCACTGGCCGACCTGGGCGTGGAAGGCGTTCTGCTGGTGGGCGTGGCCAAGGGCGTGGAGCGCCGCGCCGGCCACGAAGCGCTGGTGATGCCCGACGGCCGCGAGCTGCGCCCCGGCGCGGCCAACCCGGCGCTGCAGTTCATCCAGCAGGTGCGCGACGAGGCCCACCGCTTCGCCATCACCGGCCACCGCGGCCGCCGCCAGAAGGCGCGGATGACCAGCAAGCTGGAGGACATCCCCGGCATCGGGCCGCGCCGCCGTGCCAGCCTGCTCAAGCATTTCGGCGGCCTGGTGGGCCTGAAAGCCGCTGGCGAAGCGGAAATCGCCAAGGTGGAAGGCATCAATGACGCCCTCGCGGCACGTATCTACGCTAACCTGCACGGGTTGGCCACGCCTGATGCGGCCGAGTAGAGAGAGAAGCACGCAAGCATGAAGTTGACCCTGCCCACCTGGCTGACGTTGTTGCGGATCGTGATGATCCCGGTGCTGGTGCTGGTGTTCTACCTGCCCTACACCTGGACCAACTTCGCTTCGGCGGCGATCTTCGGCCTGGCCGCGATCACTGACTGGCTCGATGGCTGGATCGCCCGCCGCTACCAGCTGGAGTCGGCCTTCGGCGCCTTCCTCGACCCGGTCGCGGACAAGCTGATGGTGGCGGTGGCGCTGTTCCTGATCGTGCAGGGCCACCCGACGCCGTGGATGGCGTTCTGGGCGGCGGTGATCGTCGGTCGCGAGATCGCGGTGTCGGCGCTGCGCGAATGGATGGCCGAACTGGGCCAGCGCGCCAAGGTGCGCGTGGCGATGATCGGCAAGGTCAAGACCACCGCGCAGATGGTCGCGCTGCTGTGCCTGCTGTATTCGGTGGCGCCGAACGTGCCGGTGGAAGACATCTGGATGGGCTGGCCGGTGTTCCACATCGGCGACTGGACCCTGGCCATTGCCGCAGTGCTGACGTTGTGGTCGGGCCTGCAGTACCTGCACGCCGCCTGGCCGAGCCTGCGCGAAGACGAACGCGCCGCACGCGAGCGCTCGCGACAGAAGAAGCTGGGCAACTGAGGCACGGGGTCGGATCCACGCATGGCGTGGATACGTGGTGCAAGGCGCCTCCCAGACCCTGAAAAAAGCGCTTGACGCAATCCTTGGAATAGGTAAAATTTCGCCTCCCAAGCGGGAATAGCTCAGTTGGTAGAGCGCAACCTTGCCAAGGTTGAGGTCGCGAGTTCGAGTCTCGTTTCCCGCTCCAGATTCAAGAAAAGCGCTCCCGTAAGGGGGCGTTTTTCGTTTGCGTACTGCGCGCTTCATTCCCACTTCACCGCCACTTCTTCGTCTCACCACGCCCCCGCTCGAAGCTGCATCTGTGTTCCTCCAGGACGATGCAGCAATGCCCCACACGCCCTCCGCCTACGACCACGACGTAGTCATCGTCGGCGCCAGTTTCGCCGGTGCCGCCTGCGCCTTGGCGGCCGCCCAATACGGCCTGCGTGTCTGCGTGCTGGAACGCAAGGCCGACCCCGGCGAACGCCTGCACACCACCGGCATCGTGGTGAAGGAAGCGATGGAGCAGACCTGGCTGGGACGCATGCCCGGACATCTGGTGCAGCGGGTCGCGAACGTGCGCCTGTATGCCCCCAATCTTCGCAGCGTGTTGCTCGCCGCGCCGGGCTACTACTTCCTCACCACCGATACGCCGAACCTGATGCGCTGGCTGGCCAGCGAGCTGCGCGCGAACGGTGTCGACCTGCGCCTGCAACAGTCCTTCACCGATGCCCATGGCAATGGTGACGGCTGGCTGGTGGATGGGTCAGGGCGATGTGCCTATCTGGTTGGCGCTGACGGCGTACGCTCACGCGTGGCACAGCGCACCGGGCTCGGCCAGGTGCGTGACAACCTCTACGGCGTCGAACGTGAGTTCGCCGGCCTGCAGGTGACGCAGGGCGATGCGCTGCATTGCTTCGTCAGCAAGCGCTACGCGCCGGGTTACATCGGCTGGGTCGCGCAGAATCCAACCGGCCTGCAGGTCGGGTTGGCGTTGCGTCATGACCCGCAACAGGTGCGGCGGCCGGACATCGATGGTTTCCTCGATCACGTGCGCGACGTGGTCGGCATTCCGCCTTCGGCGCGTCCCTCGGCCACCCGCGCCGGCCTGGTGCCCTGCGGCCGGCCGGACGGGCCGATCACCGGCCAGCGCGTGATCCTGACCGGCGACGCGGCCGGCATCGTCTCGCCGCTCTCGGCCGGCGGCATCCACTCCTCATGGCGACACGGCTGGGCAGTCGGCGAGGCGATTGCCCGCCATCTGCGTGGCCAGGGGCCGGACGCCGAACGGGTGGCGCGGCAGGCCGCGCCTGCATTTCACGGCAAATACCTGCTGCGTTGGGCGATGGATCATCTGCAGGCCGACTGGCCGCTCAACGCACTGCTGCACACGGCGGCTACGCGGCGCATCGCCGAGCAGGTCTACTTCCACCGCCGTGGTGTGCGCACGTGAAGAGAGCAGGTGGGGGCGTCTGAACACCGTCCTTCACTCACGTGAAAATTCCTGTTGACGCCGCGCAGCAATATCGACACAATAGCGCTCCTTCGACGCAGGTCGAACGAAATCTGCGGGAATAGCTCAGTTGGTAGAGCGCAACCTTGCCAAGGTTGAGGTCGCGAGTTCGAGTCTCGTTTCCCGCTCCAGATTCAAGAGGAACGCTCCCGCAAGGGGGCGTTTTTCGTTTGTCATGAAGTTGGCCGGCAGGGCCGCTACAGTCGCGCCACGGCATCTTCATGGCGGGCATGATATCAGTGGCCAAGCGTGACGAATCCGACGTCAGTGTCGCAATCGGAATAGCGGGGCGTATCGGTCGTGGGGATGGCCGCAGGCGCGGGGCTCGGGGAAGGTGGCAACAAGACGCAATGGCCTGGATGTCGCACCAGCGTTCCGTGCGTCGCATGCAGTGAAAGGCTGGCGAAAGGCCAATGGCATCGTTGCCTGAACCGCACGCGTGCTGTGACCTTTTTCGGACCATTTCTCCATGTTCGCTCCACAATCGCACGGTAGCCTTCATGCTCCTTCTACACGTTGGCGGGCTGGTGGTCAGGCGTATCACTCCAGTGGCAGTGCCCAGGACCGGGCGCGGATTCTCCCTGCAGGCAGTGCTGCGCCCCTCCGCGCTGCTGGCAAGCCTGGCCCTGGCTGGCTGCATGTCGGTGTCCGTCCCGGATCTGCCTGATCGCACGCCCAGCGCCTGGACCCAGGTGCCGCAGGGGCAGGGCGTGGCGGTGGATGCCAGGCAGTGGTGGAAGGTGCTGGCCGACCCGGCGCTGGACGGCCTGGTGGACCAGGCCATCGCCGGTAACCTCGACCTGCAGCAGGCCACGCTGCGGCTGCAGGCCGTGCGGATCGTCGCCGGCACCTCGGACTCGCGCTTCCTGCCGGAAATCTCGGCCAGCGCCAAGCAGGTGCAGGACGCTGCTGCGGTCGATACCTATTTCCATGCCGGCATCGAAGCGATCTGGGACCTGGGCCTGTTCGGTGCCGCCGAGAGCGCGCAGCTGGGCGCGCAGGCCTCGGCCGGCAATGCCGAGGCGCTGCGTAGCGCCGCGCAGGTTGCGGTGATCGCCGACGTGGTGCGCAGCTATCTGGACCTGACCGTGGCACAGGCCCAGCAGGACCTGCTGGCCCGGCAACAGGCCGTGGATGATCGCGGCGAGCAGCTGGCCTTGATCCGTCAACGGCTGCGACTGGGTGAGCCGGGCGAACTGGACCGCCTGCGTGCACGCCAGGCCGCCACCCGCGCCGCCGTCGCGCAGGCTCGGGAAAACGCTGACAACGCGGCCCGCGCGCTGGCATTGCTGCTGGGCCGTGACGGTCCAGATCCGGCCTGGCGCGCATACCGCGCGCCGCCGAGGCTGGGCACGTTCTCGCTGCAGCAGGTGCCTGCGGATCTGCTGCGCCACCGGCCACAGATCCTGCTGGCCGAATCGGAGGTGATGCAGGCCGCCGCCAGCAAGGGCTCCGCCCGCGCGGCAATGTATCCGCGGGTCAGCCTCGGCGGCTCGATCCTGTACGCCTACAACCTCACCCAGAACGCGCGCTCCAATTCCGATTCCAGCCCGTCGATCGGCCCATACATCGACATCCCGCTGTGGGATTGGGGCCAGCGCCGCGCGCGCTTCCATGCCGATGAGAAGCAGCTCGATGCCGCGCTGCTCGGCTACCGCAAGGCGGTGCTGGAGGGTGTGAGTGAAGTGGAAGGCGCGCTGGGCAGCCTGGCTCGCCAGGACAGCAGCATCCAGTCGCTGCGTGCGGCCAATGATGCTGCTGGCCAGCAGGTCAAGCGCCAGGCGCGGCAGGTGCAGCTGGGCCTGTCCAGCGAGTTCGATGGGCTGGACACGCAGCGTGCGGCGCTGGCCTCGCAGGGCGACCTGATCGCCGCGCAGGGCGCGCGCGTACTGGCGTTCGCCTCGCTGTACCGCGCCTTGGGCGGCGCACCGCTGCCGGTCGAGGGTGAGGACGCTTCGCAATGATCGCGCTGGCCCGCAAGACCCTGGCCTATGAGTGGCGGCGGTTCCTGCCGGTGGTGCTGGCGATGTGTTTCGCCGGTGTGCTGCTGATCGTGCAGGCGGCACTGGTGCTGGGCATCTTCGGCACCGCCGCGATCTACGTGAAGGCGTCCTCGGCCGATATCTGGGCCGGTTTCCCCGGTACCCAGAGCGTCAACTACGGCCATGCGATCAGCGCGGATGTTGAAAGCTACCTGCGCATGGACCCGGATGTCACCCGCGTCGAACCCTACGAGTGGGTGGATGGCGAGTGGCGTTCCAGTGCGCAGGGTACAGGCAATGTGTCGGTCTACCTGTCCGGCATCTCCACCCGCGACGACGCGATGATGTTCGCTCGCATCCTGCCGGCCGATCTGCGTGCACAGCTGCGTGAACCGGGGGCCGTGATCGTGGACAGCGCCGACCTGGATACGCTCGGCGTGGACCTGCAGAGCAACCGCGCGTGGATCAACGGCAAGGCCGTGCGTGTGGTTGCCGCGCAGCCGGGGCTGCGTGGTCTTGGTGGCGTCAACGTGCTGGCCTCGCTGGATACCGCGCGCGCCATCGCCGGCACCGACCCGCATGAGGGCAGTACCTATTTCGTGGCGGGCGTGCGCTCGCCGGAACTGGCCGATCGCGTGCGTGACCGCCTTGCGGCGTCGATGGGCCAGGCCACACCGGTCGAGCTCTGGACCGCACCGGAATTCGCCAGCCGCTCTCAGCAGTACTGGTTGTTCGATACCGGCGCGGGTATCGCGGTGTTGTTCATGGCGGTCATCGTCTGCTTCGTCGGTGCGGTGATCACCAACCAGTCGTTCGCGTCGGTGGTGGCCGGGTCGGTACGCGAGTACGCCACGCTCAATGCACTCGGTGCGGGTCGCTATGCGCTGGCGCGCGTCGTGTTCGAGCAGGCCTTGCTGATCGGCGGCGTGGGCATGTTGCTGGCGGCAGCCTTCAGCACGGTGGTGCTGTTGATTGCGCAGACCCAGCGCGTTCCGGTCCAGCTGACACCGATGGTGATCCTCGGCTGCGTGGCGCTGGTCGCGGTGATGGCCATGCTGTCGAGCATCATGGCGGTGCGCAGCGTGGTCCGCTCCGATCCATCGTTGCTGCTGCGTTGAGGACCGGCTGATGACTTCTACACGCGCCGTCGCTCCGACCCTGCGGGCCGACGCACTGGAAAAGGGCTTCATGTCCGGCGATGTGCAGGTGCCGGTGCTGCGTGGCCTGTCGCTGGACATCTATCCCGGCGAGCTGACCCTGGTATCCGGCCCTTCCGGATGCGGCAAGAGCACGCTGCTGTCACTGCTGTCCGGCCTGTCCGCCCCCGATGGGGGGCGCGTGCATGCACTCGGCCAGGATGTGGGCCACATGAGCCGCGCCGAAGTGGAGCGTTTCCGCCTGCACCATGTCGGTTTCGTGTTCCAGGGCTTCAACCTGTTCCCGGCACTGACTGCGCTGGAGCAGGTGCAGCTGCCACTGGGTTACCGCGGCATGCGCAATCGCGAAAGCGAACCGCTGGCGCGCCGTGCACTGGAAGAAGTCGGCCTCAGCCATCGCAGCCACATGCGCCCGGCGCAGCTGTCCGGCGGTGAGAAGCAGCGCGTTGCTGTGGCCCGCGCGTTTGCCAAGTCGCCGACGCTGATCTTCGCCGACGAGCCCACCAGCGCGCTGGATGCCGAGAACGGCCAGCGCGTGATCGATATCCTGCATCGCTACGCACGTGCGCATGGCGCCACCGTGCTGTGCGTAAGCCACGATCCGCGCCTGATCCGGCATGCCGACCGGGTGATCGCCATGGAAGACGGCATGGTCCGTGATGACCGCCGCCAGAACGAAACTGTAGAGTCCGCCCCATGACCAAGACGTCGAACCTGCTTCCCCTCAGCCTGGCCCTGTCGGCGGCATTGCTGCTCGGTGCCTGTTCCAGGGAAGCGCCCACCCCCGCATCGGCACCCTCAGGCAAGCCGGGTACTGTCGTCGCCGGCAAGGTCGCCGTGGCGCGGGGCATCATCGACGTCGAAGGCGGGCTGATCGCACTGGCGCCACCGGTGGATGGCTCGATCACCGCTGCGCCGGTGAAGGAAGGCGCCGTGGTGAAGAAGGGGCAGCTGCTGCTGTCGCTGGATGGCGCCCTGTTGCAGCAGGAAGTGGCAATGGCCACCGCCGACCTGGCGTTGGCCAATGACCGCCTGAAGGGCAGCCAGGCGCAGCTGCGCGAACTGGAGCGCAACGCCACCCGCCTGTCTACGGGCGCCAGCGAAGGTGTGTCCTCGAACCAGCAGGCCGATGCGGCCAAGCAGCAGCTGGCCGGCGTACGTGCCGATGTCGACGTTGCCGGTGCGCAGGTCGACATGGCCCAGCACAAGCTGGAACACGCCAGGCTGAAACTGCAGCAGATGTCGCTGAGTGCGCCGGAAGCCGGCACGGTGGTCGGCCAGGTGCCGGGCCTTGGCGCCTTCGTGCAGGCGGGCAAGCCGGCGATCTCGTTGTTGCCGGCGCGCCCGCTGCAGGTGCGTGCCGAACTCAGCGCCGCCTATGCCGATGCCGTGCAGGTAGGCATGCAGGCCACGGTGGTGCCGGACAGCGATGGCGCCGAAAGCACCGGCACGCTGCCAACTGCACGCGTGGTGCGCATCAGCCCGGTGTTCGCGCAGGCACGCCTGCCTGAAGACGCAGGGCGCGGCGTGGCCAAGGTGGTGGAGTGCGTGCTGGAGTTCGATGGCGAGGCCAAGGCGCGCTTCGGCCAGCATGTGCGGGTGGAGTTCCGGAAGTAGGCCTGGCGCTGTGTCGGACGCCTGAGTGCCCGCCATGCGCTCACCGCCGACACCACGCACAGCGCCAGCAGCAGGCCCACATCCAGCAGCAGCAACCACAGCAGGTGCATACCGTGTACGGGCGGCTGGTGCATCGCCGACAGCATCCACGGTACCGACCACACAAGCAGCAGCGCGAAGGCGATCAGCAGGCGCAACCACAGCCGCTTCAGTTTCCAGGGCCGCACGATCAAGGCGGCCACCACCAGCTCGACCGTGCCCAGCAGCGTGAACACGATGACGGTGCTGGTTGGGTAGGGCAGCTCGGCGCCTTCCAGGCGATGCAGCAGCCAGTAGTCCGGGGTGAAGCCGGCGTTGACCAGCGCTGCGATCAACGCCAGCCAGGTCAATGCAACCAGCAACCAGAACAGGCGGACGTAGCGTCTAGGCATCGGCGGTGTCCGTGGTGGTGGGCAAGTGGCTGCGTGATGCATGGCGCACGGATATGGCGATCGCGGCCAGTGCCAGCAAACCCGGCCCGACCGTGAAGTACAGCAGGCGCAGCGGATGGTTGTGCATCAGCGTCCAGGTTGCGAATGCCAAGGGAATGGCCAGCACGAGCAGCTTGGCGAACAGCGGCCGCAGCACCGCAATCAGCGGCTGGGCGCCAATGAACATCCAGAACAGATGGAACTGGGCGATGCCCAGGCCGATGTCACGATGTGACGTAAAGCCGAAATGGTCGCGATACCCGTTCATTCCCAGTGGTATCAGTGCCCAGTACAGCAGGTGCAGCAGCAGGGCGATCAACAGGGGCGTGCCGCGAAGGAACATGGGCGAACCGGGCCGGGCGGGGCAGCGTACCCCAGCGCGGACGCCTGTGACCGCATGATGTGAAGACTGTTGACGGCGTGAAGGAATTTGGACACAATAGCGCTCCTTCGACGCAGGTCGAACGGAAGCTGCGGGAATAGCTCAGTTGGTAGAGCGCAACCTTGCCAAGGTTGAGGTCGCGAGTTCGAGTCTCGTTTCCCGCTCCAGATTCTACAGGGCCCCGGTAGGGGCCTTGCTTTTCTCCCGCCATGGCAAGGCGGGGCACGTTGGGCCACAAGGCTTTACGCGCAGTCAGAAAGGTGAAATCGCTGGTGTGTTTTCCGGATTTCCGGTAGCATGTCGGCTTACGCGGGAATAGCTCAGTTGGTAGAGCGCAACCTTGCCAAGGTTGAGGTCGCGAGTTCGAGTCTCGTTTCCCGCTCCATGTTCCGACAGGCCCCATCTTGGGGTTTTGTCTTGTCAGGGCTACGTTCCTGGCGCGCAGTACGTTGGCCTCATGGCAGAGTGGCTATGCACCGGATTGCAAATCCGTTTACAGCGGTTCGATTCCGCTTGAGGCCTCCAATTGAAAAGCCCTGACTCCGGTCAGGGCTTTTTGTTTGCCTGGATACCGGCACGCGCCCGGATCGATACCCGCTACAGCATGGCCAGCGCCTGCACCGTGGCCTGGGTCAGCGGCTGGGGCAGGGCATCCCGCGCGAACCAGCCCAGCCCGGTCTGCACGCCCGGTTCCTGGATGGAGGCCTCGGCAGCGGCAGATGCCCGTGCCTCGAAGATCGGCGCGACCCAATGCTGCGCAAGCGCCGGCTCGAAATGATCGGCCACGCACAGCAGGCGCAGCAACGTCACTTCCAGCGCCGTCTCCTCGCGGATTTCACGGACCACGGCAGCCTCCACCGTTTCCATCCAGTCGACTTTTCCACCGGGCAGGCCCCAGTGCCCGCGCTCCGGCTCGCGTCCGCGCTGGATCAGCAGGATGCGGCCGTCGGCATCACGGACGACGGCGCCACATCCCACGCGGGGAATCTGCAGTTCAGTCATGGCGTTGGGTGAAGAAGGGACGTTCTTCATTCCCGCATGCACGTCGCATCAGGCGGACCCGCGCTAGGCTGGGCGCCTGTGTATCAACAACCTCGCAGGTGTGTCGCATGCTCATCCGGCAGCTTGGTGCTGACGACGCCGACATTCTCTGGCAGGCACGGTTGCAGGCGCTTGGCGAGTCGCCCGCTGCGTTCCTGTCCACGCTGGCCGAAGCGCAGAATGAGACGGCAGACGTGATGCGCATCCAACTTGCTGATCCTGGCACGCGCTACTTCGGCGCTTTCATCGACGGCATGCTTGCGGGCTTCCTGCGCTACGTACGCCCGATGCGGATGGCGCGACGGCATACGGCGGAAGTGCACAGTGTCCATGTGGGCACCGACCATCGTGGCCAGGGTGTCGCCCGCCAGCTTCTTCGTGCTGCGTTTGCGTCTGCGCGCGCCGAAGGCATTGAATCGCTCACCCTCACGGTGCTGGCGGACAATACTGCCGCGCGCGGGCTGTATGAATCGCTGGGTTTCAGCGCACTCGGCAGGGAGCCGCGGGCAGTCAAGCGCGAGGGCAGCTACACGGATATCGTCTCGTACTGGATCACACTGCACTGACAGTGAAACGTTGCCGCGGGCACGGTCATGTTTCCGTGGCACGATGAGGCTGGACACCGGTTCCAGGAAGACAGGGCAATGCACGTTCAGGTATCCAGCAGGGAGCGCGTGGCGCCGGAACACCGTCAGCAGGCGGTGGATCTGCTCCGCGAGGCTTTCCCGGACATGCAGGGCGAGGGCTACGCCATCCCGGGGCCGGTCGCTCTGGTCCTGGCGATGGAAGGTGATCACGTGGTCGCCCACCTCGCACTGTACGAACGCAATGCACTGCTGGATGGCGAGCCGGAACGCATCGGCCTGATCGGCGGCGTGGTGGTGCGTGCCGACGTTCGCCGGCAAGGCGTTGCCTCGCGCTTGATCGAGGCGGCCCATGCAGAGCTGCGCCGGCACGGTGTCGATTTCGCCGTGCTGTTCGCTCTGGATCATCGGCACTATGCTTCTGCGGGCTATGTGCCGATGCAGAACGAGACCTGCTTCATTGAAGACGGTCACGCACGTCGGTTCGTCTATCGCGGCGGCATGGTGGCCACGCTGGGAGCGCGCCGCTGGACCACGGATGTGCTCGATCTGCAGGGCGAAACGGTCTGAATGGCGCCAGCGTGCAGTCGCCACCAAACCACCGTATCGTGGCGGTTGTCCAATGAACCAGGGAGCGGTGCAGGATGAAAGGGAAGGCAGTGATGGCGATGATCCTGCTGGGGTGTGCCCCGTTGGCATCGGCCCAGGTCTACAAGTTCAAGTGCGCATCCGGCGAAACGGTGTACAGCCAGAATCCTTGTGCTGCCGGCGCTGAACCCATGAAGCTGCGTTCCAGCCGTTCCTCCACGGAAACGGCGGGGGAGGCATCGAACCGCGCGGCGGTGTACCAGAACACCGAACTGGCCGACGCCGGCATCGCCGAGCGCAACTGCGTGCAGGGTGAGCGCTCGCGCATCTACGGTCCGCTGGAGTCCCGCAGCCAGCAGGTTGGCCGGCAGGTCGCCGAGCTGAACCATCAACTTGCTGCGGCGGGCACCAACCTGGCCGGCGCGACACAGGACTCCGGCATCCGTGCACAGATCGCCAGCCTGCAGCAGTCGTTGAGCGCTGAGCGCGTTGCAGCAGATACGCAGATGTCGAACGCGCGCGAACAGTGTGCATCGGTCCGGCGCGAACGTGAGCGGTCGGTGCGCGACAAGTTCAGCAGTTCGACCGCCCCTGCGAATTGACTGGTCACTGCGCGGTAGACGCGCGCATGGGCGTTTCCGCGCGGAAGTTGCGCCCGACCGGCTCTCCTACACCCAGGTAGTGCCGGAACAGGTAGATCAATGGTTTCCAGCGCGCCACATCGATGTGCTGGGTGCCGTCCACGGTGATGTCTTCGTGCGCATGCACGCAGCGGATGCGGGCTTCGACGATCACGAAGCCCTGGCCATCATCCTCGCCGGGCGGATGCATCGCCATTACGCTGGCCTCCACCTGTAACGGGCATTCGGCAATCGCCATCGGCGCAACGTGGGTGGATGCGACGGGGCTGAACCCGCCCAGCGCGAATTTGTCACGCACGTGCACGTAGCCCATCGCCTGCTTGGCGGCCGGCACAGGGTTGCAGCCGGTCGCTCTGGCGATGGCCTCGACCTGTGCGGCCTGCGCGGATGAGGGAAAGTTCAGCACGCACTGGTTGCGCAGCTGCAGGTTGCGATAGCCCTGGCCCTGCGTGCCGAGGCCCAGTACCACGCGGTTGCCCAGTGCCCAGAACGAAGAAAGCGGGCTGATGTTGTTGCTGCCATCGTCATTCAACGTGGTCATCAGCAGCACGGGCGTGCCCGGGTACAGGACCGATGGGGTGATGCGGCGGCGCTGGATCGAGGCGGTGTTCACGGTGGATCTCACGGTGGCGGGACGGCCACTGTGGCGTGGTTGCGGGCACCGAAGCTTCGGTCTGCATCGAAGTGTCTGCACAGGTGGGCGTGCCACAATCCCGGCATGGTCCACACCTCTGGTTCCCTTGTCAGTGTCGGCGCCCTGGTCGGTGACCAGGCACGCGCGGCCATGCTGCTGCAGTTGATGGACGGGCGTGCCTACACCGCAACGGAGCTGGCGCACGTGGCCGGTGTGACCCCGCAGACGGCGAGCATGCACCTGCGCAGGCTGGTCGAAGGTGATCTGCTGGTGGCGCTGGCGCAGGGGCGGCATCGCTATCACCGGTTGGCGTCAAGCGAGGTGGCAGAGATGCTCGAAGGCATCCTGCGCGTGGCCGATCGTACCCCCTCGTGTACCGCTGCGGCCGCGCGCAGCATGCCCGCGCTGCGCGAGGCGCGTTCCTGCTATCGGCACCTGGCCGGTGTGCACGCGGTAGCCATCACCGATCGCCTGCTGCAGGTGGGGCATGTGCTGCCCTGCGAAGGGCATTGGCGGATCAGCGCCGAAGGCGCCGCATTCCTCGGCGGGCTGGGCCAGCCACTGCGCGAGCTTCTGCGGCAGCCGGTGGTGGCCAAGCCGGCGCGTTATTGCCGTGGCTGCCTGGATTGCACCGAACGTCGCCCGCACCTGGCAGGCCTGGTCGGTGAGGCGATGCTGGACAGTTTCGTGAACAACGATTGGCTTCGGCGCGTGGAAGGCCGCCGGGAACTGCGCCTGACCCCACCGGGGCGTGAGGCATTGTGGCGGCTGTTCAACCTGGCGACCTGAGGTGCCCGTCCAGTCTCAGTCACCCACGACATGGCAAGGCGTTATGGTCGAGTTCCACGTCTCAGGGAGCTGCAATGGCGAGCAAGGACATCACGGGTCGCTTCGGGCACGGAGCGAATCGGAAATGAGCAAAATCTTGGCAGATGTGCGCTGGCTGACCTTCCGGTTGAAGAACGGGCAATCCATTGGACCGGAGCGGCTGAAGGACGGATGGGTGATTGCCTCGGAGACCGCTCGCTGCGAGGTCCGCCGCGAGCATATCGAGGGATCGGGCCTGGTGTATGCACTGTATGCGCCGGCCAACCTGGCCTCGCCACGGCGGGCGGAAATGCGCATGCGCGAATTCCTGATGAGCTCCGGCTACACCTTCACGATGGGCACGCTGGGCGGTTGATCCGGCCTGTTGCGGCAACGGGCGCACGGTCAAGGCCTGGTCAAGCGTGCCAATTGGACCGCGCGCATCGTGCAGCACCGTGCGGGTCAGGCCAAGCCCCTGTCGGCCGAACGAGACTGACGTGTCGAAGCCCAGCCATTCGCCTTCGGGCGTGCCGAACAGGTGGGCTGAGCCGGCCCCCGAAGGAGCCGGCCGGACACCGGTCAGGGCGACGGGCAGTCCATTTCACGACACAGCTTGTATTCGGCCAGGCACTGCTCGGAGGTCTTGCCCAGCGGTCCATGTGATGTACGCAGGCACTGCTCGTACTTCAGGGTGCAGAACTCGCAGGAATCTGCAGCGAAGGCCAGGCCGGTCACGGCCATGCCAAGGAGCATCACGGTCTTCAAGGTCGTCTTGATCATCACGTCAGTCCTTTGTGTGCCCGTCAATGGGCCGGGCCACCATAGCAGCACTTGCTGGACGGTCCTGATGCGCTGCGGCACGCGCTGGTCTCAGTGCTGTACCGCCTTCAAGGCGTCGACCACCTGTGCTTCCGAAAAGCCACAATGCCCTTCGCCCACCGATGGCAGTACCCGTGGCGCCGGCCGCGCACCGGCGTGTGCGGCCAACTGCGGATACGCCGTCTGCATGTGCGGCACGATGGTCGGGTCGTTGTGGTTGAACTGGATCACCAGCGGGCGCTTCAGGGCGCCGGTCAGCGCCAGCGTCGCGCGCACCTTGGCCTGCGCGGCGGGTACAGCTTCGATGCGCTGCACCCCGGCATTGAATGCGGAGTCATCGCCGAAGCCGCTGTAGACCACGCCCCTGTTGCCGACCGGCATGCCACCGCTGCGTGTGGCCAGTTCATGCAGGACCAGGGCGTGCAGGCTGATCGTGCCGGCCACTTCGCCGCGGGAGACCTGCAGCCGCTGCGCCAGCAACGCGGCATGCGCCGGGTCGCGCTGCAGCGCAGTAGCGATTCCCTGGTACAGCTCACCCTGCGGCAGCAGGGCCGCTTCGCGCGATGCCAATCCGGTGCCCGGCAGCCCCTCCGCCTTGGGGAAGAAATAATCGAACGCGACCAGCGTGGTCAGCAGGTCGGCCGCGATCTGTTCGCCACTGAGATTGGCACCGCACAGCGACACGCCACCGGCATAGTGCTGCGGGAAGCGCTCGAGGCTGCCGATGGTCACGGCGCCGCCCATCGAGAAGCCCAGCATCCAGGTGTGCTGCACGCGCTTGAGTTCACCCAGCGCATGGTGTCGCAGGTGTTCCATGTCGTTGACCGCATCAGCCACCGCCCAGCCCTGGCCGGAATACGCGCTCTGCGCGACGGCGTAACCGGCGCCCAGCAGCGCTGCCGTGCTGTCGTTGGCGGCCATTGGCATGGTGCGCGGCACGCCCACGGGCTCATAGCCGTGGGCCAGCATCACCAGGTCGCCGTTCCAGTCTGCCGGTACATCCAGCCGCCAGGGGGCGCCCTGCAGCTCGCCGCTGAGCGTGCGTGGCGCCGAGGGTGGTGCTGCCAGCAATGCCGTCGAAGGAAGCAGCAGGCCAAGGGCGAGGGCACATCGAAGCAAGGGGCGCATCGTGGTCATTCCATGCGGGAATGGCGCCGAGCATAGATGCCAATGAAACGTTGCGCGCGCTGCACTGCCGCAGGGGGTTGCGGGCCGAAGAGGCGGCGCTCTACGCTGGCGGCATGGCCCCGCATGTCACCGCGTCGATTATCCGCATTCCCCACGGGAAGGCGGGGTAGCGCGCGGTCGTTACGGCCCTGCAACCCGCCCGGGAAGGCGGATTGCACGCAGCGCTCTCCCGGGAACTGGAATCCACCGAGGAGATCGTAGATGCAATACCCTTCACCCGCCGCCGACGGCGCAACCCTGCACCTGCTGTGCGGCAAGATTGGCGCAGGAAAGTCCACGCTGTCGCGGCAACTGGTGGCGAGGCCGCACCACGTGCTGATCAGCGAGGACGCATGGTTGGCAGCGCTGCACCCGGGCGAAATCCACTCCATCGCGGATTATCTGCAGCGCGCAGCCACGCTGCGCAGCGTGCTGACCGATCATCTGCGTGCGCTGCTGCAGGCCGGCGTTTCGGTGGCGCTCGATTTTCCCTTCAACACGCCCGCCACCCGCGCGTGGGCGCGTGAGGTGTTCTCGCCAGTGGGCGCCGCGCATCAACTGCACTTCCTCGATGTTGCCGACGAAGTCTGCAAGGCGCGGCTGCGTGCACGCAATGCGCGCGGCGAGCATCCCTTCCAGGCCAGCGATGAGGAATTCGAGCAGATCACCCGTCACTTCGTGGCACCGGCCAGGGAAGAAGGCTTCGTGGTAATCCGCCATACGGCGTAGGGGTGACCTGGAAGCGGATCAGCGCGCGGGCGCCGGTCCACCGCAGGCGACGCGATGCATGGGAAAGTCGATCGCCTGTGCCGGATTGTCCTGCGCGATCTCGATGCGCGCATGCGCCCGCTGCTCGTCCAGGCGCCGGTAGCGGATGCGCTGCGGAAAGTCGTTGGTCGGGTTCTCGAACACCGCCTCGTTGCCATCGACCCGCGTGGCGTTGAAGTCCGTGGCGTTCTGGCCAGAGGGCAGGGCGGTCAGCACCAGGCGCCCATCATCGTGCTGGCGCAGTTGCATGAATTCGAAGCCGACGGTTCGCCCGTCACGCAGGCTGCGGCTGCTGCCGAACAGGGTGTTTCCAGCAAGGCTGGACCACTGCTCGCCGGCGCCGGGCGGCTGCCCGTCAAGTTGCCAGCAGCCGGCCAGCCAGGCCAGGTGTTCGATCTTCGACGGCGGCGAGGCCTGTGCGTGGGCCACCGCAAGCAGCAGCGTCAGCAGGGCCGGGGCGATGCGGATCGACATCGGTGCCTCCATGCGCGGGAATCTGGGGCCTGTATAGCGCCCGGTGGACCGCCCGGCCAGTGCCCTCCTTTCCTGCAGTGATTCCGATACGATCTGTCGCACTGAGCCTGTCTCGCTTGACCCAACGTCCCGCCATGGTCGATCGCCTCGCCATTCTGCTTGAACGCTTCGCGGTCACCGCCTCGGTGTTCCATGCCGGTGCGCTGTGCGGCATCAACACGCTGGACGGCGAGGATGAGGCCGGCCAACTGCACCTGGTGCGACGTGGCCCGCTGCGGGTCAGTCATGGCCAGCAGACCGTACAGGTCGAGGTGCCCAGCCTGCTGCTGTACCCGCGCCCGATGCCGCACCGCTTCAGTACCGATCCTCAGCAGGGCGCCGACATGGCCTGCGCGAACCTGCATTTCGAAGGCGGCCGGCTGAATCCGATCAGTGCCGCGCTGCCTGATTTCATCTGCCTGCCACTGGCCGAGCTGTATGGCGGCAAGGCGGCCCTGGAGTTGTTGTTCGAAGAAGCGTTCGAGCAGCGTTGCGGGCGAGCGGCGATGGTCAACCGTCTGTTCGAGGTGGTGATGATCCAGGTGCTGCGCCAGCTGATGGAAGGTGGCGAAATGCGCGGCGGTCTGTTCGCTGGGCTTGGCCATCCGCGATTGCGGCTGGCGCTGGTGGCGATGCATGAAGCCCCGGCGCAGGGATGGACGCTGGAAGATCTGGCCGAGGTGGCCGGGATGTCACGCAGCGTGTTCGCCGCCAGCTTCCGCGAAGCGATGGGGACCACCCCGGGCCAGTACCTGCAGGGCTGGCGGGTTGGGCTGGCACAGCAGGCGCTGCGCCAGGGCCGGCCGCTGAAGCGGATTGCCGACGAGGTGGGCTATGGCAGCGAGGCGGCACTCTCGCGCGCGTTCAAGGCGCACACGGGGCAGTCACCACGCGAATGGCGCGGACAGGCGCGTGCTGGCGCGGCCTGAGCCTCAGCCCAGGACCAGCCGGGCCAGCTTCATGCCACCGAACAGGCCGGCCAGGCCCAGTGCCACCGAGCCACCGGCATACAGCGCGGCCAGCCCATGCTGGCCGCGCTGCAGCAGCAGGCCGATCTCCAGCGCATAGGTGGAGAACGTGGTGTAGCCGCCGAGGATGCCGGTGGCGAGCAGCAGGCGCAGCTGCGGCGAGGCGCCATTGCGCATCGCGAAGACCTCGACAACCACGCCCATCAGCAGCGCGCCGCTGATGTTGATCAGGAAGGTCGACCACGGCCAGGGGCTGCCGACGGCCACCCGGGCGCCGATCAGGTTGCAGGCATGGCGAAGGCAGGCGCCGATGCCACCTCCGATGAAGACCAGGACATAGTTGTTCAGCGTTTGCATCGCGTGCCTCGAGTGCAGGGTCGATGGCGAACGCCGAGGGCAGGCACGGCCTGCCATCGACGAACACCGGGTTCGTCTTGGCAGGAGCCATCAGCCTTCTCAGGCGGTTATCGGGGGAGCCCCATCCCCATCGTGGTCCATGCTACCAGCGGTAGTGCATTCACGTCATCGAGGTGGTCAGCACGCGGGCGACCTTGCTGCGGCTGAAGCCATCCATCAGCAGTTCGAACGCGAGCAGGTCCAGCGCCGCGTGGCGGCGGTGGTCGATTTCCAGGCCATTCTCGGCCACCAGGTGACTGACCAGCTCGTAGGCGTCCTGCCATACATCCAGGTGGGCCTGGCTGGGAATGTAGGCGTTACCCGGCTCCCCGACGCCGCGCCCGTTCACTCCGTACAGCAGCTCGCGTGCGTCCAGCTTGGCCGCATCTGCGATGCGGAACAGCTGCTCGGCTTTCACATGGGACGCACTGACATGGTCGTTGAGCCAGTTGCTGATGGTTGCCGTGGTGGATTTGGCAGCGCGGGCCAGATCGGCCGGGCGGGGGTGCCCGGCTTTCTTCATGGCGGCGGCGAGTCGTTGGCCGAGAGTATTCATCTATGCAAGCCAGCTTAACGCGTGGAATGCGAAGAATCCTTGCCGCAAGAATAAGCCTGGTTAACAGAAGGGCAGACCATGACCGAATTCTGGAACAAGCGGCAGGTGCGCACGCGGCTGGGATTCCAGACCGATGCGGAGCTGGCGCGCTTCTTCGGCATCAGCCGTTCCGCAGTATCGCAATGGCCTAAAGACTTTCCGATTCCGGCTCTGCGGCAGTACATCCTGCATCAGCGCTACCCGAACCTGTTCCCCGCAACTGCCGCCGCCGAAGTCGAATCCATCTGAATGACGCCGCCTTTTGTCGCATTTAGCACGCTAAGCACATTCTGTTAAGTACACTTAGCAAAATAGGAAAAACTGATCGTTCTGGCAGTACCGATCGTCGACGCCTACCGGCTGCCGTGCCAGGTGCCTGGGTCGCGTTGTCGGCTTCACCCCATCCGGGAGGGGCGGGGTCCCGTATGTAGTTTCGTGAACGATTAATAATTTCAATCGCGAAAGTCGCTGCATGTAATTGACCTGTCGTGAAATCTGTGACTAATTTGGATCAACCGGACGTGAAGCCCGGGAGTCTTTCAGTAGCACGCAAGTGAGTCGGTAGACCGTCAACGATGCAGAACAAGTCCAACGGAGGTCGTATGGAATACGGCATGCATGGCTTGGCTGAACGGGTACGCCGCGAACTGGAAGCCAGCTATCACAAACACGGATGCGGTCCGGCGTTCTGGGATACCTACCAGCAGGTGCTGGACCGGCTCGTCCCGCAGGGAACCGAGCGTACCGAGTTCACCAACGAAATGGCGCTGATCATCGAGCAGTTGGGCATTGTCCGACGTGCGCAGCTGGTTCCGCCGCACGCCGACGGGCCGCGTTGATTCAGAACAAGCGCCAGGCGCCGAATGCAAGCAGCGTCAGCATCAAGCACAGCAGGGCCAGGGTCCGGGGTCGCCACCAGCGCTTCTGTTGCCCGGCCATCGCCTGCGGACTGCAGTAACGCACCAGCCCCGGACCGAACCCGGCCCGGTGCTGTTGCTGTGCGCAGGCTTCCAGACACGCGCCGCAGGCCAGGCAGTCGGCCTGCGGCCCCTGGCGGATGTCCAACTGCATCGGGCAGGCGCTGACACAGGCGGCACAATCGGTGCAGTCTCCGAGACGATCGGCGTTGAAGGTCGGCATCGGTCCGGCCAGCAGCGGGTGCGCGGCGCGGAACACGTAGTCCTGGGCGGTGGTCGGGTCGAGCAGGCCGCGACCCCGGCCCAGTACGCCGCCCAGCCCCGACGGGCGCGGCCCGCGCGGCTCGCCGCGTCGGGCGTCGTACAGCATGCGTGGCGTGTGTGGATCGGTCAGCAGCGGCTGCATGCGTGCGAATGGGCACAGCGAACGGCAGACCTGTTCGCGCAGGAAACCGGCATTGCCCCAGGTGGCGGCGGCGTAGAACAGCACCCAGAAGGTCTCCCAGCCGCTCCAGCCGGCACGCGGCGCTGCGATCACCAGCTCGGCGATCGGGCTGAACAGGCCCACGAAGGTAATGCCGGTCCACAGTGAGAGCAGCCCCCAGGCCAGCTGCGTGGCCGCGCGCGCAACGCGTGCCGGAAGCGTGCGGACCATGCCGTCGGCGATCCAGTCGAAGGTGCGGCGCCACAGTGTCTGCGGGCAGGCATGGCCGCACCAGATGCGCCCGGCGAGGTGGGTGAGCAGGGCAAGGCCCACCGCGAGCACCGCCAGCAGGCCGATCAGCACGCCGACGTCGTTGGGCCACAGGGTCCAGCCGAACAGGTCGAAGCGCCGCGCGTTGATGTCCAGCAGCAACGCCTGCCGCCCGTCCCAGCGCAGCCACGGCAGGGCGTAGAACAGTGCCAGCAGGGCAGTGCTGAGCGTGCCGCGCCAGTGCCGGGGCCTGGTTCTCGAGGTAGGGCGCGCGCTCATCCCAGTGGCAGCTCGTCGTCGTCGTCACTGGGCATGGGGCGTTGCAGGTACCAGGTGACCGCGCTGGACAGCGCCGTCACCGTCCAGAACATGAAGAAGCCTGCGGTATAGCCCAGCTCGCGGCTGATGGAGGTGTCCGGGAAACTGATTGCCTGCAGGCGCAGGGGATCGACGAAGGCGAAGAACACCACGCTGGCCACGCCCGCGGCGATGAAGCTGGGCCAAAGGATGGCGCCCCAGTGCTGGATCAGCTGCTGGCGGCGGCTGGGAGGGGGTCTGTTCATGCTGTCCCGGATCGAAAAGTGGGCGGCGCGTATACTCCGCCGAGGTTGGCGCAGCATCCGCAGGGCATGCTTCCTGCAGGCGTGCCAGCCTAGGTGCAGCCGACTGCGCCGACATTGATCTGGATCAACGGTGGTGCCGCCTCGCTGCGGCACACTGCCGGCACGCTTTGGGTACCCCGATGAACGCAACACCGCCGCCTGTTCTCCCCGTCGCCTCGCCTGGGTTGTGTACCGAGCAGGAGGTGACCCGCCTGGTCCACGACTTCTACGCGCGCGTGCGCGAGGAAGAGCGCCTCGGGCCGGTGTTCGAGGCGCATGTGCACGACTGGCCAGAGCACCTGGCACAGCTGGTCGACTTCTGGTCGGCGATGCTGCGCGGTACCCGCCGCTTCAAGGGCTCGCCGATGTCCAAGCACATGGCCATCGAGCTGGACAAGGACCTGTTCGACCGCTGGCTGGTGCTGTTCCGGATCACCACGGCCGAATGCGACAACCCGGCGATGCAGGAACTGGCCAACGACGTGGCCGCACGCATCGGCGATACCTTCTGGAAGCGCTACCAGATGCTGCGCTGGCCCCAGGTCGGGCTGCCGGTGCTGGGGATCGCCGCCAAGGATTGATCTGGGTCAAGGCGGCAGCGGCCGTCCGGCGCGATGCTGGTGGCATGGACACGTTCTCTCCCGCCGCCGGTGGCCTGGCTTGGACCTTCGACCCCGACCTTCTGCGCCGGCATGACCGGCCGGGGCCACGCTACACCTCGTATCCGACCGCGCCGCACTTCCACGATGGCTTCGATGCACCGGCGCTGCGCCAGGCGATTGCCGACAGCAACAAGCTGGCACGCGCGCTGTCGCTGTACGTGCATGTGCCGTTCTGTTCCAGCCCGTGCTTCTACTGTGGCTGCAACCGGGTGATCACCCGCGATCGCGGTCGTGGCCACAGCTATGTTTCGCGCCTGCTGGCCGAGGCCGATCTGCTGGCACCACAGTTCGATGACGGTCGCGAGGTCATCCAGCTGCATCTCGGCGGCGGTACGCCGAATTTCCTGGATGCCGAGGCGATGACCACGCTGGTGGAAGGCCTGCGCCGTCGCTTTGACTTCAGCGATTCGCCGCAGCGCGATTTTTCGATCGAGCTCGATCCGCGCTTCATCGATGCCCGCGACGTGGGGATGCTGGCGCGGCTGGGGTTCAACCGGGCCAGCCTGGGCGTGCAGGATTTCGACCCGTTGGTGCAGGAATCGATCAACCGCGTGCAGGGCGTGCAGCAGACCCTGGACATCCTCCGTGCGTGCCGCGACAGCGGCATGCGTTCGGTAAACGTCGACCTGATCTACGGCCTGCCCGGGCAGAGCCTGGAGGGATTCGGGCGAACCCTGGACGGGGTACTGGCGCTGCGCCCCGACCGCCTGGCGGTCTATGGCTACGCGCACCTGCCGCATCTGTTCCGCGCGCAGAAGCAGATCGACGAAAGCCGGTTGCCCTCTCCAGAAGACAAGCTGGCGCTGCTGGGGCTGGCGGTGGAGAAGCTCTCCGCGGCCGGCTACCAGTACATCGGCATGGATCATTTCGCATTGCCGGAGGAGGATCTTTCACGCGCGCAGCGTGCCGGCCAGCTGCATCGCAACTTCATGGGCTACACCACCCACGCCGATACCGATTTGCTCGGCCTGGGCGTCAGTGCGATCAGCCATATCGGTGCCACCTACAGCCAGAATCCACGTGACCTGCCGTCGTGGGAGGACGCGGTGGACCAGGGACAGTTGCCGGTCTGGCGCGGTGTCGCGCTGAGTGCCGACGACCAGCTGCGCGCGGAGCTGATCCAGCAGCTGATGTGCCAGGGCGAGGTGGATGGTGCAGTGCTGGGGCAGCGCCACGGCGTGGATTTCCAGCAGTACTTTGCCGAAGACCTGCGTGCGGTGCAGCGGCTGCAACAGGACGGCCTGGCCGAGTACCGGGAGGGGGTCGTGCGCGCCAGCGAGCCGGGGCGACCACTGCTGCGGTTGCTGGCGATGTGCTTTGACCCCTACCTGCGCGCCGCACACGAGCAACCACGCTACTCGCGTGCGATCTGATCGCTCAGGGCTTTTTGCCGACGCCGCGTTCTGGATGACGGGCGGCCATGCCACCACTGGCGGTGGTGCGCCACCTGCCGCTCAGGTCACGTGTGCTGGTGGAGCGCGCACCGTTGCTGTACTGCGTGATGACCCTGCCGCTCAGGTCGGTGCTGGTGTCGGACTAGCTGCCGTCGCTGTAGGTGCTGCGATTGCGGCCACTGAGGTCAGAGGTGGTGGGCGAGCGGCTGCCGTCACTGTGCTCGGCGATCACGCGCTTGGACAGATCGCGCGTGATGCGGCTGGAAGACCCATCGCTGTAGCGGATGTCCACGCTTCCGTCGCGATTGTGGCGGCTGTCGGAGTAGGACTGCGCCAGCGCCGGAAGGCTGATCACGCACAGCAGGGGGAGTATCAGGACAGACAGCTTCATGTGCGGGTTCCTTGTGCAATGCCCCGAAGGGCGGACGCCATCCTGCGCTGCGATGTTGGTGCCCGGAGCCGGAATCGAACCGGCATGGGGTCGCCCCCGGCGGATTTTAAGTCCGATGCGTCTACCAGTTTCGCCATCCGGGCCTGCAGCGCGGCGCCGATTGTAGCCCACCTGCAGCGCGACGACCGGATCGCGTCGCGGCGGTGACGTGCTTAACTGTTATCCCTGTTCATGTCATAGTCCCAGCCATCGTTCCCAGGGGGGGAGCCACCCGATGTCGCTGCACGCGATTGCCTATGCCAGTGAGGCCCGCGCCGATCTGCGGACAACCGATCTTGATCGCCTGCTGGCCGATGCCACGGCCTTCAATCGTGTAGCCGGCGTCACCGGTGTGCTGATGTTCGACGGCAGCCGCTTCCTGCAGTATCTGGAAGGCCCCGAAGATGGCATCGATTCGGTGTTCCAGCGCATCGCCAATGCACGCAGCCATGCGCAGATGAGGGTGTTGTGCCGCGCGCCGGTACTGCAGCGTGCGTTCCCGCGCTGGTCGATGGGCACGCGGCGGATCGATGCGGACCTGCTGACCCAGATCGTTGACGCGCCGTGGCCGGGTTTCCTGCTGGGTAGTGGAGGTTTCGAGCGCCTGCTGCAGGCCTGGACCGGTGCCGATGGCGAGCTGGAACCCGCTGCGGTCGCGCTGGGCTCTTGAGCCCGCCTTGGCGGCGGGGTACCGGGGCCGTTAGGCTGTAGCCTTCCTCGTGCGGGTTTTCCGGAGTGGTACAGCGAATGAGTGGGTTGGCCGAAGCCATGGCAGCACGCATCAGGTTTCACCCGGTGCACGGGATGTGCCGATGAGCGTGCCCGTTGCCGCGGCGGTGACGCCGCGTTTCGCTGTGATCGGCCTGGGTTACGTCGGCCTGCCGTTGGCGGTGGCGTTTGGCCGGCACTGGCCGACACTGGGCTTTGACATCGATGCCGGCCGCATCGCCGAGCTGCGCGGTGGCCGCGATCACACGCTGGAGATGGAGGCTGACGAGCTGGCCGAAGGCACGCATCTGCAGTACGGCAGCGATCCTTCGCTGCTCGATGCCTGCAACGTCTATATCGTCACCGTGCCTACCCCGATCGACGCCTACGAGCAGCCCGACCTGGAGCCATTGCGTTCGGCCAGCCGCCTGATCGCCAGCCATCTGCGCACGGGCGATCTGGTGATCTACGAATCCACGGTGTATCCCGGCACCACCGAAGAGGTCTGCGTGCCGCTGCTCGAGCAGGGCTCGGGCCTGCGCTTCAACGAGGATTTCTACTGCGGCTACAGCCCGGAGCGGGTCAGCCCTGGCGATCGCCAGCGGCGCCTGGCCGACATCCGCAAGATCACCTCCGGCTCGACGCCCGAGGTCGCGGCGGTGATTGATGGCCTGTACCAGCGCATCATCGACGCCGGGACCTTCCCGGCGCCGTCGATGCGCGTGGCCGAAGCAGCGAAGGTGGTCGAGAACATCCAGCGCGACGTCAACATCGCGCTGGTCAACGAGCTGGCGCTGATCTTCGACCGGCTCGGCATCGATACCCAGGACGTGCTCGATGCGGCGGGCAGCAAGTGGAACTTCCTGCCATTCCGGCCCGGCCTGGTGGGGGGGCATTGCATCGGCGTGGATCCGTATTATCTGCTGCACAAATCCGAAAGCGTGGGCTACCACCCGGACCTGATCCACACCGCACGCCAGGTCAACAACCGCGTCGGCGAGCACGTCGCCGCGCGGGTGCTGGCCATGCTGGCCGAGCGTGGCCGCGCACCCGCGCAGTCGCGTGTCCTGGTGCTGGGCGTGACCTTCAAGGAGGACTGCCCGGACCTGCGCAACAGTCGCGCGCTGGAACTGGCCCAGCGACTGCGCGATGCTGGTGCCGAGGTGGAAGTCAGCGACCCGTGGGTGGGCCCGGCGGCGCTGGCCGAGGCCGGCGTGCAGTGGCTGGCCGAGCCGGTTCCAGGCGGCTATGACGCGGTGGTGCTGGCGGTGGCCCATGCCCGCTTCAAGGCCATGGATGAAGCGGCCATCCGGGGCCTGCTTGCACCGGGTGGGCTGGTCTACGACGTGAAATCGGCCTGGCCGCGCAACGTGGTTGACGGTCGCCTGTAAGCCTGGGCGGCGGGCAGCGCGGTAGACTCGGGAGCAGTTGCAACCGAGGAAAGCCATGCACCGGTATATCGTCTACCTGCTCGCCATCCTGATGTTCCCGATATGCCTGTGGCTGGCCACGATATGGCCGGCCTGGTATTGGGGCGTCGGCCTGACTGCCGCGATGGTGGCATTGGGGACCTGGGATCTGCTGCAGAAGCGCAGCACGCTGCGCCGCAACTATCCGGTGTTGGCGCATTTCCGCTACGGGCTCGAATCGATCGGACCGGAAATCCGCCAGTACTTCGTGCAGAGCGACCTGGAGGACGTGCCGTTCTCGCGCCAGCAGCGCGCGCTGATCTACCAGCGCTCCAAGAACGAGATGGACACGGTACCGTTCGGCACCCTGCGCAGCACCTATGCGGTGGACTACGAGTGGATCAACCATTCACTGGCACCGACTGCCATCGCCAAGCATGACTTCCGCGTGCTGATCGGTCCGAACTGTGCCAAGCCCTATTCGGCCAGCGTGTTCAACATCTCGGCGATGAGCTTCGGTTCACTGTCGGCGAATGCGATCCGCGCACTGAACGAAGGCGCGCGGCGCGGTGGTTTCTACCACGACACCGGCGAAGGCTCGATCTCGCCCTACCACCGCGAGATGGGCGGTGACCTGGTGTGGGAAATCGGCTCGGGCTACTTCGGTTGCCGCGACGAGAAGGGCGGTTTCAGCGAGGAACGCTTCGTTGCCAATGCCACCCATGACCAGGTCAAGATGATCGAGATCAAGCTGTCGCAGGGTGCCAAGCCAGGCCATGGCGGCGTGCTGCCAGCGCCGAAGGTGACCGCCGAGATTTCGGTGACGCGCGGTGTGCCGATGGGCGTGGACTGTGTGTCGCCGTCGCGTCATTCTGCGTTCTCCACGCCGGTGGAGCTGTTGCAGTTCGTCGCCCGCCTGCGCGAGCTGTCCGGTGGCAAGCCGGTTGGTTTCAAGCTGGCCATCGGCCACCCGTGGGAGTGGTTCGGCATCGCCAAGGCGATGCAGGAAACCGGGCTGCTGCCGGACTTCATCGTGGTGGACGGCGCCGAAGGCGGCACCGGCGCGGCACCGGCCGAGTTCGTCGACCATGTCGGCGTGCCGATGCACGAGGCGCTGCTGCTGGTACACAACACCCTGGTCGGCCTCGACCTGCGCGAGCGCATCCGCATCGGTGCGGCCGGCAAGATCACCAGTGCGTTCGACATCGCGCGCACCATCGCGCTGGGCGCCGACTGGTGCAATGCCGGCCGGGGCTTCATGTTCGCGCTGGGCTGCATCCAGTCGCTGAGCTGCCATACCGACAAGTGCCCCACCGGCATCGCCACCCAGGACCCGGCGCGCTGGAAGCATCTGGATGCAACGGACAAGGCCACCCGCGTGTACAGCTACCACGAGCATACGCTGCATGCCTTGAAGGAACTGTTGTGTGCCGCGGGCCTGAATGATCCGGCTGAACTCGGGCCGGAACACATCCTGCGCCGTGTTTCGCCGGTGGAGATCCGTTCGCTGGCCTCGCTGTACCGTTACCTGGAACCGGGCGAGCTGCTGCACAAGGTGCCGGACCACGCCGTGTTCCATGCGTTCTGGGCCGATGCGCGCAGCGATTCCTTCCAGCCGCCGCCGAAGATCCAGGCGCTGCGCGCCAGCAAGTCGCGATGACGTGATGTTGTAGAGCCGAGCCCATGCTCGGCTGCTTCTCGATCACGCATCGCGATGTTGCAACGAAGAACAGCCGAGCATGGGCTCGGCTCCACAAGGAGATGTCATGCAGTTCAGGACCGGCACCATGGATGACGTGGCCATGTTGTGGGCGCTGCGCACGCGGTGCGTGCGGGAGACCTGCAGCAGTCATTACCCGCCTGAGGTCATTGCGCCCTGGTCTGCCTCGCCGCCACCGTCGCAGTACGCGCGGCTGTTGTCGCAGGGTGGCTGCGTGGTGGCCGAGGACGAGCAGGGCGGTCTGCTCGGCTTTGGCGTGTTCGATGTCGATGCCAATGAAGTCGATGCGTTGTTCGTTGATCCCGATCGTGGCGGCCAGGGCATCGGCCAGGCGCTGATGCAGCGGTTGCTGGCAATGGCCGATCGTGAGCGTGAGGTGGTGCTGTCGGCCTCGCTCAATGCCGTGCCGTTCTATCAGCGGCAGGGGTTCATCAGCGTGAGCGAAAAGGCCTACCCACATCCCAGCGGCGTGGCGCTGGCGTCGGTGAGCATGCGCCGGCCGTGGTGAGTGCCCGTTTTCTGCGTTCTGTAGAGCCGAGCCCACGCTCGGCTGCTTTTGATTCAAGCCGAGCGTGGGCTCGGCTCTACAGGTAGCGCAGTCGAGCATGGCTCGACGCTACAAGGCAGGCGTCACCGCTCCGCCAGCCACCCGATCACGCCTTCAGCAGCACGCAGGCCACTGGCGTAGCACGCGGTCAACAGGTAGCCGCCGGTGGGGGCTTCCCAGTCCAGCATCTCGCCGGCGCAGAACACGCCGGGCACTGCCCGCAGCATCAGGCCGTCATCCATCGCATCCAGGCGCACGCCACCGGCGGTGCTGATCACTTCGGCCATCGGCCTTGGCCGCAGCAGGCGCAGCGGCAGGTGCTTGAGCGTGGCAGCCACGGCCGGTAGATCGTTGCCGGCCTCCTTGCCAAGACTCTCGAACACCAGTGCGGCCTTCACCGCATCCAGGCCCGCCTGGCGGCGCAGGTGTTCGCCGAAGCTGCGGCCCTTGCGCGGACGCGACAGGTCGGCCAGCAGGCGCGCTTCGTCGCGGCCGGGCACCAGGTCCAGCCACAGCATGGCGTGGCCATCGCGGTTGATGGTCTCGCGCAGGTCCGCTGCCAGCGCATAGACCAGGCTGCCTTCGATGCCGTACTCGCTGACCACGCATTCGCCCTGCAGCGACTGTGGCTGTCCGGCCAGGTCGATCCAGTGTGCAACTACCGGCTTCAACGGTGCACCGGCATTGCGCTGGGCGAAGAACGGGGTCCAGTCCACGTCGAAGCCGCAGTTGGCTGACTGCAGTGGCGCGATGTCCACGCCACACGCCTGCAGTGGCGCAACCCAGGCGCCGTCGCTGCCCAGCTGCGGCCAACTGCCGCCGCCCATCGCCAGTACCGTGGCATCGGGGTGCACACCGATTTCCCCCGCCTCGGTGGCAAAGCGCAGGGCGCCGTCGTCGCTCCAGCCGATCCAACGGTGGTTGGCATGCAGGCGCACACCCTGATCCTTCAACCGGCGCACCCAGCCGCGCAGCAGCGGCGCTGCCTTGCGGTCGACCGGGAACACCCGGCCAGAGCTGCCCACGTAGGTCTCCACGCCGAAGCCGGCGGCCCAGTCGCGCAATGCCTGCGCGTCGAAGCCATCCAGCCAGCTGCCGACCACGGCGGCCTGCTCGCGGTAGCGGCTGTCGAACAACGGCCGCGGATCGGAATGGGTGAGGTTGAGCCCGCCCTTGCCGGCGATCAGGAACTTGCGGCCGGGTGACCCCTTGGCCTCGTACAGGTCGACCTCCAGCCCAGCGGTGCGCAGGCGCTCGGCGGCGAACAGGCCGGCCGGGCCGCCGCCGATGACGGCGACCCGCTGGGGCAGTGCGGTATTACGGTTTGACATCGAGCAGCTCGACGTCGAACACCAGCGACGAGCCGGCCGGGATCGGGCCGACGCGGCGGTCGCCGTAGCCGTAGTCCGGCGGGATCATCAGGGTGCGCTTGCCGCCTACCTTCATGCCGGCCACGCCCTCATCCCAGCCGCGGATGACCTGACCTGCGCCCAGCGCGAACGTGAACGGTTCGCCACGGCTGACCGAGCTGTCGAAGGTCTTGCCGTGCTTGGTTTCGGTGCGGTTGTCGTAGATCCAGCCGGTGTAGTGCACGGTCACCTTGCTGCCGGAGACGGCTTCGGCGCCGGTGCCGGGCACAGTATCGATGCGCTCGAAGGTGGTCAGAGTGCCCCCGGGCGGCGGGCCGGACGGTTCGGTCGTGCAGCCAGCGGCGGCGAGGGACAGCAGCAGGGGAAGCAGCAGGCGGCGCATCAGGCGTCTCCGGAAGGGCGCAGGGCGAGGGCGGCAAGGGTAGCGCATCGGCGCCGGGTATCATGGGTACATGGCAAAACTCCTGCTCAATCTGCGCAATGTCGGTGACGACGAATATGCCGATGTCTGCACGCTGCTCGACCAGCACGGCATCGCCTGGTATCGCACCGAACCCAGCCCGTGGGGCATTTCCAATGGCGGCCTGTGGCTGCGCGAGGACGCTGATCATCCGCGCGCGAAGGCGCTGATGGCCGAGTACCAGGCCGAGCGCGGTCCTCGTATCCGCGCTGAGCGTGAGCAGGCATTGCGTGATGGCACCGCCGAGACCTTCGGCAGCCTGTTCCGGCGACGGCCGGTCTATGTGGTGCTGGTGCTGCTGGGGATGGTGGGTGCAGCGGCGCTGGTGCTGCTGCCGTTCGTGCTGTTGCGGGGGTAAGGGGTTTCGGCCGGGTTGCACCCGGCACCCGCAGACGCAACCGCAACGTCAAAAGCTGGTTTCCGTGGGATGGCGTGGCGGTGTGGACAGGCGGGACACGCCGTGAACCCGTCCGTGGGGGCTCGATGGCGCCATCCATGGCGCCAACGGTCCCGCCTGCCCACACCGCCACGCCTCTGACAGTTCCCCGCGGCTGTTGGTAGGTGTCGACCTTGGTCGACACAGCAGATCCACGCCATGCGTGGATGAACGTGAAAATCTGACCCTTTGGCTGTCTGGCGCTAAAATGGCGGGATGATCGCCAATACCGCTGCCTACCATTTCGCCGTCATCGACGCCCCCCAGGCCCTGTGCGACCAGCTGCTGGCGCGTGCCGAGGCGGCGGAGCTGCGCGGCACGATCCTGGTGGCGCGCGAGGGGTTGAACCTGTTCCTGGCCGGCGCGCCGCAGGCCATCGAGGGCTTCTATGCGGCGCTGCATGCCGATGCGCGTTTCGCCGACATGCGGGTCAAGACCAGCCTGAGCGAGCACCAGCCGTTCGCGCGGCTGAAGGCCAAGGTGAAGGACGAGATCATCAGCTTCCGCCGCGATGATGGCCAGCCGCTGGACTATCCGCGTGCGCCGGCGGTCGATCCGGCCACGGTGCAGCGGTGGCTGCGCCAGGGGCATGACGACGCCGGCAAGCCGGTGGTGATGCTCGACACGCGCAATCTGCAGGAGGTGGAGTACGGCACCTTCAAGGACGCGCTGGTGCTGCCCATCCACAAGTTCACCGACCTGCCCGGGGCGCTGGCGCCGCACCGCGAGGCGCTGAAGGACAGCACCGTGGTCAGTTTCTGCACCGGTGGCATCCGCTGCGAGAAGGCCGCGCTGTGGATGGTCAACGACGGCATGGACAATGTGCTGCAGCTCGACGGCGGCATCCTCGGTTACTTCGAGGCAGTGGGCGGCGAAGGCTACGAGGGGCGTTGCTTCGTGTTCGATGAGCGCGTGGCGCTGGATGCAGAATTGAAGCCCATGGTCGATCAGCCGCTGCCGGAGCCGCGCCCGAGCGCGTTCTGACCGTGCTTCCGTAGAGCCGAGCCCATGCTCGGCTGCTGTTGGTCGACGAATGGCAGCCGAGCACGGGCTCGGCTCTACACGATCCGGCGGGCGATGAACCGGCCACACGGGAATCAGCATCCCGCCACCGTCACTGGCCGTTGCGCACGGCCGACCCCATGCATGGGGAATCCTGTGACGGAAAACCGCCTGATGATCCCGTTGTCGATCCTTGACCTGGCCCCGGTCTGCGAGGGCAGTGACACCACCGCCGCCTTCGCCAACATGCTGGAACTGGCCCAGCACGCCGATGCACTGGGCTATCGCCGCTACTGGCTGGCCGAACACCACAACATGCCCGGCATCGCCAGTGCGGCCACCGCCGTGCTGATCGGCCATGTGGCCGGGGGCACGAAGCGCATCCGCGTCGGTGCCGGCGGCATCATGCTGCCCAACCATGCGCCGCTGCAGGTGGCCGAGCAGTTCGGCACGCTGGCCTCGCTGTATCCGGACCGCATCGACCTCGGCCTGGGTCGCGCACCCGGCACCGATCAGCCGACCGCGCGTGCACTGCGCCGCTACTTCGACAGCGCCGATCAGTTCCCGCAGGACGTTCGCGAACTGCTGCACTACTTCGAACCGGTAGAGCCCGGGCAGGCAGTGCAGGCGGTTCCGGGTGGGGGGCTGCGGGTGCCGACCTGGATCCTCGGTTCGAGCCTGTTCGGCGCGCGCATGGCCGCCTCGATGGGCCTGCCGTACGCGTTCGCCTCGCACTTCGCGCCCGACGTGATGGACGAAGCGCTGGCGGTGTACCGCCGCGAGTTCCGCCCCTCGGCCACGCTGAAACAGCCGCACGCGATGCTGGCCTTGAACGTTGTCGCCAGCGACAGCGAAGCGGAATCGCGGCGTTTGTTCACCAGCCAGCAGCAGAGTTTCGTCAACCTTCGCCGCGGCCGTCCTGGCAAGATTCCGGCACCGATCGACGACATCGAGTCCTTCTGGGAACCGCATGAAAAGCTGGGCGTGGAGCGGGCATTGGCCTGCACCGTACTGGGTGATCCGCAGCAGGTGGCCGAGGGCATCGCCGCCTTCGTCGAACGGCACAAGCCCGACGAACTGATGCTCACCGCCAATCTGTACGACCACCGCGCTCGCCTGCGTTCGTTCGAACTGGCGATGCACGCCTGGCATGCCCGCCACGCGGGCTGAACAATTGCGTCACGGCCTGTTGCGGCCGAACCGCGTCTGATGGGGCCTCCTACTTCTGGAGTCCCCACCATGGCCGAGACCCGCGCCGAACACATTGCCCAGCTGGCCGAACTGATCAAGGACGTGGAGGTGGCGATGTTCACCACCACCGGCGTCGACGGGCGACTCTACAGCCGGCCGCTGGCCACCCAGCAGGTCGCCTTCGACGGTGACCTTTGGTTCGTGATCACCGGCGACAGCCCGAAGGTGGCCGAGATCGCGCTCGATCCGCGGGTCAACGTGGCCTACGCCTCTCCATCGAAGAACACCTACGTGTCGGTGGCGGGGCGCGCGCGCGTGGTCGACGATCGCGCGAAGATCGAGGAGCTGTGGTCACCGGCGATGAAGCTGTTCTTCCCCGGTGGCAAGGATGACCCCAACCTGCGCCTGATCCATGTGCGCGCCGACAGTGCTGAATACTGGGATGGTCCGGGCACGCTGCTGGGCAAGGCGCTGACCTTCGTGCTGTCGGCGGTGCAGGACGAGCCGGCGGCGTTGGCCGACAACGGTTTCATTGATCTGCGCTGAGGGCACGCCCCATCCACGCATGGTGTGGATCTACTGAATCCAGATACCCGCATCCCCCCGGTAGATCCACGCCATGCGTGGATGGGGTGTGCCCGGTGAATTCCGGCTTTCAGAACCAGCGCTGGAACAGATCGACGGTATAACCCACCAGCTGCCCCGAACTGAAGCCGAAGAAGGCGATCGCCGCCAGCGCCGCGATCCAGTTGAACAGCATCAGCGCACCATCGCGTTCCAGCAGCGCCAGCGAGAACAGCAGCAACTGGAAGCCGAACAGGAAGTTGGTGAAGGGAATCGGCAGCGACAGCAGGATGCCCAGCAGCACCAGCAGCAGGCCGGTGAAGGCATGCGCCGGCAGCGGTGTCAGCAGCTGGGGCAGTCGCGGCTTCAGCATCTTGTCCAGGCGCCGCAGCGGGCGATCGATACGGTCGAGGAAGCGGTGCATGGTGCCGCGCTTCGGCCCGCGCCGGGCAATGAAACCGGGCAACCAGGGGCGGCGCAGGCAGCACAGCATCTGCAGCCCGATCAGGACCACCAGTGGACCGCTGACCGCGCCGCCCATGCCCGGAATCGGAATGAACGAGGGCAGGATCGCTACGAACAGGAATACGCCGAACGCGCTCTGCTGCAGGTTGCACAGGATCTGGCCAAGCGGCATGTGTTCGGCCGGATCACCGGAGGCGAACATCTCCAGCAGGGTGCGGATGCCCTCGTTGCGGTAGGCCGGGCGCTCGATGCCCGGACCCTGGCCGGCCTCAGGCGGTGAGCTCATCGGCCTGCTCGTCGGACAGCGTGCGCAGCAGCAGCTTATCCACCCGCGCACCATCCAGGTCGACCACCTCGAAGCGCCAGCCGGCCCAGTCGAAGTACTCGCCCGCGTGCGGAATGCGGCCGAAGTAGTGGATGCACATGCCGGCCAGCGTGTAGTAGTCGCCATCCTCGGCATCGGGCAGGTCGTTGCTGCCGATCAGTTCACGCACGTCTTCGATCGGCAGCGAGCCGTCGACCAGCAGCGAGCCGTCCTCGCGGGTCACCACCAGCGCATCCTCGTCGGCGTTCTCCACCGCCTGCAGGCGGCCGACCACCGCGCCCATCAGGTCGCTGATGGTCACCAGGCCCTGGATCTCGCCGTACTCGTCCACCACCAGTGCCATCGACTGCTGTTCCTCGCGGAAGATTTCCAGCAGCTTCATCGCATGGGTCGATTCGGAGACGTACAGGGGCTCGCGCAGGGTCTGGAACAGCGCGTTGTCGCCGCGCGCCATGCGCGTGGCCAGCGATTTCAGCTCCAGCACGCCGACCACGTCCATGTCGTTGTCGCGGTACACCGGGTACCGCGAGAACTCGTGCTCGGCCATGATTTCCAGGTTGCGTTCCAGCCCGGCCTGGGTATCCAGCCACGCAATGCGGTTGCGCGGGGTCATCAGGCTGTCGGCGGTGCGGTCGCCCAGGCGCATGACGCGGTTCATCATGTCGCGCTCGTGGGCATCGATCACGCCCGCCTCGTGGCTCTCGGCCACCAGCATGCGGATCTCTTCTTCGGTCACCGAGGCGACTTCATCCTTGCCCAGGCCGAACAGTCGCAGGACCAGCTGGGTGGTCTTGGACAGCAGCCAGACGAAGGGCAGGGCCAGCTTGGCCAGCCAGCTCATCGGCATCGCCACCAGGCCGGCAATGGCCTCCGAACGGGTCAGTGCCAGGCGCTTGGGTACCAGTTCGCCGAAGATCAGCGTGATGAAGGTGATCAGGCTGACCGCCAGCGCCGTGCCGATGTTGCCGGCGTAGGCGAAGCCCGGCATCAGGCCCTGGATCCAGCCGGCGAAGGCCTCGCCCAGTGCTTCACCACCGAGGTAGCCGGTCAGCACGCCGATCACGGTGATGCCGATCTGCACGGTGGACAGGAAGCTCTCCGGCTTCTCCGACAGCTCCAGCGCCTTGGCGGCGCGCTTGGAGGTGGCGGCCATCTGCTTCAGGCGGCTCTTGCGCGAGGTCATGACCGACATCTCGGACATGGCGAAGAAGCCGTTCAACAGAACAAGCGCGAAGACAATCAGGATCATTTCAAACACGGGCGTCGTCCCCGGTTGGTGGCAGGGAGGGCGGGTGCTTGCGATGGCGGCAGGCGCTCAGGAATGGGGTCCGGCGCGGCGCTGGGGGATAAGGGTCGTCGTCCATAAGGTGCGCCCGAAGGCGCGCTGGCATCTTAGCAAAGGGGCGTGGCAGGGTGGCAACCGCCTGTTCAGGTTGGGGGTTCAACGCCCTTGAAAGGGGGCGGGGATACCCGAGATGGTCATCTAGCCGTCATAATTCCGTCTGGTGCCGTCCTTCCCGCGACGGCTGACAGGTTTCTCAATGTTCTCTCTGCAGACCATTTTCGGTTCCGGCAAACAGTTCTACACCCTGCTCGATGAGGCCGCCGTCGCGGCGTCCGACGCCGCCAAGGCGCTGCATTCCATGCTGCGCGAGGCCGACCGCCAGCCCGCGCTGGACGCTTTCAAGCTGGCCCGCCTGCGCGAACGCGCGGCCTCGGACAAGATCAGCCAGGCGCTGGTGGACAGCTTCATGACCCCGATCGAGCGCGAAGACATCGAAGCGCTGGGTTCGGCCCTGTACAAGATTCCGAAGCAGATCGAGAAGTTCGCCGATCGCTATTCGCTGGCCACGACCCACCTGGAACACATCGACTTCGCGCCGCGCGCGGCGATGCTGGAACAGGCTGCCGGCGTGGTGGTGGAGATGGTGGCCGACCTGCGCCACATGAACCTGGACCGGATGACCGCGCTGAACGAGAAGCTGCGCTCGCTGGAGAACGAGGCCGACCGCCTGATGCTCGAGCTGTACCGCGACATCTATTCCGGTCGCCTGGACAACCTGCAGATGTTCCTGCTGAAGGAATTCTTCGAGATCCTGGAAAAGGCCATCGACCGTTGCCGCGAGGCCGGCGTGGTGGCGTACCAGATCGTGTTGAAGAACAGCTGACGGACGCCGCCGCATGTTGACCCTTGTCCTGGTGGTGATCCTGGCCGCGCTCGTCTTCGAGTTCATCAACGGCTTCCACGACACCGCCAACTCCATTGCCACCGTGGTGGCGACCAAGGTGCTCTCGCCCGGCTGGGCGGTGATGCTGGCCGCCTTCATGAACCTGATCGGTGCGCTGACCGGTACGGCCGTCGCATTGACGATCGCCTCCGGCCTGCTCAACACCAACGTCGTCGATGTCACCCCGCAGGTGATCCTGTGCGCGCTGCTCGGCGGCATCATCTGGAATCTGATCACCTGGTGGAAGGGCCTGCCGTCCTCGTCCTCGCACGCGCTGATCGGTGGCCTCTGCGGCGCCGGCCTGGCCGCGGCCCATAACAACTGGGACGCGCTGATCTGGTCCGAGCGTCTGGGCAGCTGGGCCCAGAACAAGGGCCTGCTGTGGAAGGTGTTCGTGCCGATGATCACCTCGCCGATCGCCGGTTTCCTGCTCGGCATCGTGGTGATGGTGCTGCTGTGGGGCCTGATCGCCGGCCTGGCCAAGATCGGTGGCGCCATCGGTCGCCTGGCCCGTCCGCGCATCGTCAATGCGTTCTTCGGCAAGGCCCAGATCGCCTCGGCGGCCTACATGGGCTTCGCCCACGGTCACAACGACGCGCAGAAGACCATGGGCATCATCGCCATGACCCTGATCGGTGCCGAAGCCACCGGCGCATTGAACGACCTGCCGTCCTGGCTTGCCTTCATGCACCCGGACGCGCATGCCGGTGACGGCATCGCGATGTGGATCGTGCTGACCTGTGCGGTGGTGATGGCCGCCGGTACCGCCTCGGGCGGCTGGAAGATCATCAAGACCCTGGGCCACAAGATGGTCAAGCTGCACCCGATCCACGGCTTCGCCGCGGAGACCAGCTCGGCCACCATCCTGACCCTGGCCGCCCACTTCGGCATGCCGGTCTCGACCACGCACAGCATCTCCACCGCGATCATGGGCGTCGGCTTCGCCAAGAACCCGCGCTCGCTGAAGTTCGGCGTGATCGAACGCATCGTCTGGGCCTGGATCCTGACCATCCCGGCGGCAGGCGGCTGTGCGTACCTGATCCTGAAGCTGTTCGAGCTGTTCGGCTGGACCTGATCGCCACGCCAAGGTTGCAAACGAAAAAGCCCGCCGATATCCGGCGGGCTTTTTCATGGGCAAAGAATTTTTCCGCACACATCGTGTCGACCAAGGTCGACACCTACCAGAGCAGAAGCAGGGATCCGATCCCGTGCCGACCAACGGTCGGCACCCACCAACAGCAGCAGGAACCTGTCAGCGGCGGGGTGGGGTGGATATGCAGGACCGTTGGCGCCATGGATGGCGCCATCGAGCCCCCATGGACGGGTTTACGGCGTGTCCTGCATATCCACCCCACCTCGCCAGCCCTCAGGAAGCCAGCTTTTGCCGTTGCCGTTGCCGTCAGCGGGTGCCGGGCCGCAGGCCCGGCCGCCCCCCTCAATTGCGCTGGAACAGCGCCCGCACATCCTTCCGGAACGCCGCCTGGCTGTCCGCCCGGCTGTAGAACATGTGCCCACCCGGATAACTACGCACCTGCACCCGGTCCGGGTTGCTGCCCATCGTCGGCATCTGGTCCACCGTCAGGATCGAACCCATGAACGGGCACGACAGGTCATTCCAGCCGTGCACGATCAGCACCTGCAGATGCGGGTCGATCGCCACCGCCTGGCGCAGCTGGGTCACCGCGCCCTGGCGCAGATCGCCATTGCGGTCCCACAGCCGGTTCACGTCGTAGTTCAGCGCCTGGTAGCGCGCATCCACCTTCCAGCCGACCACGCGCGTCACGAAGTCGACCATCGCCGTGGTGGTCGGCGCGATGATGCTGTCCAGCAGAGGATCGTTGGCACGCTGCTCCGGATCGTTCGGGAACGGATCGAACGCGGTCACGTTGGAATCGTAGCGGCTGCCCAGCGTGCCCTTGTCGCGGAACACTTCGCGCAGGTAGGCCTGGGTTTCCAGACGGCCGCCAGCACGGCGCACGAACTGCGGGTCAAGCCCGGTCAGCTCGGTCACCCGGCGCAGCATCGCCTCGGTCGCCTGCGGGTCGCTGCGGCCCTTCATCAGCGCGGTGGCGTAGTCGCCGCGGGTGTACTCGACCACCTCGCGCATCGCCGCGTCGGTCAGCCTGCCCTGGCGCTCCAGGTGCGCGGCCGCGATCGACGGCAGCGTCTGCATCCATGCCATCGGCGAGACGTCGGCGTTGTCTTCCAGCGTCGGGCTAAGGTACGGCGATACCAGCACCAGGCCGTTCATCGCCACGCCCAGCCGGGTCTGCAGGAAGTGGGTGATGCGTGGGCCGCGATAACCGCCGTAGCTCTCGCCGGTCAGGTACTTGCGTGACGCCATGCGTTGGTTGCGCAGCAGCCAGTCGTAGATCGAGCGCGACAGGTACTCGATGTCGGCACTGGGGTTGTACAGCTGCTTCTTCGCCTCGTCATCGCCGATGCGCGCGCGGCTGAAACCGGTGCCGACCGGATCGATGAACACCAGGTCGGCGAAATCCAGCCAGGTACCCGGGTTGTCATGCAGGGTGGCCGGCGCCGAGGCGCTGTCGCCCTCCGAACCGAAGGTGACCACCTTGGGCCCGATCGCGCCCATGTTGAGGTAGACCGACGAGGCACCGGGGCCGCCGTTGAGCGCGAAGGTCACCGGCCGGTCCTTGCCCGGCATCGTGTAGGCGGTGAACACCACATCGGCGATCACCTTGCCCTTGTCATCGCGCACCGGCAGGGTGCCGACCGTGGCGGTGTAATCGAGGCTGCGCCCGGCCAGGCGCATGCTCTGGCGGACCGAGGCATCGGCCGGCAGTGCGGGCGCTTCGCTCTTGTCATCCTTCTGGTCGGGTTTGGCGTCGGCCGGTGCGGCCAGCACGCTGGCAGGGGCGATGAGCAGGCCGACGCAGAGCGCGGCAGTGTGCAGCAGGGACTTCATGGCACCGTATCGGCAACGGAAGGGGGTTCCGATGCTATGCCGGTGGGTGCCGCACCGGATGTGTCCAAAGGCATGCCTGGGCGCTGGCCGGTTGCGGCCAGATTGGGTCAAGCGGGCAGGGCGGTTGCCGCTTCGTCGTTGGCCAACAGGCCGTAGACGGCCGAGTCCGAAAGCTCACCCTGGATGCGCCAGCGCTGGCGCAGCACCCCCTCGCGGTGGAAGCCCAGGCGGTCAAGCACATGTGCCGAGGGTACGTTGCGTGGATCGATCTCGGCTTCGATACGGTGCAGGTGCAGGGTGCGGAACAGATAGCCCAGCATCTGCTGCAGGGCCTCATGCATGTATCCCTGGCCCTGGCGGTCGGGCGCCAACAGATAGCCGATCTCGGCCCGCATGGCCTCGCGATCAATGGCGAACGCAACGCAGATGCCCAGTAGTGGGCCGTTGGGCGATTCGCGCACGGCCAGCTTCAACTGGGTACCGATGGCGTGCGCGGCAAGATCGTCGTCGATCTGTTCGCGGGCTTCGGCCGGACGCGTCCAGGCCGGGTGGTTCCACCAGCGCATCACGTCCGGATTGGACTGCAGCGTGAACAGCGCGGCCGCGTCGTCACGGCGGATCGGGCTCAGCACCAGCCGCGGGCTGTGCAGCGGCAGGGCGGGGAACAGCAACGAGTGGCTGGCCAATACGATGGTCCACACGGGTGGACGCGCATTATGGCGCCGTAGGGTTTGCCGATGGCGGCGGGATGGCTCCGGAGCGGATGGGGTCGGAGCCCTTTCCGCAGGAAGGGGCTCCGACCCGGTTGGCGGCAGTGGGGTCAGAGCCGTTTCCTGTCAGGAAACGGATCTGACCCCGCGGCGGCATCAGACTTCCAGCGAGGCCAGGTCGCCCTTCGACTCCAGCCAGCCCTTGCGGTCGGAGGCGCGCTTCTTGGCCAGCAGCATGTCCATCAGCGAACTTGTCTGTTCGCGATCGTCCACGGTCAGCTGCACCAGCCGGCGCGTATCCGGGTGGATGGTGGATTCACGCAGCTGCGGCGGGTTCATCTCGCCCAGGCCCTTGAAGCGGGTCACGTTGATGGCGCCCTTGATCTTCTCGCGTTCGATCTTGTCCAGCATCGAGCGCTTTTCCTCTTCGTCCAGGGCGTAGAACACCTGCTTGCCCACGTCGATGCGGAACAGCGGCGGCATCGCCACGAACACGTGGCCGGCATCGACCAGCGCCGGGAAGTGCTTCAGGAACAGTGCGGTCAGCAGCGTTGCGATGTGCAGGCCGTCGGAGTCCGCGTCGGCCAGGATGATGACCTTGCCGTAGCGCAGGCCGCTGATGTCATCCTTGCCCGGGTCGCAGCCGATGGCGATGGCCAGGTTGTGTACTTCTTCCGAGGCCAGCACGCTGTTGGACGAGACTTCCCAGGTGTTCAGGATCTTGCCGCGCAACGGCATGATGGCCTGGAAGTCCTTGTCGCGGGCCTGCTTGGCGCTGCCGCCTGCCGAGTCACCTTCCACCAGGAACAGCTCGGTGCGCGACAGGTCCTGGCTGATGCAGTCGGCCAGCTTGCCGGGCAGGGCCGGGCCCTGGGTGACCTTCTTGCGGACGACCAGCTTCTCGGTCTTCAGGCGTGCGCTGGCACGCTCGATGGCGATCTGCGCGATCTTCTCGCCCAGCTCCACGTTCTGGTTCAACAGCAGGCTGAAGGCATCGTGGGCGGCGCCTTCAACGAAACCGGCTGCCTGGCGCGAGGACAGGCGTTCCTTGGTCTGGCCGCTGAACTGCGGGTCGGTCATCTTCAGCGACAGCACGAACGACACGCGGTCCCACACGTCTTCCGGGGCCAGCTTGACGCCACGCGGCAGCAGGTTGCGGAAGTCGCAGAACTCGCGCAGCGCCTCGGTCAGCCCGGTACGCAGGCCGTTGACGTGGGTGCCATGCTGGGCGGTGGGAATCAGGTTGACGTAGCTTTCCTGCACCAGTTCACCTTCCGGCAGCCAGGCCACGGCCCAGTCCACCACCTCGGTGTCCTTCTTCAGGTTGCCGACGAACAGGTCGGCCGGCAGCGATTCGCGCTCGCCCAGTTCCAGCTTCAGGTAATCGCGCAGGCCGTCTTCGTAGTACCAGGTGTCGACTTCGCCGGTGGCCTCGTCGGTCAGCTTGACGGTCAGGCCCGGGCACAGCACGGCCTTGGCGCGCAGCAGGTGCTTGAGCGCGCGCACCGCGAACTTCGGCGTATCGAAGTACTTCGGGTCCGGCCAGAAGCGCACGCGGGTACCGGTGTTCTTCTTGCCGACAGTGCCGACCACTTCCAGCGGGGTGGCGCGGTCGCCGTTGCGGAAGGTGATGCGGTGTTCGGCGCCTTCGCGCTTGATGTGCACTTCCACCAGGGTCGACAGCGCGTTGACCACGCTGACGCCGACGCCGTGCAGGCCGCCGGAGAAGGTGTAGTTGTTGTTGCTGAACTTGCCGCCCGCATGCAGGCGGGTGAGGATCAGCTCGACGCCCGGGATCTTCTCTTCCGGATGGATGTCCACCGGCATGCCGCGGCCGTCATCGCTGACCTCCACGCTGCCGTCCTTGTACAGGGTGATCTCGATCGAGCGGGCGTGGCCGGCGAGGGCCTCGTCCACCGAGTTGTCGATCACTTCCTGCGCCAGGTGGTTCGGGCGCGCGGTGTCGGTATACATGCCGGGACGGCGCTTGACCGGGTCAAGGCCGGACAGGACTTCAATATCGGCGGCGTTATAGCGGGCGTTCATCTATCTTCTAAAGCGCGGAGCGACGCGCAAGTGTGCGGTCTGTGCGCCGAATTTGCACGCCTGCGGTTCAGCCTCGGCGGCGGGGAGGGGGTAAAATGGCAGTCGCTGGAATCTGAACGCCGGCGACCCCCGTTGGGTCGAAACATCCAAGCCATACCGCGAGGAGGACCTCATGAAGAAGTTGCTGACCATTGCGATCCTGGCCGCTGCCGCCGTTGCAGTGCCGCTGGTGGTGGCGCAGAACGCCGGCCAGCCGGCCCCGCAGCAGGGTGACCAGGCCGACAAGGCGCAGGCCGAAGCCGATGCCAAGGCCAAGCGCCGCGCCCAGGCCAATGCCGAAATGAAGGCGCAGGGCCAGCCGGCCCCGCAGCAGGAAGAGGAAGAAGAGGCGAGGAAGAAGAAGTAATCCTTCCACCCTCCGAAGCCCTTGCCGCAAGGGATTCGCCCCCCGACGCCCCGCCCAGCGGGGCGTTTCTTTTGGGTGATGGCCGCAACTGCCTCTTGGGTTGGCGGCCATCAATCTGTAAACTATGGCTTTCCGGGAGTAAGTGCGTGTCCACCCTTTGCGAATGGGCTGGCACGACCATGCGTGGTCGCCAGCAATACGGGTCGCAGGTGACGGTCGATATGACCGGCACGGCCGCCCCGACCTCGCAGGGTGGTCCCCGTCCGGCGCCTGCCGCCGCACGGCCCAGCACCTCCCTCGCTGCCCCAGCGAACCGGAAAACCCCCTTCAAGCTCCATGCCCGCCCTCCGGGTGCGCGTGGTGCTGCCGTTTTCCATTTCCAGACAGGATGCTTGCAGCCATGACTCCCTTGATTTTCGTAACCGGCGGCGTGGTGTCCTCGCTCGGCAAAGGCATTGCCGCTGCGTCACTGGCCGCCATTCTCGAAGCCCGTGGCCTGAAGGTCACGATGATGAAGCTCGACCCGTACATCAACGTCGACCCGGGCACCATGAGCCCGTTCCAGCACGGTGAGGTCTACGTCACCGACGACGGCGCCGAGACCGACCTCGACCTGGGCCACTACGAGCGCTTCGTGCGCACCCGCCTGAGCCGCAAGAACTCGGTCACCACCGGCCGCATCTACGAGAACGTGATCCGCAAGGAGCGCCGCGGCGACTACCTGGGCGCGACCGTGCAGGTCATTCCGCACATCACCGACGAGATCCGCCGCTGCATCGATGAAGCCACCGAAGGCTACGACGTGGCCCTGGTCGAGATCGGCGGTACTGTCGGCGACATCGAGTCGCTGCCGTTCCTGGAAGCGATCCGCCAGGTGCGCACCGAGCGTGGCCCGGAGAAGGCGCTGTTCATGCACCTCACCCTGGTGCCGTACATTGGCGCCGCCGGTGAGCTGAAGACCAAGCCGACCCAGCATTCGGTGAAGGAGCTGCGCTCGATCGGCATCCAGCCGGACGTGCTGCTGTGCCGCTCCGAGCAGGCGGTGCCGGATTCTGAGCGACGCAAGATCGCCCAGTTCACCAACGTTTCCGAGCGTGCCGTCATCAGCGTGCCGGACGTGGACGTGCTGTACCGCATTCCGTCGGGCCTGCATGCGCAGGGCCTGGACGAGATCGTGGTCAACCAGCTGAAGCTGGCTGACAAGGCCGGTCCGGTCGACCTGTCGATGTGGGAAGACGCGGTCGATGCGACCCTGCACCCGCTGGACGAAGTGACCATCGCCGTGGTCGGCAAGTACGTCGACCACCAGGACGCCTACAAGTCGGTCGGCGAAGCCCTCAAGCACGGCGGCCTGCGCCAGCGCACCAAGGTCAACCTGAAGTGGCTGGAAGCGCAGGATCTGGAAGGCACCGACATGGCCGCACTGGCCGATGTCGACGGCATCCTGGTGCCGGGTGGCTTCGGTGACCGCGGCTTTGAAGGCAAGGTGCTGACCTCGAAGTTCGCCCGCGAGCAGCAGGTGCCGTACTTCGGCATCTGCTACGGCATGCAGGCGGCGGTGGTGGACTACGCCCGCAACGTGGTCGGCCTGGAAGGCGCCAACAGCACCGAGAACGATCGCCAGTCGCCGAACCCGGTGATCGGCCTGATCACCGAGTGGCGCACCGCCACCGGCGATGTCGAGAAGCGCGACGACAAGAGCGACCTTGGCGGCACCATGCGCCTGGGCCTGCAGGAACAGCGCTTGAAGCCGGGCACGCTGGCCCGCGAGCTGTACGGCAAGGACGTGGTCGCCGAGCGCCATCGCCACCGTTACGAGTTCAACAACCGCTACCGCACCCAGCTGGAAGATGCCGGCCTGGTGATCGCCGGCAAGTCGATGGATGACACCCTGGTGGAAGTGGTCGAGCTGCCGCGCGATGCGCACCCGTGGTTCCTGGCCTGCCAGGCGCACCCGGAATTCCTGTCCACGCCGCGTGACGGCCACCCGCTGTTCATCGGTTTCATCCGTGCCGCGCGCGAGCGCAAGGCCGGTGGCAAGCTGCTTTCCGAAGCGCGTGCCTGACTTGTGGATGGGGGCTTCGGCCCCCATCCTGCATGCTTCAACCCCCAGCGCACCGGCCCGTCCGGTGCTGCGGACAACAAGGAAACGCCATGAAACTGTGTGGATTCGAGGTCGGGCTGGACCAGCCCCTGTTCCTGATCGCTGGCCCCTGCGTGATCGAGTCGATGCAGCTGCAGCTCGATACCGCCGGCAAGCTGAAGGAGGTCACCGACAAGCTCGGCGTCAGCTTCATCTTCAAGTCCAGCTTCGACAAGGCCAACCGCACCTCGGGCACCGCCTTCCGCGGCCCGGGCATGGAAGAGGGCCTGAAGGTCCTGGCCGAGGTCAAGAAGCAGATCGGCGTGCCGGTGCTGACCGACGTCCACGAATACACCCCGATGGACGAAGTGGCCTCGGTGGTGGATGTGCTGCAGACCCCCGCGTTCCTGGTCCGCCAGACCGACTTCATCCGCAAGGTGTGCTCGGCCGGCAAGCCGGTCAACATCAAGAAGGGCCAGTTCCTGGCGCCGTGGGACATGAAGCCGGTCGTTGAGAAGGCCAAGGCCACCGGCAATGAGCAGATCATGGTCTGCGAGCGGGGTGCCAGCTTTGGCTACAACAACCTGGTCAGCGACATGCGTTCGTTGGCGGTGATGCGCGATACCGGTTGCCCGGTGGTGTTCGACGCCACCCATTCGGTGCAGCTGCCGGGCGGGCAGGGCACCAGTTCCGGCGGCCAGCGCGAGCACGTGCCGGTGCTGGCCCGTGCCGCCGTGGCGGTGGGCATCTCCGGCCTGTTCGCCGAGACCCATCCGGATCCGTCCAAGGCACTGTCCGATGGCCCCAATGCGTGGCCGCTGGACCAGATGGAAGCGCTGCTCGAGACCCTGATGGAACTCGATGCGGTGACCAAGAAGCACGGCTTCTCGCGCTTCGCGTGAGTCGTGACCCGTGGCTGGCGCTGGAAGCCCAGCGCCGCCGCCGGCACTGGAAGCAGTGGCCCTGGGGCCTGATTGCACTGGGCCTTGCCGTGCTGTTCACCGTGGGCATGTTCGGCCTGGTGCTGATCGGCGCAGCGTCCGTGCGGCCGCCGGGTGATGGTGGCAGCGCGCTCAATCTGCGCGCGTACTTCATCGGGCTGATGGTCGCAGAGTTGGTAGCGGCCATGGGCTGCGCCGCTGCGGCCGTACTGGCCTGGCGCCTGAACCGTGGCAAGGTGGCCGCCGGCCTGGCGATCATCCTGCTGTCGCTGTGGTTCGGCGCCCTGTTCTACGGAGTGCTTTGATGAATACGACCACGTCGGCGCGCGGCTGGCCCTGGGGGCTGATCGCTCTGGGCCTGGCCTTGTTGACCTAGATGGCCCTTGTGGTGGGCGTGCTGGCCTTCACGGCCGGCTTCCGGCCGCCGGGGGACGGAAACAACGGCGTGCAGGCCACGCAATGGTGGATGCTGGGCGCGTTGGTCACGATGGTGCTGTCCTTCCTGGGCTGCCCGGTGGCGATGGTGCTGCCCTGGCGTCGGCAGCGTGGCCCCATCCTGGCGGCGATTGCCGGTGCATTGCTGGTGATGCTGGTATCGATGGTCCTGATCGTGATCGGGTCCAGCTGGGGCTGAAGCGGCCTGCGCCATTTGGCAAGTGGCGGGCAGCCGGGGATAATCACGCGGCATTCGTTTTGTCGCCCCCTCTCCAGACAGGTAACCGGCCCGACCATGAGTACGATCCGCAGCATCCACGCCCGTGAAATCCTCGACAGCCGTGGCAACCCCACGCTGGAAGCCGAAGTCATCCTGGAGGACGGTTCGTTCGGTCGTGCCGCGGTTCCCTCCGGCGCCTCGACCGGCACCAAGGAAGCGGTCGAGCTGCGTGACGGCGACAAGACCCGTTACCTGGGCAAGGGCGTGCGCAAGGCCGTCGACAACGTCAACACCACCATTGCCGCCGCGCTGAAGGGCTTCGAGGCCACCGACCAGGCCGGCCTCGACCGTCGCCTGATCGACCTCGACGGCACCGAGAACAAGGGCCGCCTGGGCGCCAACGCACTGCTGGGTGTTTCGATGGCCGCCGCGCATGCCGCCGCCGCATCGAGCAAGCAGGCACTGTGGCAGTACCTGGCCGCCAAGACCGGCGTGACCCCGTCGCTGCCGGTGCCGATGATGAACATCATCAACGGCGGTGCGCATGCCGACAACAACGTCGACTTCCAGGAGTTCATGGTGCTGCCGGTCGGCTTCACCTCGTTCTCCGAAGCGCTGCGCGCCGGTACCGAAATCTTCCATTCGCTGAAGTCGGTGCTGAAGGGCCACGGCCTGAGCACGGCGGTCGGCGACGAAGGCGGCTTCGCGCCGGACTTCCGCAGCAACGTCGAAGCGCTGGACACCATCCTCGAAGCGATCGGCAAGGCCGGCTACACCGCGGGTGAAGACGTGCTGCTGGGCCTGGACGTGGCGTCCAGCGAGTTCTTCGAGAACGGCAAGTACAACCTGGTCGGCGAGAACAAGCGCCTGACCTCCGAGCAGTTCGTCGACTTCCTCGCCGACTGGGCCGCGCAGTACCCGATCATCACGATCGAAGACGGTCTGGCCGAGAACGACTGGGGCGGCTGGAAGCTGCTGACCGACCGCATCGGCAAGAAGGTGCAGCTGGTCGGTGACGACCTGTTCGTGACCAACCCGAAGATCTTCCAGGAAGGCATCGACTCGGGCACCGCCAACGCGATCCTGATCAAGGTCAACCAGATCGGCACCCTGAGCGAAACCCTGGAAGCGATCGCCATGGCCGACCGCGCCGGCTATGCTGCCGTGGTCTCGCACCGTTCGGGCGAAACCGAAGACACCACCATCGCCGACATCGCCGTGGCCACCACCGCCACCCAGATCAAGACCGGCTCGCTGTGCCGCAGCGATCGCGTGGCCAAGTACAACCAGCTGCTGCGCATCGAGGAAGCCCTCGGTGCTGGCGCGCGTTACGCCGGTCGTGACGCGTTCGTTTCGCTGAAGCGCTGAACCCATGCGCGACTGGCGCTGGATGCTGCTGGTGCTGGCCCTGCTGCTGGGCTGGCTGCAGTACCGCTTCTGGTTCGGTCCGGGCAATTCGGGCGAAGTGATGATGCTCGAAGCCCAGGTCGCCAACCAGGAGCGGGACAATGAGGGCCTGCAGCAGCGCAATGATGCGCTGGCTGCGGAAGTGAAGGACCTCAAGGAAGGCCAGTCCGCCATCGAGGAACGCGCGCGCAGCGAGCTGGGCATGATCAAGCCTGGCGAAAAGTTCTACCGCGTGGTCGAGGATGCGCCGGTCCAACCGCCGCAACCTGCGGCAGGTGTCAGTGCGCAGGTCGGCGAACACCCGGCGGACGTGCCATGAGTGCGGCGATCTGGGTCGTGGTTCCGGCTGCCGGCCGTGGCACCCGCTTCGGCGCGCCGTTGCCCAAGCAGTACCTGCAGGCAGGTGGGCAGATCCTGCTTGCCCATACCCTGGACGCCCTGCTGGCGCACCCGGCCGTGGCCGGGGCGATGGTGGTGATCGGCCAGGACGATGCCGACTGGCCCGGCTGGAACGAATGGGTGGGCAAGCCGGTGTTGACCTGCATTGGTGGCGCGACCCGCGCCGCTTCGGTGCTGGCAGGCCTGCAGGCGCTGCCGGAAACGGTGCGCGCGGATGAGTTCGTACTGGTCCACGATGCCGCGCGGCCGAACCTGTCGCCGGCCGATCTCGGCCGCCTGCTTGAGGTCGGCCGTGCCGACCCGGTCGGCGCGATCCTGGCTGCCCCGGTGCGCGACACGCTCAAGCGTGCGGGTGACGACGGCGGCATCGATGGCACCGAGCCGCGCGAGCGCCTGTGGCGCGCGCTGACCCCGCAGTTGTTCCGTCGCCATCAACTCAGCCGCGCGTTGTCCGAAGCCGCGGCCGCCGGTGTCGACGTCACCGACGAGGCGATGGCCATGGAGCGCCAGGGCCAGCGCCCGCTGCTGGTGGAAGGCAGCGAGGACAACTTCAAGGTCACCACCCCGGCCGATCTGGACCGGTTCGAATTCGTACTTTCCCGCCGCGCCAGCTGATTGCCCGCGCGGCCCTGCTGCAAGGGTTGCATCCATGAGCACCGCACCGTTCCCGCCCGTCCGCATCGGCCAGGGCTATGACGTCCATGCCTTCGGCGAAGGCGATCACATCATGCTTGGCGGCGTGAACGTTCCACACAGCTGTGGCGTGCTTGCGCACAGCGACGGCGACGTGATCCTGCACGCCTTGTGCGATGCGATGCTCGGTGCGCTGGCGCTGGGTGACATCGGCCAGCATTTCCCGCCCAGTGACGACCGCTGGAAGGGCGCCGACAGCAGCGATTTCGTCCGCCATTGCGACACCCTGCTGCGCGAGCGCGGCTGGCGTGTCGGCAACACCGACATCACCGTGATCTGCGAGCGGCCCAAGGTCGGCCCGCATGCCCTGGCCATGCGTGAGCGCATCGGCGAGCTGCTGCAGTTGCCGCTGGATACGGTCAGCGTGAAGGCAACCACGTCGGAGAAGCTGGGTTTCACCGGGCGCGGTGAAGGCATTGCCGCACAGGCGGTCGTGTTGCTGGTGGCGGCATGATCCCGCTGCCGCTCGCGTTCGGTGCGCCGTTGTTGACGGCGCGCATCCGCACCACGCCGGAAGATTTCCAGGTCGACGAGCTGCCCGCCTTCGAGGCCACCGGCGAAGGCGAGCACCTGTTGCTGCACATCCGCAAGCGCGGTGCCAACACCGTGCATGTGGCCAAGCTGCTGGCCAAGTGGGCCGGCCTGCCGGAAATGGCGGTGAGCTACGCGGGCATGAAGGATCGCCACGCGGTCACTACCCAGCGTTTCAGCGTGCACCTGCCCAAGCGCGTTGCGCCGGACCTGGCCGAGCTGGCCGGTGACGAGATCGAAGTGATCGAGTCCACATGGCACAACCGCAAGCTGCAGCGTGGCGCACTGGCTGGCAACCGCTTCAAGCTGGTGCTGCGCGAGGTGCAGGGTGATGCCACTGCGATCAGCGAGCGCCTGCAGCAGATTGCCGGGCGCGGCCTGCCGAACTGGTTCGGTGAGCAGCGCTTCGGCCGCGACGGCGGCAACGTGCCGGCGGCACTGGCGATGTTCGGTGGCCGCCGCATGCGCAAGGACCAGCGTTCATTGCTGCTGTCGGCGGCCCGCTCGGCGCTGTTCAACCGTGTGCTGGCCGCGCGCGTGGAGCAGGGCAGCTGGGATCAGCCGCTGGACGGTGAAGTGTGGATGCTCGATGGCAGCCGCAGCGTGTTCGGACCCGAGCCGTACACCGACGTGCTGGCCGAGCGCCTGACGCGTTTCGACATCCATCCCAGCGCGCCGCTGTGGGGCGAAGGCGAGCTGCGCAGCACCGAAGCGGCACGCGAGCTGGAGCTGGCCGCGCTGGACGACGAGGAATCGAAGGCGCTGCGGGCCGGCCTGGAAGACGCGCGCCTGAAGCAGGAGCGCCGCGCGCTGCGCCTGCGCCCGGCGCTGCTGCAGCACCAGTGGCTGGCCGATGACGTGCTGGAGCTGTCGTTCGCATTGCCGCCCGGCTGCTACGCGACGGCCGTGCTGCACGAGCTCGGCCCCGTCGAAGACGCTTCGCAGGCCTGACCAGGGCGCGCGGTTTTCGCGCGCCGCTGGAAGAGCAGTCGACTGACAGTCGACTCTACACCGCTGTGCTGCACGAACTCGGTTCGGCCTGAGCAGGGCGCGCGGTAGAGTCGACTGTTAGTCGACTTGCGCGCGCAGCGCGGGGTATTCGCGTGCCGCTGGAAGAGCAGTCGACTGACAGTCGACTCTACCTGGATGCATGGCGTCCCCTTTTTTCATCGTCGCGCCAGCAGCACCAGCACCGCGCCGGTGCCGCCTTGTCCGGTCGGCGCCGAATGGAAGGCCAGCACGTCGTTGCGCAGCCGCAGCAGGCGATCGACCAGGTTCTTCAGCACCGGCGCGCCACCATCGGACTGCAATCCCTTGCCATGGATGATGCGCACGCAGCCGTACTCGTGTGCATGCGCCTCCAGCAGGAACTGGCGCAGCAGCGTCTGTGCCTGCGCGGCAGTGGCACCATGCAGGTCCAGTTCGTCCTGCACCGAATACTGGCCACGCTTCAGGCGCTGGAACAGGCGCGGCGGCAGGTTGTCGCGGCGATAGCTGGCCACGTCGCCGGCTTCCAGCGGGGAGCTGTCGCGCAGCAGCCGAGCGAACTCGCCGGCCGCTTCGGCCTCGTCGCGTTCGGCCATGCGCGCGCGCGGCTTCGGCCGGGGCGCGGCGGGGGCCGGCTCGGCATCCTTGCGCAGCGGCGTCACTTCGCCGATGGCCGCACGGAACAATGCGGCCGGATCTTCGTCTTCAGGGTGCGACATGCGCACAGGGTAAACCGCCGGCGCAGGTCTGCCTATGACGGTTCAATGTCGGTCGTGACCGCCGGCAGGGTAGGACCGGCGGCTCGCATGCGGCACAATAGATGATGCCCTTGCAGGGTCGACGGCTTCCGCAGGGAGCACGACGGTCCCGCCCACACTGCACGGTGACGGAATCGAATTCTTGGAAAATCAAGCGGTTAAATCGAAGATGCGAATCCTGGTGAGTAACGACGACGGTGTCGACGCCGCAGGCATCCGGATGCTGGCCTCGGTGCTGCGCGAGGCTGGACACGAAGTCACGGTGGTCGCACCCGACCGCGATCGCTCCGGTGCCAGCAACTCGCTGACCCTGGACCTGCCGATCCGCCTCAAGCGCATCGACCATTACACCGTCTCGGTGGCAGGTACGCCCACCGACTGCGTGCACCTGGCGCTGACCGGCCTGCTTGAATTCGAGCCCGACATTGTCGTGTCCGGCATCAACAATGCTGCCAACCTCGGCGATGACGTGATCTATTCCGGCACCGTCTCGGCGGCGATGGAAGGTCGTTTCCTCGGCTTGCCGGCGGTTGCTGTTTCACTGGTCAGCCGCAATCACGACCCGAAGCATTTCGAGACCGCAGCGCGCGCCGCGGTCGAGATCGTTGCCCGGCTCAAGGCCGATCCGCTGCCCGCCGACACCATCCTCAACGTCAACGTGCCGGACCTGCCGTGGAACGAGGTCAAGGGCTTCGAGGTCACGCGCCTGGGCAACCGCCATCGCGCCGAAGGCTGCATCGCGCAGAAGGACCCGCGCGGCAACGAGGTCTACTGGATCGGCCCGGCCGGTCGTGAGCAGGACTCCGGCCCTGGTACCGATTTCCACGCGGTACGCACCGGCCACATCTCGATCACCCCCATCCAGGTCGACCTGACCCGCTACCAGGCCCTGGAGAAGGTGGCCAGCTGGGTCGGCGGCCTCAGCGCCGCGCTGGACCAGCCGGCATGAGTCCACGCCTTCGCCTGCAACCGGAAGCCGTTGGTATCGGCATGACCTCGCAGCGCGTGCGTGACCGCCTGGTCGATCGCCTGCGCGAGGCCGGCATCGTCGACGAGTCGACCTTGAATGCGATCCGGGTGGTGCCACGTCATCTGTTCATCGACGAAGCGCTTGCGTCACGCGCCTACGAAGACACCGCCCTGCCGATCGGCCACGGCCAGACCATTTCCCAGCCGTGGGTGGTGGCGCGCATGACCGAAGCCGTGCTGCAAGTCTCGCCGAAGAAAGTGCTGGAAGTCGGTACCGGTTCCGGCTACCAGGCCGCCGTGCTCGGCGCGCTGGGCCTGGAAATCTACACCGTCGAGCGCATCGGCGACCTGCTGCGGCAGGCGCGCAAGCGCTTCCGTGCGCTGGGCATGAACATCCGCACCAAGCATGACGACGGCCGCGCCGGCTGGGCCGAGCATGGCCCGTTCGATGCCATCGTGGTCACCGCTGCAGCGCCCGCACTGGTCGATGAACTGGTCGGGCAGCTGGCCGAGGGCGGCCGCCTGGTGGCGCCGGTCGGTGGGCCGGGCGGGCAGTCGCTGGTGCAGCTGGACCGCAAGGCTGACGGCAGCATCGAACAACGCGTGCTGGCGCCGGTCACCTTCGTGCCGCTGCTGTCCGGCATGCTCGACTAATCCACGGAGCAGGGTTGCATGAAGATTTTCGGGCCGCTGTACGAGCGGGCGATGAAGTGGGCGGCGCACGAACGCGCGCCGACCTACCTGACGGTGTTGAGCTTCTTCGAGGCGATCATCTTCCCGGTGATGCCGGAAGTGATGCTGGCGCCGATGTGCGTGGCCCAGCCCAAGCGCGGCTGGTGGTTCGCCACCCTCAGCCTGGCCGGCTCGATGGTCGGCGCGCTGGTTGGCTATGCACTGGGTCATTACGCCTTCGAGGCGATCAAGCCGCTGTTCGAAGCGCTGGGCATGCTGCCGGCCATCGAGCAGGGCATCACCACCGTGCAGGCGAAGATGGCCGAGTCGCCCTGGGCGGTGTTCACCTTCCTGGTGCTGGGCGGCTTCATGCCCATCCCGATGAAGGTCTTCACGTGGGCATCGGGTATCGTCGGTGTACCGATGCCGCAGTACCTGTTGAGCATGCTGATCGGTCGTGGCAAGCGCGTGTTCGTGCTGGCTGCGGTCATCCGTATCGGTGGTGCGCGTGCTGAAGCGGCACTGCGTCGCTGGATTGAACCGCTGGGCTGGATCGCCACCGCGTTGGTGGTGGTGCTGATCGCCTGGCTTGTATGGAGGTCGAAGTTCGCATGAATCCTGATCGTCTGAGCAAGGGAGTGCGCATCGGCGCGCTGGCGTTGCTGGTTTCAACCCTGGCCGCCTGCGGCACCGCCACCGTGGTCCGCCCGGGCGGCGGCAGCACTGGTGGCGTGACCACGCCGAAGACCTCGGTGCCCAAGCCCGGGCAGACCGTGGTGGTGCGCAAGGGCGACACCATCTATGCGCTGGCCCGCATCCATGACATCACTCCGGCCGACCTGATCGCCTGGAACAGCCTGGACAACCCGTCGACCATTCATCCGGGCCAGGTGATCCGCCTGTATCCGGCCGGTGCCAGCGGTGGCCGCGCGCCGACCACGGTGGTGACCCCGCCGCGTTCCGGCGGTGGCAGCACGGGCAGCACCACGCCAGCCCCGGCGCCGGTCGGCCCGGTGAAGAGCAACATCGCCTGGCGCTGGCCGGCTGACGGCGCCATCGTTGGCCGCTACGTGGCCGGTGACGCAACCAAGCAGGGCGTGGATATCGCCGGCACCAGCGGCCAGGCGGTGAAGGCCACCGCCAATGGCGTGGTGGTGTACTCCGGTGCCGGCCTGGTCGGTTATGGCGAGCTGATCATCATCAAGCACAGTGACCAGTGGCTGTCGGCCTATGGCCACAACCGCAAGCGCCTGGTGAACGAAGGCCAGAGCGTGAAGGCCGGTGAGCAGATCGCCGAAATGGGCCGTACCGGTGCGAACCGCGACATGGTCCACTTCGAGATCCGCTACAACGGCAAGCCGGTCGACCCGCAGCAGTATCTGCCGGCGCGCTGACGCAGGCAGAGACGGGCAGCGCCACATGTAGAGCCGAGCCATGCTCGGCTGCTCTTCGCTGCGATGCGGCGCCGCCCGAGCGTGGGCTCGGGCGCTACAGAGTCGAGTGTGATCCAGGGTAGCGCCGGGCCATGCCCGGCGGCACCACGTCAGCCTTCGAGAATGAAGGCGGCGGCAACCTTGCGGCCTTCGCCTGCAAGGATGTTGAAGGTGCGCGCGGCGGCCGGATTGTTCATCACTTCCAGGCCGATCCCGCGCGACAGGCAGGCCGCCATCACCACCGCCGGCGGGAACACCTGGCGGTCGCCGGTGCCGAGCACGATCAGTGCCGGGTTCAGCGCCAGGATCGGCTCCAGGTCGGCCAGCTGCAGCTCGGTGGCCTGCTTCACCGGCCAGCGCTCGACCAGCTGGTCCGGGGTCAGGAAGAAGCTGCTGCCCAGCACCAGCTCGTTGACCCGGGCCGAGCGGCCATCGGCGGCGCGCAGGCTGTAGGCGTAATCCGGCGGTTCGTGGTTCAGCTGCATGGCAGTCGGGCGATCAGCCGCGCGGCAGCACGATCTGGCGCTGTTCCTTGCTCGGGCGGTACAGCACGGCGACGTGGCCGATGCGCTGCACCAGCGCGCTTTCGGTGGCTTCGACGATCTCGCCGATCATCACGTCACGTGCGTCGCGGTCTTCGGCAGCGACCTTCACCTTGACCAGCTCGTGGCGCTCCAGCACTTCGTTCAGCTCAGCGATGAAGGCCGGGGTCACACCCTTGCCGCCGGTCTGCAGCAGGGCCTTCAGGTCGTGGGCTTGGCCGCGCAGGAAACGGGTCTGGGAGGCGGTCAGGGCGATGGACATGCAGGAAAACACGGTTGAATGGGGCGATCAGGGTATCATGAGGACCCCATCAGCCCCTATTTTCAATGGCTACCCGCAGCAAAAGCAGCCAGCGCTGGCTCAAGGAACACTTCTCCGACCCCTTCGTGAAGAAGGCGCAGGCCGAAGGCATGCGCTCGCGCGCCGCCTACAAGCTCGAAGAGCTGCTCGAACGTGACCGGTTGCTGAAGCCGCACATGGTGGTGGTCGACCTCGGCGCGGCGCCGGGTGGCTGGTCTCAGCAGGTGCGGAGACAGATCGGCGACACCGGTCGCGTGCTCGCCTTGGACATCCTGGACATGCCGCCGCTGGCCGGTGTGGAGTTCCTTCATGGTGACTTCAGGGAAGAAGCCGTCCTATCACAGTTTGAAGCCATGCTCGGGGACCAGCCGGTAGACCTTGTGCTGTCGGACATGGCCCCCAATAAGAGTGGTGTGGGCGCGGTTGACCAGCCGCGGATGATGCACCTGGCGGAGCTGGCCCTGGATTTTGCCGACAACCACCTGAAGACCGGTGGGGCGTTCCTGATCAAGCTGTTCCAGGGTGAAGGCTTTGACGACTACGTGCGCGACATGCGCCGCCGGTACGACAAGGTCTCCATCCGCAAGCCGGAGGCCTCGCGCAAGCGCTCTCCCGAGGTGTATGCCTTGGGTCAGGGAAAACGCGCCCACATGAAGTAAGCTCGCAACGTACGCAAGTTCGACCCCAACGCAACGCCAGCACTGAGAGGAACACCGGAGCCAATGAGGATGAACGACTTGACCAAGAACCTCCTGCTATGGGTGGTCGTCGCCGTCGTGCTGATGGTGGTCTTCCAGAGCTTCTCGCCCAAGTCCTCCGGGGCCGGGGCGCAGGGCGCGTCGTATTCGCAGTTCCTGGACCAGGTGGACAGCGGCAACGTGCAGAAAGTCGCTTTCGGCGGCGACATGCGCGGCGGCACCAGCCAGCTGACCTACACCACCCGCGGTGGGCAGTCGTCCACCATCACCGCGCCGTTCGATCGTGACCTGATCAACGTGCTGCGTACCAAGAACGTGGAAATCGTGCAGGAGGAGCCGTCCAGCGGCATTTCCCTCGGTGCGATCCTGATGAATTTCCTGCCGGTCATCCTGATCATCGGCTTCTGGTTGTTCATCATGCGGCAGATGCAGGGCGGTGGCGGCGGTGCCAAGGGCGCGATGTCCTTCGGCAAGTCGCGCGCCAAGCTGCAGGGCGAAGACCAGATCAAGGTCACCTTCGCCGATGTCGCCGGCTGCGACGAGGCCAAGGAAGAAGTAGGCGAGCTGGTCGACTTCCTGCGCGACCCGTCCAAGTTCACCAAGCTGGGCGGCAAGATTCCGCGCGGCGTGCTGATGGTCGGCCCGCCGGGTACCGGCAAGACGCTGCTGGCCAAGGCCATCGCCGGCGAAGCGAAGGTGCCGTTCTTCTCGATCTCCGGTTCGGACTTCGTGGAAATGTTCGTCGGCGTTGGCGCCAGCCGCGTGCGTGACATGTTCGAGCAGGCCAAGAAGCACGCGCCGTGCATCATCTTCATCGACGAAATCGATGCCGTCGGCCGCCATCGCGGTGCCGGCCTGGGCGGTGGTCATGACGAGCGCGAGCAGACCCTGAACCAGCTGCTGGTCGAGATGGACGGTTTCGAAGGTGGCGAAGGCGTGATCGTGATCGCCGCGACCAACCGTCCGGACGTGCTGGATCCGGCGCTGCTGCGCCCGGGCCGTTTCGATCGCCAGGTCGTGGTCGGCCTGCCGGACGTGAAGGGCCGCGAGCACATCCTGAAGGTCCACATGCGCAAGCTGCCGCTGGCCGACGATGTCGAGCCGATGGTGATCGCGCGCGGTACCCCGGGCTTCTCCGGCGCCGACCTGGCCAATCTCTGCAACGAGGCCGCCCTGTTTGCCGCACGTGGCAACGAGAAGGAAGTCCGCATGGACCACTTCGACCGTGCCCGCGACAAGATCCTGATGGGTGCCGAGCGCCGTTCGATGGCCATGAGCGAGGAGGAGAAGACCCTCACCGCCTACCACGAAGCCGGCCACGCCATCGTTGGCCGCCTGGTGCCCGAGCACGACCCGGTCTACAAGGTCACCATCATCCCGCGCGGCCGCGCGCTGGGTGTGACCATGTACCTGCCGGAAGGCGACAAGTACTCGATGAACCGCGTGGCCATCAAGTCGCAGCTGTGCTCGCTGTACGGCGGCCGCGTGGCCGAGGAGTTGATCTTCGGTGCCGACAAGGTCACCACCGGCGCCTCCAACGACATCGAACGTGCCACCAAGATGGCCCGCAACATGGTCACCAAGTGGGGTCTTTCCGATCAGCTTGGCCCGATCGCCTATGGCGAAGAGGACGACGAAGTGTTCCTGGGCCGTTCGGTCACCCAGCACAAGAGTGTCTCCAACGACACCGCGCGCCGCATCGACGAGGAAGTGCGCAACATCCTCGACGAGGCCTACGCACGCACCACCGAGCTGATGACGGCCAACCTGGACAAGCTGCACGCGATGTCCCAGCTGCTGCTGCAGTACGAGACCATCGACGCGCCGCAGATCGACGCCATCATGGAAGGTCGCGATCCGCCGCCGCCGGCTGGCTGGAACAAGTCGAACAAGGATGGTGGCGACGACAAGGGCGGCGACGCCCGTCCGCTGCCGCCGATCGCAGGCCCGGCCGAATCGCACTGATGGCCTGCTGCAGGTGACACCAGACGAGGCCGGGGCAACCCGGCTTCGTCGTTTCCGGGCCCCCGGCCCCTCTGCTCAACTGAACTGATGCTGGAGTCTGCATGTCCGCCCCGAAGCCCGAACCGATTTCCCACACCGTCGAAATGGTCATCGCCACGGTGGTCGGCGTGGGTGTGGGCCTTGGCGCCGACAACCTGCTGCTGGGCTGTGTGGTGGGTATCGCCGTTGGCATCGTGCTGAGCATTGCCAAGACCCTGTACGTGGACCGCAAGCGCCGCCGCCGTTGAGGGGTATCGGCAGGGCTGCGCCCTGCACCTGCCGAAGCTTCAAGCAACGGCCGAAGCAACAGCAGAAGCTGGCTGTCCGTGGGATGGCGGGGCGGTGTGGGCAGGCAGGACACGCCGTAAACCCCGCTCCGCGGTCCGGCCCAGCCGCTGGCGGCTGTGCGTTCGGGCGCTTGCGAAGCAATGCTTCGCAAGCAAAGCCCCCTCACCCATGGGGGCTCGATGGCGCCATCCATGGCGCCAACGGTCCTGCCTGCCCACACCGCCCCACCTCTGACAGATTTCGGCAGCTGCTGGTAGGTGTCGACCTTGGTCGACACGGTAGATCCACGCCATGCGTGGAGACATTTCGATTCCAATTCGAAATGTTTGATTCCGATGGAGATTCATCCACGCATGGCGTGGATCTACTGCAGATCGCGGAAATCTGTCGAAGGCGGGGTGGGTCCGGTTGCGGGGGCGTGAGCCGCATGGATGCGGCGACCGAGCTTACATGGACGTACTTGCAGCGGCCCCCGCAACCGGACCCACCCCGCCATTCTTCAGTAAACCCGCTGTTGCTCCGGCTGTTGCTGTCGCTCTGGCCTCGGCGGGTGCAGGGCGCCGCCCTGCCGAACTAAACTACCCGCCGTTGTCCCTGCAGGATTGCCCATGTTCGATACCTCGCCCCAGCTCGATTGCGCCGGCCGCATCCTGCGCCTGGACCGTGCCCGGGTCATGGGCATCGTCAACGTCACCCCGGACTCGTTCTCCGACGGCGGCGCGCACGACACAACCCAAGCCGCAGTCGCGCACGGCCTGAAGCTGGTGGAGGAGGGCGCCGACCTGCTCGACATCGGTGGCGAATCGACCCGTCCGGGCGCTGCGCCGGTATCGGTCGAGGAAGAACTGCGCCGGGTGATTCCGGTGATCGAGCAGTTGGCCGCGCGCAGCGCCGTGCCGATCAGCATCGACACCTTCAAGCCGGAGGTGATGCGCGCAGCCGTGGCGGCCGGCGCCGGCATGATCAACGACATCTATGGCCTGCGCCAGGACGGCGCATTGGAAGCCGCTGCCGACGTCGGCGTGCCGGTGGTGCTGATGCACATGCGGGGTGAGCCGGGCCATATGCAGGCCGATCCGCACTACGACGATGTGGTTGCCGAGGTGCACGGTTTCCTTGTGCAGCGGCTGTTCGCTGCGGAAATGGCCGGTATCGCCAAGAAGAATCTGCTGATCGATCTCGGCTTCGGTTTCGGCAAGACCACCGCCCACAACATGACCCTGCTGGCACGCTCCGAGCGCTTCCTGGAACTGGGCGTGCCGATGTTGGCCGGCTTGTCGCGCAAGCGCAGCCTCGGCGAACTGACCGGCCGCGACGCGCCCTCCGAGCGCGTGGCTGCCTCGGTGGCCGCACACCTGATTGCGGTCCAGCGCGGTGCGCGAATCGTTCGCGTGCATGACGTGGCAGCCACCGTGGATGCGCTGAAGATCTGGCAGGCCGTCGACGCCGTGCCTACGCCGCGTGCTGATGCCACGCCATCGATCCGCTGGCCGGACGAAGACTGATGGGCATCGACCGGCGGCCGCTGGCGATCGCCGTGATGGGGCCGACTGCCAGTGGCAAGACCGCCACGGCGATCGCCCTGGCGCGGCAGCTGGACGGCGAGATCGTCAGCGTCGATTCGGCGCTGGTCTACCGCCATCTGGATATCGGTTCGGCCAAGCCCGACGCCGCCGAGCGTGCGCAGGCGCCACACCATCTGCTGGACCTGCGTGATCCGTGGCAGACCTATTCGGCGGCCGAGTTCGCCGCCGATGCCGGCCGGGTCGTGGCCGACATCGTGGCGCGTGGCAAAACGCCGATCCTGGCCGGTGGCACCGGCCTGTACTTCCGTGCGTTGCTGCAGGGCCTGTCGCCAATGCCGGAGGCCGACCCGGCAATGCGCGAGGTGCTCAGCGCCGAAGCCGCCGAGCGCGGCTGGGCGGCCCTGCATGCTGAACTGGCCGAGGTCGATCCGGCTGCGGCCGGGCGCATCCATGCCACCGACCCGCAGCGCATCCAGCGGGCGCTGGAGGTCTACCGCCTGACCGGTACCCCCATTACCGAATGGCAGCGTCGGCCGGGCGTGGCACCCTTGCCGGTGCGCACCCTCAAGCTGATCCTGGCTCCCCGTGACCGCGCGGTGCTTCACCAGCGGATCGAAGCGCGCTTCGACGCCATGCTGGCGCAGGGCTTCCTTGACGAGGTACGGGCACTGCGCGCGATGCCGGAAATGGCTGCCATGTCGGCGCCATTGGACCTGCCGGCGGTGCGCGCGGTCGGCTATCGCCAGGCCTGGGAGTACCTGGACGGGGAGGGCGATGCCGCCCGATTCCGTGACAAGGCGATCTTCGCCACCCGGCAACTGGCCAAGCGCCAGCTGACCTGGCTGCGCGGCGAGCTTGATGCGCGCTGGTTCGACCCCCATGTGGATGGAGAGCGCCTGGCCGGCGCGGTGTCGACCTTCGTCGCACGCTGACCCCCCGCCAGCCGTGTAACATCATCGGTCGGCGGGCGGCTCGGGGGCCGTGGCAACCGTCGGCAACCCAATAAGAACAATAATCAGGAGTGTGCAATGTCCAAGGGGCAATCGCTGCAGGATCCTTTCTTGAACGCACTGCGGCGCGAACGCGTGCCGGTTTCGGTGTACCTGGTCAACGGCATCAAGCTGCAGGGCACGATCGAGTCGTTCGACCAGTTCGTGGTCCTGCTGCGCAACACGGTCAGTCAGATGGTTTACAAGCACGCCATTTCCACGGTCGTTCCGGCACGCAACGTGAAGGTCGGTCCGGGCGGTGGTTATGTGCAGTCGGGTGAAGGTGGTCAGGCAGGTGATGAAGCAGACGAGTAAGACCGGAGCGGTGAATGTTTGACCGCTCGAAAAAGGGTGAACACGCCCTGTTGATCCAGCCCCATTTCGGCAAGCTGGAAGACGATGTGCTGGAAGAATTCGGTGATCTGGCCCGCTCGGCTGGGGCCAGCATCGCCGCGACCATTACCGCACGCCTGGACCGTCCCAATCCGTCGACCCTGATCGGCAGCGGCAAGCTGGACGAGATCAAGGCAGCGGCCGACGCCAGCGGTGCCGACCTGATCCTGGTCAACCATGCCTTGAGCCCAGGCCAGGAGCGCAACCTGGAACGTTTCCTGGAGCGCCGGGTGATCGACCGTACCGGCCTGATCCTGGACATCTTCGCCCAGCGTGCGCACAGCCACGAAGGCAAGCTGCAGGTCGAGCTGGCGCAGCTGCGTCACCTGGCCACGCGGCTGGTGCGCGGCTGGACCCACCTGGAGCGCCAGCGTGGCGGTTCGATCGGCCTGCGCGGCCCGGGTGAAACCCAGCTGGAAACCGACCGCCGCCTGCTGCAGAAGCGGGTCGAGCAGCTGCAGAAGCGTCTGGAAAAGGTCGAAGTGCAGCGCACCCAGATGCGTCGTGCGCGCGTGCGCAGCGAGCTGCCGCGCGTGGCCCTGGTGGGCTATACCAACGCCGGCAAGTCGACCCTGTTCAATGCCATGACCGGCGCCGAGGCCTACGCCGCCGATCAGCTGTTCGCCACACTGGACCCGACCGTGCGCCGCATCGCGGTGCCCGGTGGCAACGTGGTGCTGGCCGACACCGTCGGTTTCGTCCGCGACCTGCCGCATGACCTGGTCGCCGCGTTCCGCTCGACGCTGTCGGAGGCACGCGAGGCCGATTTCCTGCTGCACGTGGTTGACGCCGCCGATCCGCACCGCGAGGAGCGCATCGCTCAGGTGGACGAAGTACTGACCGCCGTCGGTGCCGGTGACCTGCCGCAGCTGCTGGTGTTCAACAAGATCGACCGCATCGAGGGTGCCGACGTCCGCCACGACGGCCAGGATGGCATCCCGGACGAATCGCGCCGCGAGCGGGTGTGGATTTCCGCACGCGACGGGCAGGGCCTGGAGCTGCTGCAGGCGGTGCTGGGCAAGCGCCTGGGCCTGCAGCACGTCACCGGCGAACTGCGCCTGCCACCCGATGCCGGTCGCCTGCGCGCGCGGCTGCACCAGCTGGAAGTGATCCGCAGCGAACAGGCGGATGAAGAGGGCTGGCTGCTGCAGGTTGACCTGCCGATCGCCGAAGCCGAAAAGCTGGCCGCCAGCGCCGACGGTGCACCGATCCGGTCGCTGCTCCCGGAGAAGCTGCCGGAGTGGTGAGATAGCGCCGGGCCATGCCCGGCGGCTGCCATTGCGGTGGTGCGCGACATGAGGCTGTCATCTGCGGTACAACGTGCAGGTTCTTCACCCCACCGTCATGCCGATGTCCATCCCCACCGACGCTGAACTCAATGCCCAGTCCGCCGCGCTCGGGCGGCGCCTGCAGCAGGCCTCGCTGCAGCTGGTGACCGCTGAAAGCTGCAGTGGTGGCTGGATTGCCAAGTGCATGACCGACATTGCCGGTTCCTCGGCGTTCTTCGACTGCGGCATGGTGGTCTACAGCTACGAAGCCAAGCAGCGCCTGCTCGGCGTGCGCGCGCAGACCCTGGAGCAGTTCGGTGCGGTCAGCCGCGAAACCGTGCTGGAAATGGTCTCCGGTGCGCTGGTCAATTCCGGTGCCGGCATCGCGGTGGCGGTGACCGGCATCGCCGGCCCCGGCGGTGGCAGCCCGGACAAGCCGGTGGGCAGTGTCTGGATCGGCTGGAAGCGCCGTGGCGGCTATGCCCGCGCCGAGCTGTTCCAGTTCGATGGCGACCGCGAAGCCATCCGCCGGCAAACCGTGGCGGCGGCATTGCGCGGCATCGACGCCCAGCTGTGACATGCTGCTCCGGTAATCGTCCGGAGCACGCATGATGTGGGAAACGCTGGGCACGGTCCGTGACCTGGGCCGACTGCAGGAAATTGCGGTTGTCCTGATCCGCTATGGCTTTGGTGACGTGGTGCGACGCATCGGCCTGGCCAGCACGCTGGAGCGGGCAGGGCGCCTGCTGCACTGGAACGAAGAGCGGCAGGAACTGCTGCGGATGACCGCGCCGGTGCGTGTGCGCAGTGCGATGCAGGATCTCGGTCCCACTTTCGTCAAGCTCGGGCAGGTGCTGGCGACGCGCGTTGACCTGCTGCCGCCGGAATGGATCGCTGAACTGTCCGAACTGCAGAACGCGGTGCCGGCGCTGCCGTACGCGGATATCCGCGAGCAGCTCGAAGCCGACCTTGGCGCCTCGCCGACGGAAGTGTTCGCCTTCCTCGATGAAACCCCGATGGCCGCCGCCTCGCTGGCGCAGGCCCACCGCGCGCGCCTGCATGACGGCCGCGAGGTGGTGCTGAAGGTGCGGCGCCCGGGTATCCGCGATGTGGTCGAGGCCGACCTGCGGCTGCTGGCCCGACTGGCCGAGATTGTCGAGGCGCGCCTGCCGGACCTGCGTCGTTACCGCCCGGCCGAGGTCGTGCAGCAGTTCACCGTGTCGCTGCGCCGCGAACTGGATTTCGCTGCCGAATGCCGCAATGCCGAGCGCATCGCGCGCAACTTCAACGGCCGTGACGACATCCTGATCCCCAGCGTGCACTGGCAGTGGACCTGCGAAAGCCTGAACGTCCAGGACTTCGTCGACGGCATTCCCGGGCGTGACCTGGCCGGTGTCGATGCGGCGGGCCTGGACCGGCGCGAACTGGCCCGGCGCGGCGCGGACATCGTGTTGAAGATGGTGCTCGAAGACGGCAGCTTCCATGCCGACCCGCACCCCGGCAACATCATCTACCTGCGTGACGGCCGCATCGGCGTGATCGATTTCGGCATGGTCGGCGCCTTGTCGGAAGTGCGCCGCTTCCAGGTCGCGCAGCTGCTGCACGGTCTGGTCGAGCAGGACCCGCAGGGCGTAGCCGACGTATTGCTGGACTGGGCCGGTGGCGTGGAAGTGGACGAGAACCGGCTGCAGCACGACATCAGCCAGTTCGTCGATCAGTACCGCGGCGTGCCGCTGAAGGACCTGCGCATCGGCCTGATGCTGGGTGACATCACCCAGCTGCTGCGCAGTTACAGCCTGACCCTGCCGGCCGACCTGGCGCTGATGATCAAGGCGTTCCTGACCCTGGAGGGCATGGGGCGCCAGCTGGATCCGGATTTCGACATGGCCAGTGCTGCGCGCCCGTTCCTGGAGCGGGTAGTGCTGCAGCGCTATGCGCCCAAGGCGCTGCTCAAGCGGGGCCGACGCAGCCTGCTGGGCCTGGTCGACTTCGCCGGTGAGCTGCCGCGCGACCTGCGCAAGCTGGTGCAGGCGGCGCGTCGCGGTCGTCTCCAGCTGAAGGTGGAAACCAGCGCGCTGCAGGGCTTCGGCGAACAGGTGAACCGCGCAGCGAACCGGCTGGTGATGGGCATCGTCACCGCCGCGTTGATCATCGGCTCCTCGATCGTGATGCACAGCGTCGGCGGTGTTTCCAGCCGCTGGCTGCTGGCGCTGGGGGTCTGCGGCTTCATCGGCGCCGGCTTCTGCGGCGTGTGGATCCTGTTCTCTATATGGAGAAGCGGTAAACACACATGAGTGTGTTTACCGCGGAATCGCGCAGCGATTCCTGTAGAGCCGAGCCATGCTCGGCTGCTCTTGCCCAGGTCAGCCCAGCCCAGCCCAGCCATTCGCCACATTGCCGAGCACGGCTCGGCACTGCAGATGTCGCCGTGTCGTCTTCGGCACTTGCAGTCCCGCACGTTAGTAGTAATACTACTAACCATGGACCTGACCGACACCCAGCAGGCGATCCTGCAGTTGATCGCCGAGCGTATCGAGAGCGAAGGCGCACCGCCGTCGCAAACTGAAATCGCACGCGCGTTCGGCTTCAAGGGCGTGCGCGCGGCCCAGTACCACCTGGAAGCCCTGGAGCAGGCCGGTGCGATCCGTCGCATCCCAGGCCAGGCGCGCGGCATCCGCCTGGTGCAGGCACCGCCGGTCGAGAAGCTGGCCGAGCCAGATCTGCCCGACAGCGTGCTGCGCCTGCCGGTGCTCGGCCGGGTTGCGGCCGGCCTGCCGATCGGCGCCGATATCGGCTCGGACGATTTCGTGGTGTTGGACCGGGTCTTCTTCTCGCCAGCGCCGGACTACCTGCTGAAGGTGCAGGGCGATTCGATGATCGACGAGGGCATCTTCGACGGTGACCTGATCGGCGTGCACCGCACCCGCGACGCCCATTCCGGGCAGATCGTGGTGGCCCGCATCGATGACGAGATCACCGTCAAGCTGCTGAAGATCGCCAAGGATCGTATCCGCCTGCTGCCGCGCAACCCCGACTACAAGCCGATCGAGGTGCTGCCGGACCAGGACTTCTCGATCGAAGGCCTCTATTGCGGCCTGTTGCGACCCAACCGGTGACCCGTTCCATAGCGCATTACCCCGCGGTCTTTTGTGGCGATTCTCTGGTTCCACTGAGGTTGGTACGGATGTCCGATAATTCTTTTCAGAGCGCCGGGCAGAATCTCAGCCTGTGCGATACGTCCGACTTAAAGTGAGCCCATGGCAAAGAAGACCCCCAAAGACAGCACCTCCAACGACACGACCTCTGCAAGGACCCATCCGATGGACGAGAACAAGAAGCGCGCCCTCGCTGCAGCTCTGGGCCAGATCGAGAAGCAGTTCGGCAAGGGCTCGGTGATGCGCATGGGCGACCGTGTGGTCGAGCCCGTCGAAGCCATCCCGACCGGTTCGCTGATGCTCGACATCGCACTGGGCATTGGCGGGCTGCCGAAGGGCCGTGTCGTTGAGATCTACGGGCCGGAATCCTCGGGCAAGACCACGCTGACCCTGCAGGCGATCGCCGAATGCCAGAAGCTGGGCGGCACCGCGGCCTTCATCGACGCCGAGCACGCGCTGGACCCGATCTACGCCGCCAAGCTGGGCGTGAACGTGGACGACCTGCTGCTGTCGCAGCCGGATACCGGTGAGCAGGCGCTGGAAATCGCCGACATGCTGGTCCGTTCGGGTTCGGTCGACATCCTGGTGATCGACTCGGTCGCCGCGCTGACCCCGAAGGCCGAAATCGAAGGCGAGATGGGCGACCAGCTGCCGGGCCTGCAGGCCCGCCTGATGAGCCAGGCGCTGCGCAAGCTGACCGGCAACATCAAGCGCTCCAACACCCTGGTGATCTTCATCAACCAGCTGCGCATGAAGATCGGTGTGATGATGCCGGGCCAGAGCCCGGAAACCACCACCGGTGGCAACGCGCTGAAGTTCTACGCCTCGGTCCGCCTGGACATCCGCCGCATCGGCGCGATCAAGAAGGGCGACGAGATCATCGGCAACCAGACCAAGATCAAGGTCGTCAAGAACAAGCTGGCACCGCCGTTCAAGCAGGTCATCACCGAGATCCTGTATGGCGAGGGCATCAGCCGCGAAGGCGAACTGATCGACATGGGCGTGGATGCCAAGCTGGTCGAGAAGGCCGGTGCCTGGTACAGCTACGGTGAAGAACGCATCGGCCAGGGCAAGGACAACGCCCGCGGCTACCTGCGCGACAACCCGACTGTCGCCGCCAAGCTCGAGGCCGAGCTGCGCGAGAAGTTCCAGCCGGCCGAAGCGGCCCGCGAGGAAGGCGACGACGAAGGCGACGACGAGTAAGGCTTGCTGTGGGGCAGGGCGGCGCCGTCAGTGACGTCGCCCTGTCCCGCAGGTTCGAATCGCCCAGGGATGGGCTGGGCGCCACGGATGGCGCCACCCTTGGAGTACCCATGTCCGACGCCGAAGACATTCCGACCGGCCGAAAGCGCCGGCCGCGTGAGCAGACCCCCGTGCAACGGGCGCTGGGCCTGCTGGTCCGCCGCGAGCACTCGCGCAAGGAACTCACCCGCAAGCTGACCGCCCGTGGCATCGAAGACGAGGCCGCGCAGGCCGCTGTCGCCAAGCTGACCGAGGCCGGCTGGCAGGACGACACCCGTTTCGCCGAGAACCTGGTGCGGATGCGCGCCAACACCGGCTATGGGCCGATCCATGTCCGTGCCGAACTCGGCACCCACGGCCTGGACAGTGCCGCCATTGCCGCGGCGATGGACAGCTACGAAGGCGACTGGCAGGAAAACGCCCGTGACCTGGTCCGCCGGCGCTTCGGCGAGGCCGGCCCGCAGGATCTGACGCAGCGGCGCAAGGCGGCCGATCTGCTGGCCCGACGCGGCTTCGACGGCGACAGCATCCGCCGTGCGACCCGCTACGACCCGGATGACTGAGACTGGCGGCGCCGGGCCTGATACCCTTTAGGTTTTCGGCGGTCCCTCGCGACTCTGGCCAACGCGGCTGGTGGTCCGGGCCCGCCGGCCCGCAGACTGCCAGCCCCCAATGAACGCATCCGCCAAATTCACGACTTCCCAGATCCGCAGCGACTTCCTTGAATTCTTCAAGGGCAAAGGCCACACCATCGTGCCGTCGGCGCCGCTGGTGCCGGGCAATGATCCGACCCTGCTGTTCACCAACTCCGGCATGGTGCAGTTCAAGGACGTGTTCCTTGGCGCGGAGAAGCGCAGCTACGTGCGTGCAGCCGACGTCCAGCGCTGCCTGCGCGCGGGCGGCAAGCACAACGACCTCGACCAGGTCGGCTACACCGCGCGCCATCACACCTTCTTCGAAATGCTGGGTAACTGGTCCTTCGGCGACTACTTCAAGAAGGATGCGATCGCCTGGGCCTGGGAACTGCTGACCCAGGTCTGGAAGCTGCCGGCCGAGCGCCTGCTGGTCACCGTGTACCAGACCGACGACGAAGCCTACGAACTGTGGCGCGACATGGTCGGCATTCCGGAAGCGCGCATCGTGCGCATCGGCGACAACAAGGGTGCACCGTTCGCCTCGGACAACTTCTGGCAGATGGCTGACACCGGCCCCTGTGGCCCGTGCACCGAGATCTTCTACGACCACGGCGACCATATCGCCGGTGGCCCCCCGGGTTCTCCGGATGAAGACGGTGACCGCTTCATCGAGATCTGGAACCTGGTGTTCATGCAGTTCGACCGCCAGCCCGACGGCACCCTGGTGCCGCTGCCGGCGCCGTGCGTTGATACCGGCATGGGCCTGGAGCGCCTGGCGGCGATCCTGCAGCACGTGCATACCAACTACGAGATCGACCTGTTCCAGGCGCTGATCCGCAAGGCCTCGGAGCTGACCGGCACCGCCGACCTGGAGAACAAGTCGCTGCGCGTGATCGCCGATCACATCCGCGCCTGCTCGTTCCTGATCGTCGATGGCGTGCTGCCGTCCAACGAAGGCCGTGGTTACGTGCTGCGCCGTATCATCCGCCGCGCCCTGCGCCACGGCTGGATGCTGGGCGTGCGCCAGCCGTTCTTCAGCAAGCTGGTGCCGACCCTGGTCGAGCAGATGGGCGAGGCCTATCCGGAACTGCCGGCAGCGGTGGACACCGTCACCCGTGCGCTGCAGGCCGAGGAAGAGCGTTTCGCTGAAACCCTCGATGCTGGCATGAAGATCTTCGAAGACGTCGCGGGCAAGGCCAGCAATGGCGTGATCCCGGGCGTTGACGCCTTCCGCCTGTACGACACCTATGGCTTCCCGCTCGACCTGACCCAGGACATCGCCCGCGAGCGTGACCTGACCGTCGACATCGCCGGCTTCGATGCTGCGATGGAGCAGCAGCGCGAAACCGCACGTGCGGCCGGCAAGTTCGGCGGCGGCGTGACCCTGCCGGCCGAGCTGGTGGCGACCCTCAGCCCGACCCGGTTCCTGGGCTACGACCGCCTGCAGGCCGATGGCCTGACCGTGCTGGCCGTGCTGAAGGACGGTCGTCCGGTGCAGTCGGCCGATGCCGGTGACGCCGTCATCGTGATCACTGACCAGACCCCGTTCTACGCCGAATCCGGTGGTCAGGTCGGCGACACCGGCGTGCTGACCGGCAACGGCGTGCGCCTCGCGGTGGACGATACCCAGAAGTTCGCCGGCCAGTTCCATGGCCACGTCGGCACCCTGTCCGAAGGTGGCCTGAAGGTTGGCGACGTCCTGTCCGGCCAGGTCGATGGCGAGCGCCGTGGCGCCACCATCCTCAACCACTCGGCCACCCATCTGCTGCACGCCGCCCTGCGCGAAGTGCTGGGCACCCACGTGCAGCAGAAGGGCTCGCTGGTCGCACCGGACCGCCTGCGTTTCGACTTCTCGCACTTCCAGCCGATCAGCGCGGAAGAGCTTGCCGTGATCGAGCGCAAGGTCAACCAGCAGGTGCGCGCCAACAACGCCGCCGAAGTGCACAACATGGGCATGCAGGAAGCGCTGGACTTCGGTGCGATGGCGCTGTTCGGCGAGAAGTACGGCGAGCACGTGCGCGTGCTGAAGATGGGTGACTACTCCACCGAGCTGTGCGGCGGCACCCACGTCAACCGTACCGGCGACATCGGCCTGTTCAAGATCACCTCCGAGGGTGGTGTCTCCGCCGGCGTGCGCCGCATCGAGGCCGTTACCGGCCAGGGCGCCCTGGATTACGTGGACGCCGAAGAGGCCCGCCTGGCCGAGGCCGCTGAACTGCTCGGCGGCAGCGCTACCGACGTGGTCGAGAAGATCCGTGCCCTTGGCCAGCGCCAGAAGCAGCTGGAGCGCGAACTGGATGCCGTGAAGGCCAAGGTCGCCGCAGGTGCCACGGCCGACCTGTCCGGCCAGGCCGTCGAGGTTGCCGGCGTGAAGGTGCTGGCGGCCCGCCTGGAGGGCTTCGATGCCAAGGCCCTGCGTGACGCCATGGACCGTCTCAAGCAGCAGCTGGGCGATGCGGTGATCGTGCTGGCCGGCGCCCAGGACGGCAAGGCCGCCTTGGTCGCGGGTGTGAACGGCAGCGCAATGGGCAAGGTCAAGGCCGGGGAACTGTTGTCCCATATCGCCAGTCAGATCGGGGGCAAGGGCGGCGGACGCCCGGACCTCGCCCAGGGTGGTGGCGAGGACGGGCCCGCCCTTGCCACTGCGCTGGCTGCGGTCGTCGAATGGGTCAGCCCCCGCCTGTGATGAACCTGGCCGTCCCCCTCCTTGTAGGAGCGGGACGGCTGACGGTACCATTGCGAATCTTTTCCCTTTGTCGTGGTAGCGCTTCTTGACGGAGCGTCAAGCCGGTGGGGGATACCCTTCCACACGGTTCCATGGAGACTTACAAAAATGTTGATCCTGACTCGCCGCGTCGGCGAAACCCTGATGATCGGTGACTCGGTGAGCGTCACCGTGCTTGGCGTCAAGGGTAACCAGGTGCGTATCGGCATCACCGCGCCGAAGGACGTCGCTGTGCATCGCGAAGAGATCTATCAGCGCATCCAGCGCGGTGACGAAGCCGGTGGCACCGGTAGCGAAAATTCTGCCGAATAACGCTTTACCTTCGCACTCGATTAACGTTATGATTCACGCCCCGCTGAGGTGCAACGCACCAGACGCGGAGAAAACCCCGGAGTGATGCCCGAGTGGCCGAAGGGGCTCCCCTGCTAAGGGAGTATAGGGTCAAAAGCTCTATCGAGGGTTCGAATCCCTCTCACTCCGCCAGATACAAAGAAGCGCCTGCAGATCTTCGATCTGCAGGCGTTTTTCTTTGCCTGAGGCTCGAATGGACAGGTCAGTGCCGAGCCGTGTCTGCCTGGTCCACCGTGCTCATCGCAGGCGCCGGTCGGGAGTGGCCGCGGGCACCGAAACAGGTGCGCCTGGGTGGACCGGCGGTTCAAGCTCATCGGATGGCGCTTCCCTCCACAGCAGGGCAAGCACGCAATCGTTGGCACGCTCCCTGCACATTCTCTCTGCCTTCTTCTGCGCAGCATCCGGCGTCTTCTCTGCCAGTGCAAAGCCCAGCGCAATCGTGCCTGTGGCGATGGCCGAATAGCCTTCGTTGGCCGTGCTGGCGGATTGACCACAATTGCGTGATCGCGCTGCGCAGTAGTGCAGCGACTGCTGCATCGCGGTGGTCAAGGAACGTTGGTTCATCGAGTAGCCGTAGCGACCGTCCTTGTCGTAGGTGATCGCCGATGCGGCACCGGCGCCGGATGCAATGTTCAACAGCACCCCGAGGGAAATCGCTTGTTTCCAGTTCATCACCTTCTCCATTTTCGCCGATGGTGGATCAATCGCGGCCCGGGAGGCAACCACGCAGTCCGTGACCCAGGACGCCCACAGGTGGCTCACCTGCAGGCTTGCCTTTCTCCGGCCTCTGCCTCAGAGCCTCACCGTCACCCCCACCTGGAACCCACGCCCCGGCAACGGCGCGATGTACTTCAACGGTGAGTTGTGCGGCCGTGCTTCTTCATTAAGCAGGTTGCTGCCATTGACGAACACTTCCATGCCGGCGATGTAGCTGTTGCGCACCGGCAGCTCACGACTGACCTGCAGGTCGACCAGGTTGAAGGCATCCAGCGGTACTTCCTCGCTGACGTTGCGGCCGAGGTACTTCTGCGTGTCGTAATAGGTGCTGGACAGCTGCGCCTTCCAGCCTTCGCGCTGCCACTGCAGGTTGGCACCGTAGCGGTTGGTCGGCATGTTCGGCAGGTACTCGCCGTCATTGTGGGCACGCAACGAATCGGGGTGATCGGCCTTGTTCTTCACCAGGTCGGCGAAGGCGGAGACGTTCAACGTGCCGTAGCGGCCCAGGTCCAATGCCTGCGAGGCATCGATCTCGAAGCCCTTTACCGTGGTATCGGTCTGTTTCCAGTATTTCAGCGGCAGGCGGTTGGCCATCTGCGCGCCGGAATGGCCGAGGTAAAGATAGTTCTCGTAGCGCATCCGGTAGGCGGTGCCTGACAGTTCGAAACCGCCGAGGTGGAACAGGCCGGTCAGCTCCAGATTCTTCGCGCGCTCCGGTTCGAGATTCTGGTTGCCTTCTTCCTGGGTCATCACCGAGTAGTGCGCGTTGCTGGCGTACAGCTCGTTGATTTCCGGTGCGCGCTGCGAGGATGAGTAGCGCACTTTGGCGGCGAACAACGGACCGAGCTCGACATACGAACCCAGGCTGTAGCTGTTGAGCCGGTAGGAACGATCCTGCAGTTTCGTGTTGGCAGCATTGCGCGCGGTCTTGAAGCGGCTCGGCTGCAGTTCGTGATCGACACGCTCGTGGCGCACGCCAGCGTCGAAACTGGCCCAGCCGAAGTCCAGCGTTTCCTTCAGGAACACCGCGTTGCTGCGGGAGTCCACATCAGGCAGATAGCGCAGCGAGCCACTACCTGTCACGTCACGCGACTGGTGGCTGAAACCGAGCAGGCCGCTGAGCGGTCCGATCCGCTGGTGGCTGAGCAGCAGTTCGGCCTGGGTACCCTCGAAATCGTAGTCGTTGGCCCTGGAAGCACCCAGCCGTTCGCCCGAGGTGTTGTCCAGCCTGGAGACACGCAGTTCGGCACGCTCCAGCCCCGGCAGCGGATCGCGCAGCAGTGCTTCCAGCGCGTAGCGCTCCTGCTTGATCACCACGCCCACCGGCAGCCCGTCGGCATAGTTGGAACCGAATGACAGGTTCTGCATCGAGAACCCTGGCACGCCGTATTCGCTGTCCTTGGCATCGATGCTGATGCCCACATAGCCACGATCGAAGAACAGCGTGGAGCCGAACGCCACCTGCGAGTTGCGCGCGTAGCTGTTGCCCAGCCGGCGATGGTAGTCGGGCGTCACATCGTTGTTGATCTGCTTCTGCACGTATGAGGGCGTGCCTGAGACATAGGCAGGATTGACCGGATTGATGTAGGTGCGGCGCTGCCAGACCGAAGTCGGGTTGTTGGTGTAGAACGAGAAATCACCGTCGGCCCAGTCCGGGTTCTCGGTCATGAACTGGTCGATGTACGGCTGCGAGGCCTTGTTGTAGATCTGCTGCACGCGCGCTTCCTTCTGGCAGCTGTCGGCCAGCGCAGAGTTCACACCACCGGTCGGCGGGAACAGACGCGTATTGCAGACACTGGCCTTGCTGTTGCCAGGGATGTCGTAGTGCGAGATGCGCTGCCGAGAGACCTGCAGGTTGGTCGAGACGTTGTGCTGGTTGTTGAAGTTCATGCGGAAGCCCTGCGCGTCGGCGGCATTGAAGCCCTTGCGCAGGACCAGTTCCATCGACTGGTCCCTGTCTTCCATGCTGCGCGAGATCAGGCCGGAGTCGATCTCCACGCTGCCGCCGATCGCGTTGCCACCGTAGCGCACGGTATCGGACGACTTGTTGACGGTGACGCTGCGCACGAACAGCGGGTCGAACGGAATGTTGATATCGGCGCTGATCGCGTTCATGCCAAGGATGGACTGGCCGTCCTGCAGGATCTGCACGCGGTTGCCGCTGAGGCTGCGGATGACCGGCGCGCCGGCGTTCGGGCCGAAGGCGCTGCTCTGCACGCCGGAGACGTGCTCCAGCAGGTTGCCCAGGGTGCGGTTCTGCGCCTGCGGGTTGTCGACGGTGACCCGGCTGTCGATGCGCGAGGACTGGGAGGCCTCGACCCGGAGGGTGGGAAGGGTGGGTTCGTCCGCGGCATGGGCGGACTGGACGGCGAACAGAATGGCTGCAGCAAGGAGATGACGACGCATGACACGATCCGTGAAAATGACGTGAAATGTTATAACGTAACTATTTGATGTGACAAGTTGCAGACGCGCCTGCTGCAAGCGTCTTGGCAGGATGCCCCTGTTCATCTGAATGGCTTGCCTGGCGCCTTGGCAGCGCGCACGATCCGGGTCACTGCGTAGCGCAATACTCCCGCAGCCCCTTCTTCACTCGAACGGAGCAACGTATGAAGCTGCTGTCCGCTGTGTTGTTGTCTGCGCTTTCGCTGCCGGCCGCCCCGGCGTTCGCGATGGAGGCACCGCCCTCACCGCTGCTGGGACGCTGGTCGCTGGACATTGCCACCTCGGCGCTGCCCGAGGCGCAGCGCCCGAAACAGGTGGTGCTGGAATTCAAGGATGCCGGTGGTGGACGCTGGAGTTCGCACGTGGACATCGTCCTGCACGACGGCAAGACCATGAAGTCCGATGGCACGCTGTCCCTCGACGGCACGCCGGGGCCTTTGTCCGGCACCTACGGCGCGGACAAGGCCAACCTGAAACTGCCGGCGCCGAACACGCTGGTCATGCAGCTGGTGGACCATGGCACGCCCGCGTCCACCCGCATCTATACCGTGGCCGCCGACCGCACGACGATGACTGAGACCAAAGCGTTCTACGGCCACGACGGTACGCCGATCCTGCAGACCAATCTGTTCAAGCGGGTGCCTTAGCGCTGCTGCATTCACCACGCCCGTACCTCGGGCGTGGCGAATGCAGCCGTCTTACACCGCAGCCGGATCGCGCTTGCCGGTGTCGATGCCGTACCTGTCGATGGCCTCCTGCATCCGCGAGCGCTCGATGCGGCCTTCGTCGGCCAGTGACTTCAATGCCGCCAGCACGATGAAGTGGCGATCGACTTCGAAGAACGTGCGCAGCGATTCACGCGTGTCGGAACGGCCGAAGCCATCGGTGCCCAGTGCGGTGAAGCGGCGGTCGTTGATGAAGGGACGGATCTGGTCGCCGACGATTTTCATGTAGTCGGTGGCTACCACCACCGGGCCGTCGTGGCCCTGCAGGCACTGCTGCACGTAGGGCACGTGCGGTTCTTCGGCCGGATGCAGCAGGTTCCAGCGTTCGGCGGCCAGCCCATCGCGGCGCAGTTCGGTCAGGCTGGTGGCGCTCCAGACGTCGCTGGCGATGCCGAAGTCCTGCAGCAGCAGTTCTGCCGCCGCTTCCACTTCGCGCAGGATCGAGCCGCTGCCCATCAGCTGCACGCGTGGCTGTGGGGCGGCATCGGCGGCCGCCGGATGCAGCAGGTACAGGCCCTTCAGGATGCCAGCCTCGACGCCTTCGGGCAGGGCCGGCTGCGGGTAGTTCTCGTTGAGTACGGTGATGTAGTAGTAGATGTCTTCCTGCTCGACATACATGCGGCGCAGGCCGTCGTGGATGATCACCGCCAGTTCGTAGTTGTAGGTCGGGTCGTAGGACACGCAGCTGGGAATCACCGATGACAGCACGTGGCTGTGGCCGTCATCGTGCTGCAGGCCTTCGCCCATCAGCGTGGTGCGGCCCGACGTGGCACCGAGCAGGAAGCCGCGCGTACGTGCATCGGCTGCAGCCCAGGCGAGGTCGCCAACGCGCTGCAGGCCGAACATCGAATAGAAGATATAGAACGGAATCGTGGCCAGGCCATGGTTGCTGTAGGCAGTGCCGGCGGCGATCCACGAACAGATCGCACCGGATTCATTGATGCCTTCCTGCAGGATCTGGCCGTCCTTGGCCTCCTTGTAGTAGCTCAGCTGGCCGGCATCCTGCGGGGTGTACAGCTGGCCGAGGTAGGAGTGGATGCCGATCTGGCGGAACAGGCCCTCCATGCCGAAGGTGCGCGATTCATCGGGCACGATCGGAATCACCAGCTTGCCCAGGTCCGGGTCCTTCAGCAGGCTGGTGAGGATGCGCACGAAGCCCATGGTGGTGGACTGGCCGCGATCGCCACTGCCCTGCAGCTGGGTGTTGAAGATCGACAGTGGTGGCAGCGGCAGCGGATCGACCTTGGCCAGGCGCGCTGGCAGCTGGCCACCTTGGACGCGGCGGCGTTCGGCGAAGTAGGCTGCCTCGGCGCTGCCGGGTTCGGGGCGCAGGTAGGGCATTTCTTCCAGCTGGTCGTCGCTGACCGGCAGGTTGAAGCGGTCACGGAAGGCGCGCACCGCGTCGGCGCTCATCTTCTTCAGTTGATGGTTGATGTTCTGGCCTTCACCGGCCTCGCCCATGCCGAAACCCTTGACCGTCTTGGCCAGGATCACCGTCGGCCGGCCGCTGGTGTTCGCCGCCTGCTGGTAGGCAGCGAACACCTTCTGCGGGTCGTGGCCACCACGCGCCAGCGCCCAGATATCGTCGTCGCTCATGTGCGCGACCCGCTCCAGAAGCTCGGGATAGCGGCCGAAGAAGTGTTCGCGCACGTAGGCGCCGCTCTGCGACTTGAAGGTCTGGTAGTCGCCATCCACGCATTCCATCATGCGCTGGCGCAGCAGGCCGTTGTGGTCGCGGGCCAGCAGGTCGTCCCAGCCGCTGCCCCAGATCAGCTTTATCACGTTCCAGCCAGCAGCGCGGAAGGTGCCCTCCAGTTCCTGGATCACCTTGGCGTTGCCGCGTACCGGCCCGTCCAGGCGCTGCAGGTTGCAGTTGACCACGAACACGAGGTTGTCCAGCCGCTCGCGGCCGGCCAGCGAGATCGCCGCCAGCGATTCAGGCTGGTCCATCTCGCCATCGCCGAGGAAGGCCCAGACCTTGCGTCCCTGGTGTGCTTTCAGGCCGCGGTATTCCAAGTAACGCATGTAGCGCGCCTGATAGGCCGCGGTCAGCGGGCCCAGCCCCATCGACACCGTGGGGAACTGCCAGAACTCCGGCATCAGGCGCGGGTGTGGATACGAGGACAGGCCTTCGCGGCCGGCTTCGCGGCGGAAGTTGTCCATCCGTGCCGGATCGATGCGGCCCTCCACATACGCGCGGCCGTAGATGCCCGGCGCGGAGTGGCCCTGGATGTAGATCATGTCGCCGTCGAAGGTGTCGGTGCGGCCACGAAAGAAGTGATCGAAGCCGACGTCGTACAGCACCGCCGCCGACTGGTAGGTGGCGATGTGGCCACCGACGTTGGAGTGCTTGCCGGCGCGCAGCACCATCACCATCGCGTTCCAGCGGATCATCGCGTTCAGGCGGCGTTCGATGGCCAGGTCGCCCGGGTAGGCCGGCTGGCGCTCGGGCGGGATGGTGTTGACGTAGGCGGTCCAGACACGGGTATGCAGGTCGCCGTGCTGCTGGGCGTCCAGATCGCTCAGCTGGTCGATCAGATAGTGCGCGCGCGGCCGGCCGCCCGCCTGCATCACCGCCTCCAGCGATTCACGCCACTCCTGGGTTTCCAGTGGATCGGTATCGAAGGGAATGAGGGCTTGGTTCATGGCTGTCTCCAGAGGGCGCCGGTCGGACGTCTGCCTGGGCGACAACACCGGCAGGGCGCACAGCACTGGAGCGGGGTCGCAACGGCAGGGCCGTGACGCGAAGAGCGGCCGTGGCGGCCACCGAGGAGACAAGCGTAGGCCGGCCCCCCCGGCTTCGATAGGCGGGCCTGGCTTGGGTCTCTGGCAAGCAAGGGTTGGCGCCGCGCGCCGTATCATGGGCCGATGCGCTGGGCGCGGGCGCTGATCAGGCCGGGGACAGCCCAGGCAGGAACACCGGGATGACCGCCACGCCGATGCCGAGCAGGCACCAGGCGACGATGGGCAGCCAGCGCGCCAGGCGTTGGGCGGGTTCCGGTGTGCGACGGCCGCCGATCCACAGCAGCAGCGTGAGCACGCCCAGTGCATAGGCGAGGGCGACGATCACCGGATGCACGTGGATGACCCGGCTGGGCGGCCACATCTGCTGCTGGTAGGCGGTGGTGTGGGCGACCAGCAGCAGGAACAGCAGGCTGCTGAGGGTGTTGATGGCGGTGCGTGCGTTCATTGCGGGGCACTCCTTGTGCCGGCTGCCGGGACATTGCAGGGGCGGCATTCTAGCGGCTGCCTGCCGGTCGTTGAAACGCCACTGTCATCGATGGCGGTCACCCTGCGGGGCTTTCCAGCCTCGGGATGGTTGGTCGGCCGTGAACAGCGTGAGGATCTGGGAGAAGAGCTACGCGCTGCGGCGACGACTGCTGCGTGGCTTCTTCCTGCGTCGCGGTTCGGCCAGCGAGGATGCCGAAGACCTGGCACAGGAGGTCTACCTTCGCCTGTTGCGCAGCACCGGCGAAGATGCCGATGCGGTCGAGAACCCGGAAGCCTACCTGTTCACCGTGGCGGCCAACCTGGCGCGCGAGCATGCGCGTGCGCGGTCGTCGCTGCCGCCGCTGGAAGATGTCGATCTGTTGGCCGAAGTGCTGAAAAGCGAAGAAGACATCGAGGGTGAATTCGAGCGTGCGCAGCGCTGGAGTGATATCCGCAGCACCATTGCACGACTGCCGGCGACCACGCGGTGGGTGATGGAGCTGCACTACCGCGATGGGCTGGATTGCCCGGGAATCAGCCAGCAGCTGCAGGTGTCGGTGCACATGGTGCGCAAGCACATAGGCAAGGGGCTGGAGGCTTGCAGGAAGGCGCTGGGCGCCAGGGACCACACATGAACCGGAACTCATCGCCCGTGGTCGACGACACGATCGCCTGTGAGGCCATGGACTGGTTCCTGCGCAATCGCGACGGAACACTGGGCGAGGCCGAGCGGGTTGCGTTCCTGGACTGGATGAAGCGCTCGCCGGAGCACGTGCGCGCCTATATGCACGCCCTCGCGCTGCACCGGCAGGTCGGTGAGGCGCTGCAATCGCCGTTGCCTGAAGAGGCGCCGGTGCCACCGCGGCAGGTCGCTGCCAAGGTGGTGCCGCTGTTCGGTAGCGTGCACGCGCCGCCGCGCGCTGTGCCGCGTCGCGGTCGTGCGCGCTGGTGGATGGCGGCTGCCGCAGCCTGTATCGCCCTGCTCGGCGTGGGCCTGGTTCCGCAGGTGATGCCCACCGAGCAGCTTTACAGTGCCGGACAGGGTGAGCTTCGCGACGTGGTGCTGCCCGACCAGACCCAGGTGCGGCTCAACGCGGACAGCCGCCTGCGGGTACGCATGGGCTGGTTCAGCCGCAAGGTGGAGCTGCTGCAGGGCGAGGCCACGTTCGATATCGCCCGTGACCGACGGTCGTTCGAGGTGCAGGTGAACGGATTGCAGATCCGCGATATCGGCACGGTGTTCGATGTCTCGCGACGGTTGCAGAGCACACGCATCGGCGTGGTTTCCGGCGAGGTGGAGATCTGGAGCCAGCGTGCGGACGCCCGGCGTCTTGCGCAACTGGGCGAGGGCCGGGTGGTGCAGGTCGATGCGCGCAGCCATTCGGTGGAGTCACTGGACGTACCGTTGTCGATGCTGCTGGACTGGCAGCAGCGCAAAGTGTCCTTCCTTGATGAACGGCTGGACGAGGTGGCCGCTGCCTTCAACCGGCACAACCAGGTACAGGTGCGCGTGCTGGACGAAGGCGCGGCATCGGCACGGTTGTCGGGCAGTCTCGATGCGCATCGCATCGGTGCGCTGCAGGCCTTCCTCGAACGCGACCCGCGTTTCGTGGTGAGGCGTGAAGGCGACACCGTGCGGGTCGGCAGTCGCTGAGGCCGACGTGGCCGTTGACTGTCAGAAAAAATTCATCGAATCCGCATTCTCCACTTCGGTGGATGCGGGCTCTTACTTGGGAGAAGCCGCTGCCGAGCCACGCAGCGGCGCCTGCTGCCTTCTCTCTTCCAAGGACCCGTGATGCGCAACACGCTCTACCTGTCGATCATCCTCGCCCTGTCTCCCTGCAGCGTACCGCTGGCGGTCGCGGCCACTGCCGATGGCCTTGAGGCCCGTGTTTCGGCGCCGATCGCGGCGCAGCCGTTGGCACGCGCACTGGAGCAGTTGTCGCGCAGTTCCGGGGTGCAGTTCCTGTACTCGGCCGGCGGTGATGCCCGCATGGCCGGTGCGGTGCCGCGCGGTGCCACCGTCAAGCAGGCGCTGGATGCACTGCTGGCCGGTACCGGCCTGGGTTACACCGTGGTCGATGGCAATGTCATCGCAATCGATCCGGCACCCGTAAGCAACGCGCCGAAGCCGGCCGCGCCGAAGCCGCGCGAGGCAGAGGCGGTGGTGGCGCCGACCCTGGACACCGTCAAGGTGATTGCCGCGCACGAGGTGATCGACCAGAAGAAGTCGTCGCCGGTGATCAAGGATTCGGTGGTCTACGACGAGATGGACAGCTACGGCGACGAGACCCTGGCCGAGAGCCTGATGGCCGCTCCAGGCCTGAGTGCGGTGGAGGATGCCGGCGAGCCACGTTACGTGACCGTGCGCGGCGTACAGGCCAACCTCAACTACACCACCATCGATGGCATCGCGATTGCCAGCGTGGGAGGCAGTGGCTCCGGCGAGCGGATGAACAACCTGCAGCTGATTCCCAGCGACATCGGTACCCGTACGGACATCTACAAGAGCTTCAGTGCGGAGCAGGCACCGGATGCGATCGGCGGCGTGATCGACATCATCAGCCGCAGTGCTTTCGACCGATCCGGCAAGTACGTGTTTGCCGATGTGGCGGGCATCTATTCCACCGCTGAGACCAACGTCGAGCGCAGCGCTGGTGGCAACCACGAGGCGATGGGTCACTTCGGCAAGAGCGCCAAGATGGTGTTCTCCAATCAGTTCGGCGCCGACCAGGAGTTCGGCATCGTTGCGGTGGCACGCTACGAGCAGCGTTCACGCAACAGCGACAAGCGCTGGGTGGAGTCGAACTACTACTACAACGACGCTGGCAGATACCTCACCGACGGTACCACCGGTCCGGACGAGGCCAAGGGCTGGAACGGGCTGCGTGCGCCTGGCAACTTCAGCACCGGCACCTATACCAACTTCATCACCAACTTCGGTGGCTCCGCCAAGCTTGAGTGGAAGCCGTCGGATGACCCGTTCTACGCATCGCTGCTGCTGTACTCGTACCGGTTCTACGAGAACTCGACGATGAACAAGACCGATCTGTACGGCAATGCCAGGTTTCCGATCCGCAACCAGACCGAGGACAGCGGCACCACCCAGATCAACAGCATCTACATCAAGAACCGTCACGACCGCTGGGACCGCAGCAACCGTGGTGCCATCGCCAGTTTCAACTGGGACATGGGCGACCGTTCACGGCTGACCCTGCGTGGCGGCCATACCGAAGAGACCTTCCACAACAGCCAGGTCTACTGGGGTGTGCGCGCCTACCCAAGCAATCTGTTCGTCGACTACGAGAACGACAGCCACGGGTTCCCGAACGCGGTGGCGGTTTCCGATTCCAGCCTGCTGACCAGCTCGGCGTTCAAGCTCAATCCCGCGCAGGCCTATGTCTCCCCGCGCGATGCCAAGGAGAGCATCGACAACCTGCGCGCCGATTTCAGCTACAACATCGACGCCGATGCCCGTGGCTTCGGCCTGGCCACCGGCGCCGAATACCGCCATCTGAAGATCTGGCAGGACATCGACTTCGACTACTTCAAGAGCAGTGCCACGCTCAACGATTACCTGTATCCGGGTTCGACGCTGCTGGGAAGCGTGCCGGGCTTCCCGCTGATCGACAACCGCAAGTGGAACGAGGAACTGCTGCCCAAGCTGGGCAACAACAATGCGGCGTATCCGAATGCCAACTTCACCAGCGACTACAGGTACGTGGAGGACATCACCAATGCCTATGTATCCGCGCACTACGCCTGGGATCGGCTGCTGCTGATCGGCGGCCTGCGCTATGACCACACCCGCTTCGATGCCTACAGCCCGTTCAGCGATGATGGCGGCACTACCTATACCTCCGCCTTCCGCAATACGAGCGGTGGCTACAACAACCTGCTGCCTTCGTTGAATGCGACGTTCAAGCTGAGCGAGGACCAGCGCTTGCGATTCTCCGCCAGTCGCACGCTGGGCCGGCCGACGCCGAGCAACATCGCGCAGGCCACCAGCACCAGCTGTGGCGATGACGAGGAGGGCAGGGGCTTCTGCAGCATCAAGCAGGGCAACGCCAACCTGCAGCCGCGCCGTTCCACCAACATCGACCTGGCGTGGGACCTGTACTTCAACGGCAACAATGGCCTGGTCTCGGTGGCGCTGTTCGACAAGGTGATCAAGGACGATATCTACACCTTGACCACGTTCGAGAACGTGGGGGATACCCGCTACCGGGTCACCCAGCCGATGAACACCGACGAGTCGAAGCTGCGTGGCGTCGAGTTCGCGGTGGCCAACCGCAACCTGCAGTGGGGCCGCCAGCGCTTCGACATGTACTTCAATGCAACCCGTCTGGAAGGCCAGACCAACTACCGCATCAGCGATGGCACCGAGCGCCGCTTGGACCGGCTGCTGTACCAGCCGGACTGGTCGCTCAATGGCTCGGTGATCTGGCGCATGCCATGGAAGAGCGCGCAGCTGCGCCTGTCCGGCACCTACCGCAGCCGGATGCTGGTCGACTTCGGTGACACCCAATGGCTGGATTCGTACTACGACCCATACATGACCTTCAACATGGCCTTCAGCCACAAGGTCAGCAAGCACGTGACACTGAAGTACGAGGCCAAGAACCTGTTCAACACCCAGCCGACCTACAGCACCGGTCCGAACGGACGCTTCCGAACCGAGATCGACGACTACGGCCGCTTCTTCTACTTCCACATCATCTACAACTGAGGGCACAGCCGTGGAGACGATCAATCGCAGGCGATTCCTGGCCCTGGCCGGCCTGTCCGCTGCCGGTGCCTGGATGGGCACGGCACACGCGCTGGCCGCGCAGGCCGATGCCACCGCGCTGAACCCGCGCAACCTGCTGGCCAAGCCGCGCTTTGCCAGTACACCCTTCACCCTGGGCGTGGCCTCGGGTGATCCCTCGGCCGATGGCATGGTGCTGTGGACGCGCCTGGCGACCGAACCGCTGGTGTTCGGCGGTGGCATGCCGACCCGGCCGATGGTGGTCGAGTGGCAACTGGCGGCAGACGATGGCATGCGCAAGGTGGTGCGCCAGGGTTCGGCAATGGCGCATCCCGAACTCGGCCACGCCGTGCACGTGGAGCTGGGCGGATTGGCGCCCGGACGACCCTACTGGTACCGCTTCACCGTAGGCGGCCACGCCAGTGCGATCGGTTGTACCCGCACGCTGCCCGCAGCCACGGCCGCAGTGGATCGTGTGCGTTTTGCGGTGGCTGGCTGCCAGCACTACGAAGAGGGCCACTACACCGCGTGGCGGCGCATCGCCGAGGAACCGCTGGATTTCGTCTTCCACTACGGTGATTACATCTACGAAGGCGAAAGCCAACCGGGCCTGCGGAAGATGAACGGCCAGCCGTTCACCAACCTGCGTAATCATGTCGGGCCGCAGACCTACACGCTGGACGATTACCGTCGCCGCTACGCCCAGTACAAGAGCGATGCCGACCTGCAGGCCGCGCATGCGTCGGCACCGTGGTTCGTCACCTTCGATGACCATGAGGTGGACAACAACTGGGCCGGTGCCGAAGACCAGGATGACACGCCCAGCGAAGTGTTCCTGCTGCGCCGGGCACAGGCGTTCCAGGCCTACTACGAGAACATGCCACTGCGCCGTTCGGCATTCCCGCGCGATGGCCACATGCAGATGTACCGGCGCGCACGCTACGGCACACTGATGGATCTGCACCTGCTCGACACCCGCCAGTACCGGAGCAAGCAGGCGAACATGGCGCTGCGTGAGGACGTGGAATCGCCGGAACGCAGCATTGTGGGCGCGAAGCAGGAGCGCTGGCTGTTCGATGGTCTGGCCGATGTCGCACCGCGCTGGCACACCATCGCCCATCAGGTGGCACTGGGCAACTACATGCGCGAGAATGATGGCATCGTGCAGTCGTCCGACGATCAATGGTCGGGCTATCTGGACAGCCGCCGGCGCCTGCTCGATCACATCCAGAAGGTCGGCTTCGGCAACGTGGTGACCGCCTGTGGCGACGCGCATCGCCACTATGCCAGCGATCTGGTGCAGGACCACCGTGACTCAGGGGTGATCTCCAGCGAGTTCCTGGCCACATCGATTACTTCCGGCGCCGATGGCCAGGGTGTGGATGCGTATGCCAGGAACCAGCTTGCGCACAGCCCCTATCTGAAGACGACCACCGACAAGCGTGGCTACGTGCTGTGCGATGTCACCCGCGATGCGTGGATTGGCGACATGAAGACGCTGGATACCGTGATGCAGCCGAATGGCGCGGTGCAGAGCTGGAAGCGCTATGCGGTGGAGCACGGCCGGCCGGGGCTGCAGGAGGCCTGATCCTACCGGTCTAGCCTGTAGAGCCGAGCCCATGCTCGGCTGCTCTTCGACAACTGACCGGAAAAGCAGCCGAGCATGGGCTCGGCTCTACAGAGATCCTTCAATCGTGCTCGAACCGCAATGGCTCGCTGCCCATCGCCGGGTCGCTGGTGCCGGGGCGTCCATCCTCTGCGCGGCCGGCCAGGCGCAGCACGCTTTCACCCGCGCTGAGCTGAAGGTCGTACCAGCCTGCGGTGGACGCTGCTTCCCAGGCCACCGTGGTCTCGGCATGCGCCGGCACCGCCAGCGCCTGCTCGGGCATGTGCCCGGCATAGGCACCTGCCTGCACGCGCACCTGCTGCGTGCTGTCACCCAGGTTGCGCAGGCGCAGCCGCAGCTGACCATCCGCACGCTCGACCGTGGCCTGGACCGCGGATGCCTTGGCGCTGCCCTTGAAGTGGCGGTGGAAGCCGTTCGGGCCGAGCAACCACAGGTCATAGCGGCCCTGGGCGTCCAGCGGCCAGCGCTCGCGCAGCGGCGTACCGGGCAGCAGCGTGTAGCGGCGTGGCACCGCATCCAGCCGGAGCCGGTCGTAGACATGCAGCACAGCCGCTGCGCCTTCGCAGGACAACGTCAGCTCCACGCCCGCAGCGTCGACCGCAGCGATCGATGCCTGCGGCCGGTAGGGCAGGGCACGCGCCGGTCGTACACCGCTTTCCTGTTTCGCCGGTTTCAGTCCCTCGGGCAGCGCCGGCACGGTACGCCGCGGCAGGGCCGCCGCACGTGCCGCCACCGCGCTGACATCGGGCAGGCCGCGCACGAACGGACGGGTATCACGCTGGGCGAAGTCGAACGCGTTGCTCAGATCCCCGCAGACCGCACGGCGCCAAGGCGAGATGTCCGGTGCGGCCACGCCGAAGCGACGTTCGATCAGGCGTATGACCGAGGTGTGGTCGTACACCTGCGAATCGACCCAGCCGCCGCGGCTCCACGGCGAAATCACGTACAGCGGCACACGCGGACCGAGACCATACGGGCGCCCCCGCAGTTCGGCGGCATCGTACTTCTCGTCGCCCGGTGCGGGATGACGGTGATACTCGCCCTCGGTACTGACCGACGAGGCACCTGCCCATCCACCGTTCACCGGTGAGGGAGGGGCCGGTGGCGGCATGTGGTCGAAGAATCCGTCGTTCTCGTCGAACATCAGCAGCAGGGCGGTGCGGCTCCACACTTCCGGATCGGCGGTCAGCGCATCCAGCACGCGCGCCGTATAAGCCGCGCCCTGGGCCGGGCTGGACGGACCGGGATGTTCGCTGCCGGCGGCATCGGCGATGATGAAGCTGACCTGCGGCAGGCGCCCGTCGAGTACGTCCTGGCGCAGCTGTGGCAGGCCACGGGTGCTGACAGCGCGTGCGCGCAGCTGCGGATCATGCCCGGGTGCCGCGCTGTAGGCACGACGGAACGCCTCGAAGCCGGCCAGCGGGTTGTCGGTGAAGTTGTCGGCCATGTCCTGGTAGATCTGCCAGGACACGCCGGCGTTCTGCAGGCGCTCGACATAGCTGGTCCAGCGGTACGACGCCGGATGCCCGCCGTGTTCGGGGAAGTTGTCATGCGAGTTGGCGATCACCGGGCCACCGGCACGGGCCTCTGCATCGTTGTGGCCGGTCCACAGGAACACCCGGTTCGGGTTGGTGCCGGCCTGCATGGCGCAGTGGTACGCATCGCAGATCGTGAAGGCATCGGCCAGCGCGAACTGGAACGGCAGGTCGCTGCGCTGGAAGTAGCCCATCGAGTGGTTCTGCTTGGCCTTCGGCCATTGCCCCATGCGGCCGTGGTCCCAGGCGCGCTGCGCATCGGGCCAGGTATGCGGCGTGCCTTCCACGCGCATGTAGCCGAAGTGCGCGGCGGTATCCAGCGGGAACGGCGCGATCGCTCGCTCGCCGCTGGCATCGGGCTGCAGCCACAGGCTGCGGGTGCGGCCACCTGCTTGCAGCGCGGCGGCCGGGGCGACGAACCGATCACCGAAGCCACGTACGCCTGGCAGCGTGCCGAAGTAGTGGTCGAACGAACGGTTCTCCTGCATGAACACCACGATGTGCTGCAGGTCTTCCAGGCTGCGCGTCTGCGCGGCAGGGGCGATCGCTGCGGCCCGGGCGATGCTGGGCAGCAGCGGAGAAAGGCCGGCGGCAACGCCGGCCTGCAACAACCGGCGTCGGCCGATATCGGTCACGGGCTCACTCACAGGTCCACGCGGAAGGAGATGCCGACGGTGCGCGGAGCGCCGATGAAGGCGTTGTCGCGGCCGTCCACCCCTGCAAGATACCGCTTATCGGTGAGGTTGCTCACCACCAGGTTGGCACCCATGCCCTTCAGGCGCGGCGACAGGCCCTGCAGGTCGAAGCCGATGTTGGCGTTGAACACCGTGGCCGACGGCAGCTTGTTGACGTTGGCGGCATCGAGGTAGCGCGTGCCCAGGTAGCGGCCGGAGAGGCCGACGTTCCAGTTGGCGCCCTGCCAGTCGGCCGACAGCACCAGGGTGTTCTCCGGCTGGCCGATCACCTTGGCGCCGTCGACGATGCCCAGCTGGGTATCGCGGGCGGCATTGCCACTGCCCAGGTATTTGGAGCGGTTGTAGGTGTAGGCCGCGTTGATCCGCCAGCCATTGTCCCAACCATAGCCGAACGCCGCTTCCAGGCCGTTGCTTTCCACGCCACCGAAGTTCTCATAGACGCCGTCGGTCTCGCCCAGGTAGTCGATGCCGCTGACGAAGCCTGCTGGCAGGTAGACGATGCGGTTGTCGAACTTGATGTTGTACAGCGTGACCGAGGCGGTCAGCGGCCAGCGGCTGATGCGCATGCCTACTTCGATGTTGTCGGCGGTTTCGGGCTCGACGTTGCGGAAGCGCTGCGGGTCGGTCTCGCCAAGCACGCCGGACGGAATCGCGGCGAAGTTCTGCGAGAAGCCGGCGAACAGCTCCATGCCTTCCACGCCCGGCGCCCAGGTGAAGCCGGTGGAGAGCAGCGGATCGGACTTGGAATCGGAGGTGACGTGCTCGCTGGCACCGATCACGCGTCGGCGCGACTGGTCGACGAAGAACTGCTTCACGCCCAGGCGCGCGCTGAACGGACCGAAGCGGGCCACGTCCTCGATGTAGTACATCTGCTCGTCAACCTTGTACTTGTCTTCGAACTGCACCCAGTACGGCTGGTGGTCGAAGTCGATGCTCTGGCCGACATTGAGAAGGCGATGCCAGTCGCGGCGCGCCGAACGGTCCAGCTTCTCCACCCACAGGCCGCCACGGATCGTGTTGTCGACCGCGCCGAAGGTCTGTCGCCACTCGACGTCGGCGGTCACGCCCATGCGGTCGTTGTCGTAGTGGGTATGGCGATACGACTGCGCGCCCAGCACGTTGCCGGCGTAGCAGTTCGGATCATATTCGGCGCTGAAGCCCAGCCGTGGGGTGCAGCTGGCCAGGCGCTGTGCGGCGCTGCCGTCGGGATTGACGAAGAAGATCTGGCCACGGTTGCTGCCGCCGTACACGGTCTTTCCACCGATGTACTCCGATTCGGGGCGGCCGGCACCGTCATCGCTGACCTGTGCCAGGTAAGGTGGCAGCCAGTCGCCACGGCCCTGCATCCGGTGCCCGTAGGCGGCCATCGAGGCCTTGAATCCATTGCCGCCATCGAACGCCGCGCGCAGGTAGCCGAAGGTGTTCTCGCGCAGCGCACGCGAACCGGAGCGGTAGTTCTGGTCCAGGTACGGGATGCCGGTGAGGGTGCCGACCAGGTTGTCGCGCTCCGGGTTGGTGGCGAAGCCCTTCGGCGAAACGCTGGTGTACTCCGGTTCGTCGGCATCGTTGTAGGACAGGTAGCCGGTCAGCGTCCAACGGTCCAGTTCGGTGATGAACTTGCCGGCGATGTGGTCGTTGCTGGCGTGCCCGGTGCCGTCGATCCAGTCGTGCACCTTCGACGAGGAGGCGCTGACCCAGGCGCGGCTGTGGCCGCCGAGCAGGCCGGTGTCGTAGCGCACGTAGTACTTGCGCGCATCGTTGTCACCGGCGCCGACCACGAAGCGCAGGCGGCTGTCCTGCAGCGGGTCGCTGGTGAGGAAGTTGAGCGTGCCGCCCAGCGCCTCGTTCGAGCGTGAGGAGATGTCGGCGGTGCCCTGGCTGACTTCCACCGTCTCCAGGTCGAGGGTGTCGATGTAGCGGTTGGCCAGCGAGCCGCCGCCGTAGCCCGAACCGCCGTTGGGCAGGCCGTCGATGGTGGTGCCGATCTGCTGCGTATCGCGGTTGGTGACGAAGCCACGCATGCTGATCTGCGTGCCCCACACCGACGAGCCGGTGGCATCGGCCTCGCTGACCACCACGCCGGGTACTTCGTTGAGCGCATCGTTGACGCTGCTCATCACCGTCTGCCGGTTCAGCGTTTCCGCGCGTACCGAGGTCTTGGCGTAGCTGGTGGCCTGGCCGATCACCTGCACCTGGTCCAGGGTACGGGCATCCGTGCTGCGCGCCTCGGCCGCGTCGCCCTGCGGTGCTTCGGCCAGGGCGTCCAGTGCAGGGGCGATCAGCAGGGCAAGCAGCGAAACACGGGGAAAGCGCGCAATCGTTCGCATCGAAACCGGACCTTCAGCAGAGGGAAGCCCCGGAGTGTCGGCAGCGCCAATGACATCGGCATGACGTGGCCGCGCAACTACGATGGCACTGTGGGGCCGGTCACGACCTTCGGGTATGCTCGGCGCTTCAATGGACCTGAGGTGGTGGCGATGCAGATGCGATCGAAGATCTGGCTGAGGGGTGCGGCCCTGGTGCTGCTGGCGGGGTGCAACCGCACGCCGCCAGACGAACAGGTGGCGCGGGCGGCGCCACCGACGGCGGGCGAGACCGCGGTGCCGGCCGTCACGCCAGCGGGATCTTCGGCACCTGCCGAGGGCGCGGGCCTGACCGATCGCGATGGCAAACCAGTACCGCAGGTGCCGTTCGATATCGCCAGCGTGCCATTGAGTGACGCCGTGCTGGGCGAGCTGCCGTTCTTCAGCCTGCCGCAGGGCTACGCGCCACAGAACGCCCCGCACCCACGCGCCTGGGCACGCTTCCCGTTCCGCATGGGCGACGGCGTGCACTGGGTGGAGGGGCCGAGCTGGTCGGCACGCATCGTTGCAGACTCCCAGGGCGCTCCCGACAAAACGTTCTCTGCACTTGAAGTGCAGCGCAATTTCGATGGCGTGATCACCGCCGCCGGTGGCCGCAAGGTATTCGAAGGCACGCTGCTGCGCGACATCTACTACGGCCCGCAGCTGGAAGGCGAGATCGGTGGCGGATTCATCGATGCGGTGAACGGTGAACAGGATGCGCCGACCACGGTCTACGTACTGCGCCAGGCTAACCGCAACGTCTGGGTGCAGCTGGAAGTGGACAGCAACGGCGCCGGCCTGGTGGTGGTGGATGAAGTGCCATTCAAGGCCACCGCACAGTGGCTGGAGACCTTCCCGCACCTGTCGCTGCCCGCCGGCTATCGCGACCGCAACAAGGCCAAACAGCGTGACTTCGATGCCTTCCCGTTCTGGACCGGCGATCATTTCGAGCAGGTCGAGGGCCGCATCTTCGCTGCCGACTTCGACAAGGGCGAGCGTGAGTACTCGATGCATGAAGTACGCCGCAACCTCGAAGCGATGATGGAGCAGGCAAAGGGCACCAAGGTGTTCGAGGGCCGTATTCCGCTCGAGGCCGCCGAGGGCGTTTCGAAGCAGGTGCAGTCGGCCTACAGCGAATCCGCAAGCTACAACTGGAACAACTACGACAGCGTGGTCTACCGCGTGGACCTGGCCGACGGCCGCCAGGTGTGGGTGCACGCGCGGCTGGAATACCTCAGTGCCGGCTGGGTGGTTGCCGAGCGCAAGGGATTCGCCCAGACAGCGGCGCTGCTGCCGGCCGATGCGCTGAAGAAGAAGCTCGACAGTGATGGCCGGGTGGCGATCCAGGTCAACTTTGCCACTGACAAGGCACAGATCCTGCCAACCTCCGAACCGCAGCTGGCGCAGGTGCTGGACCTTCTGCGTGGCGATCCTTCGTTGAAGCTCTCGATTGAAGGCCACACCGACAACAGCGGTGCCGCAGCACACAACCGCACCCTGTCGCAGGACCGTGCGACGTCGGTGGTGGCCGCGCTCACCGCCCAGGGCATCGCGCCCGACCGCCTGCAGGCAGCCGGATTCGGCGCCGACAAACCGTTGGCCGACAACGGCAGCGAGGACGGCAAGGCGCGCAACCGCCGGGTCGAGCTGGTCAAGCGCTGACCCGCGGCGTGCTCAGTACCGCGCGTCCTTGGGTTTCGGGTCGCGCGGCCAGTCCTTGGCCTTGTTGGCGAAGTCCGGACGCGGCTGGTTGATGAAGTAGCTGGCGATGTCCACCGCATCCTGGTCGGGCATCACCTGCTGCCCGAGCGGGGGCTCGCGGGTCACTGCCGGTGGCATGTTGTGCTTGACGAAACCGGCGGCCTTGTAGAGGCGCGCCATGCCGGCGCCGATGTTGAAGCTGTGGTCGCCCCACAGCGGCGGGAAGGCGGTGTCACCGCTGGCGTCGCGCCGGCCTTCGCCGTTGTCGCCATGACACGCCGCGCACTGCACGGCGTACAGCGCCTGGCCACGGTTCGGGTCCGGGGTCAGCGTGCTGTCGATCGGTCCTTCGCTTGGCGCGGCGACCTTTGCACCGTCTGGTACAGGACTGCTCAGCCACGCCATGTAGTCGAGCATCGCGCGCATCTGCGGCGCGTCCTTCGGCAGCGGCTTGCCGTTCATCGAACGCTGCAGGCAGCCATTGATGCGCTCGGCCAGCCCGATCACCTTGCCCGGGCGAGGCATGTAACGCGGATAGGCACCACCGCCGGTGTTGAAGTAGTGGTTGCCGAACGGTCGCTTGCCTTCGGCCATGTGGCACGAATTGCAGTTCAGATCGTTGCCGACGTTGTCCGGCAGCAGCCGCGCGGTTTCGTTGAGGAGGCGGCGACCGAGCATCACCGATTCGGCATTGCCCAGCCCGGCGATCTCTTCGGCGCTGGGCGCGTGGTAGTGGCCGACCACCTTGCCCTGCGCGTCGAGGATATCGATCGTGCTGGCCACGGCGGCATCCAGGTCCGGGTACAGGTGGCGATAGGCAAGGGTGCCAGCAGCGGCCAGCAGCACCAGGGTGATCGCGCTGCCGATCAGCAGGCGGGAACGTCTGCGCGAACGCTTCATCGTGCGGCCTCCTGCGGAACGTAGTGCACCGGCTTGTCGCGCACCACCCGGCGCATCCGCGCCACGTCGACCTCGCTCACCGCGCCGGCCTGGTTGCCCCAGCTGCTGCGGATGAAGGTCAGGATCTGTGCCAGCTGCGCGTTCGGCAGCTGCTCGAAGCCGGGCATGGTGAAGGCCATGCGGTCATGCGGCGTATGCGGCGTGCGGCCGCCGATCAGGGTCACCTGCACCAGCGAACTGGGATCGTCAGCGAACACGATCGAGTTGCCGGCCAGGGCTGGATAGACGCGCGGCATGCCGCGGCCGTCGGCGCGATGGCAGGCCTGGCAGTGCTCGGCGTAGGCGAGCGAACCGGCCACGCGGTAGTCGCCGCTGCGCAGTGCGGCGGTGGTCGTATCGGTGCCGGGCGACCACTGCGCGCTACGCCCTTCGCGGGCGGGCAGCTGCTTGAGGTAGCGTGCCATCGCCAGCAGGTCAGCGTCGGACAGGTACTGCGTGCTGTGCTCCACCACATCGGCCATGCCGCCGAAAGCCGCCGAACGATCGGTGCGGCCGGTGCGCAGGAAGTCGACGATCTCGCCTTCGTTCCAGCTGGCCAGGCCGGTCGATTCATTGCGCAGGTTCTTCGCATACCAGCCTTCCAGCACCGAGCCGGACAGGAACTGGCGGCTGCCATCGTCGGCCATGGCCTTTTCCTGGAAGGCCAGGCCGCGTGGCGTATGGCAGGCACCGCAATGGGCCAGGCCTTCAACCAGTTCAGCGCCGCGCTGCTGGCCGGCATCCAGCTTCGGATCCGGGCTGAAGCTGCGTGGGCGCGCGAACAGCAGCTGCCACCAGGCCAATGGCCAGCGCATGTTGGCCGGCCAAGGGATGGTGCTGTCGGCGTTGTCCTGTTTCACCGGCTGCACCGAGCCCATGAAGTAGGCGTACAGCGCCTTGACCTCGGCATCGCTGGCGATCACATACGAGGCGTACGGCATGGCTGGATACAACGGCTGGCCATCGTGGCGGATGCCACGGCGCACCGCGCGTTCGAAGTCGGCGTAATCGTAGGCACCGATGCCGGTCTGCGGATCGGGCGTGATGTTGGTCGAGTAGATCGTGCCCATCGGCGTCTGCATGCCGAGGCCACCGGCGAACGGCTTGCCGCCCGGTGCGGTATGGCAGGCCGCGCAATCGGCGGCGCGCGACAGGTACTGGCCCTGCGCGATCAGCGTCGGGTCGTGGATATCGACCTGCGCCGTCTGCCGCGGCGCAAACCAGTAGGGCGTGGTGCGGGCGATGCCGTAGGCGGCGGCCAGCGAGGCGGCCAAGGCAATGGCGAGCTTGAGCGAGGTGCGCATGGTGGCACTGTGGAGATTCCCTCGCGCGCGTTCATTGATCCGGATCAATGACTGAACGGATACAGCTTGTACACCAAGCTGAATCGTTCCTGCGTTGTCATCAAGCCGTCATCCATGCGCGATAGATGGCCCGCGCCCGCGCGCTAACCTGCCACGCTGTCGCACCTTTTCCTCGATTGCCCATGAAGCGCCTGCTGCTGTTGTTGCTGGCGTGCGCCGGCCTGTGGCTGGCTGCATGCTCTTCCTCGATCAACGCGTCGTCCACCTCGCTCGCCGATCGGCTGATCGCGCCGGGTGGCGTGTCGACCCTGCTCGATCGCCCGCGCATCGCCGCGGCCATTGCCGAACTGCCCAACCGCCATGGCTTCGCACCGGGTCGCGATGGCGTGCCGATCTTCTGGCGCGTGTTCGACCCGGGTGATTACGGCGCGCGCTACCGCTACCTGCCGCAGCGCCACGAGAACGGCCTGCCGCTGGACACCGGGCTGAGCCTTGCGGTACCGCAGCCGTTCCGTGCGCAGGCGCCGCGCGGCACGGTGGTGCTGCTGCACGGCTGGATGATGAACGGTGATTCGATGTTGCCGTGGTCGCTGCAGCTGGCCGAATCCGGCTACCGCGTGGTCACGCTCGACCTGCGCAATCATGGCCAGTCCGGTGCGGGGCCGTCCGGCTATGGCACCTACGAATCGGACGATGTGGTCGATGTGATCAGCGAACTGCGTGCACGCGGCGAAGTGACCGGCCCGCTGTATCTGTTCGGCGTGTCGTATGGCGCGGCCACGGCGGTGTTCACCGCCGACAAGCTGGGGGACCAGGTGGAAGGCGTGGTGGCGATGGAATCGTTCGCCAACGCCGGCGTGGCCATCCGCACGATGATTCCGCACCTGATGGGGCTGCAGCCGGAAGGCCTGAAGGCGCAGGCGGTGGCCTCCTACGCGCGCTGGCGCTATGGCGGCCAGGACATCAACCAGGTGATCGCCGCCGCCAGCCGCCGCATCGACGTCGATCTGGACCGTGTGGACGTGGCCCGCGCGCTGGCCGATACCCGCGCCTGCGTGCTGTTGCTGCACGGGCAGGGCGACCAGCACATTCCGGTCAGCCAGGGCCGCGAGTTGGCCCTGGCCAACCCGCGCGCGCACTACATCGAGATGCGCGGCGAGGACCACATCACCCTGCCGCTGCGGCTGGACCTGCTGGCCGGCGTGGTCGACGACTGGATGGCGCGCGACGAGCACCACCCGAAGAGCGCCTGTCCGGCCCCGCAGCTGCCAGCCCAGGCCGAGTGGCTCACCCACACCTGAAAAGGGGACGGATGAAAAGGGGACGGAGGGAATTAAGTCGTTTCCCGCACACCTGCGTTGGAAACGACTTAATTCCCTCCGTCCCCTTTTTGTGTCAGGGCAGGCGTTGTGCCAGTGCGCGGGCGGAGGCGGCTACGCCGAGCAGCAGGGCGGCCACGCACAGGAAGGCGAAGCCGAGGCTGGTGGCGTGAGCCAGCGCACCAATGGCTGCCGGGCCGGCGAGGATGCCGGCGTACCCCAGCGTGGTGACCGCGGTGATGGCGATGCTCTCCGGCATCACCCGTTGCTGGCCGGCCATCGAGAACAGCGCCGGCACGATGTTGGCGCAGCCCAGCCCGACCAGCACGTAGCCGGCCAGTGCCACCGGGAACGACGGCACCAGCGTGGCCAGGCTGAAACCGGCCGCTGCGGTGATGCCGCCGATGACGATCGTGCGGGTACGGCCGAGGCGCTCGACGATGCCATCGCCGAACAAACGCATCGCGGTCATTGCCAGGGTGAACACCGCAAAGCCAGCCCCGGCCTGGTCGCGCGGCACCTGTCGCACTTCGGCCAGGAACACCGCGCTCCAGTCCAGCATCGAGCCTTCGCCGAGGAACACCACGAAGGCCAGCACGCCGATGAACAGCACCACGCCATGCGGCAACGCCAGCAACGGCCCCTCATGCAGGATCCGTTGCGGGCGCCAGTGCGGCGCCGAGAGCGCCGCCACCAGCAGCAGTGCCGTCACCGAAGCCAGCGCGGCCATCCACAACGGTGTTCCAAGCACCAGCAGGCCGGTCATGCAGCCGGCGCCGACGAAGCCGCCGATGCTGTAGAAGGCATGGAAGCCCGACATCATCGGCCGCCCGGCGTCGCGTTCGACGGCCACTGCCTGCATGTTCATCGCGCAGTCCAAGGCGCCGACGCCTGCACCGAACACGAACAGTGCCGCCCCCAGTGCCAGTGGCGTCGGTGCCAGTACCAGCAGGGGCAGGGCGCACAGCATCATCGCGCAGGTGATCACCATTACCCGGCGGCAGCCCAGCCGCCCCGTCAATGCGCCCGCCAGCGGCATCGCCAGCAGCGAGCCGAGGCCGAGGCACAGCAGCACGGCACCGAGGCTGGCATCGGACAGCCCGGCCTTGGCTTTGGCGTAAGGCACCATCGGTGCCCATGCAGCGGTGGCGAATCCGGGAATGAAGAAGGCAGCACGGGTGGCGTGCTGCTGGGCACGTGGGGATGAAGGCGTCATGCGCGGCGCGAAGCTCCAGGGAATCGCCATGAAAACGGTTCCAGTCGGGTTCGGCAAGTGCCATGCATGACATCGGACGACGCATACGATTGCAGTGACCCGATTGCGTCACCAGTGATTAACGCCATGCACGGACAGTGGCTGCACGGTTGGCATCCCGCCGGCCGCTGCCGGAGACCTGTTCATGAGCACGACACCGACCATCCTCCTCGTCCATGGATTCTGGGGCGGGGCCGCACATTGGGCCAAGGTGATCCTGGAACTGCATCGCAATGGCCACGACCGCGTGCAGGCGGTGGAACTGCCACTCACATCGTTGGCTGACGACGCAGGGCGCACCCGGGAAATGATCCGTCAGATCGATGGACCGGTGCTGCTGGTCGGCCACTCCTACGGCGGCGCAGTGATCAGCGAGGCCGGCAACGAGGCCAATGTGAAGGGCCTGGTCTACATCGCCGCCTTTGCTCCCGATGCAGGCGAGAGCCCCGGCGGCATCACCCAGCAGCATCTTCCGGAAGCGGCGCCGAACCTCGCCCCGGACAGCGACGGCTACCTGTGGCTGCGTGCCGACAAGTTCCATGAGAGCTTCTGCCAGGACCTGAGCGACGACGAAGGCCGGGTGATGGCGGTGACCCAGAAGGCGCCGCTGGCCAGCACCTTCGGCGATACGGTGAGCGACCCTGCATGGAAGCACAAGCCAAGCTGGTACCAGCTCTCCCGCCATGACCGCATGATCGCACCGGAAAACCAGAAGGCCATGGCCGGACGGATGCAGCCCAAGCGCCTGCTGGAGCTGGATGCCAGCCATGCCTCGCTGGCATCGAAGCCCAGGGAGGTCACCGCGTTGATCCTGGAGGCCTGCGCCGCCATCGGCGGTTGAGCCCCAGCAGCACAGCACGACGGCACGCTGCACGACAGCCGGGGCGCAGGGGAGTACACTCCTGCGCCTGCGGCTGTCCGGCCGCGTTCCCATCCTGCCTCCAGCCGCCGCCAGAGGATCCCACCCGATCGTGGAGGTCCTGTCGTGCTGTACGTGCCCGTTGTCCGTCTTCCGTCCTCATTGCCGCGTCGCCGCCTGCTGCCGCAGGTGCTCGCGCAGAGCCTTCTGATTGCATTGTTGGGCAGCAGCGCAATGGCTGCCGCGCAGTCCGCGACCGAACCGGACAAGGATCGCCAGGCACCCGCCTCGCAGACCCTGCAGACGGTGCAGGTCACGGCCAACCAGCTGGGCACCATCACCGAAGGCAGCGGCGCCTATACGCCGGGCACCATCGCCACCGCCACCCGCCTGGTGCTGACGCCGCGGCAGACTCCGCAGACCATCAGCGTGATCACCCGTGCCGAGATGGATGACTTCGGCCTGCACGGCATCGATGACGTGATGCGGGTGACCCCTGGCATCAGCATCGTCACCTACGACAGCGAGCGCACCGAGTACTACGCACGTGGCTTCGCCGTGCAGAACTTCCAGTACGACGGCATCCCGATGTCGCGTGACTCGGCCTACTCGGCGGGCAACACGCTCAGTGATACCGCCATCTATGACCGCATCGAGGTGCTCAAGGGCGCCACCGGTCTGTTGACCGGCATGGGAGATCCCGGCGCGACCATCAACCTGGTGCGCAAGAAGCCGGGCAAGGACTTCGCCGGCAGCGCGACGCTGGGTGTGGGGCGCTGGGATGACTACCGTGCCGAGATCGATGTCGGCGGCCCGTTGACCGCCGATGGACGCGTGCGCGGTCGTGCAGTGGGCGCCTGGCAGGACAAGCATTCCAATCTCGATTACTACCAGCGCACCAGCAAGGTCGGCTACGCGGTGCTGGAAGCCGATCTGGGCGAGCGCACGCTGCTGACCGTGGGTGGCGATGCGATGGACAGCGACCCGAAGGGTTCGACCTGGGGCGGCATTCCGCTGCTGGACAGTGCCGGCAACTTCAATGACATGCCGCGTTCGTTCAACAACGGCACCCGCTGGAGTGGCTGGCGCCAGTATGTTCGCACCGGCTTTGCCACGCTCGAGCACACCTTCGCCAACGACTGGGTGGCCAAGCTGCAGCTCAACCACCAGGTCAACGGCTATGACGCGGCGCTGGCGGGTGCGGCCGGTGGCAATCCCGATCCGGTCACCGGCGAAGGCGTGTCGTTGTGGCTGGGCAAGTACGTTGGCAAGACTGTCAGCAACGCGGCCGACTTCTACCTGAGCGGTCATTTCGGCCTGTTCGGCCGCGAGCATGAGCTGGTGGTCGGTGGCAGCGCCTCGCGCAAGCGCTGGACCAATACCGGTTACGCGCCGCAGCCCGGCTATCCGACCGAGGTGTCCGATTACCGCGCATGGCAGGGCGACATTGCGGAGCCGCAATGGCAGCGCAGCTACGACAACAATGAAGTGACGCGCGAGAATGGCGTCTATGTGGTCGGTCGTTTCGACGTGGCCGATCCACTGAAGGTGATCGTGGGTAGCCGCCTGGCCAGCTACCGCTCGCCGGGCACGCACGAGACGGGCGTGTTCGTGCCATATGCCGGTGTGGTCTATGACCTTGGCGAGCACTACTCGGTGTATGCCAGTTACAGCACCATCTTCAAGCCGCACAGCGAACGCGACGAGCAGGGCAAGGCGCTGGATCCGCTGGAAGGCCGCAGCCATGAGGTGGGCCTGAAGGCCGAGTTCCTCGATGGGCGCTTCAACGCCAGTGCGGCGCTGTTCCAGCTCGACCAGGACAACTTCGCCCAGCCCACCGGCGGCAAGACACCGGACGGGCAGGATGCCTATCGCGCCCTGATGGGCGTGCGTACCAAGGGCTACGAGCTTGAGATGTCGGGCCAGCTGGCCGAGGGCTGGCAGGTGCAGGGTGGCTTCTCGCACAAGATCGCCCGCCAGGCCGGTGCCAAGGTCACCACGCTGGAGCCGGAAAACCAGTTCAGCCTGCACACCAGCTATCGCCTGCGTGGCGACTGGAAGGGCCTGACGCTGGGCGGTGGCGCGCGCTGGCAGGATTCCACGTTCGGCGAGATCAGCAACCCGGCCACCGGTGCGCAGGTCGTGCATCGCACCCAGCCGTACTGGCTGCTCGATGCGATGGCGCGCTATGAATTCAACGATCGCCTGTCGGCCACGCTCAACGTCAACAACCTGCTGGACAAGCGGTATTACACGATCTTCAGCTGGTACAGCACCTATACCTGGGGCGAGCCGCGCAATGTGCGGTTGAGCTTGAATTACAGGTTCTGACACCGGTCCTGTAGAGCCGAGCCCACGCTCGGCTGGCTGCCAACCGCAGCCGAGCATGGGCTCGGCTCTACAAAGACGCCCGCGATGCGTGATGGCATCGCGGGCGCTGTCGTTACAGCGGCAGGTCGAACACCAGCACTTCGGCGTCGTTGCCGTTCTCCAGGGTCAGCTGCGCTTCGTCGCTGACCTGCAGCGCATCACCGGCTTCCAGGGTGATGCCGTTCACCTGCAGCTGGCCACGCGCCACCTGCACGTACGCGCCACGACCGTTGCCGAGAGCGTGGTGCAGCTTCTGGCCGCCATCGAGAATGGTGGCGAAGATGCGGGCATCCTGGTGGATGCGCAGCGAACCGTCGGCACCGTCCGGCGAAGCGATCAGGCGCAGCTGGCCGCGCTTGCTGTCCGGCGTGAAGTGGGTCTCCTCGTAGGACGGCGCGATGTTCTCCGCATCCGGGAAGATCCAGATCTGCAGGAAGTGAACGGTCTCGTCGGCCGAGTGGTTGAACTCGCTGTGGGTGACGCCGCTGCCGGCGCTCATGCGCTGCACGTCGCCGTAGCGCAGCACCGAACCGGTGCCCATCGAGTCCTTGTGTTCCAGCGCACCGCCCAGCACGTAGGAGATGATCTCCATGTTGCTGTGGCCGTGGGTGCCGAAGCCCTGTCCGCCGATCACCTTGTCTTCGTTGATCACCCGCAGCGGGCCGAAGCTGACGTAGCGGGGGTCGTAGTAGTTGGCAAAGGAGAAGGTATGGCGCGAGGACAGCCAGCCATGCTCGGCCAGGCCACGGGTAGCGCTCTTGCGGATCTGCAGCATGATGGAATCTCCTTGTTCGATGGTTTCGATGGGGCGGGGTGGGTCGGTAGCCGCTGTGTTTCCCCGTTGGAGAGAAGTATCCGCTTGCGCCCAGGGTTTGAAAAACGGATAGTTTTGACAGCCATCATCGAAAAATTCGAATGCTCAAGCTCAGCCTCGATGCCCTGCAGATCCTGGACGCCATCGACCGCCGCGGCTCGTTTGCCGGCGCCGGCAAGGCCCTGCACAAGGTGCCCTCGACCATCTCCTACACCGTGGCCAAGCTGGAGGAGGACCTGGGCGTTCAGCTGTTCGACCGGGTCGGCCCGCGCGCCGAGCCGACCGAGGCCGGCCGCGCGCTGCTGGATGAAGGGCGGCATCTGCTGCGCGCCGCACGCGAGCTGGAACTGCGGGTGCGCCGGGTGGCGTCGGGCTGGGAGACCGAGCTGACCCTGGCGGTGGACTCGGTGTTTCCGACCTGGCTGCTCGGCCCGGACATCGCCGCGTTTCGTGAGGCCGAGGCACCGACCCGGTTGCGGCTGATCGGCGAGGCGCTGTCCGGCACCTGGGAGGCCCTGCTGGACCGCCGGGCCGACCTGCTGGTCGGTGCACCGGGCGAGGGCCCCAGTGGGGGTGGCTACGTGGTCGAGCCGCTGGGCACGGTGGAGTTCGTGTTCGCGGTCGCGCCCGATCATCCGTTGGCTGCAGTGCCGGGTGTGCTGGGTCGCGAGCAGCTGGTCGAGCACTGCGCGATCGCCGTCTCCGATTCGGCGCGACGGCTGCTGCCGCGCACGGTGGGCCTGTTGATGGGGCAGGAGATGCTGACGGTGCCCGACATGGCCAGCAAGCTGAAACTGCAGTGCGAAGGCGTGGGCTTCGGTTTCCTGCCCGAGCCGTGCGCGCGCGCCGCGGTCGCGCGCGGCCAGCTGGTGATCCGTGAGGTGGAGGAGCACAAGCCGGAAGAAACCTTCTGGCTGGCCTGGCGCACCGGTGAGGACGGCGCCGCGTTGCGCTGGTGGCGCGAGCGCCTGCGCAGGCCGGAGCTGCTGTCGCAGTGGTGGCAGGCAATGGCCAGGGGGTAGGGGTTTGGCAGGGCTGCGCCCTGCACCCGCCGAAGCAACAGCTATGGCCGAAGCAAAAGCAACAGCAACAGCAACAGCAACAGCTGGTTTCCTGAGGGATGGCGGGGTGGGTCCGGTTGCGGGAGACGCCGTAAACCCGTCCATGGGGGCTTGGCCGCGGCATCCATGCCGCGGACACTCCCGCAACCGGACCCACCCCGCCTTCGACAGTTTCCGGCGATCTGTCGGTGCTGGTGCGATCGGTGGGTGTCGACCTTGGTCGACACAGTAGATCCACGCCATGCGTGGATGCTCTTCGATCAATTGTCGAAATATTCGAACTCGAACTCGAACTCGATGGAGATTCATCCACGCATGGCGTGGATCCATCAGATCGCGGAAATCTGTCAGAGGTGGGGCGGCATGGGCAGGCAGGACCGTTGGCGGCATGGATGCCGCCATCGAGCCCCCATGGATGGGTTTACGGCGTGTCCTGCCTGCCCATGCCGCCCCACCATCCCTCGGAATGCCAGCTGTTGCTGTTGCTCCGGCCGTGGCTTCGGCAGGTGCAGGGCGCAGCCCTGCCGAAAAACACACATAAAAAAAACAGCAGGCCGAGGCCTGCTGTTTCGGTGTAATGGTGCGCCCGGAGAGATTCGAACTCCCGACCGCCTGGTTCGTAGCCAGGTACTCTATCCAACTGAGCTACGGGCGCCAATTACATAAACTTGTTGTGTTGACTGTGTATGGTGCGCCCGGAGAGATTCGAACTCCCGACCGCCTGGTTCGTAGCCAGGTACTCTATCCAACTGAGCTACGGGCGCGCGGTACACAATCAATTTACTACTTAATTTTACTTCATTTCCAGCGGCGGATGCTGGAAACCTGTCGAGTGGTGCGCCCGGAGAGATTCGAACTCCCGACCGCCTGGTTCGTAGCCAGGTACTCTATCCAACTGAGCTACGGGCGCCCTGCGACAGGAGCGGAATTATGCGGATGTCGGCGCGCACCGTCAACAGTTTTGTGAAAATTTTCATCCAACTGAATGAAAAAGCTGTCAGCCACGGCGTCCGGGGCCTTCAGCCAGGCGAAGTGATCGGCGTGCGTACCCAGTTCCTGCGCGGACAGCACGCGCAGCTGCGCGACCACATTCGGCAGTTTCGCCAGCAGCGTGCGCATCGATCCGGTCGGTGCCAGCCAGTCATGTTCCATCAGCACCGCCTGCGCGCTGCCATGCACGCGCGCCATCTGCGCGTCGAGGTCTTCGTCCATGCCGACCGCGGCGTAATGGTTGTTCAGGCCGACGCGCGCCCAGTCGGCGATCAGGCCGCGCGCCTCGGTACCGCCGAAGCCAAGGCGACGACCATGCAGGACGCCCTGGCGTTGCGCGATCCACGGCAGGAAGCGGTAGACCAGCGGCAACAGCCAGCCCCGCGGTGGCGGGAAGCTGCGCCAGAACGGTGAGCCGCTGGCGGCCAGCCATAGCCGGTTGAAGTGCTGCGGATTGCGGCCTGCGTGCACGCAGGCCAGCTGCCCGCCGAGGCTGTGGCCGCCGATGATCCAGGGCAGGGCGCCAGCCTCGTCATCCGCTGCAGCCAGAACGGCCTGGCTGCCCGGCAGATCCTGTTCGAGTACTTCCCGATAGCCCCAGTCCCGCGTGCGCGATGGCCGCAGCGAACTGCTGCCGTTGCCGCGCCACTCATGCAGGTAGACCGCCACGCCCTTCGCCGCCAGTGCCTGCGCCAGCGGCAGGTAGTGGCGCGCAGCCACGCCCAGCGCGGGCAGCCACAGCAGGCGCGCGATGGGCTGTGCGGGCACGCAGGCGATCACTTCGTAGCGATGGCCGTCGTTGCACTGCACGGCGAGGATGCGCGGCGTCAGGCTCATGCGTGCGGTGCCGCGCCGAAATGGTCGAGCACCAGCACTTCGCTGCGGCCCGGCGCATAGCCTTGCTGCAGCCCACGTGCGATGTAGTCGATGCCGGCTTCGCAGGCATTGGCCAGGCTCAGGCCATTGCACAGCTGCGCGGCGATGGCCGAGGCCAGCGTGCAGCCGGTACCGTGCGCATCCAGTGGCAGGCGCGCATGGATGAATTCTTCGCTGCTGACGCCGTCGAAATAGCGGTCGATCACGCGATTGCCTTCCTGCAGGTGGCCGCCTTTCAGCAGCACCGCGCCCGCACCAAGATCGAGCAGGGCGGAGGCCGCCTGCTCAGCGTCTTCGCCGTTGCTGATCTTCCGGCCGACCAGCAGTTCTGCTTCCGGCGTGTTGGGGGTGATCAGCGTGGCCAGCGGGATCAGGCGCTCACGCATGGCCTGCAATGCGCTGTCTTCCAGCAGGCGTGCGCCGCTCGTGGCGACCATCACTGGGTCCAGCACCACGTGGGGCGGACGATGCTTCTCCAGTGCGTCGGCGACGGCGTTGATCACTTCGGCGTTGGCCAGCATGCCGAGCTTCACCGCGTGGATGTCGAAGTCGTCGAAGCAGGCGTCCAGCTGTGCACGCAGGAAGTCGATCGGTGGCACATGCACGGCGGTCACGCCGCGGGTGTTCTGTGCGGTCAGCGCGGCGATCGCCGAAAGGCCGTGCACGCGATGTGCGGCGAAGGCCTTCAGGTCGGCCTGGATGCCGGCGCCGCCGCCGGAGTCGGAGCCGGCGATGGTGAGGGCGGAAACGGGAGTGGTCGGGCTCATCAGGCGATTGTGCCGTGGTCCTGCAGGGGAGGGTAGATCCACGCCATGCGTGGATGCCTTTGATCCGTCAGGCGGGGTCAGATCCCTTTTTCGCAGGAAAAGGGATCTGACCCCCGGGCGCCCGCAGCGCGACCCTCAATGCCGCCAACGTGCCCACTGCTGGTACAGCACATAGCCCAGCCCGGTCAGGCCGGTCAGCAGGGCCGGAGCGAGCAGGGCGTCGTATTGCCAGCGTACGAACAGCCAGGCGCCGATGACACCGCCGGCGAGGAAGCCGCTGATGATCAGTCCGCTGAGGGTCAGGCGCCGCACCTGCAGCGGCAGCCCGCGCAGCAGGTGGCCGAGGCCGATGCCAAGGTCGGTGAACATGCCGCTGAGGTGGGTGGTGCGCACCACCGCGCCACTGAAGGTGGTGGCCATCGCGTTCTGCAGGCCGCAGGCCATGGCGGCGGCCAGCGCGCCCCAGATCTGCTGTTGTTCAAAGAGCGGAATGGCGATCAGCAGCAGCGCCGATTCCAGCGCCAGTGCCACGCCATAGCGCCGGCCCAGTTGCAGGGCGCTGTCCTGGATCAGCAGGCCGCTGAGCATCGCGCCCAGCGAGAACGCGATCAGCAGCCCCCACAGGTGCCCGACGGCGCGCCAGTCCCCCTGGGCCAGTGCCATGCCGAGCTGGCTGGTACTGCCGGTCATGTGACTGACCGCCTGGTGCTCGAAACCGAGGAAGCCGACCACGTTGACCATGCCGGCTACGCACGAGAGCGCGACCGCACCGATCCAGACCCAGGTGGGCAGGCGTATTCCCATCGGCGGGGCCCCTCAGGGCCCGCCGAAGCCGCCGTTGAACTGCAGCTCGCTGAGGGTGTTGCTGGCCGGATCGAACACTGCGCCCCAGAACTGTGCGCCGCCATCGCAGGTGCGGATCGCTTCCCGTGCGGGATTCACGCCGCTGTCGTCGTGCGGGAAGGCGTTGATGTAGATCAGCCGCTTGCCGGCACTTTCGATGCCGACGTACTGGCGGTCGAAGTCCAGCACCTTCGGCACCTGTGCTTCAAGCGATGACAGCCGCGCTTCCAGCTGATCGATCTGCTGCCGGCTGGGTGCCCAGTAGCCGCTGACGCGCCCGGCCTCGCGGCCGGGGCTGGGCCGCGAGCAGGTGTCGAGCACCTGCGCGGCGATGATCGGGCGGGTGACGACCCAGGACTGGCCGGTGCGCTCGGCGGTCGGCACGCTGGCCGGGCCGCGCGTAGTGGTGCAGGCGCCGAGCACGGCTGTGAGGGTGATCGCAGCTGTGGGCAGCAGCAGGCGGGTGCAGCGGTTCACAACACCTCCGAAGCGTAATCGGCCAGGCGCGAACGCTCGCCACGGCGCAGGGTGATGTGCGCACTATGCGGCCAGTTCTTGAAGCGATCCACCGCGTAGGTCAGGCCCGAAGTGGTTTCGGTCAGGTACGGGGTGTCGATCTGCTCGACGTTGCCCAGGCAGACGATCTTGGTGCCGGGGCCGGCACGGGTGATCAGCGTCTTCATCTGCTTCGGGGTGAGGTTCTGCGCCTCGTCCAGGATCAGGTAGCGCGACAGGAAGGTGCGGCCGCGCATGAAGTTCATCGAGCGGATCTTGATGCGGCTGGCGAGCAGGTCGTTGGTGGCCTGGCGGCCCCAGGTGCCGCCTTCCTGGTTGTGCGTGAGCACTTCCAGGTTGTCGGTCAGCGCGCCCATCCACGGCGTCATCTTCTCTTCCTCGGTGCCCGGCAGGAAACCGATGTCCTCGCCGACGCTGACCGTGGCGCGGGTCATGATGATCTCGCGGTAGCGCTGCTGGTCCATCGTCTGCGCCAGGCCGGCGGCCAGTGCCAGCAGGGTCTTGCCGGTACCGGCGGTACCCAGCAGGGTGACGAAGTCGATCTCCGGGTCCATCAGTGCGTTGAGCGCGAAGTTCTGCTCGCGGTTGCGCGCACTGATGCCCCACACGGCGTGGCTGCCGTGGCGGAAATCATCGACCAGCGACAGCACCACCTTGCCGTCGCCGACCACGCGGCTTACGCGCAGTTCGACTTCGTCTTCGCCGGGCAGGTAGACGTACTGGTTCGGATACCACTCCTCGCCGTCCTGCGCGAGGATTTCGTAATGGGTACGGCCCTTGTCGCTCCAGCTGCGCAGGTCGTCGCCATGGCGCTTCCAGAAGTCTTCCGGCAGCTCGGTGGCGCCGGTGTAGAGCAGGCTGAAATCGTCCAGCGCGCGGTCGTTCTCGTAGTCCTCGGACACGATGCCGGCGATCGCAGCCTTGATCCGCAGGTTGATGTCCTTGGAAACGAACACCACCGGCAGGTCCGGGGTCTCTTCCTTCAGGGCCAGGATCGCGCCGAGGATGGCGTTGTCCGGGATGACCTTGCCGAAGCTCTTGCCGGCATCGAAATGGCTGGTCTGGAAGCGCAGCTTGCCCGCGCTCTGCTTGCCGCGCAGCTGCAGGCCATTGGGCCGCTGCAGCGGAATGCCGTCGGCCAGGTTGTCCAGGCCCGACGCCTGCACCAGCTCGTTGAGGAAGCGGCTCACCTGGCGGGCGTTGCGGCTCGCTTCGGAGGTGCCCTTCTTGCCGTTGTCCAGCTCCTCGATCACCTGCATGGGCAGGTAGACGTCGTGCTCTTCGAATTTGAACAGCGCGGTGGGATCGTGCATCAGCACGTTGGTATCCAGCACGTAGATGCGCTTGCCTCGGGTCATCGTCGATTCCTGGTTACGGACAGGGAAAAACCACCACGGCCTGCTGCGGGGCAGGGTGATGGCAGACACAGTAGGCAGTGGGACTCACTTGGACTGGGAGGCCTTCAGTTCGGCGAGAACAGCATCGGCATGGCCGGCAACCTTGACCTTGCGCCAGGACTGCACGATGCGGCTGTCGGGGGAAATCAGGAAGGTGCTGCGTTCGATGCCACGTACCTGCTTGCCGTACATGTTCTTCATCTTGATCACGTCGAAGGCGGTGCACAGCGCTTCGTCGCCATCGCTGACCAGCGGGAAGCTGAAGCCCTGCTTGGCACAGAAGTTGTCGTGCGACTTCACCGAGTCGCGCGAGACACCGAGCACGACCGCACCGGCCTTCCTGAACTTCGGCAGCAGCGCGTTGAAGTCGATGCCTTCGGTGGTGCAGCCGGGCGTGCTGTCCTTGGGGTAGAAGTACAGCACCAGCCACTGGCCGGCATAGTCGCCGAGGGTGGCCTGGTTGCCACCGGACAGTGCCAGCGGCAGGGAGAGGGTAGTGCTGTCCAGGGTATCGCCGTTGTTCATGAGGTCCTTCTGTCGAGCCTGGGTTGTTTCTACGACAATTGCATGAAACGCCACGCGCCCGTGAGAGGCGCGCGAAAAATCCGCACTTCCGATCAGAATTTCATCGGGTCCATGATCGCGTCCAGGTTCAGGTGGTCGCAGAACTCGAGGAAATCGTCGCGCAGCGCGGCGATGTGCATGTTGGCCGGCACGCCGATGGTGACCTGCGCGCTGAACATCTCCGCACCGGTCTGCATGGCGCGGTAGCGGGTGCTCTGCAGGTTCTCGATGGTGATGCCCTGGCGGTCGAAGAAATCGGCCAGCTGGAACAGGATGCCCGGCTTGTCGGCGGCGATCACCTCGACGATGTACGGCAGCAGGTTGGACTGCGCCTGCTTGGCGGCGGTGCGGTACCAGACCAGCTTCAGGCCTTCCTCGCGCTCGAGCCGGGTCAGCATCGCTTCCAGCTTGGCTACCGAGTCCCAGGAGCCGGTGGCCAGGGCGGTGACCGAGACATCGCGACCGACCGTGGCCAGGCGTGCGTCCACCAGGTTGCAGCCGCTGTCGGCGATGCGGCGGGTGACGGACAGCAGGGGGGACTCCGGATGCGTCGTATAGGCGTTGATCAGGAGGTGGTTTTCGCTCGGCGCGGGGCGCGGGGTGGTGTCGGTCAAGGCGATTCCGGGTAATGCATGCGTTAGTCTGAATGCCCGCCAGAGGCGGGGATCCACCGGTGTCCAGCATACTTGCCCGTGCTTTCGCGCCGCAAGTAACATTCAGGTCGCCCCCGGCCTTTCGTGGCGGGCGTTTTCCCTTTCCAGCCAAGAGCAGCACGTCCTTGTCCCTTTCCGGCCTCATCACCGCGCTGGCGACCCCGTTCCGGGCCGACGGCGCCCTCGATCCCGACGGTTGGCAGCGCCTGCTGCACCTGCAACTGGAAGGTCGCGTCCACGGCGTTGTCGTTGCCGGCTCGACCGGCGAAGCGGCAACGCTCACCGATGCCGAGTACGACCTGCTGCTTGCCAGCGCGGTCGAGCGCATCGGCGGCCGCATTCCGGTCATCGCCGGTACCGGCCTGTCGGGCACCGCCAAAACCATCGAACAGACCCGCCGCGCCGCTGCACTCGGTGCCAGCCACGCGCTGGTGGTCACCCCGCCATACGTGCGGCCGACCCAGGCCGGCCTGATCGCGCACTACCGAGCGGTGGCCGACCAGGGTGGGTTGCCGGTCGTGCTGTACAACGTGCCCGGCCGTACCGGTTGCGACATGCAGCCGGAGACCGTGGCCGAACTGGCCAGCCATCCCAACATCGTCGGCATCAAGGAGGCGGTGGGCGACACCGGCCGGGTGCAGGCGCTGCTGGCCCTGCGCAGCCCGCAGTTCGCCGTGCTCAGCGGTGACGACGGCACGGCGGCCCGGTCGATCCAGGCCGGTGTCGATGGCTTGATCTCGGTCGGTTCCAACGTGCTTCCGGGCGCCTACCGCCGGATGTGCGAGCTGGCCGCCGCCCACGACCATGAAGCCACCGGGTCCTGGGACGCGCGCCTGCAGCCGTTCCATGACTTCTGCGGTGTCGAGCCGAACCCGATTCCGGTCAAGGCGCTGCTGCGCCGTATCGGCATCGGCCACGACCTGCGCCTGCCGCTGCTGCCGCTGTCGGCGCCGCACCATGCGGCTGCCGACCATCTTGCCGGCGACATCGCCGCGCTCGAAGCCCTTTCCAGCCACTGACCTTTCGTCTTGGTCTGACCCAGGAGATTCACATGCGTCAATCCGTTTCCACTGTCCGCGTGCTGTCCTACGCCCTGCTTGCTGTAGCTGTTGCGGCCGGCACCACCGGTTGCTTCAAGCGTGGCGTCAAGGGCGACTACGCCCTGGCCCCGGAAATGCGCCCGCTGGAAGTGCCGCCGGACCTGAACCTGCCGGCCACGACCGGTGACAACAAGGTGCCGGCGCTGGTTTCGGCCACCAAGCCGGCAGCACCGGCGGCCGCGGCTCCGGCCGTTGGCAACACCGGTTTCACCATTGCCGGTGGCAAGGATGAGGCCTTCGCCAAGGTCGGTACCGCGCTGGAAGGCGTGCAGGGCGTGACCATCGCCAGCCGCGCCCAGCTGCTCGGCTCGTACGACGTGGCCTACGAAGGCAGCAACTTCCTGGTCCGCGTGGTCGCCGTCGATGCCGGTGCCTACATCTCCGCGGTCGACCCGCGTGGCCTGCCGGCCACCGCCGAAGCGCCGGTGAAGCTGATCGCCGCGCTGAAGGCGAAGCTGGCGCAGTAAGGGCCAGCCAGCTCGCTGGGTGTGGGCCTTGGTCCGCACCTGCCTTGGGTAGCGCCGGGCCATGCCCGGCGAGCGTGAAGCGCGGCCCAGGATCCGCCGGGCATGGCCCGGCGCTACCGGAAATGGAAAAGGGCGCCCAAGGCGCCCTTTTTCGTTGCTGCTGCTTGCGCCTCAGCGCTCCAGCAGCTTCAGCTTGTCCGGCTTGCCATCCCATTCGCCGGCGTCGGCCGGCGGGTCCTTGCGCACGGTCAGCACCGGCCATTCTTTCGCCAGTTCGGCGTTGAGGGCGACGAAGCCTTCCTGGCCGGCGGGGACATCGTCCTCCGGGAAGATCGCATTGACCGGGCACTCCGGCTCGCAGAGGGTGCAGTCGATGCACTCATCCGGGTCGATCACCAGGAAGTTCGGGCCTTCGTGGAAGCAATCCACGGGGCACACTTCCACGCAATCGGTGTGTTTGCACTTGATGCAGTTTTCGGTGACGACAAAGGGCATGGGCTGGAGGTGGATCGATTCCTGAACCCGCCAATTCTAGAACAGGTTGGCCCCCGGTGTCGGCGCAGGGCGGAAATCGGGCGTCTGGCAGGCGCGGCCGTGGTGGTCATTGGCGGCAGGGCAGGGCCTGTGCGACGCTGCGGGGCGATCGGTCACCCATCGTGGCCGGATTCTCTTCCCAGCAGGATCGTCCATGTCCCAAGCCCAGCCCGGCACCGCGCCCCACGGCGGTGAGAACACTGCATTCATCGTCCTGATCAGCTGCGTGGCCACCCTTGGTGGATTCCTGTTCGGCTTCGACAGTGGTGTCATCAATGGCACGGTCGACGGCCTTCGCCAGGCCTTCAACTCCAGCGAGGCGGCGCTCGGTTTTGAAGTCGCTTCGATGCTGCTGGGGTGCGCGATCGGTGCCTTCCTGGCCGGCTGGCTGGGGGATCGCCTGGGCCGTCGTGGCGTGCTGATCGTGTCGGCACTGATGTTCCTGGTGTCGGCGCTGGGCGCCGGTGCTGCCCACGCCTCCTGGCTGTTCATTGCTGCACGCGTGCTGGGCGGCTTCGCGGTGGGGGCGGCCAGCGTGATGTCGCCGGCCTACATCGCGGAGGTGGCCTCGGCGCGCTATCGCGGGCGTCTGGCCACTGTGCAGCAGATGGCGATCATCTGCGGCCTGTTCGCGGCGTTCCTCAGCAACTACCTGCTGGCCCGTGCAGCCGGGGCCTCGACCGAGCCGTTGTGGCTGGGCCAGGAGGCCTGGCGCTGGATGTTCTGGATGCAGGCGCTGCCCTCGGGGCTGTTCCTGCTGCTGTTGCTGGTGATTCCCGAAAGTCCGCGCTTCCTGGTCGTGAAGGGGCGCCCGGAGCAGGCGAGGGCGGTGCTGTCGCGCCTGTATGGTGAGGGCACGGCCGCGACCAAGCTGGCCGAGATCGAGGCCAGCCTGGCCCAGGACCAGCACAAGCCGCGCTTCGCCGACCTGCACGACAAGGTCACCGGCAAGCTGCGCCCGATCCTCTGGGTCGGCATCGGCCTGGCGATGTTCCAGCAGCTGGTCGGCATCAACGTGGTGTTCTACTACGGCGCAGTGCTGTGGCAGGCGGTCGGCTTCTCGGAAAGCGACGCGCTGTTGATCAACGTGCTGTCCGGTGCGCTGAGCATCGGCGCCTGCCTGCTGACGGTGCTGTTGATCGACCGCATCGGGCGCAAGCCGCTGCTGTGGATCGGCTCGGTCGGCATGTCGGTGGCGCTGGTGCTGATGGTGGTGGCCTTCGCCAGCGGCAGCCTGGCCTACGGTCGCCTGCAGCTGTCCGACGGCATGGGCCGGCTGGCGCTGGTCGCGGCCAATGTCTACGTGGTGTTCTTCAACATGTCCTGGGGCCCGGTGATGTGGGTGATGCTGGGCGAGATGTTCCCGAACCAGATCCGCGGCCCGGCGTTGGCCGTTGCCGGTGCGGCGCAGTGGACCTCGAATTTCGCGATCACCGTGACCTTCCCGATGCTGCTGGCCGGCATCGGGCTGGCCGGCGCCTATGGCATCTATACGGTGGCGGCCATCCTCTCGATCGTCTTCGTGGTCCGCTACGTGCGCGAGACCAAGGGCAAGGAGCTGGAGCAGATGGAAGGCTGACGGCGACTGGCTTCGGTTGCATTCCGTTGGCGCCTGCCTGTCCAGAGTGTGAGGGGGCAGGCCGCCCTCTCCAGGACACGCAAAAGCCCATCCATGGTGCTCGATGGCACCTTGCTCGCGTGCGCTGTCCTGCGCACGCGGCAAGACCAGGGTTGGGCTCCTGCCCAACCCGTCGGGCGCATGCGCCCAACCCATGGCGCCAACGGTCCCGGCTTGAGCTGCCCCGCCTTCGCGTCAGGCATTGCGGTTCTGGCGGACGCAGGTCTGCGCGTCGGGATTGAATTGGCTGCGGAGGGGCGAAGCTGTTCGTGCCGCCTTCGCGGGAAACTGTCAGGAGGGGGCGGGCCACCCTGGCCTGGACCGTTGGCGCCATGGATGGCGCCATCGAGCACCATGGATGGGCTTTTGCGTGTCCAGGCCAGGGTGGCCCGCCCCCTCAAACGCAGGAACAGGCAGGCGCCACAGCGATCAATCTTCTGGAGTCGCAAACCCGGAAAACAGAAAAGCCCGCGCGAGGGCGGGCTTTTTCGGTTCCTACTGCGGCGACTGGCGCTCCCTAGGGGACTCGAACCCCTGTTTTAGCCTTGAGAGGGCCACGTCCTAACCACTAGACGAAGGGAGCGTAACTGTGTCGCTGCCGAGGCAGGAGCGCTAGTATATGCACCTCGATGCCATTGGGCAATCCCGAAACTTCAACCGGAAGCGCCAACATCATTTCCTCTGCTACATCACCGTTCAGCCTGCGCGTCATCCCGCGCGACCAGCACACGATCTCCCGCAAGGACATCAGCCCGAACGCCCTGCGCGTGCTTTATCGCCTGCGCGATGCCGGCTTCGGCGCCTACCTTGTCGGCGGCGCGGTGCGCGACCTGCTGGTCAATGGCCAACCCAAGGATTTCGACGTGGCCACCGACGCCACGCCCGAACAGGTCAAGCAGCTGTTCCGCAACTGCCGCCTGATCGGCCGCCGGTTCCGCCTCGCCCACGTTGTGTTCGGCCGCGAGATCATCGAAGTCGCCACCTTCCGCGCCAACAGCGATGACGGCAGCGGCGACCGCGAGATGGAAAACGGCATGCTCGTGCGCGACAACGTGTACGGCACCATCGAAGACGACGCCATCCGCCGCGACTTCACCTGCAACGCCCTGTACTACGCCATCGAGGACTTCTCGGTGCGTGACTACACCGGCGGCTTCGAAGACGTGCAGGCGCGCCTGATGAAACTCATCGGCGACCCGGTACAGCGCTACCAGGAAGACCCGGTACGCATGCTGCGCGCCGTGCGCCTGGCGGCCAAGCTCGGCTTCCAGATCGAAGAGGGCACCGCCGCGCCGATCCCGCAGCTGGCCGGCCTGCTCAACGAAGCCGCGCCGGCACGCCTGTTCGAGGAAGTGCTGAAGCTGTTCCTGTCCGGGCACGGCGTGGCCAGCTTCGAAGGCCTGGAGCGTTACGGCCTGCTCGACGTGCTGTTCCCGGAAAGTGCCAAGGCGCTGAAGTCCAACCGCACCGGCGCGCTGCGCCGCATGCTGGTCGAGGGCCTGGCCAACACCGATGCGCGCGTGGCCAACGACGAGCCGGTCTCGCCCGCGTTCCTGTTCGCGCTGCTGCTGTGGCCGGCGTTCTGCCGCGCGCAGGCGACCCTGCTCAAGCAGGGCGTGGCACCGGAGGAGGCGCAGCGTCGTGCTGCCGACCGTGTGACCGTGCAGCAGCTGAGCACCATCGCATTGCCGCGCCGCTTCTCGCTGCCGATGCAGGAAATCTGGCTGCTGCAGTCGCGCTTCGGCTCGCGCCAGCGCAAGCGCGTATTCCGTACGCTCACGCACCCGCGCTTCCGCGCCGCGTTCGACTTCCTCAGCCTGCGCCAGGTGGCCTCGGCCGAGCACGCTGCCGATGTTGAATTCTGGCGTGAGGCACAGGCCCAGTCCGGCCGCGAGCTGGAATCGTCGCTGGATGCGATGCACAGCGAAGAGGGCGATGACGAGAACGGAGCACCGCGCAAGCGGCGCCGTCGTCGTCGCCGTCCGGGTGCCTCGGCCGGTGCAGCTGGCGAATAAGCAATGACGCCTGCGTGGATCGGCCTCGGCGCCAACCTCGGCGATGCGGCCACGACTGTCGGCGCGGCGATCACCGCGCTGGACGGCCTGCCCGGGACACGCGTGCTGCAGGCCTCGCGCCTGTACGTAACGCCGGCCTGGGGCAATGAAGACCAGCCACCGTTCGTGAACGCGGTGGCCGCGGTCGAAACGTCACTGGCAGCCGATGAACTGCTGCAGGCGATGCTGGCGCTGGAGCAGCGCTTTGGTCGCGTGCGTGACGCGGCGGTGCACTGGGGGCCGCGCGCGCTGGACCTGGACCTGCTGCTGTATGGCGCGCAGGTGCTCGACCAGCCCGGCCTGCAGGTACCGCACCCTTACATGCACGAGCGTGCCTTCGTGTTGGTGCCGCTGGCCGAAATCGCGCCGGATCTGGCCATTCCCGGGCATGGCCGCGTGCGGGATGCAGTGATGCGGGTGGATGCCTGCGGGATCGCGCCGATAGGGTGATAATGCCCGGGTTATCTCCCCCGGTTATCAGCACATGAGCACCCACGCAGACAGCAAGCCCTGGACCGTTCCCGCCCTGGCCGAGGCCAAGCGCAACGGCCAGAAGCTGGTCATGTTGACCGCCTACGACGCTGGCTTCGCCCGCACCTTCGATGCCAATGGCATCGACCTGATCCTGATCGGCGATTCGCTGGGCATGGTCGTGCAGGGCCATGATTCGACCCTGCCGGTGACTGTGGCCGACATGGTCTACCACACCCGCGCCGTGGCCCGCGTGCTGCAGCGCGCGCTGCTGGTGGCCGACCTGCCGTTCGGTGCCGATGCCACCCCGGAACGCGCGCTGGATGCCTCGCTGCAGCTGCTGCAGGCCGGTGCCGAGATGGTCAAGATCGAAGGTGCCGGCTTCAAGGTCGACATCATCCGCTACCTGGTCGAGCGCGAGATTCCGGTCTGCGCCCATCTGGGCCTGACCCCGCAGTCGGTATTGCGCCTGGGCGGCTTCAAGATCCAGGGCCGTGGCGATGCCGCGCGCCAGCTGGTGGAAGATGCCAGGGCGGTGGCCGCCGCCGGCGCCAGCATCATGGTGCTCGAATGCGTGCCGACCCCGGTCGCTGCGGAAGTGACCGCGGCGGTGGATGTGCCGACCATCGGCATCGGTGCCGGCCCGCAGTGCGACGGCCAGGTGCTGGTGCTGCACGATTTCCTCGGCCTGGATAGTGGCCATCGCCGCCCCAAGTTCGTCAAGGATTTCCTTGCCGAAGGCGGCTCGGTGGCCGGTGCCACCCGCGCCTATGCCGACGCCGTGCGCGACGGCAGCTTCCCCGACGAACAGCACGCCTACGCTCAATGATCCAGACCTTCAACGAGCTCGGCGCGCTGCGCGGGCAGATCGCCCAGTGGAAGCGCGAAGGCCTGCGCGTGGCGCTGGTGCCGACCATGGGCAATCTGCACGGTGGCCACCATTCGCTGGTGACCCTGGCCCGCCAGTACGCCGACAGGGTGGTGGCGAGCATCTTCGTCAACCCGACCCAGTTCGGGCCGAACGAAGACTTCAACCGCTACCCGCGCACGCCCGAGGCCGACGTGGCCGGGCTGGAGCAGGTCGGCTGCGACGCGGTGTGGTTGCCCAGCGTCGAGGCCATGTACCCGCTGGGCGTGGACAAGACCACGCAGATGCACACGCCGGGCGTGAGCGAGGTGCTGGAAGGCGCCAGCCGCCCGGGCCACTTCGATGGCGTCTGCACGGTGGTGGCGCGCCTGTTCCTGCAGGTGCAGCCGGATGTGGCCGTGTTCGGCCGCAAGGACTACCAGCAGCTGGCCGTGATCAGGCAGATGGTGGCTGAGCTGTCGTTCCCCATCCAGATCGTCGGCGCCGAGATCGTGCGCGACGAGGACGGCCTGGCCAAGAGTTCCCGCAACCAGTACCTCAGCGCAGAACAGCGCCCGGTTGCGACGACCATCCACCGCACGCTGCTGGGCATGCGCGAAGGCTACGTGGCCGGGTACACGCGGGCGCAGATCGAGGCCGACGCCACGGCCGCGCTGCAGGCGGCTGGTTTCCAGGTCGACTACGCGGTGCTGCGCACGCCCGAACTGGCTGAGCCGACCTTCGATGGCGGCGGCCGCGTGGCGCTGATCGCCGCGCGCCTGGGCACGACGCGCCTGATCGACAACCTGGAATTCTGAGCCGCACCTGGCTCCTGGGCGCCCCGCGGGGCGCCTCTCACCATCCCACGGACGGGAGACTGGAAATGAAGGAACCGGACACTGACGCGGGCCGCCTCGCCCAGGCCTCGATCCTGGCGGTGCTGGCGGCCGGCATGCTGCCGGCCCAGCTGTTTGGCGGCCTGTTGTTCGCGCTTGAATTCAGGCGTACGCCGATGCCTGCGCTCACCGGTGGGGGGCTGATGTTCGTGCTGGCAGCCTGCAATGCGATTGCCGTGCTGCTGCCGATGGCATTGATCCAGCATTCTCAGCGACGCCTGCGCCGGGCCGGTTTCGTGCTGGCCGGCTTTGGCCTTGGCGCGCTGGCGATGGCCACCTGCGGCTGGCCGGGTGAAACCCAGGGCCCCCTGCTGCACCGCCTGCGCTATGTCGATACCTTCGATGTGATCAGCTACGCCTTGATGGTGCTGGCGGCGGGTGGCCTCGGCCTGGTTGCCGGGCTGGCCTTCCATGCGGTGTTCCGCCTCTGGCTGGAGGGTGCCTCCGGCCGCGCTCCGGCAATGCCGCCGGGCGAGGGCACCTGAACGGCCTTCAGCGTCCTGCCGCAGACCCCTGACGATGGCCAAGCGGGTGCTAGAATCCGCTCTTTCCTTTGCCGTTGCAGCGCCCCCATGCACCTGTCCCTGCTCAAGACCAAGATCCACCGCGCCACCGTCACCCATTCCGAGCTGAACTACGAAGGCTCGATCGCCATCGATGACAACCTGCTGGCTGCCACCGGCATCCGCGAGTTCGAGCAGGTGCACATCTGGGACGTGACCAACGGTGCGCGCTTCTCGACCTATGCCATCCGCGCCGAAGCCGGCAGCGGCGTTGTCTCGCTCAACGGTGGCGCCGCGCGCCACGTGCAGGTCGGTGACATCATCATCATCGCCGCGTTCGCCAGCATGACCGAGCAGGAAGCCGACAGCTTCAAGCCGAAGCTGGTGTACGTTGATGGCAAGAACCAGATCACCCACACCAACGACACGATCCCGACCCAGGCCGCATGACAACGAACAACGGATTCGACTCGCTGCATTCCCACGCCCAGCGCCTGAAGGGCGCAAGCATCCCCAGCCTCCTCGCCGCCGAACCCGGCCGCGTGCAGGACCTGGCGCTGCGGGTCGGTCCGTTGTACGTCAACTTCGCCCGGCAGAAATACGATGCCGCGGCGTTGCAGGCATTGCTGGCTTTGGCCGCCGAACGTGATGTCGGCGGTGCCATCACGCGCCTGTTCCGTGGTGAGCAGGTCAACCTGACCGAAGGTCGCGCCGCACTGCACACCGCACTGCGCGGCGACGTGGTCGATGCGCCGGTGGCGGCCGAGGCCTATGCCACCGCGCGCGAAATCCGCCAGCGCATGGGTGTGCTGGTGCGCGCGCTGGAAGACAGCGGCGTCACCGACGTGGTCAGCGTCGGCATCGGTGGTTCCGATCTCGGTCCGCGCCTGGTCGCCGATGCGCTGCGCCCGGTCAGCGGTGCGCGCCTGCGCGTGCATTTCGTGTCGAACGTGGACGGCGCCGCCATGCAGCGCACGCTGGCCACGCTGGATCCGGCCAGGACCGCCGGCATCCTCATTTCCAAGACCTTCGGCACCCAGGAAACCCTGCTCAACGGGCAGATCCTGCACGACTGGCTGGGTGGCAGCGAGCGCCTGTACGCGGTCAGCGCCAACCCCGAGCGTGCGGCCAAGGCCTTCGCCATCGCCGCCGATCGCGTGCTGCCGATGTGGGATTGGGTCGGTGGCCGTTATTCGTTGTGGTCGGCGGTTGGTTTCCCGATTGCGCTGGCCATCGGTTTCGAGCGTTTCGAGCAGCTGCTGGACGGCGCCGCGCAGATGGATGCGCACGCGCTGGACGCGCCGCTGGAGCGCAACCTGCCGGTGCTGCATGGCCTGACTGACATCTGGAACCGCAACGTGCTGGGCCATGCCACGCACGCGGTGATGACCTACGACCAGCGCCTGGCGCTGCTGCCGGCCTACCTGCAGCAGCTGGTGATGGAAAGCCTGGGCAAGCGCGTGCAGCGTGATGGCCAGCCGGTCACCACCGATACCGTGCCGGTGTGGTGGGGCGGGGCAGGTACCGACGTGCAGCACAGCTTCTTCCAGGCGCTGCACCAGGGCACCAGCGTCGTGCCGGCCGATTTCATCGGCTGCGTGCACAACGATGATCCGTACACGATCAATCACCAGGCGCTGCTGGCCAACCTGCTGGCGCAGACCGAAGCGCTGGCCAATGGCCAGAGCAGCGACGACCCGCACCGCGATTATCCGGGGGGGCGCCCGAGCACGCTGATCCTGCTCGACGCGCTGACCCCGCAGGCGCTGGGTGCGTTGATCGCCATGTACGAACACGCCGTGTACGTGCAGTCGGTGATCTGGAACATCAACGCCTTCGACCAGTTCGGTGTTGAACTGGGCAAGCAGCTGGCCAGTGGCCTGTTGCCGGCGCTGCAGGGCGAGGATGTGGCGGTAGCCGATCCGATGACCCGCGAGATCCTCGCGCAGCTGAAGCGCTGACGCCCCCTGTAGGGTCGAGCCATGCTCGACTCTACAATCCGGTAGCGCCGCGCCATGCCCGGCGGAGGCGACGCCGTGTCACCGGCTCGGGTCGCGTTCCGGGCTGGGTCGCTTGGCCAGCTTGCGCTGCAGCGAACGCCGGTGCATGCCGAGCAGGCGTGCGGCCGCTGATACGTTGCCTCCGGTTTCGTGCATCGCCTGCTGGATGTGTTCCCACTGCAGGCGGCTGATCGGCGTCATCGCATCGGGCACTTCCATTTCGCCGTCGTCGGCCGGGCCGTCATCCTCCTCGCCCAGGGCGCGCAGGATCATCGGTACCGTGGCCGGCTTCGGCAGGTAGTCGTCGGCCCCGAGCTTGATCGCTTCCACCGCGGTGGCGATGCTGGCGTAGCCGGTCACCAGCAGGATCCGCATGTCCGCGCGCAGGGCGCGCAACGGTTGGATCAGTGCCAGGCCGGAGTCGCTGCCCAGCTTCAGGTCGATCAGGGCGAACGCCGGCGGGTGCTGGCGGGCCAATGCCAGCGCGCTGGCGGCATCCTGCGCGGTCTGGGTTTCAAGCCCCTTGCGGGCCAGGCTGCGCTGCAGGGTGCGCAGGTACAGTTCGTCGTCGTCGACCAGCAGGCCGAGGGTTGAGGCGCTCATGGGGTTTCCTCGCGTGGGGCCAGCGGCAGGCGGAAGCCGACGCGGCTGCCGGCCCCTTGGGCCGGGCGCATCCACATCTCGCCGTCGAGGCGTTCGATCGTGGCATGGGACAGGGCCAGGCCGACCCCCATGCCTTCACTCTTGCTGCTGCCGAACAGCTTGCCCGGCAGTACCGCGGCGCGCGCGTTGAAGCCGTGGCCGTAGTCGCGTACTTCGCCGATCAGATCGTCGCCTTCGATGCGCAGGTCCAGGTCCACGCGCGGCCGGCCGGCCTGTTCACCAGCATCGGCGGCATTGTTCAGCAGCACCATCAGCAGGTGGCCCACGCCCGGGTCCAGCGGCAACCGCAGCGGCGCATCGTCGTTGCGGTGCAGGTCGATGGTCGGGCGCACCAGCCGCCATTGCTCCAGCACCTGCTGGGCGCTGGAATGGCTGCGTCCGGGTGCATCGGCCGAGGCCGGTGCGGCCAGCGCCAGCACGCGCTCCCGGCACTGCACCAGCAGTTCGCGCAGCGTTTCCATGTCCTCGCGCACTTCCGGTTCTTCGCTGCGCTCGGCCACATCGTCGGCAAGCAGGGTCATGGTCGCAAGCGGTGTGTTCAGTTCATGGGCCACCGAGGCGGCATGAGTGGCCAGGGCGACGATGCCCTCGTTGCGTGCGAAGCGCTCGCGCAGGGCCGACAGTTCCAGTTCGCGCTGGCGCAGCGCAAGGGCCAGCCGGGTCGAGAAGGCCAGCACCACCGCTGCGGAGATCAGGAAGTTGGCGACCACGCCCCAGCGGTTGAGGTCCTGCGCGCGGAAGTAACCGTCCGGCAGCGGCTGGCCGAAGACGCCACTGCTGGCATAGCCGAGCAGGCAGGCCAGTGCCACCGCCAGCGCCCAGCGCAGGGGCAGGGCGAACGCAGCCAGCGCGATCAGGATCAGGAACAGCGAGCTGAACGGATTGGCCATGCCACCGCTCCAGCCGACCATCCAGGTCAGGATGATCACGTCCACCAGGATGTGGCCGAACGCGGTCAGGGGCGCGGTATCAGCCGCTTCCGGGCGCAGCTGGGTGTAGATGTTGAACAGGGTCAGTACGGCCACGCCGGCCCACAGTGGCAGCTGCGGCAACGGCAGGCCCAGCACCCAGGTGGCGACCAGGATGGTGGCGGCCTGGCCGCCCACGGCAAGCCAGCGCAGGCTGCACAGGGTACGGAGAAACGGGGCGTCGGGACCGGTCATGCACGCTCATCGTATGCGTTCACGGGCGAGCGTGCCTGCGACAATAGGCCGCAGCCGTGCCGCCGGCTGAATGCGAGTCACCCCGAATGCGGGGGCGGGCGGTAGAATGCGCCCATGCACGACGCCGTCACCCGCCCGACTCCGCCCTCCGATGCCACCTCCTGGCCCCGCCGCCAGACCCATGCCGTGCAGATCGGCGGGGTCACCGTAGGCGGGGGCAAGCCGGTGGTGGTGCAGTCGATGACCAATACCGACACTTCCGATGTCGCCTCCAGCGTGAAGCAGGTGGCCGAGCTGTGGCGTGCCGGTTCGGAGATGGTGCGGTTGACCGTCAACACCGTTGAAGCCGCTGCGGCGATTCCGCGCATCGTCGAGAAGCTGGCGATGATGGGTATCGATGTACCGCTGATCGGTGACTTCCACTACAACGGCCATCAGTTGCTGACCGCCGAGCCGGCGTGTGCCGAAGCGCTGGCCAAGTACCGCATCAACCCGGGCAACGTCGGCTTCGGCAAGAAGAAGGACCTGCAGTTCGCCCAGCTGATCGAGTTCGCGATCCGCTACAACAAGCCGGTGCGCATCGGCGCCAACTGGGGCTCGCTGGACCAGGCCCTGGCGGCGAAGCTGATGGACGAGAACAACCTGCGCGAACAGCCCTGGGACGCCGGCCGCGTGCTGCGCGAGGCGCTGATCCGCTCGGCGCTGGATTCGGCCGAGCAGGCAGTGGAGCTGGGCCTGCCGCGCGATCGCATCGTGCTGTCGGCCAAGGTCAGTGGCGTGCAGGAGCTGATCGCGGTGTACCGCGACCTGGCCCAGCGCTCCGACTTCGCCCTGCATCTGGGCCTGACCGAAGCGGGTATCGGCAGCAAGGGCATCGTGGCATCGTCCGCGGCGCTGAGCGTGCTGCTGCAGGAAGGCATCGGTGACACCATCCGCATCTCGCTGACCCCGGAACCGGGCCAGTCGCGCACGCAGGAAGTGATCGTCGCCCAGGAGCTGCTGCAGACCACCGGCCAGCGTGCCTTCACGCCGCTTGTCACGGCCTGCCCTGGTTGCGGCCGCACCACCTCCGAATTCTTCCAGGAGTTGGCCAAGGTGGTGCAGAACCACGTGCGCGAGAAGATGCCGCTGTGGAAGATCCACCACCCGGGTGCGGAAAACATGACCCTGGCGGTGATGGGCTGCATCGTCAACGGGCCGGGCGAGTCGCGTCACGCCAACATTGGCATCTCGCTGCCGGGCACGGGTGAGACGCCTGCGGCACCGGTATTCGTCGATGGCGAGAAGAAGGTGACCCTGCGCGGCGACAACATCGCCCAGGAGTTCGTCGCCCTGATCGACGATTACGTCGAACACAAATATGTCCGAAGCGCCGGATAAGCCTGCGATCCTCGCCGCACCGGAGTCCGCCTCCGGCTTCCGCCACTGGATGGCGCGCAACGCCTGGCGCCTGGTCCTGTTGTTCGGTGGCCTACTGCTGCCGTTGGCAGGCTTTGTTGCCCTGGCGGACGAAGTGCACGAGTTTGAATCGTTCCATTTCGACGCGCCCCTGCTGTGGCAGATGCATGGTCTGCATTCGCCGTGGCTGGACCGTTTCTTCGTGCTCATCTCGAAACTGGGCTACGAGTGGTTCCTGATCCCGGCCGACGTGCTGATCATCGGCGCGCTGCTGGGCTTCCGGCGCTGGCGCGAGGCGACCTTCGTCGCGGTCAGCTTCGTGGGATCGGCGCTGCTGAACATGGGCAGCAAGCAGTTCTTCCAGCGCCAGCGCCCCAGCCTGTGGGAATCGATTGCGCCGGAGTCGACGTTCAGCTTCCCCAGCGGGCACGCGATGGGCTCGATGACCCTGGCGGTGACCCTGGTGCTGCTGGCCTGGAACACCCGCTGGCGCTGGCCGGTCCTGATGCTGGCACCCGCGTTCAGCCTGCTGGTCAGTGTGTCGCGGGTCTACCTGGGGGTGCATTACCCCTCCGACATCCTGGCCGGATGGTGTGCCGCGCTGGTTTGGGTGGTAGGGTGCTATCTGGTCATGTTCAGTCGCCGGCACCCTTGGCGACGTCACGGCCCGCCGCCAGCGAAGGCCAGCGAAGCACCACCACAGGGGGTTTGACGTGGATGGCCCTTGAGGGACGTCTACGTGATAGATCAGTTGTTTCGTTGCAGCAGGTTCTGCAAGACAGGGGCAAGCACAACGCGCGGTTATGTGATGCGCAAGGCAGATCGCCGGCGCCACATTCCGGACGCGCTTGCAGGGTATCGGCACCCTGCCTAGCTTGACCTGCAATGGCCGCATTCGAAGAGGTACGTGAATGACGATTCGAGTCTACCTGGTGGATGACCACGCACTGGTCCGCACCGGTATGAAGATGATTCTGTCGGGGGAAACCGACATCGAGGTGGTGGGCGAAGCCGAGACCGGTGAGGACGCACTGCGCGAGGTCCGACAGCTGTTGCCGGACGTGGTGCTGTGCGACCTGCATCTGCCGGGCGTGAGCGGCATGGAAGTGACCGAGCGCATCGTCCGCAGCCACCGCAATACCCGCGTGGTGATCGTGTCGGTACTGGAAGACGGCCCGCTGCCCAAGCGCCTGCTCGAAGCCGGCGCGGCCGGTTACATCGGCAAGGGCTGCGATGCGCAGGAACTGCTGCGTGCGGTGCGTGATGTGGCGGCCGGTCGTCGCTACCTGGGCACCAGCATCGCGCAGAATCTGGCGCTGTCGACGGTGGAAGGCAATGGTTCGCCGTTCGACAACCTGTCGCCGCGCGAGCTTGAGGTGGCGCTGTTGCTGACCCAGGGCCTGCGCCAGGAAGACATCGCGCGGCGCCTGAGCCTGAGTGCGAAGACGGTCAACACGCACAAGGCGCGGCTGTTCGAGAAGATGGGGATCCACGACAACATCGCGTTGGCGCGGATGGCCAGCCAGTACGGGCTGGTGGATCCGGCACGGCCGCTGTAGGGGATTCGGCCAACGGCTGAGTCCCTCGCGGTGTGCGGCAGGATTCGTGTGGTTGGCCCTGCGGAGGGATTGCGCAGGGGATGCCGTGAATCCATCCCTGGAGGCTCGGGCGCGCCATCCATGGCGCTTACGCCCCTGCGCAATCCCTCCGCAGGGCCACGGACAGTTTCCGTGCGCGTCCACCGCGGAATGAAGAAGGAAGAGCAGGAGCGGGTCGCGCGCTGCGCGCGCTCGTAGTTGGGGGTCGGATCCCTTTCCCGACGGGAAAGGGATCCGACCCCGATCCTCTTGTCAGTGGCCGCGAACGCGCTTGATGATCTTCGCGGCGTCGGCGGCGCTGGCGCGCACCTTGTCCCATTCGCCGTCGGCGATCCAGTTGCCCGGCACCATCCACGAACCACCGATGCAGACCACGTTCTTCTGCTCAAGGTACTCGGCAGCGGTATTTTCGGTGATGCCACCGGTCGGGCACAGCTTGAGGTCGGCGACCGGGCCGGCCAGGCCCTTGATCATTGCCAGCCCGCCTACGGCCGTGGCCGGGAACAGCTTGCACACGCGGAAGCCGCGCGCGTAGAGCGACAGCAGCTCGGTCGGCGTGGCCGCGCCCGGTACCACCGGCAGCGGAGCAGCGGCCAGTGCATCAGCCAGCGCTGGCGGTGTGCCCGGGGTCACCAGGAAATCCGCACCCGCGTCGATGGACTGCTGCATCTGCTCCACAGTCAGCACCGTGCCCGCGCCCACCACTACATCCGGCAGCTCACGCTTGAGCATCGCCAGCGCTTCCATCGCCACCGGCGTCCGCAGCGTCAGCTCGATGGCCGGCAAACCACCTTCCAGCAGCGCCGCACTGACCGCCCGCGCCTGGTCCAGCGTATGAATCGTCACGACCGGCAGGATGCCCGCCGCATGCAACAGCTCCGCCGCCTTCACCTGATGTTGTTCGATACCCATGCTTTTGCCCTTGCCTTTGCTCTTCTTGATTCAGTGGCCGCAGCGCAGATGACGCGCCGGGAATTGTCCAAGGGCAGTAGAGCGCCCTGGCCGGGACCGTGAGCGGCATGGATGCCGCGATCGAGCCCCCATGGATGGGTTTACGGCGTGTCCCGGCCAGGGCGCTCTACTGCCCAGGCCGGGAAGCCTGCCGCGGCTTTTCGCTTCAGGCGTCCTTCGCCTCATGCGGCGCCGCCGCCGCGGCCGCATCGTGCCCCAGCTCATACTCCGCGTCGTAATCCCACGGCCCGCCATCGGCCGCCGCCGGCCCGCACGAAATCGAGATCGCCCCCTGGTCCGCCGGACCCACCACGCGACGGTTGATCGCGAACAGATTGCGGCCCAGATCATGCGCGGCCGGCGCGGTGTTCGGTGCCAGCGAACGTGCGGCCCATTCCGCCGCATCCACCAGCACTTCCAGCGTGCCAGCCTCGCCATCCAAGCGGATCATGTCGCCTTCGCGCACCTTGGCAAGCGGGCCACCACGCGCCGCTTCCGGCGTCACATGGATGGCCGCCGGGATCTTGCCCGAGGCGCCGGACAGGCGGCCGTCGGTGACCAGCGCCACGCGCCGGCCCTGGTTCTGCAGCAGGCCCAGCAGCGGCGCCAGCGAATGCAGTTCCGGCATGCCGTTGGCACGCGGGCCCTGGTAGCGCACCACCGCCACGAAATCCTGCGGCAGCAGGCCACCGGCGTGCAGCTTGTTCAACACCTGCGGTGCATCCACCACCACCGCCGGTGCTTCGATCGTGCGGTACTGCGGCTTCACCGCCGACAGCTTGATCAGCGACTTGCCCAGGTTGCCGCGCAGCAGGCGCAGGCCACCTTGGTGTTCGAACGGGTTGTCGACACCGCGCACCACTTCGTCATCGGCGCTGCGTTCCAGGCCTGGCAGGTAGACCAGCTGGCCGTCGCGCAGCTGCGGTTCGCGCGCGTAGTCGGCCATGCCGCCGCGCGCCACGCTCACGAGGTCGCCGTGCATCAGGCCGGCCTTGATCAGCTCGCCGAACACGAACGCCGGGCCGCCGGCCGCAGCGAAACGGTTCACGTCGGCATCGCCGTTCGGATAGACGCGGGCCAGCAGTGGGATCAGCTGCGACAGCTCGTCGAAATCGTCCCAGGTCAGCACGATGCCGGCGGCACGTGCCACCGCGATCCAATGGATGGTGTGGTTGGTCGAACCGCCGGTGGCCATCAGCGCGATGACCGCGTTGATGATCGCGCGCTCGTCGATGATGCGGCCCAGCGGACGGAAGTCATCGCCCAGCGCGGTGATGTCCAGCGCGCGTTCGGTGGCTTCGCGGGTCAGTGCATCGCGCAGCGGCGTGCCCGGGTTGACGAACGACGCACCCGGCAGCTGCACGCCCATCGCTTCCAGCAGTACCTGGTTGGAATTGGCGGTGCCGTAGAAGGTGCAGGTGCCGGCGCCGTGGTACGAGGCGGACTCGGCTTCCAGCAGTTCTTCGCGGGTGGCTTCGCCGGCAGCATAGCGCTCGCGGACTTCGGCTTTCTGCTTGTTCGGGATGCCCGGGGTCATCGGGCCGGCCGGCACGAACACCGCCGGCAGGTGGCCGAAGGCCAGCGCGCCGATCAGCAGGCCCGGCACGATCTTGTCGCACACGCCGAGGTAGACGGTGGTGTCGAACATGTCATGGCTGAGCCCGATGGCGGTCGCCTGTGCGATCACATCGCGCGAGAACAGCGACAGTTCCATGCCGCCACGGCCCTGGGTGACGCCGTCGCACATCGCCGGCACGCCGCCGGCCACCTGCGCGGTGGCGCCCAGTTCGCGGGCGATCTCGCGGATCTGCTCGGGATAGGTTTCGAACGGCTGGTGCGCCGACAGCATGTCGTTGTAGGCGGTGATGATGCCCAGGTTCGGCGTCACGCCACCGCGCAGGCGGCTCTTGTCGGTGCCGCCGCAGGCGGCGAATCCGTGGGCGAGGTTGCCGCAGCTCAGGCGGCTGCGGAACGGGCCCTCGCGCAGGGAGGCGTCGATCGCGGCCAGATAGGCGGCACGCGAGGCGGCGCTGCGGCGGATGACGCGCTCAGTGATGGCTTGCAGTTGCGGATGGAGGCTCATTGGCTACCGGCGTTCGTGGTGGCGAGAGGCAAGCGGCGGCATGCGCCGCCGCCGACATCAATCAGCCCAGTGGACGCGCAGGCGCGCGCCGTCCAGGTTGATCGCATTGAGGATCGGGTACTGCTGGGCGTTGTTGCTATCCAGCGCCTGGCGCAGCACCTGCAGCTTCTGCTTGCCGCGCAGCAGCAGCAGGCGCTGGCGGCACTGGCGCAGGCCGTGCGGGGTCAGCGTGATGCGCAGCGGCCACTGGTTCGCGCCCGGGCAGCCGGTGGCATCCAGCGCTGCGTAGGGCAGGGTGCTTTCCAGTGCACGGGCCAGGTCCTTCGAACCCGGGAACAGCGAGGCGGTGTGGCCGTCGTTGCCCATGCCAAGTGCCACCAGGCTCGGCGGTTGGCTGTGCTGGGCCTGCAGGTTGGCGGTGTAGACGCATTCCGGCAGCGGCTTGCCAATCCGCACAAGCGGATCGAAGTGGGCACCCTCGGCGCGCTTGAGCAGGTGTTCGCGCACCAGCCAGGCATTGCTGTCGCGATCCTGCGGCGACAGCCAGCGCTCGTCGGCCAGGCTCACTTCAACCCGGTCCCAGTGCACGTCCAGTTCGGCCAGCGCCTGATACACCGGTGCCGGCGTGGTGCCACCGGACAGCAGGATGCGCGCGCGGCCCACTTCATTGATGTCGTGGTTGAGGGTCTGCGCCATCTCGGCGGCTACCGCTTCGATCCAGCCATCGGCATCGCCGTGGTGGATGAAATCGATGCGGTCGTCGTGGAAGGTGGGGCTCATGCGGCAACTCCTGGTGCGTCACGTTCGGCGTCGGCGGCATAGGCAGCGGCGCCCAGCAGCCCGGCGTGAGGATGCATCACGGCCAGCGACGGAACCCGCGCCATGATCGAAGAGAACCGCCCCTTGTGTTCGAAGCGCTGGCGGAACCCGGAGTGCTGCAGTGAATCGAGCATCTTCGGGGTCAGTCCGCCGGTCAGGAACACGCCGTCCCAGGCGCCTTGGGTCAGTACCAGGTCGCCGGCAATGGCGCCGAACACCGCGCAGAACACATCGACGGTGCGCATTGCCTGCGGATCGCCATGCAGGGCGCGGGCGGTCACGTCCACCGGTTGCAGCTGGCCCGGATCGATGCCGGCCATCTCGCACACCGCGCGATGGATGTTGACCAGGCCGGGGCCGCAGATCAGCCGCTCGTTGGAGACGCGCCCGAACTGCTCGGAGAGGATCTCCAGGATGCGGATCTCTTCCGGAGTACCCGGTGGGAAGCTTACATGGCCGCCTTCGGTTTCCAGCGGATAGCAGCGGCCGTGACGCAGGATCAGACCACCGACACCGAGGCCGGTACCCGGCCCGATCACCGCGTAGTTGCGCGGTTGGCCCGGCTTGCCCGGCACCCAGGCGGCACCGCCCACCTGGACCACGTCGTCGGGTTGCAGCAGCGAGATCGCCATCGCCTGCGCGGCGAAGTCGTTGATCAGGTGCAGTTCGTTGAAGCCCAGCATTGCTGCGGTACGGCTGCGCGAGATCACCCACGGATGATTGGTGATGCGTGCCTCGTCGCCGTCGACACGCCCGGCAACCGCGAACACGCCGCGGCTTGCGGTGGCACCGATCTGTTCCAGGTGGTGGTGCGCGGCATCCCCCAGCGACGGGAACTCCGTCACTGCGTATTCGCGGATGCTCTCCTTCAGCAATGGCGCGTCCAGCGAGGTGTCGGCCAGGGCGAAGCGCGCATTGGTGCCACCGATGTCGGCGACCAGCACCGGCTGCGAGCTGGCACTCATGCCGAGGCTCCGCTGTCCGGTGCGTCCACGCCCTGCGGCAGGAACTCCGTTGCGTTGCTCGGGCCCCACTGGCCAGCGGGGTAGGGTTCGAGCGGCAGCTTGGCTGCCTTCCAGGCATCGGCCACGCTGTCGATCCACGCCCAGGCGGCACGCACTTCGTCGTCGCGCACGAACAGGGTGTGGTTGCCGTTGAAGGCGTCCAGGAACAGGCGTTCGTAGGCGATGCGGCGATGAAGGCCGGTCGGCACCGACAGTTCCAGTTCCAGCGGATGCAGTTCCAGCGCGCCCCATTCCGGGCCGGCCAGGCTGCTCATCAGGCCCAGTTCGATGTTCTCCTGCGGCTGCAGCTGGAATACCAGGCGGTTCGGCGCGGCCTGCGCACGCTGCGGGCGCTCGAACAGCCAGTGGGTGACCGGCTTCAGCGTGACCACCACGCGGGTGGTGCGTTCGGGCAGGCGCTTGCCGGTGACCAGGTGGAACGGCACGCCGCTCCAGCGCCAGTTGTCGATATGCGCGGTGACGCCGGCGAAGGTTTCCACGTCGCTGCCTTCCGGCGGCTGGTAGGCCTGGGCCGGCTGGCCGTTGATGCTGCCGGCGGTGTAGCGGCCACGGATGCTGTCACGCGCGGCGTGCCTGGCATCGAGCGGACGCAGCGCACGCAGTACCTTGACCTTTTCGTCGCGGATGCGGTCGGCTTCCAGCGAGGCAGGCGGCTCCATCGCCACCATGCACAGCAGCTGCAGGATATGGCTCTGCACCATGTCGCGCAGCGCACCGGAACGGGCGTAATAGGCATCGCGGCCATCCACGCCTTCACTCTCGGCCACCAGGATGTGCACCGATTCGATGTAGTTGCGGTTCCACACCGCTTCCAGCAGCGTGTTGCCGAAGCGCAGCGCGATCAGGTTCTGCACCGCCGCCTTGCCCAGGTAGTGGTCGAGGCGGAACACGCGGTCCTCGTCGATCCACTGGCCGATGGTGGAGATGATCTCCTCGGCGCTCTCGCTGTCGCTGCCGATCGGCTTCTCCAGCATCAGGCGTGCCGGTGCGGCAAGTGCGCCGCCCTTGGCCAGGCCTTCGCAGGTGGAGATGTACAGACCCGGCGGGATGGCCAGGTAGCTGACGCACTTGCGGTGCACCAGGTCGGAGACCGCGGCGGCAACCGAGTCGACGTCGCGCAGGTCCACCGAACGGTAGTCGATGCGGCGCAGCAGGGCACTGATGTCGTCCTGCGTGGCCATCGGCATGGCCTGCTGCAGGCGCGGGCGCAGGATGTCATGGAAGGCTTCGGTGTCATGCCCGGACAGGGCCAGTGCGCGGATGCGGAAGTCCTCCGGCAGCAGGCCGTCGCCAAGCAGGCGAAGCAGCGAAGGGAACAGGTAGCGCTGGGCCAGATCACCTGTGGCACCGAACAGGAAGAGGGTGTCGTGCATCGCTCGAGTTTCAGATCCGGGTGACATCGTTGTCAATCGCTTCATGGCTGGGTTCGGGGGACATCCGCGCAACTGCCTGTCCGAGGTTCGTCAGGGGCGATCTCCGGGGTAGCGGGAGACCGTTCCATTCGAAACCACTGCCCCGGCGGAAGCTTCGTTCCACCGCCGACGCAGATCGGTGCGCACCGATCATCGGATAGTGCCACGTGAAAACGTTTACATGGCAGAATGGGCAACTGTATTCGATTGCAGTGCTCGCCGTCATGCGGCAAGCGCGCAATCATCACTGCCATCGGGAGGGCCGAGGCAGTCCCAAAAGACAGCCCGGCTTCGGGCGGACCGGATAGGTGATATGGCAAAAGTGCAGTTGCAGGGTGTGCGCAAGGTCTATGACAACGGCCAGGTCGCGGTGAAGGACGCCACCTTCGAGGTCGCCGATGGCGAGCTGATGGTGCTGGTCGGCCCGTCCGGCTGTGGCAAGTCGACCCTGCTGCGGATGGTGGCTGGCCTGGAGGAGATCAGCGGCGGCACGCTGAGCATCGGCGACCGCGTGGTCAACGACGTGGCGCCGAAGGACCGCGACATCGCCATGGTGTTCCAGAGCTACGCGCTGTACCCGCATATGACCGTGGCCGAGAACCTGGCCTTCGGCCTGAAGTTGCGCGGCCATGACAAGGCCACCATCGACAAGCGCATCGCCGAGGCGGCGCAGACGCTGGGCCTGACCGAGATGATGGACAAGCTTCCCAAGGCGATGTCCGGTGGCCAGCGCCAGCGCGTGGCACTGGGCCGTGCGCTGGTGCGCGAGCCGGCGGTGTTCCTGCTGGACGAGCCGCTGTCCAACCTCGACGCCAAGCTGCGCCACAGCGTGCGCACCGAGATCGCGCAGCTGCACCGCAAGCTGGGCACCACGATGATCTACGTGACCCACGACCAGGTGGAAGCGATGACCCTGGGCCAGCGCATCGTGGTGCTGAAGGACGGCATCATCCAGCAGATCGATACGCCGATGGCGCTGTACGACCGCCCGGCCAACCTGTTCGTGGCCGGTTTCCTCGGCAGCCCGGCGATGAACGTGCTGCGTGGCACGCTGCAGGGCGACGCCGGTGGCGTGACCGTGGTCGACGGCGACTGGCGTGCACCGCTGGGCCAGGCCACGATCGATCCGGCGTGGCTGCAGAAGCCGATCGCGGTGGGCGTGCGTCCAGAGCACCTGCAGCCGGCGACCGCCGACGATGCGCATGCGTTCAGCGCGCGCATTGAAGGCATCGAACCGGTCGGCAACGAGATATTCGTCAACCTCAGCAGTGGCCAGCACGCGCTGACCATGCGTGTGGCGCCGCAGGCGTTGCCTGCGGTGGGCGAGGACATCCGCGTAGCGATCCACCCGCAGGGCCTGCATTTCTTCAACGCGGAAACCGGCGAGCGCCTCTGACCCTGTAGAGCCGAGCCCACGCTCGGCTGTATTTCATGGAGAAGCCGAGCATGGGTTCGGCTCTACAGAAGGTGGGTTCAGTAGATCGACGCCATGCGTGGATGAAGCGGTAGCGCCGGGCCGTGCCCGGCGTGAACCTCAGCGTGCCAGGCCATCCAGCAACGGCACGCGCTGCGCCACGGCGCCACCCACCTGCAGCTCGGCGTCGCCGGCCTCCAGTGGCAAGACCGCCAGCGCCAGCTCACCGGCCACGCTGGCAATCGTGCCCAACGCGACGCCGTCCTGCTGCACGCCATCGCCGGCCTGCGCCGGTGCGGCTGTCTGAAGCAACTGCACCGCACGCTTGGCCTTGCCGAGGAAGTGGGTGCGGGCAACGATTTCCTGGCCCGGGTAGCAGCCCTTCTTCACGCTGTAGCCGTTCAGGCGGTCCAGGCCCAGCTGCTGCGGGGTCCACACTTCGCGCTGGCTTTCCTCCAGCCGCGGAAGGCCGTAGCGCAGGTCGGACTGGCGCCAAGCCAGGGCGAAAGCGGCCTCATCGGTTTTGCTGCCGGCGGCAAAGGCATCAGCGGCGCCAATTCGCAGGGTGCGCGGCAGTGCGTCGCTGCCCAGATCCAGTTCCCAGTCGTCCGCTGCAGCGTGCGCAATCGCGGCGCCGCTGGCGGCCTCCGGCGCAGTGAACGCGCCGGCCACGGCCAGATCGCTGCGCACCTGCACCTTCACCTTGCGACGGAACACGAAGCGCTGCAGTTGCGACGCAATCGCATCGGCATCGCCGTCGGCCAGCACCAGCATCACGTGGTCCTCGGCCAGCCGAAGCAGCTGGAACACCGCCAGGGTGCGGCCCTTGGCGCTCAGCCAGGCACTCCACTGCCAGTGCTGCAGGGGCAGGGCGGTGACATCGCTGCTGAACTGGGCGTGGGCGAAGACAGCCGCATCCGGGCCTTGCAGGCTCAGCAGCTGGTGGCCGGGCAGGCGCGGATATCCGACGAAAGCAGGGGGCAGGTTGTCAGGCACGTGAACGAGGTCTAAAATTTGTGCGTTGCGAGACCGAACATGATAGGCCAAACAACCCCCACTCCCGACGACGAATCTGAAGCCCCGCTGGTCCCTGCGGCACCCGTGCCCGTGGAACAGGAAAAGGCGGAGGAATTCGGCGGCCGCGGCGGACTTGATCCGGTGCGGTATGGCGATTGGGAGAAAAACGGACGCTGCATCGATTTCTGATCAGCATTGAGCCAACGCGGCCGCGTGCCGCCCAGCCGAGACAACGAGCCCAGCGAATGGCGACCAGACAACGCCCACTTTCCCCGCACCTTCAGGTGTATCGCTGGCAGATTCAGATGGCCACCTCGATCCTGCATCGAGCTACTGGCATCTTTCTGTCTGTTGGTGCCCTCATCATCGCTGCCGGCCTGCTGGCGCTGATGATGGGGCCCGAGTCCTGGAACTGCTTCACCGGCCATGCCGGGGCCTGGTATGGCCGCGTGTTCCTGTTCGCGTGGACATGGTCGTTCGCCTATCACCTGTGCAATGGCATCCGCCACGTCGTGCAGGACTTCGCCATTGGTTTCAGCATCCCCGCCTTCATCCGCAGCAGCTGGCTGTCGGTCATCGGCAGCCTGGTGATCACCCTGCTGGTGTGGGCCTATGTGATGTTCGGAGGTGCCGCGTGAGCAAGTTCCGTACCCCGTTGAAGAACGTGCGCGGCCTCGGTTCGGCCAAGACCGGCACCGAGCACTTCGTGCACCAGCGCCTGACCGCCGCCGCCCTGGTGGCACTGGGCATCTGGTTCCTGGTCTTCGTGCTGGGCCTGCTGGGCTCGGACTACGCGACCGCCGCCGCCGCCGTGGCCAAGCCGTGGAACGCCGTGCCGCTGATCGGCCTGCTGATCGCCATGTTCTGGCACGCGCAGCTCGGCATGCAGGTCGTGCTGGAAGACTACATCCACGAATCGCTGCTGGCCCTGGTGCTGCAGACCGCGGTGAAGTTCGTCGCCGTGCTCGGCATGATCGTCAGTGTGTTTGCGGTGGGCCGCATCGCCCTCGGCGTTGCCTGAGCCCAGGCACCTACACAGGAATCCAGATTAGATGTCCGCTTACAAGATCACCGAACACAAGTACGACATGGTCGTGGTCGGCGCCGGCGGTGCCGGCCTGCGCGCCACGTTCGGCCTGGCCGCCAAGGGCCTGCAGACCGTGTGCCTGACCAAGGTCTTCCCGACCCGCTCGCACACCGTTGCCGCCCAGGGCGGTATCTCGGCCGCACTCGCCAACATGGGCGAGGACGACTGGCGCTACCACTTCTTCGACACCATCAAGGGGTCGGACTGGCTGGGCGACCAGGACGCCATCGAATACATGTGCCGTGAGGCTATCCCGGCCATCATCGAGCTCGAGCACTACGGCGTGCCGTTCTCGCGCACCGCCGAAGGCAAGATCTACCAGCGTCCGTTCGGTGGCATGACCACCAAGTACGGCGAAGGCCCGGCGGCGCAGCGTACCTGCGCGGCGGCCGACCGTACCGGCCACGCGATGCTGCACACCCTGTACCAGCAGTCGCTGAAGCACGACGCGCGCTTCATGATCGAGTACTTCGCACTCGACCTGATCTTTGACGATGAGGGCGCGTGCCGCGGTGTGCTGGCCCTGGACATGTCCGACGGCACTCTGCACCTGTTCCGCGCCCAGGGCGTGGTGCTGGCTACCGGCGGCTACGGCCGTGCCTACTTCAGCGCCACCTCGGCGCACACCTGCACCGGCGACGGTGGCGGCCTGGCCATGCGTGCCGGCATCGCCATGCAGGACATGGAGTTCGTGCAGTTCCACCCGACCGGCATCTACGGCGCCGGTTGCCTGATCACCGAGGGTGTCCGCGGTGAAGGTGGCATCCTGCGCAACAGCAGCGGCGAGCGCTTCATGGAGCGCTACGCGCCGCATTACAAGGACCTGGCCTCGCGCGACGTGGTCAGTCGTTCGATGACCATCGAGATCCGCGAAGGCCGCGGCGTCGGCGAGCACAAGGACCACATCCTGCTCGACCTGACCCACCTCGGCCCGGGCGTGATCGACGAGAAGCTGCCGGGCATCGCCGAGAGCGCCCGCATCTTCGCCGGCGTCGACGTGCACAAGCAGCCGATCCCGGTCATCCCGACCGTGCACTACAACATGGGCGGCATCCCGACCAACTACCACGGCGAAGTGGTGCAGAAGGTCGGCGACAACGACAATGCCGTGGTGCCGGGGCTGTACGCCATCGGTGAAGCGGCCTGCGTGTCCGTGCACGGCGCCAACCGCCTGGGTTCGAACTCGTTGCTGGACCTGGTGGTGTTCGGTCGTGCGGTGGCCAACCGCTGCGCCGAGACCATCAAGCCGGGCGCTTCGCACAAGCCGCTGCCGGCCGATGCCTGCGACAAGGCGCTGGGCCTGCTGGACAAGCTGCGCCACGCCAACGGCGATACCCCGACCTCGGTCATCCGCGATCGCATGCAGCGCACCATGCAGGCCGACGCGGCCGTCTTCCGCACCAGCCAGACGCTGAAGGAAGGCTGCGAGAAGATGGACAAGATCTTCGACTCGTTCCAGGACGTGAAGGTCTCCGACCGTTCGCTGGTCTGGAACTCGGACCTGATCGAGACCTACGAGCTGAACAACCTGCTGCTCAACGCGGTGGCGACGATCAACTCGGCCGAACAGCGCAAGGAAAGCCGCGGCGCGCATGCGCACGAGGACTATCCGGACCGCGACGACGTCAACTGGCAGAAGCACACCCTGGTCAGCGTCGACGAGAAGGGCAAGTGCAGCTTCGACTACCGTCCGGTGCACATGTACACGTTGACCGACGACGTGTCCGTGGTGCCGCCGAAGCCGCGCGTGTACTGATCCGACCCCGCCTACCATGCAATCCGCGCCCACGGGCGCGGGCCGCCTGAGCCAACGAGAGCAGCCATGGCCGAGTTTTCACTCCCCAAGAATTCCAAGATCACGAAGGGCAAGCACTTCCCCGTCAAGAACGGCGGCAAGAACGTGCGCACCTTCAAGATCTACCGCTGGAGTCCGGACGACGACAGCAACCCGCGCACCGACACCTATGAAGTCGATCTGGACGCCTGTGGCCCGATGGTCCTGGACGCCCTGATCAAGATCAAGAACGAGATTGATCCGACGCTGACCTTCCGCCGCTCCTGCCGCGAAGGTATCTGTGGTTCGTGCGCGATGAACATCGACGGCACCAACACCCTGGCCTGCACCCGAGCCATCTCGGACTGCGGCAAGAAGGAAGTGCCGATCTACCCGCTGCCGCACATGAACGTGGTCAAGGATCTGGTTCCGGACCTGACCCACTTCTACGCGCAGTACGCCTCGATCAAGCCGTGGATCCGCACCCAGACCCCGGCACCGCCGGACCGCGAGCGCCTGCAGTCGCCGGAAGACCGCAAGAAGCTGGACGGCCTGTACGAGTGCATCCTGTGCGCCTGCTGCTCGACCAGCTGCCCGAGCTACTGGTGGAACGGCGAGCGTTACCTCGGCCCGGCGATCCTGCTGCAGGCCTACCGCTGGATCATCGACTCGCGCGATGAGGACACCGGTGCGCGCCTGGACGATCTGGAAGATCCGTTCAAGCTGTACCGCTGCCACACCATCATGAACTGCGCCCGGACCTGCCCGAAGGGCCTGAACCCGGCGTTGGCGATCGCCGAAATCAAGAAGCTGATGATGGAACGCCGCGCCTGATACGGTCCGGCTGTACCGGGTAGAGCCACGCCACGCGTGGCTGCACCACCTCAGTAGAGCCACGCCATGCGTGGCTTTGCTGTATCTGGAGAAACACGATGGAAGAAGACGTTCTGCTGAAGAAGCTGCGCTGGCGCTGCCGCCGCGGCATGCGCGAGCTGGACCAGCTGTTCGGCCGTTACCTCGACCACGAATGGAGCGCTGCGCCGACAGAAGAGCGCGAGGTTTTCCTGTTCCTGCTCGACTGCGAGGACGATAGGTTGTGGCGCTGGTTCATGGGCTATGAGGCCTGCCCGCATGCGCACGCAATCCCCCTCATGCAGAAGATCCTCGCCCTCAAGCCTTGAGTGGCGGCCCTCACGGCTGCAGGCCGCGGCCCAGCTGGCGGTGCTGCTGGCCGCCCCCTGGCTGCTGCGCGCATCGGACCTGCCGCCGCGCCTGCTGATGCCCGCGGTACTGCTGGCCTGGGCCATCGGCGTGACCGAACTGGCCTGGCGACAGCGCAGGCCACGTGTGCAGGTGCTTCTGCCGGCGCCAGCCGAACCGCTGCAGGTGGCGGGGAAGGAGGTGGCGGCGCCGCAAATGGTGGTGCGCGGCCCCTGGCTGCTGCTGCTCTGGCGTGAGGATCGGCGCCGCCGGCGCCTGCTGTTCTGGCCGGATGTGCTCGATTCCGGGCAGCGACGTGAACTGCGACTGGCCGTCGCCGCACGCAGCGTTTCCCGTCGGCCCCGGTCGATGGCACCATAAGCTGAATTGACCGGCGTGCCTGCATGTTCAAACCCATCCCCGTGGCCATCGGCCTGCGCTACCTGCGCGCCAAGCGCCGCAACGGCTTCATCTCCTTCATCTCGATGGCATCGATCCTGGGCATCGCGCTCGGCGTCACGGTGCTGATCACCACCCTGGCGGTGATGAGCGGTTTCCAGAAGGAAATCCGCAGCCGCCTGCTGCAGATGACCGCGCACACCACCATCAGCCGCGACGGCGAGCCGATGCCGGACTGGATGCGGGTGGTCGACGTGGCCAACAAGGATCCGCGCGTGGCCGGTGCCGCGCCGTACATCGAGATCCAGTCGATGATCAGCGGCCCGCGCGTGCAGGGCGCGATCATCCAGGGCATCGATCCGGCGCTGGAACCGAAGGTGTCGGTGATCGACAAGAAGATCACCAAGGGCAGCTATGACAGCCTCAAGCCGGGCAGCTTCAACGTGCTGCTGGGCAAGGAGCTGGCGATCTGGCTGGGCGTGGACGTCGGCGACCAGGTGCTGGTGACCTTTGCAGAAGTGCAGGGCACGCCTGCCGGCGCGGTGCCACGGATGAAACGCTTCACCGTCAGCGGCATCTTCGAGGCCGGTTACAACGAAGTCGACCGTGGCGTGGGCTTCGCCAACATGCAGGACCTGGAGCGCGTACTGCGCAGCGACGGCGCCACCGGCGTGCGCCTGAAACTGCACGACATGGACCGCTCGCTGGAAGTGGGCGTGGATCTGGCGCAGAACCTCGGTGGTGCCTACCGGGTGAGCGACTGGACCCAGCAGAATGCCAACCTCTACCACTCGCTGCGCATGGAGAAGGTGGTGATGGGCATCCTGCTGTCGCTGATCATCGCCATGGGCGCCTTCAACCTGGTCTCCTCGCAGGTGATGCTGGTGACCGACAAGCAGGCCGACATCGCCATCCTGCGCACCCTCGGCCTGACCCCGGGCGGGGTGATGCAGGTGTTCATGGTGCAGGGCTCGCTGATCGGCATCTTCGGCACGCTTGCCGGCCTGATCGGTGGCATCACCCTGACCCTCAACCTGGAGCGCATCCTCGGCGCCATCGAGAGCGTGTTCAACGTCAAGCTGATGCCGGAGGATGTCTACTACATCACCGGCCTGCCGACCGACATGCAGACCGGCGACGTGGTGGCGATTACCGTGGTCGCACTGCTGATGAGCTTCCTGGCCACCCTGTACCCCGCCTGGCGGGCGGCACGCACCCAGCCGGCGGAGGCCCTGCGTTATGAATAAGGTCTTCAACCGCGGCGATGAAGTGATCCGCGCCGAAGCACTGGGCAAGACCTACGCCGAAGGGCGCATGCAGACCCCGGTGTTCGATGGCCTGGACCTGACCGTGACCGCCGGCGAAACGGTGGCGATCATCGGTGCCTCCGGCGCCGGCAAGAGCACGCTGCTGCACCTGCTGGGCGGCCTGGACATTCCGACCGCCGGCGAGGTCTACGTGACCGGCCAGCGCATGTCGGCGCTGTCGGACACCGCGCGAGGCCTGCTGCGCAACCAGGCACTGGGCTTCGTCTACCAGTTCCATCACCTGCTGCCGGAGTTCACCGCGCTGGAAAACGTGATGATGCCGGTGCTGCTGGCCGGCACCGCGGTGGCCGAGGCGAGCAGCCGCGCCACCACGCTGCTGGAAGCGGTCGGCCTCGGCCACCGCCTCGATCACAAGCCAGGCGAACTGTCCGGTGGTGAGCGCCAGCGCGCCGCCGTAGCTCGTGCACTGGTCAATCATCCGGCCTGCGTGCTGGGTGACGAGCCGACCGGCAACCTGGATGACCGCACCGCCGGCACCGTGTTCGATCTGATGCTTGAGCTCAACCGCGCACGGCACACCAGCCTGGTGCTGGTCACCCACGACCGGAGCCTGGCGCGTCGCCTGGACCGGGTGCTGGAGTTGCGCGAAGGGCGCCTGCACGCGCTGGCCCACGCCGACGTCTGAGGCGCTGGGCCCGCTTTGGTGGAAGCCGACCTTGGTCGGCTGCTCCTGCAGGGCAAGCGCCAACCAAGGTTGGCGTCTACCGGAATCCGGCGTTCCGGGCCCGCTTTGATAGAGGCCGACCCTGGTCGACCAGGGAAGCCGCCGACCAGCGGCTGAATGGGGCTGCCGGTCGTCGCGCCGGCGTTGCCAGGCCAGGCGCATGATGGCGGCAGTTCCCCGAGGAGATCGCCATGAAGACCCCGCTTCTGCTGGCCGGCCTCTGCCTGGCCCTGGCCGCCTGTGCCACCACCGGTCGGATCAGCAGCACTGAAAAACTGGCCCTGTACCGCGCCCATGCGGGCGCGCCACAGAATGACATGCAGTTCTTCGGCAGCCTTAATGGCTGGACCGAACTGGGTGACAGCGCGCTGGCGGTGTGGACCCGGCCCAGCGAGGCTTATCTGCTGGAGTTGAGAGGCCCCTGCCAGGACCTGCCGTATGCCACCGCCATCGGCCTGACCAGCCAGATGAACCGTGTCTCGGCGCGCTTTGACAAGGTGCTTGTGCGCGACCCCACCGGCGGCCCGCGCATGCCGTGCTTCATCGACAGCATCCGCAAGCTGGACGTGAAGGCACTGCGCGCCTCCGAGCAGGAGCTGCGCCAGGCGCAGGTGCAGGAGCGCGAGGAAGCCACGAAATAGCGGTTGTGCCGGCCGCTGGCCGGCATCGCACAGATGCCAGGTTGCCGGCCAGCGGCCGGCACTCCCTGTGGGTCAGGCTTCCGGCACGAAGCCAGCCGGCTTTTCCGCGTCCTTCTCGAACAGGAACTTGACCAGTTCGCCTTCCAGGAACGCGCGATGCTCCGGCGTGCGCGGCGACAGCCGGTTCTCGTTGATCAGCATGGTCTGGTGCACCAGCCACGCGGCCCAGGCCTGCTTGCCGATGTTGTTGAAGATGCGCTGGCCCAGCTCACCGGGGTAGGGCACGAAGTCCAGGCCCTCGGCATCGCGTTGTTCGTACTGGCAGAAGACGGTTCGGGGCATGGCACTCACTCGTGGTTGCGGGATTTCTTGGAGGTTCGTTTCGGCGTCTTGATCGTGGCGCCGTCGAGCAGTTTGCGGATCGGCGCCGGAAGGCCCAGCGCGGGCAGTTCGTCGACAGCCACCCAGCGCAGCGTGGGTTCTTCCACGCGCAGTCCGTGTACCTGCCGTGACAATACCTGCAGATGCAGCTTGTAGTGGCTGAAGGTGTGCTGCAGCACCGGCAGTTCGTCGGCATCTTCCAGCGAGCCGTCGACATGCGTGTCGAACCAGTCCTGCAGGTCACTGCCCGCCTCGGCCTGCGGCAGCGTCCACAGCTGCGCCCAGATGCCGGTGTCCGGCCGCTTCTGCAGCAGCACGCGCTGCTGGGCGTCGCGCAGCAGCAGGGCGACCGCTTCGCGTTCGGGCAGCGTCTTGCTGGGCTTGGGCGTGGGCAGATCAGTGGTGCGGCCTTCACGGCGTGCCACGCACTGGTCCTGCAGCGGGCAGATGACGCAGGCGGGTTTGGCCCGGCTGCACACGGTGGCGCCCAGGTCCATCTGCGCCTGGGTGTAGTCGGCCATGCGCCCTTCCGGCACGTGTGCCACGTGCGCCTCGGCGATGGCCCACAACTGCTTCTCGATGGCCGGCAGGCCGGGGAAGCCGTCGATGCCGTGGTAGCGGCTGAGCACGCGCTTGACGTTGCCGTCGAGGATCGCGAACGGGTCGTTCCAGGCCTGGCTGAGGATCGCGCCGGCAGTGCTGCGGCCGATGCCGGGCAGGGCGTGCAGTGCATCGAAATCGCGCGGCAGGTCGCCGTCGTGCAGTTCCACGCAGCGCTTTGCAGCGGCATGCAGGTTGCGTGCGCGGGCGTAGTAGCCGAGCCCGGCCCACTGCGCCATCACCGCGTCGTTGCTGGCGGCGGCGAGGTCGGGCAGGGTCGGGAAGTGCTGCAGGAAACGCTGGAAATACGGGATGACCGTGGCCACCTGGGTCTGCTGCAGCATGATTTCCGACAGCCAGACCCGGTACGGGCTGCGCGGGTGCTGCCAGGGCAGGTCGTGGCGGCCGTGGTCGTCGAACCAGTGCAGCATGCGGGCGACGAAGTCGTCTTGCTGGGCGGTGTCGGCGCTGGCGTGCGGCTGGCGGGGCATCGATGTTCCAGAGAGGCAGCCACCCGTGGGTTCACCCTTGTAGAGCCACCCCATGGGTGGCCGCACCAGAGTGCGGTGGCTGCACGGTGTATCAGGCGCCCAAAGCTTCAGGCAGCAGGGCGTCGACGAAGGCTTCCGGATCGAACACGCGCAGGTCTTCCGGGCGCTCGCCGATGCCGGCAAAGCGGATCGGAATGCCGAACTCGCGGGCCAGCGCGAACACCACGCCGCCCTTGGCAGTGCCGTCCAGCTTGGTCACCACCAGGCCGGTCACGTTCACCGCAGCATTGAACTGGCGCAGCTGCGACAGCGCGTTCTGGCCGGTGGTGCCGTCGATCACCATCAGCACTTCGTGCGGGGCGGTGGGATCGATCTTGCCGAGCACGCGGCGGATCTTGCCCAGCTCGTTCATCAGACCGGACTGGGTGTGCAGGCGGCCGGCGGTATCGGCGATCAGCACCGAGGTGCCGCGGGCCTTGCCGGCCTGCAGTGCGTCGAATGCCACCGAAGCGGCATCGGCGTTCTGCCCCTGGGCGACCACGGCCACGCCGTTGCGCTCGCCCCAGGCCTGCAGCTGGGCCACGGCAGCGGCACGGAAGGTGTCGCCGGCGGCCAGCATCAGGCTGTGGCCGTCATCCTTGAAGCGCTTGGCCAGCTTGCCGATGGTGGTGGTCTTGCCGACGCCGTTGACGCCGACGGTGAGCACCACGAACGGCTTGGCGTTGCGGTCGATCACCAGCGGCTTGGCCACCGGCTGCAGGATCGCGATCAGCTCGGCGCGCAGCGCGGCCAGCAGCGCATTGGCATCAGCGAACTCGCGCGACTTCATGCGCTTGCGCAGGCCTTCGACCAGGTCGGTGGTGGCGCCCACGCCGACGTCGGCGGTGATCAGTGCGGTTTCCAGCTCGTCCAGCAGGTCGTCGTCGAGCTTGGGGTTGCGCGAGAACAGGCCGCCGAAGCTGCGTGCGATGACGCTGTTGCGCAGGCGTTCGCGCCAGCCGGGCTTACCGGCCGGCGCCGGAACGGCGTCGACCGAAGCGGCGGCTGGCAGGTCGTCGGCGGCCGGTGCCGGAGTGGATTCAGGCGCCGGTGCCGGTTCGATGGCCGCGGGTGCGATGGGAGCGACGTCGATCACCATCGGAGCTGCCGGAACCGGAGTGGCTGGAGCCTGAATCACCGGAGTGGGCTCGACAGCAACTGGAGCGACGGCTGCTGGGGCCGGCTCGACCGGCGCAGGCTCGACCGGTACGACTACAGGTGCTGGTTCTTTGTCCTCGACCGGTGCGGCCGACGGGAACGCCGCCGCCAGCTCTTCAGCCGAGTAGTGCTGGGTCTTGGGTGCCTCCGTTGCGGGGGCATCCTGGGGCTTCTTGCGGCGGAAAAAACTGAGCATTGGCAAAAGGCGCTGAAATCAGATGGATATGCTACCACTCGGGCCTGTCCGGCCGATGTGGACTCAAGGTCGCGGCCCGCCGGCCGTTAACCGGTCCGGAGGGCTGCGCAGTGCGGCCCGGAGACCGCCATGAACAATGTGATGGGAACGGCACTCAGCGGCATGCGCGCGGCCCAGCAGGGTGTTCAGGTGGCCGCGCACAACGTGGCCAATCTGGCGACCCCGGATGCCGAGCGCCTGCAACTGCAGCGCAGTGCGGTGGAGCAGGGCGGAGTGGAGACGGCGGTGGCCACCACCGGCTCCGATCCGGGCGCGCCACTGGGTGATCTGCTGGCGGCCAAGGCCGAAGTGGTGGCTTTCGCTGCCAACGCCGCAGTGATCCGGCGGCAGGACCAGATGCTGGGCTCACTGCTGGATCGCCAGGCCTGAGCAACCCGCCTCGGCAGGTGCCAACCTTGGTTGGCACGCCCGACCCGCCTCGGTAGGTGCCAACCTTGGTTGGCACTCATGGAGCAGTCGAGCATGGCTCGACTCTACAAAAGCGCGTCACCAAGGTTGACCTCCACCCTGCCGATCAGGCCGACAGCTCCAGCAGCAGCTTGTTCAGGCGTGCCACGTACGCGCCCGGGTCCTTCAGGCTGTCACCGGCGGCCAGTGCGGCCTGGTCGAACAGCACCCGGCCGAGGTCGTCGAAACGTGCGCCATCGCCTTCGGCGTCCAGCTTGGCGATCAGCGGGTGACCCGGGTTGATCTCCAGCACCGGCTTGCTTTCGGGCACCTTCTGCCCGCTGGCTTCCAGGATCTGGCGCATCTGCAGCCCCAGGTCCTGTTCGCCGATGGCCAGCACCGCCGGCGAATCGGTCAGGCGGTGCGACGCGCGCACCTCGGCCACGTCGTCGCCCAGCACCGTCTTCAGGCGCTCGACCAGGCCCTGCTTGTCCTTGGCGGCCGCTTCCTGTTCCTGCTTGTCGGCCTCGCTTTCCAGCGCGCCCAGGTCGAGGTCGCCGCGGGCGATGTCGACGAAGCCCTTGCCGTCGAAATCGGTCAGGTAGCCCATCAGCCACTCGTCGATGCGGTCGGTCAGCAGCAGCACTTCCACGCCCTTCTTGCGGAACACTTCCAGGTGCGGGCTGTTGCGCACCTGGCTGTAGCTCTCACCGGTCAGGTAATAGATCTTGTCCTGGCCTTCGGCCATGCGGCCGATGTAATCGGCCAGCGACACGGCCTGCGCATCGGCGTCGCCACGGGTGGAGGCGAAGCGCAGCAGCCCGGCCACCTTCTCGCGGTTGTTGTAGTCCTCGGCCGGGCCTTCCTTCAGCACCTGGCCGAATTCCTTCCAGAACGTGGCGTACTGCTCAGGCTTGTCGGTGGCCAGCTTCTCCAGCATGTCCAGCGAGCGCTTGGTCAGCGCGGCCTTCATCGAGTCGATGACCGGACCGGACTGCAGGATCTCGCGCGAGACGTTCAGCGACAGGTCGTTGGAATCGACCACGCCCTTGATGAAGCGCAGGTACAGCGGCAGGAACTGCTCGGCCTGGTCCATCACGAACACGCGCTGCACGTACAGCTTCAGCCCCTTCGGCGCGTCACGGTGGTACAGGTCGAACGGCGCGCGGCCGGGCACGTACAGCAGCGAGGTGTACTCCAGCTTGCCTTCGACCTTGTTGTGGCTCCACGCCAGCGGGTCGCTGTGGTCGTGCGCCACGTGCTTGTAGAACTCGTTGTACTCGGCGTCGCTGATCTCGGTGCGCGGGCGGGTCCACAGCGCGCTGGCGCGGTTGACGGTCTCCCACTCGATGGCGGCGCCTTCTTCGCCGCCTTCCTTCGGCATCTGGATCGGCAGGCCGATATGGTCCGAGTACTTCTTCAGGATGCTGCGCAGGCGCCAGCCATCGGCGAAGTCGTGCTCGCCGTCCTTCAGGTGCAGCACGATGCGGGTGCCGCGCTCGGCCTTGTCGACGGTGGCCACTTCGAAATCGCCTTCGCCACGCGAGGTCCAGCGCACGCCTTCGCCTGCAGCCAGGCCGGCACGGCGCGAGGTCACTTCCACTTCGTCGGCGACGATGAAGGCGCTGTAGAAGCCGACGCCGAACTGGCCGATCAGCTGCGAATCCTTCTTCTGGTCGCCGGACAGCTGGCGCAGGAAGTCACCGGTGCCGGATTTTGCAATCGTGCCCAGGTGGGCGATGGCTTCGGCGCGGCTCATGCCGATGCCGTTGTCTTCGATGGTGATGGTATGGGCGGCGGCGTCGAAGCTGACGCGCACGCGCAGCTCGCTGTCGCCTTCCAGCAGGGCAGGCTGGGTCAGGGCCTCGAAGCGCAGCTTGTCGGCGGCATCGGCGGCGTTGGAGACCAGCTCGCGCAGGAAGATCTCCTTGTTGGAGTACAGCGAGTGGATCATCAGCTGCAGCAGCTGCTTGACTTCGGTCTGGAAGCCAAGGGTTTCGGTCTGGGTGGTCTCGGTCATCGATTAAGGCTCCATGTGCAATGCCGCGCCAGCGCGTGCGGCCTCGCCAAGGGGTATGGCTGATTGTCCCGAAATCAAGGGGTTGGTCGGGCAGGGCTTGCAGCCCTGCACCTGCAGAGGCCGATGCAACAGCAACAGCGGGCTATCCGTGGGATGGCGGGGCGGTGTGGGTGGGCAGGACACGCCGTAAACCCCCCTCCGGGGGCCGGCCCAGCCGCTGGCGGCTGTGCGTTCGGGCGCTTGCGAAGCGGTGCTTCGCAAGCAAAGCGCCCTCACCCATGGGGGCTCGATGGCGCCTTGCTCGTGTGCGCTGTCCTGCGCACTCAGCAAGACCGGGGTTGGGCGTCCTGCCCAACCCGCCCGAGGCATGCCTCGGGCCCATGGCGCCAACGGTCCTGCCAACCCACACCGCCCCGCCTCTGACAGGTTCACGCGGCTGTTGGTAGGTGTCGACCTTGGTCGACACATCTGTCAGATATCGAAATAAAACTGGGGTCAGATCCGTTTTCCGCAGGAAAACGGATCTGACCCTGCCTGTATGTCGAGCATTGGATCGCGTCTGGGGTGGAGCCCCCTGAGTCAGGGGGCGGCCGCGAAGCGGCGGGGGTGTGGAAGCTGGTAAGTGGGGCCCGCGTTTCGCGCAGCGAAGCGTGGGAGCGACAGCGCGCATGCGTTGGCGCGTCCCCGGGCGCCGCCCGGACGACTACAATCCCGCTCATGCTGAAATTCTCGAATGAACCTCGCCGGGGGCGCCTGTGAGCGGCCGTGCGGGCAACGACGGCCAGGTCCGCATCATCGGCGGGCGCTGGCGCAACACCCGCTTGCCGGTGCCGTCCCTGCCCGGGCTTCGGCCCAGCAGCGACCGCGTGCGCGAGACCCTGTTCAACTGGCTGATGCCCAAGCTGGGCGGTGCACGGGTGCTGGATCTGTTCGCAGGCAGCGGCGCGCTGGGCCTGGAAGCGGTGTCGCGCGGTGCCGCCCACGCCACCCTGGTCGAGCGTGATGCTCAGCTGGGGCGCAATCTGACCGCCGCCGTGGCCAAGCTGCAGGCTACCGAACAGGTCACCGTGGTGCAGGCCGATGCCCTGCGCTGGCTGCAGGGCGCTCAGGCACAGCTGGCCGATCTGGTGTTCATCGATCCGCCGTTCGCCGATGGCCTGTGGCAGGACGTGCTGGCCCAGCTGCCGCGGCACCTGGCCGCCGATGCCTGGCTGTACCTGGAATCGCCGGCCGGCCACGTGCCGGTGCTGCCGCCGGACTGGCTGCTGCACCGCGAGGGCGGCACCCGTGAGGTGCGCTTTGCCCTGTACCGCCGCGCCGCTGCTACACTTTGACTTCATCTGAACATCTGCATCCGCCCATGACCGTGGCCAACCGCCGCATCGCCGTCTACCCCGGCACGTTCGACCCGATCACCAATGGTCATATCGACCTGGTCAGCCGGGCCGCGCCGCTGTTTGAGAAGGTCGTGGTGGGCGTGGCGCAGAGCCCGTCCAAGGGCCCGGCGCTGCCGCTGGAACAGCGCGTGCAGCTGGCGCGTGGCGCACTCGGCCACCATGGCAACGTCGAGGTCATCGGCTTCGACACCCTGCTGGCCCATTTCGTACGTTCGGTCCAGGGCGGGGTGCTGCTGCGCGGCCTGCGCGCGGTGTCCGATTTCGAGTACGAGTTCCAGATGGCCAGCATGAACCGACACCTGATCCCCGAGGTCGAGACCCTGTTCCTGACCCCGGCCGAGCAGCACAGCTTCATTTCGTCCTCGCTGGTCCGCGAGATCGCGCGCCTGGGCGGCGACGTGTCCGGCTTCGTGCCGGCCGCGGTGCTCGAAGCCCTGCGCAAGGTCCGCGAAGCGAAGGCGGCACAGTCGTAAGCCCTGCTGTACCCGCACCCCATTACGTACAACACCACGCACCATTCCGGGAGGAAACCCATGAACACCACCATGCGCGCGATGCTGATCGCTTCATTGGCCCTGGCCTTCACCGCCTGCAAGAAGGAAGAGGCCGCACCGGTCGACGAGGCCAAGCAGGCCCTGGTCGCCCCGGCCAAGGATGACGATGCAGGCTGGAAGAAGTACCTGCAGGAAGTGGCCATCCAGAACATGGGCAACATCACCAACAGCCCGTTCCTGTACTACCTCTCCCCGGAATCGGACCCGGACTTCCAGGCCAAGTACGAGCGCCAGACCGAGAGCGCGACCCAGGCCGTGGCCCGTGGCGTGCAGCCGGGCAACATGCTGGCCTTCGGTTCGTCGGCCTCGGGCAAGATGGCTGACATGATCCAGGCCGTGTTCAAGGACGTGTCGCCGGATTCGATGAAGGGCGTGCGCGTCGTCTTCATCGGCCAGTCGGCCGACAACGCCCGCGTGCAGGCTGCCATCCAGCCGACCGGTGCCGAGTACATTTTCGTCGAAGCCAAGTAATACCGAGCCATGGCGGCCATGTTCCGGCATGGCCCGGGCGGCGCTCCGCAGGGGCGTCGCTGATGACCTGACCGGCCCGCGCGCCCGCGCTGGCCGGTCCTTTGTCCCAGGGCGCGGGCGAGGAGTATCGCCGTGTCGCTGAAAATCAACGAGCTCTGCGTCAACTGCGACGTATGCGAGCCGGCCTGCCCGAACCAGGCCATTGCGATGGGTGAAACCATCTACGTGATCGACCCTGCGCGCTGCACCGAATGCGTGGGTCATTTCGACGAGCCACAGTGCGTGGTCGTCTGCCCGGTCGAGTGCATCGATCCGGACCCGGAGATCGTGGAAACGGAAGACCAGCTGCTGGCCAAGCTGCGCCAGCTGCAGCACGATCACCCCGAACTCTATGCGGAGCCCCCATCCGAATGAAGACGCTGATCGTCCGCCCCCTGTTGCTGCTCGGCCTGCTGCTGAGCCCGATTGCCTGGGCCGACAGCCCGGCCCGTGCCGAGCGCCCCGATGGCGCGGCCATTGCCAGTGGGCACGCGCTGGCGACGCAGGCCGGCATCGACATTCTGGCGCAGGGCGGCAACGCCTTCGACGCCGCGGTGGCAGTGTCGTCCACGCTGGCGGTGGTCGAGCCGATCAGCTCCGGCCTGGGCGGTGGCGGCTTCTTCCTGCTGCATGACGCGGCCACCGGCAAGGACGTGATGCTGGACGCGCGCGAGACCGCGCCGGCCGCTGCAACGCCGCAGGCCTTCCTCGACAAGCAGGGCAACCTCGACCGTGACCGCTCGGTCAACGGTGCCTGGTCGGCCGGTATTCCGGGCCTGCCTGCAGCGCTGGTCGAATTGTCGGCCAAGCATGGCAAGCTGCCGCTGTCGGCCTCGCTGCAGCCAGCCATCCGCATCGCGCGCGAAGGTTTCCCGGTGTACGACCGCATGGCCAAGGGCTATGCCTCGCGTCGTGAGGTGATGGAGCGCTATCCCGGCACGCGCGAGGTTTACCTGCGCAACGGCAAGCCGATCGCCACCGGTGACCTGTTCAAGCAGCCGGAACTGGCGCAGACGCTGGAGCGCCTGGCCGCGGGTGGCTTTGATGGCTTCTACAAGGGCCAGACCGGAAAACTGCTGCTGGCCGGGGTGAAGCAGGCTGGCGGCAAGTGGACCGCTGAAGAGCTGGCCGGCTACCGCGTGAAGCAGCGCGAGCCGATCGTGTTCAACTACAACGGCTGGAAGATCACCACTGCGCCGCCGCCGTCGTCCGGTGGCATCGCGCTGGCCAGCATGCTGCAGATCCTGGAAGGCTGGGACATCAACAAGATGGACCCGGCGCACCGCACCCACCTTGTGGTGGAGTCGATGCGCCGTGCCTACCGCGATCGCACCTTCTTCCTCGGCGATCCGGACTTCGTGCAGATCCCGCAGAAGGTGCTGACCAGCAAGGATTACGCACAGGGCCTGCGCGCCACCATCCATCCGGAGAAGGCTACGCCCAGCGACCTGCTGTCGGGCAATCCGACCCCGCTGGAAGACGACGAGACCACGCACTTCTCGATCATCGACCGCGACGGCAACCGTGTCGGCGCCACCCAGACCGTCAACCTGCTGTACGGCTCGGGGCTGATTCCGAAGGGCACCGGCGTGCTGCTGAACAACGAGATGGACGACTTCGCGCTGAAGCCGGGCACGCCCAATGCGTTCGGTGTGATGGGCTACGAGGCCAATGCACCGAAGCCGGGCAAGCGCATGCTCAGTTCGATGACGCCGACCTTCATGGAGAATGCCGACAAGGTGGTGGTGCTGGGCACCCCGGGTGGCAGTCGCATCATCACCATGGTGCTGCTGGGCATCCTCGGCTACGACGCCGGGCTGGATGCGCAGCAGGTTGCCGCGCTGCCGCGTTACCACCACCAGTGGCTGCCGGACCTGATCGAAGCCGAGGACGATGCGTTCGACGCGGCGACGGTGAAGCAGCTGCAGGCGATGGGCCACAAGATCGACCTGCCGGGCAACGTCGCCGCCGGCGGCCGCGGTTCCAGCCACGTGTGGGGCAACCTGCAGACCGTGGAATGGGACCGCAAGGCCAATAGACTGTTCGGCGGCAGCGACCCGCGCAACCCGGTCGGCAGCGCCCAGGTCGTGCCGGCCCGCTGATGCGGCGGTAGCGCCGGGCCATGCCCGGCGGACGCAAACCTTGAAGCCCCGCCACGGCGGGGTTTTCTGTTTTCTTCCTAGCGATTATTTAACGAGCCGGCGCCGATAATCAGCCCATGAAACTCTGGTCTATTCGTGGAAACTCGCAACGCCTCGATGGCGGCGCGATGTTCGGCAACGCGCCGCGTGCGTTGTGGGAAAAATGGGCGGCACCGGACGAGCTCAATCGCATCGAGCTGGCCTGCCGTGCGCTGCTTGCCAGCCCGCTGGAAGGCAAGACAGTGCTGTTTGAAACCGGTATCGGCGCATTTTTCGATCCGCGCATGCGCGAGCGTTACGGTGTGCAGGAAAGCCAGCACGTGCTGATCGATTCGCTGCGCGAGGCCGGTTTCGAGCACGAGGATATCGACGTGGTGGTGCTCAGCCACCTGCACTTTGATCACGCCGGTGGCCTGCTGGCGGCGTGGAGCGAAGGGCGTGAGCCGGAACTGCTGTTTCCCAACGCGACCTATGTGGTCGGTGCGCAGCATTGGCAGCGCGCCATGCAGCCGCATCCGCGCGACCGCGCCAGCTTCATTCCGGAGCTGCCTGGCCTGCTGCAGGCCAGTGGCCGCCTGGAAGTGGTGGACGGCGAGTACTCGAAGGTACTGGGTCGCAGCGTCCGCTTCAGCTACAGCGATGGTCACACGCCGGGGTTGATGCTGGCCGAGATCGTCGGCCATGCGCACGCCGGCGAGGATGCGCACGGCGGGGTGGTGTTCTGTGCCGACCTGATTCCCGGCCGCTCCTGGGTGCACGTACCGATCACCATGGGCTACGACCGCAACGCCGAACTGTTGATCGACGAGAAGCGGCAGTTCCTTGAGGACAAGCTGGCGCGCAACGTGCATCTGTTTTTCACCCACGATCCGCAGGTGGCACTGGCGCAGCTGGGGCGCGATGACAAAGGCCGTTTCGTGACCCTGCACGAGCAGGGCGAACTGAAGGCGCGCGCGCTGGGGTGAGGGGTGTTGTCGGCGGGGCTTGCAGCCCCGCCTCTGACAGTTGGCTGCGATCTATCGGGGTCGGATCCCGTTGCTGCGCAACGGGCTCTGACCCCATTCGATTGAACTGGACGAGCGATGCTACGAGGCCTTCAGGCAGCTGCTCATGAAGGTCTTGCGCGCATCACCGGCCAGCTTCTTGGCACCCGCGTCAGCGTTGCACTTGCGCATGCGTTCCTGCTGCGCATTGGCCGGCTTGGCTTCGGCGGCGTGGCCACTGAGGCAGGAACTCTGCGCGGTCTTGTAGGCGTCACCCTTCAGGCCCTTGTTCTTGGCCGAGCAGTCGGCCATGCGCTGCTGCTGCGGCGTGGTGGCATTGGCGGCCAGGGGCAGGCTGACCAGCAGGACAGCAGCCAGCAGGAATGAAGCTTTCATCGGGGACACTCCAAGCGGTGGCGGGTGCGCGGAGCATTGGCCTGCTGGCAGCAAGGCCACGTGAAGAAACGTGCCCCGGCCGCCGCAGCCGGCCTGTAGTACAGCGCTTGGGGTAGCGCCTGGGGTCAGATCCCTTTCGGCACGAAAGGGCTCTGACCCCGGTTCGCCGGATCAACCGACGCGGGTACCGAAGATGCGATCACCGGCATCGCCCAGGCCCGGCAGGATATAGCCCTTGTCGTTGAGCTGGGCGTCGATGGCCGCGGTGTAGATCTCCACGTCTGGGTGCACGGCCTTGACCGCTTCGATGCCTTCCGGCGCGGCCACCAGGAAGATGCCCTTGATGCGGCGGGCGCCGGCACGCTTGAGCATGTCGATGGTGGCGATCAGGGTGCCGCCGGTGGCCAGCATCGGGTCCAGGATCAGCGCATCGCGCTCTTCCAGTCGGCCGGTCAGGCGCTCGAAGTAGGGCACCGGCTGCAGGGTTTCCTCATCGCGCTGCAGGCCGACCACGCTGACGCGCGCGGCCGGGATCAGCGACAGCACGCCGCTGAGCATGCCCAGGCCGGCGCGCAGGATCGGCACCACGGTGATCTTGGCACCGGCGATGCGCTGCACGGTGACCGGGCCGGCCCAGCCGGGCAGGGTGTGCGGTTCGGTGTCCAGGTCGGCGGTGGCCTCGTAGGCCAGCAGGGTGCCCAGCTCGTTGGCCAGTTCGCGGAAATCCTTGGTGCTGAGCGCGGCGTTGCGCATCAGGCCGATCTTGTGCTGCACCAGCGGGTGGCGCACTTCGACGATCTTCATGGTCGGGAAGGGGAAGAAGGAGAGAGGCCGCCATTTTGCCGGATTGGGCGCACAACCCCAAACCGGGGCCGGAGACGGCCTGCATGAAATGTGCAGATGCATGTCATTGCCATGCAACCTTGCGGACATACCGTGCAGACCCATTCTTAACAGGAATGGGGATTCCCAGTGCATATCAAGACTCCGTTGGCCGTTGCCATCACCCTGACCCTGGCGATGGGGGCTGCCGCACCGCTGCAGGCCGCCGGGCAGCAGGCGGTCGCCGCCACCGGCGCCGTGGCCGCCGATGCGGTCGACCTGGACCGCATTGAAGTGCGCGCCCAGCTTGAATCGCAGATCCGCGCAGTGGACCTCAAGCGCAGCAGCGACGCGATCGAAGACGCGGTGTCCTCCGACGCGCTGGGCCAGTACCCGGACAAGAACGTGGCCGAGTCGCTGCAGCGGCTGCCGGGCATCAGCGTCACCCGCGACCAGGGCGAGGGCCGCTTCGTGGTGATCCGTGGCCTGGATGCCAATCTCAACAGCGTCAGCGTGGATGGCATCGCCGTGGGTACGCCGGAGGATTCCAGTCGCGCCGCCCCGCTGGACGTCATCCCGTCCGATTCCACCGAGCGCCTGCGCGTGGTGAAGTCACCCACCCCGGACATGCCCGGCGACGCCATCGGCGGCGCGGTGCTGGTCGAGTCGGCCTCGGCCTTCGACCGTGACGGCCGCAGCCTGCGTGGCAAGATCGAAGGCAGCCATCAGCAGCTGTCCGGTGAAACCAGCCCGAAGGCGGCCTTCAACTACAGCGAAGTGTTCAACGACACCTTCGGCGTGGCGCTGGGCGTGAACTACCAGAAGCGCAAGTTCGAGTCGGACAATACCGAAGTGGAGTACGACGGCGAGGATGACGCCGCACCGGGCGACGTCACCGCGATCAACCTGCAGCACCGCAAGTACGAGATCGAGCGCAAGCGCATCGGCGCCAACCTCAACCTCGACTGGCGCCCGAACGAAGACAGCAGGTACTACCTGCGCACGCTGTACAGCCAGTTCGACGATGCCGAAACCCGCCAGCGCGTGATCTTCAACTTCGACGACGCGAAGATGGTCAAGACCGGCACGGACCAGTACCGCCTGGATGGCATGCCGAAGGATTCGATCGACAAGCGCATGCGCTATCGCACCAAGAAGGAAAACACCTTCGCGGCCAGCCTGGGCGGTGAGAACAAGCTGACCAACGCCGTGGTCGACTACAAGGTGGGCTACACCCGCACCGAAGAGCGGGTGAACGATGAGATGGAAGCGCGCTTCAAGCTCAGCGGCAAGGCCTTCAATGGCACGCTTGACCAGAGCAGCCGCCTGCCCAGCTACAGCTTCGACAATCCGCAGTGGCTGGACAACAGCAACTACGCCTTCGACCGCTTCGTGCTCTCGCCCAAGCAGGTCAATGACAAGGAACACAGCGCGCAGGTCAACGTGCGCTTCGACGGCGACAGCGGCAGCATCAAGATCGGCCTGCTGGGCCGCTGGCGCGACCGCGACGTCAATGTCGACGAGAACGAACTGCGGGTCGGCCCGAAGGTCGCGCTGTCGAGCTGGAGCACCTCCTCGCCCGAACACCGCCATGGCAACCTGGGCGACGGCATGGACTCGGCGGCGATGCGCGCGTTCTGGGCGGCCAATGGCAGCCAGTACAGCGCCCGACCGCAGGACATTGGCGGCAACGCGATGACCTCGCTGGAAGAAGACTACGTGGCCAGCGAGGACATCTTCGCCAGCTACGCGATGGGTACCTGGGACATCGGCGCACTGCGCATCATCGGCGGCGTGCGCGTGGAGAACACCCAGTTCAAGGCGACCGGCAACCAGGTGGACGTGGCGGCCAACGGCCGCAGCTTCACCGTCACCCCGCGCGTGGCCAACAGCAGCTACACCAACGTGCTGCCGGGCCTGCACCTGCGCTACGACGCCGCAGACGACTGGGTGCTGCGTGCCTCGGCCAACAAGACCGTATCGCGCCCCTCGTTCGGTGACATTTCACCGCGCGTGGGCTACAGCCGGGGTGACGAGGAAGTGCGCCTGGGCAATCCGGAACTGGACCCGTACGAATCGAAGAACATTGACCTGTCGGTGGAGAAGTACATCGGCACCAGCGGCATCGTCTCGCTGGGCCTGTTCCACAAGTCGATCGACGGCTACATCGTGGAAACCGTGCGCACCAATGATCCGGCCTACGGCGGTTTCGACGTGACCCAGCCGATCAACGGCCGCAAGGCCACCGTGCGTGGTGCCGAGTTCAACTGGCAGCAGCAGCTGGCCTTCCTGCCTTCCGGCCTGGATGGACTGCTGGTCGGTGCCAGCGGCACCTGGCTGGACACCACGTTCGATGCCGGCATCAAGGACCGCCCAGGCGAGGACTTCACCCTGCCACGTGCCTCCAAGCACGTCTACAGTGCCCATATCGGCTATGAGAAGTACGGTCTGAGTACGCGGCTGGCGGCGGTATACCGCAGCGAGTACCTGGACAGCATCGGCAAGGGCCGCGCCTTCGACATCTACGTTGCGCCGAACACCCAGCTCGACTTCTCGCTGGACTACAAGTTCACTCCACGCGTGAGCATGTACCTGGAAGCACAGAACCTGCTGGACAAGCCGCTTGAGCTGTACCAGGGCACGCGCTCGCGCACGCTGCAGATGGAAGAGTATGGCCGTACCTACGTGCTGGGCCTGAAGGTGGCACTGTGATGGGGCGTCGCATCACCGTCATGGCCGCGGCGCTGACGGCTGCCCTGCTGGCGGGCTGCACGCCGGGCTCCAGCAACGATCCGTCCGTGGCCAAGCCCGGGGCAAAGGCCACGGCCGAGCGTGCGGTGACCACCATCGCCGAGGCATTCCTTTCGCCGATGACGCCGGCCGACAACATCGATTCGCCCGCCGCCTGGCGTGCACCTGACGGAAAGCTGTGGCTGATCGCCACTGCCAAGGCCACCGACAAGCTGGTGGTCTACGACGGCAGCAGCGGCCAGCACCTGCGCGACGTAGGCAGCAGCGGCACCGCGCCAGGGCAGTTCGACCGCCCAAACGGCATCGCGGTGACCGACGATCTGCTGTGGATCGTGGAGCGCGACAATCACCGCGTACAGGTACTGGGCCTTCCGGACTTCACCCCTCTGGCGACCTTCGCTGCGGACGACCTGCGCAAGCCGTACGGGCTGTGGGTCGACCGCCGTGCCGATGGCTACAGCGTCTACGTCACCGACTCCTGGGACAACGGCGAGGATGCACAGGGCCGTGACATCCTGCCGCCGCTGGAGGAACTGGACAAGCGCGTGCGCCAGTACCACGTGACCCGCGACGGTGCGAAGGTCGAAGCGAAACTTGTGGCCAGCATTGGTGACACCACGGAGGCCGGCGCCCTGCGCGTGGTCGAATCGATCTGGGGCGACCCCGAGAACGACCGCCTGCTGATCGCCGAGGAGGACGAGAGCTACGCCAGCGAGTTCAAGGTCTACACGTTGGCGGGGCGTTTCACCGGCACCACCTTCGGCCGTGATGTGTTCAAGGCACAGGCCGAAGGCGTGACCCTGCGCACCTGTGGCAAGGACGGCTGGTGGATCACCACCGAACAGGGCAAGCAGCGCAGCGTGTTCCACTTGTTCGACCGCCATACCCTGAAGCCCGTCGGCGCGTTCCAGGGCAATACCGTGGCCAACACCGATGGCATCTGGATGATGCAGCAGCCCAGCGCGCGCTTCCCCCATGGTGCGCTGTACGCGGTGCACGACGACCAGGGCGTGGTGGCGTTCGACTGGGAGAGCATCGCCAAGCAGCTGGCGCTGCCGCTGGAGTGTGGCGCATGAGCCGGCGTTGCGTGATGCGCACGCTGGTGTTTGGCCTGCTGTTGGCCGTGCCGTCGCTGTCGTTCGCGGCGGCTGAACCGAACACCCAGGTGCCGGCGGGCAGCCGCCATTACGCGGCAACCACGGTGCCTGACCGCATCGTGGCTTCGCCTGCAGCCGATCCCAGCCACGGTTTCGCCGTGGCCTGGCGCACCGACGGCAGTGTGCAGGCGCCGCTGCTGGAAATCGCCCTGGCCGGTGATTCACCCGCCATCGAGGGCATCCGCCAGATCCGTGCGACGACCCGCACACTGCAGACAGAAAACGGTGTATCGCACCATCATCGCGCCGACATCGATGGCCTGAAGCCGGATACGCAGTACGTCTACCGCGTGCAGGGCAATGGCAGCTGGAGCGCCTGGAACCAGCTGCGCACGCTGGCTGCGCCCGACCAGCCGCTGACCCTGCTGTACTTCGGCGATACCCAGAACAAGAACGTCAGCCATGTCAGCCGCCTGGTGCGCGCTGCGCAGAAGGCCGCACCCGGGGCACGCCTGAGCCTGTTCGCTGGCGATCTGGTCAGCGGCGGCGACAACATGGATGACAGCGAGTGGGGGGAGTGGTTTGCCGCCACCGGTTGGCTCGCGCAGGAAACGCTGGTGGCGCCGGCGATCGGCAACCACGAGTATTTCGAGGAGTTCGAGGACACCCCGCAGGAGCGCCGCGTGCTGGGCAGGCACTGGCCGGTGACGTTCGCGCTGCCGGGCAATGGTGCTGCCGCCGCACGGCAGACCAGCTACTGGTTCGATGCGCAGGGCGTGCGCGTGGCGGTGGTCGATGGCACTTCGGCACTCGACCTTGGCACGGCCAAGGCACAGGCGCAGTGGCTGGACAAGGTGCTGACCGGCAATCTGCAGCCGTGGACCCTCGTACTGCTGCACCAGCCGTTCTATTCGCCGCGCGAAGGCCGCGAGAACGCCGCGCTGCGCGACGTGCTGCTGCCGGTGGTACGCCGCCACAACGTCGATCTGGTGCTGCAGGGCCACGATCACACCTATGGTCGCCGTGGCGAAGGGCAGGCCGCGACGCCTCAGTACGTGGTGACTGTAGCCGGACCGAAGCAGTACCGCCTGTCCGATGAAGCGCGCAGGACGATGAACCCAGTGGCCGAAGACACCCAGTTGTTCCAGGTGTTGAACATCGACCCGCAGCGCTTGCGTTATGAAGCGCGCACCGTGACCGGCCGTCTCTACGATGCCTTCGAACTGCGCCGCGATGCCAAGGGGGGGAAACAGCGCATGGAGCTGACCGAAGGCCGCATCACGCCGCGTGACTGCCCGCGTGCGCAGACTGCCAAGGGCCGCGCTGATCGCTGCTGGGAATGAGGAGATCCAGATGAAAACCGTACGCCGTCTTGTCCCCATGGCTGCCATCGGCGGGGCCCTGCTCCTGCTCGCGACAGCGGTGACCGCTGCCGATACCGTGCTGCATCCGTTCCTGGTGGCCCAACCAAGGGAAGCCCCGCAGGAAGTGAATCTGGCGGTGGAGATTCCGGCCGGCAGCTTCACCAAGTACGAGATCAAGGAAGACGGCCTGGTGCATGTGGACCGCTTCCAGTCGATGCCGGTCGCCTATCCGGCCAACTACGGTTCGATGCCGCGCACGTTGGCTGGCGACAACGATCCGCTGGACGCGCTGGTGCTGACCCGTGAACCCCTGTACCCGGGCGTGATCGTGCGCTTCCGGCCGATCGGCTACCTGAAGATGATCGACGGCGGCGAGCACGACGAGAAGATCATCGGCGTGCCGACCGACAAGGTTGACCCGACCTACGCCAACATCCGCGACCTGGCCGATCTGCCGGAGATCGAACGACAGCGCATCGAAGCGTTCTTCCGGGTCTACAAGGACCTGCCGGCCGGGCGCAACCCGGTGCGGCTCAACGGTTGGGGCAACGCCGCCGAGGCGCGGGCACTGATCAGCGAGGCGATGCAGCGCTTCGAAAAGTAGATCCACGCCATGCGTGGATTCAGTCCAGCAACATCTCGATGAACGACTCGGCCTGCAGGCGGTGGCCCAGTACCCGGGCCACCGCCTGTACGGCTGCCTCCTGGTGTTCAGGACGGATGCCGCCATCGTCATCGTCGTTGTAGAGGTCATCGCCGGCACCGAGGTATACCGTGCCGGCCGCCGCCAGCACAGCCATCAGGGTCGGTACGTCGGCAGCGATCTCGCCGGCATCCCGCAGGCCGGCGCCGTGATGGCTGAACAGCACGTGGCCATCATCCAGGTCGAGGATGAACGGATCGGCACTGCGATCGGCAATCACCAGCCAGTTCGATGGCCAGTCTTGGATCGGCTCGCCGCTGATGCCGTGCCAGCGATAGCCGGCCTGGTGACTCCACAGGCGCTGCAGCGGCGGTATCCAGATATCGAGGCCCGGAAGGGTGATGCCGGCGTTGCCCACCTTCGCATTGATCTCATGACCCAGGGGTCCGACCTGCGCGTAGAAGCATGCCAATACAGGCGGTAGCGGGAAAGGTCCCTGCCAGTCACCCTCGTGCTGGGCCCGTAGCAGGCCGAAGCGGGCGAATGGGGCATGCAGATCATCCATGGCGGGGTCCAACGAGGAGCGGCCCGGCAGCCTAGCAGACGGCGTCTGCGTGCAACGCCTTCACCGTCGCTGGCTATCATGTCCGCCTTCCACAACGAAGGCGGTGTCTGTGTCGGTAGCGTTGGTATGGTTCCGCCGTGATCTGCGGCTGCAGGACAATCCGGCCCTGCAGGCCGCGCTGGATGCCGGTCACGACGTGGTGCCGGTCTACATCCATGCGCCGCACGAAGAAGGCGATTGGGCGCCGGGTGCCGCCTCCGATGCGTGGCGCCACCGATCACTGGCCGCGTTGGATGCGGACCTGCGCGCGCGGGGGTCCTCGCTGGTGCTGCGCAGCGGTGACAGCCTGCCGACGCTGCAGGCCCTGATCGAACAGAGCGACGCAGAAGCCGTGTACTGGAACCGCAAGTACGAGCCGGCCACGCAACCTCGTGATGCCACCATCAAGCGCACGCTGCGCGAGCAGGGCATCGATGCGCAGAGCTGTAATGGCAGCCTGCTGTTCGAGCCCTGGGACATCGCGACCCAGCAAGGGCAGCCGTACAAGGTATTCACCCCGTACTGGCGCAACGTGCTAAGCCATTGGCGGTTGCCAGCCTTGCAGGCTGCACCGGAGAAACTGCCGGCACATGAGGTCGACAGCCGCGCGCTGGACGCGCTGCAGCTGGCGCCAGCACTGGACTGGGATACCGGCTTCTGGGAGCACTGGCAGCCAGGCGAGGCAGGTGCGCTGGAAGCACTGTCCGTCTTTGAAGACGGTGCCCTGCGCGGGTACCGCCAGCAGCGCGACCTGCCGGACCGGGTCGGGACCTCGCGGCTGTCGCCGCACCTGCATTTCGGCGAAATCGCACCCTGGCGCATCGCCCACGCGCTGGAAGGGCTGCGCAGTGCCGGCACCGACGCCGACATCGATGGCTACCTGCGCCAGCTGGGCTGGCGCGACTTCGCCTACCACCTGCTGCATCACTTCCCGAAGACGCCCACCGACAACCTCAACCCGCGCTTCGATCGCTTCCCATGGGCAACGCCCAGTGACGCGCAGCTGCGCGATTGGCAGCGCGGCAACACCGGTGTGCCGATCGTCGATGCAGGCCTGCGCGAGCTGTGGCACACCGGCTACATGCACAACCGGGTGCGGATGATCGTCGCCAGCTACCTGTGCAAGCATCTGCGTGCGCACTGGCTGCATGGCGCGCGATGGTTCTGGGACACCCTGCTCGATGCCGACCTGGCCAACAACACGATGGGCTGGCAGTGGGTGGCGGGAACCGGTGCCGATGCCGCACCGTATTTCCGTGTGTTCAACCCCGTGACCCAGGCCGAGAAATTCGATCCGCAGGCTCGGTACATCAGCCGCTGGGTGCCCGAACTGGCCGCACTGCCGGTGAAGGCACGATTCGCGCCCTGGCAGCATCCGTTGCTGCTGGCGGCGCATGCACCGGGCTATCCACGCACGCCGCTGGTGGATCTGGCCGCGGGCCGCGACGCCGCGTTGGCGGCTTACCGCCAGTCGGGGGCAGGGTAAAGAGCGACCTGAGCGATCCGGTCAGTTAGCTGAACGTGGGCCTGTCGCGGTGCCCGATCATCATTCCGGCATCGCATCGGGCTGTTTATTCTCTTTGCGCCCGCAGGCCGCCGGCCGACCGGAAACCAAGGAGAATCTCATGATCCGCAACACCACCCGCAACGTCGCACTGGCCCTGATGAGTGCGGCCGTCCTGTCGGCCTGCGCCACCGGCGGCTCCTACGTACAGAGTGACCAGTACGGCAACCCGACCGAGCAGCAGAACCGCACCGGCCGCAACGCCCTGATCGGCACCGCCATTGGCGTGGCAGCCGGCCTGCTGACCGGCGACAGCGCCACCGAGCGTCGTCAGCATGCCCTGATCGGTGCCGGTATCGGTGCGCTCAGCGGCGCCGCCGTCGGCCAGTACCAGGATCGCCAGGAACGCGCGCTGCGCGAGCGCACCGCCAACACCGGCATCGATGTGCAGCGCCAGGGCGACAACATCATGCTGAACCTGCCGGACGGCATCACCTTCGACTTCGGCAAGTCGACCCTGAAGCCGCAGTTCTACGGGTCGCTCAACGGCGTGGCGGGCACCCTGCGCGATTACAACCAGACCATGATCGAAGTGGTCGGCCATACCGACAGCATCGGCAGCGACGCGGTCAACAACCGCCTGTCGAAGGAACGTGCCGACTCGGTCGCGCAGTACCTGATCGGCCAGGGCGTGCAGAGCGTGCGTATCGAAACGCTGGGCGCCGGCAAGTCGTACCCGATTGCCGACAACAGCACCGATGCGGGCCGTGCCAAGAACCGCCGTGTCGAAATTCGTGTGATTCCGCTCAAGCAGTAACGCGCAGCGTTACAGTTCCGGCGTAGCCGGAACGAAAATGCCGCCCTTGCAGGCGGCATTTTTGTAGGTGCCGAGCTTGCTCGGCACACCGATAGCGTTCCCGTTTGCGGCTTCTCCCTACGGCGCCGACCAAGGTCGGCATCTACCGGAAACCGGGCGTAGCCGGAACGAAAATACCGCCCTTGCAGGCGGCATTTTTGTAGGTGCCGAGCTTGCTCGGCACACCGATAGCGTTCCCGTTTGCGGCTTCTCCCTACGGCGCCGACCAAGGTCGGCATCTACCGGAAACCGGGCGCACCCGGAACGAAAATGCCGCCCTTGCAGGCGGCATTTTTGTAGGTGCCGAGCTTGCTCGGCACACCGATAGCGTTCCCGTTTGCGGCTTCTCCCTACGGCGCCGACCAAGGTCGGCATCTACCGGAAACCGGGCGTAGCCGGAACGAAAATACCGCCCTTGCAGGCGGCATTTTTGTAGGTGCCGAGCTTGCTCGGCACACCGATAGCGTTCCCGTTTGCGGCTTCTCCCTACGGCGCCGACCAAGGTCGGCATCTACCGGAAACCGGGCGCACCCGGAACGAAAATGCCGCCCTTGCAGGCGGCATTTTTGTAGGTGCCGAGCTTGCTCGGCACACCGATAGCGTTCCCGTTTGCGGCTTCTCCCTACGGCGCCGACCAAGGTCGGCATCTACCGGAAACCGGGCGTAGCCGGAACGAAAATGCCGCCCTTGCAGGCGGCATTTTTGTAGGTGCCGAGCTTGCTCGGCACACCGATAGCGTTCCCGTTTGCGGCTTCTCCTACGGCGCCGACCAAGGTCGGCATCTACCGGAAACCGGGCGCACCTGGAACGAAAATGCCGCCCTTGCAGGCGGCATTTTTGTAGGTGCCGAGCTTGCTCGGCACACCGATAGCGCCTGTAGAGCCGAGCCACGCTCGGCTACCTCTTCTGGTAGATGCCGACCTTGGTCGGCGCCGTTCGAAAAGCAGTCGAGCATGGCTCGACGCTACAGAAAGCGACATCGCGCGCCCGGGTAGATCCACGCCACGCGAGGATACCCTCGGTCATGCCGCCGAAGCGGCCACCTTCTCCAGGATCCGCTTGCCGCTGCTTTCCAGTGCAGCGTCTTCCTTTTCCTTCTGCTGCTGCGCCAGCTTCGCACCCGGGCACTGCGCCAGCATGTAATTGGCGTCGAAGTTGAGCTTCTCGACCAGGAAGTCGACGAACGCACGCACTTTTGGCGAGACCAGGCGGCCACCGGCGAACACGGCGTTGAAGTCCACTTCCGGACCGGTCCAGCCAGCGAGCACGCGGCGCACCATGCCCGATTCGACGAAGGGCTTGGCCATCACGTCGCCGGTCAGCAGCAGGCCTTCGCCACACACCAATGCCCCATTCAACGCAGACATGTCGTTGGCGGTCATCAGCGGGGTGACCGGGAAGTCGCGCAGTTCACCGCCGTTCTCGCCCAGCTGCCAGGTGAAGCGCGGCGAATTACCCGTGTGGTACGGCTTGCGCATGGCCAGGATGCGATGGAACTGCAGTTCTTCCGGGTGCAGCGGTTCGCCATAGCGCTCGATGTAGGCCGGGCTGGCGAACACCTGCGTACGCAGGCTACCCAGCTTGCGCGCGACCAGGTTGGAATCGGGCAGGGCCCCCACGCGCAGCGCAAGGTCCGCTTCACCTGCAATCAGGTCCAGCTTCTCGTTGCCCATGTGCATGTCCAGGCGGATCTCCGGGTACTGCGCATGGAACTGGCCCAGCAGCGGGGCGATCCAGGTGATGCCGATCGAATAGGGGACGGTGAAGCGCAGCCAGCCGCGCGGGCCGGACTGCAGCTGGCTCACCGCGCTCTCGGCTTCTTCCAGTTCGCGCGCGATGCGCTGGCAATGTTCGTGGTAGATCGAACCGGCTTCGGTCAGGCCGAGGCGGCGCGTGGTCCGGTGCAGCAGGCGCGCGCCCAGGCGCGTTTCCAGCTCCTGCACTTTGCGGCTGACCGTGGTCTTGGGCAGGCCGAGCGATTTGGCAGCGGCGATGAAGCTGCCTTGCTCGACCACTTTGACGAAGATCAGCGTCTCGTTGAGATCGTGGGACATGGTCGGGGATCCTGGACGTCGGGGATGGGACAATCGTGACAGAACGATTGGACCGGGAGCGGGATGATTATTCCCCTTAATCAGGACTAATCAAGTAAAGGTTTGAGGTCTATCGTGGCGCCATTCGTTAATTGGAGCCCGTCCGCCATGAGCCTGCGCAACATTCTTGCCCGACTCCGGAACGCCGGCCAGAACACCCTGGACCTGGCGATGACCGTCGAAGCCCGCCCGAGTTCCTTGGTACACAAGGACTTCCGTGAGTTTACCGCGCCCATGCGTCAGCAGCGTGGCGGCGCCCTCCGCCTGGTCCCTCACAAGGGTGACCGACTGCGTCGAATCGGGACTATCCCGGATATGGGAGGAAATGTCCCGTGAATGGGATGCTGACGCCCGAAGTCCTGGTCTTGGGCGGCACCGGTGCCGTCGGCCAGGGTGTGGTGGGCGCGCTGCTGGAGGCCGGCAGCCCGGTGTTGGTTGTCGGCCGCGATCCGGGCCGGCTGGCGGCGCTGCACGAGCAGTTCGCCGATGAGCCGGGCCTGGAGACGGTGCTGGGTTCGCTCAGCGACGACGGATCGGCGCGCGCGCTGGCCGAACGCATCGCGCAGCGCCCGCGCCCGTTGGCGGCAGTGATCGCCGCAATGGGTGGGCCATACCGCCGCGGTCGCGTGGTCGACCGCAACGGTGACGAACTGATGGGCGCGATGCAGGCCGATCTGATGCCGCACGTGCACGCGGTGCGTCACCTGCTGCCGCTGCTGCAGGACAACGTGCATGCACGGCGCTACGTGATGATCGGCAGCCCGGCCAACGCCAAACCGTGGGCGGGTTACGGCGAGACCTCGATCACCACCGCCGCGCTGCGCATGTACGCGCAGGTCGTGCACCAGGAGGCGCAGGCGCTGGGCGTGCGTGCGCAGATGCTGGAAGTCTGCAGCCCGGTCTGTACCCCGGCCAACGCGGCCAATGCCTGCATCGAGTGGCCCAGCTCGCTGCTGGTGGGTCGTCGCGTGGTCTCGCTGCTGGATGGTTGCCGCGACAACCGCGCCATCGTCCGCTGTGACAGCAGCGATGCCGAACTGCCGCGTGGCCTGCTGCACTTGGAAGTTCCCCCTTTGTGGCGCGATACCGCAGGCGTCGCTTGACCTCGACCATGGTTGAGGTCGCAGTATGCGGCGCCGATTTTTGCAACACGTTCTCATATAGCTGTACCACCCCTCCGTACGGATGCATGCCATGACTTCCCCCAATACCACCCCACATCGTTTCGGCCATCGCATCGCGATGGTCGGCGTGTCGATCCTCGCTGCGGCCGTGCTGGCGGCGTGCAGCGGCGGCCATGCCGAAGAAGCCGGTGCACCGCCTCCGCCGCAGGTCAGCGCAGCGCCGGTGCTGGTCAAGCAGGTCAGCCAGTGGGACGAATTCAGCGGCCGCGTCGAAGCGGTACAGAGCGTTGAACTGCGTCCGCGCGTGTCCGGCTACATCGACAAGGTCAACTACGTCGAAGGCCAGGAAGTGAAGAAGGGCGAAGTGCTCTTCACCATCGACGCGCGCAGCTACCAGGCCGAGTACGATCGCGCTGCCGCCGAACTGGCCCGCGCACGTACCCAGGCCACGCTGGCCCGCAGCGAGTCCGAGCGCGCCAAGCGCCTGTCCGAGCAGCAGGCGATCTCCACCGAGACCGCCGAGCAACGTCGTGCCGCCGCTGACCAGTCCGGTGCCGCCGTGCAGGCGGCGCAGGCCGCGCTGGATGCGGCCCGGCTCAATCTGGAGTTCACCAAGGTGCGCGCACCGATCGACGGCCGTGCCGGCCGCGCGATGGTCACCGCCGGCAACCTGGTCACCGCCGGCGACAGTGCCAGCGTGCTGACCACGCTGGTCTCGCTGGATACCGTGTTCGTCTACTTCGATGCCGACGAAAGCACCTTCCTGCGCTATGCCCAGATGGCACGCAAGGGCGAGCGCCCGAGCGAGCGTGACAGCGAGCTGCCGGTGAAGGTCGGCCTGTCCGGTGAGGAAGGTTACCCGCACTCGGGCAAGGTCGACTTCCTCGACAACCAGGTCGCCCGCAGCACCGGCACCATCCGCGTCCGCGCACTGCTGGACAACGCCGACCGCCAGTTCACCCCGGGCCTGTTCGCCCGCGTGCAGCTGCTCGGCAGCGGCCAGTTCCAGGCCCTGCTGATCGACGACAAGGCCGTGCTGACCGACCAGGACCGCAAGTATGTCTACGTGGTCGACAAGGATGGCAAGGCCCAGCGCCGCGACATCCAGCTCGGTCGCACCGCCGACGGCCTGCGCATTGTCGAACACGGCCTGGCCGCGGGCGACAAGGTGATCATCGACGGCGTGCAGAAGGTCTTCATGCCGGGCATGCCGGTGCAGGCCAAGGCGGTGGCGATGCAGCCACAGGCCGCGCCGGCACCGGGCCGCGATGCCACCGCCGCCCTGAAGCATTGACCCGCCGTCTCCTGATCCGCGTCCCCGCTTAGCTGCCGGCGCCAGCGGCAGCCTTCCCTGCCTTCGTCATCTCGGCGAGGGGCAGGGTGGCTGTTGCCCGCCGAATGCCTTTCCCAGGAATTCCTCCATGGACTTTTCCCGTTTCTTCATCGACAGGCCGATCTTCGCGGCGGTGCTGTCGATCGTGATCTTCGCCGCAGGCCTGATCACGATTCCAATCCTGCCGATCAGCGAGTACCCGGAAGTGGTGCCGCCGTCGGTGGTCGTGCGCACGGTCTATCCGGGCGCCAACCCCAAGGTCATTGCCGAGACCGTCGCCACGCCGCTTGAAGAAGCCATCAACGGCGTCGAAGGCATGATGTACCTGAAGTCGGTCGCCGGTTCCGACGGCGTGCTGCAGATGACCGTTACCTTCCGCCCGGGTACCGACCCGGACGCGGCGGCGGTGAAGGTGCAGAACCGTGTGGCGCAGGCGCAGGCGCGCCTGCCCGAGGACGTGCGCCGGCAGGGCGTGACCACGCAGAAGCAGTCGCCGACCTTCCTGATGGTGGTGCACCTGACCTCGCCGCAAGGCAAGTACGACACCCTGTACCTGCGCAACTACGCCCGCCTGCACGTCAAGGACGCGCTGGCGCGTATTCCGGGCGTCGGTGACGCGCAGATCTTCGGTGGTGGCGACTACGCCATGCGCGCCTGGCTGGATCCGGACAAGGTGGCTTCGCGTGGCCTGACCGCCAGCGACGTGGTGCGCGCCATGCGCGAGCAGAACGTGCAGGTGTCGGCCGGCCAGCTCGGCGCCGAACCGCTGCCGGACAGCAAGTTCCTGACCCTGATCAATGCCCAGGGCCGGCTGAAGACCGAAAAGGAATTCGGCGACATCGTGCTCAAGAGTGGCACCGATGGCGAGATCGTGCGCCTGTCCGACGTGGCCCGCCTGGAACTGGGTGCGGGTGACTACACCCTGCGCTCGCAGCTGGACGGCAAGAACGCGGTCGGTATCGGCATCTTCCAGTCGCCGGGTGCGAACGCGCTGGAAATCCGCGACCAGGTCATCTCGACGATGGACGAGATGCAGAAGACCATGCCGGCCGACGTGAAGTACGAAGCCGTGTATGACACCACCATTTTCGTGCGCGACTCGATCAAGGCCGTGGTCTCCACGCTGCTGGAAGCCATCGCGCTGGTGGTGCTGGTGGTGATCCTGTTCCTGCAGACCTGGCGCGCTTCGATCATCCCGCTCATCGCGGTGCCGGTGTCGGTGGTGGGTACCTTCGCCGCGTTGTACCTGCTGGGCTTCTCGATCAATACGCTGAGCCTGTTCGGCCTGGTGCTGGCGATCGGCATCGTGGTCGACGACGCGATCGTGGTGGTGGAGAACGTCGAACGCAACATCGAAGAAGGCCTGTCGCCCACCGCGGCGGCACACCAGGCCATGCGTGAAGTGTCCGGCCCGATCGTGGCGATCGCGCTGGTGCTGTGTGCCGTATTCGTGCCGATGGCGTTCCTGTCCGGTGTCACCGGCCAGTTCTACAAGCAGTTCGCGGTCACCATCGCCATCTCCACGGTGATCTCGGCGATCAACTCGCTGACCCTGTCGCCGGCGCTGGCCGCGCGCCTGCTGAAGGCCCACGGCGCACCGAAGGACGGCCCGAGCCGCCTGATCGACCGCCTGTTCGGCTGGGTGTTCCGTCCGTTCAACCGCTTCTTCAAGTCCAGCTCGGAGAAGTACGAACGTGGCGTGGCGCGCATCCTCGGCCGTCGCGGCGCGGTGTTCGTGGTCTACGCGGTCCTGCTGGTCGGTACCGGCGTGATCTTCAAGCTGGTGCCGCCGGGCTTCATCCCGACCCAGGACAAGCTGTACCTGATTGCCGGCGTGAAGCTGCCGGAAGGTTCGTCGATCGCGCGTACCGATGAAATGCTGCGCAAGGTCGCCAAGATCGCCCAGGAAACCGATGGCGTGGCCCACACCATCTCGTTCCCGGGTCTGAACGCGCTGCAGTTCACCAACACGCCGAACACCGGTGTGGCGTTCATTCCGCTCAAGCCGTTCGCCGAGCGTCATGGCCGTACCGCTGCGCAGATCAATGCCGAGATCAACCAGAAGATCGCCGGGCTGCAGGAAGGCTTCGCCTTCGCGATGATGCCGCCGCCGATCCTCGGCCTGGGTAACGGCAACGGCTACCAGATGTTCATCGAGGACCGTGGCAACCTGGGCTACGGCGCGCTGCAGAAAGCCGTGCAGGCGATGCAGGGCACCGTGGCGCAGACGCCGGGCATGGCCTTCCCGATTTCCAGCTACCAGGCCAACGTGCCGCAGCTGGATGCCGAGGTGGACCGCGTGAAGGCGAAGGCACAGGGCGTGCAGCTCACCGAGCTGTTCGACACCCTGCAGACCTACCTGGGTTCGGCCTACGTCAACGACTTCAACCAGTTCGGCCGTACCTGGCAGGTGATCGCCCAGGCAGATGGCCCGTTCCGCGAGACGGTCGAGGACATCGGCAAGCTGCGTACCCGCAACGACCGCGGTGAAATGGTGCCGATCGGTTCGATGGTCACCATCAAGCAGACCTTCGGCCCGGACCCGGTGCTGCGCTTCAATGGCTACCCGGCAGCGGACCTGGCCGGTGAAGCCGACCCGCGCCTGCTGTCCTCGGCCGAAGCGATGAACAAGCTGACCGAGATTGCCGGCAAGGTGCTGCCGGTGGGCATGACCACTGAATGGACCGACCTGAGCTACCAGCAGGCCACCCAGGGCAAGGCCGCCTTCATCGTGTTCCCGGTGGCGATCATGCTGGCCTTCCTGGTGCTGGCCGCGCTGTACGAGAGCTGGTCGCTGCCGCTGGCGGTGATCCTGATCGTGCCGATGACCCTGCTGTCCGCGCTGTTCGGCGTCTGGCTCACCGGCGGTGACAACAACGTGTTCGTGCAGGTCGGCCTGGTGGTGCTGATGGGCCTGGCGTGCAAGAACGCGATCCTGATCGTCGAATTCGCCAGAGAGCTGGAGATGGGCGGCAAGGGCATCGTTGAAGCGGCGCTGGAAGCCTGCCGCCTGCGTCTGCGCCCGATCGTGATGACCTCCATCGCGTTCATCGCCGGCACCGTGCCGCTGGTGCTGTCGCACGGTGCAGGCGCCGAGGTGCGCTCGGTGACCGGTATCACCGTGTTCGCCGGCATGCTGGGCGTGACCCTGTTCGGCCTGTTCCTCACCCCGGTGTTCTACGTGGCCCTGCGCAAGTTCGTCACCCGCAATGGTGGTGGCCAGCTGGTGCAGCACGGCGAGCCGACCATCCACCACTGACATGGAACCCCGTCGCCGCCGGTCATTGGCCGGCGGCGGCTTTCCCCTCACAAGGCATGAATCCATGAACACCCATCAGAACAAGATCGCGCTGGTCACCGGCGCCACCCGTGGCATCGGCCTGGAAACCGTGCGCCAGCTCGCCCAGGCCGGTGTGCACACGCTGCTGGCAGGTCGCAAGCGCGACACGGCAGTTGAGCTGGCACTGCAGCTGCAGGCTGAAGGCCTGCCGGTCGAAGCCATCCAGCTGGACGTGACCGATGCAGCCAGCATCGCCGAAGCGGTCGAGCAGGTACGCCAGCGCCATGGCCGCCTCGACATCCTGGTCAACAACGCCGGCATCATGATCGAGAACCCGGCGCAGGCGCCGTCGGAGCAGTCGCTCGAGACCTGGAAGCGCACCTTCGACACCAACGTGTACGCGCTGGTGGCGGTCACCCAGGCCTTCCTGCCGCTGGTCAAGCAGGCCAAATCCGGCCGCATCGTCAACGTATCGAGCATGCTCGGCTCGCAGACCCTGCACGCCGACCCGGCGTCGGGCATCTACGATTTCAAGATCCCGGCCTACAACGCCTCCAAGGCAGCGGTGAACAGCTGGACCCTGAGCCTGGCCTACGAACTGCGCAATACCCCGATCAAGGTCAACACCGTGCATCCGGGTTACGTGAAGACCGACATGAACGGCGGCAACGGCGAAATCGAAATCAGCGAAGGCGCACGTTCCAGCGTGGAAATGGCGCTGATCGGTGAATCCGGCGCCAGCGGCAGCTTCACCTACCTGGGCGAGGTGCTGCCATGGTGATGCGCACGTTGGCGATGGCCGTCTCCAGCCTGGTGCTGGCAGGCTGTGTCAGCGTCGGCCCCAACTACAAGGCGCCGGTACAGGAGCCTGTGGTGCTGCAGGGTGCGCAGCAGCCGGTGTTCAGCACCACCTCGCCGGTGGCCAGCTGGTGGGCGCAGTTCGATGATCCGGTGCTGGAACAGCTGGTGCACGGTGCACTGTCGGACAACCTCGACCTGCGCGTGGCGGTGGCCCGCGTCGGCCAGGCCCGTGCGGTGTTCGTCGAAAGCCGTTTCGACCAGGCCCCGCACATCACCGCAGGCGGCAGCTACGACCGCCGCAAGCAACCCGATCCGCAGCTGGGTGGGCAGCGGGTGTTCAGTGAAAGCTACCAGCTCGGCTTCGACGCCGGCTGGGAGCTGGATCTGTTCGGCCGCAAGCGCCGTGCTGCAGAAGCCGCGCGCGCCGACCTCGACGCCGAGCAGGCCAACCTGGCCGATGCACAGGTGCTGGTCGCCGCCGAAGTGGCGCGCAACTACTTCGAGCTGCGTGGCACGCAGAAGCGCATCGCCGTGGCCCAGCACACCCTGGCCAACCTGCGCGATACGCAGAAGCTGACCGAGGCGCGCTGGGAGCTGGGCGCCGGCAGCGAGCTGGATGTGCAGAGCAGCCGTGCCCGCCTGAAGGCGATCGAGGCCGATATCCCGCTGCTGGAAGTGGCCGAGACGCAGTCGCGCAACCGGCTGGCGGTTCTGCTGGGCCAGCGTCCGGAAACGCTGACCGCCATGCTTGCGCCGCACGACGTGCCGGCATTTGCCAAGGCGCTGCCGCTGGGCGATACCCGCGAGCTGCTGCGCCAACGCGCCGACGTGCGCGTGGCCGAGCGTCGCCTGGCCGCCGCCACCGCGCGGGTGGGCGTGGCCACTGCGGACCTGTTCCCGCGGCTGTCGTTGTCCGGTTTCGTCGGCTTCCTCGGCGGCGACGCCAGTGGCCTGGTCAATGGCAACAACAAGGCCTGGTCGCTGACCCCGTCGCTGAGCTGGGCCGCGTTCGACTTCGGCACCGTGCGTGCACGCCTGCGTGCCAGCAAGGCTGAAGCCGAGGGTGTGGCTGCGCAGTATGAGCAGGCCGTGCTGTTGGCACTGGAAGACACCGAAAACGCGCTGACCCGCTATTCCAAGCAGCAGGCGCGGCTGGCGATCGTGGTCGAGCAGGCGCAGGCGGCACGACGTGCCGAATCGCTGGCGCAGATCCGCTATCGCGAGGGCTCGGAAGACTTCCTGACCCTGCTGGATGCGCAGCGCACGCAGTTGGCGGCGGATGATGCATTGGCGGCGGCCGAGGCCGAAGTCAACGTCAGCGTGGTTGGTGTGTACAAGGCGCTGGGCGGCTGGGGGCAATCGCCGCAGCAACCCAGCGTGGCGCAGCTGCAGTAGGCATGAGGGGACGGAAGCCGCGGCTTCCGTCCCTTTCTGCTTCAGGGCCAGAGATTGGCCGGTACTGCGCGTTCGCGCATGCGCACGATGCAGAAGCGATGGCCGGTGGGCGCTTCCATCACCCACCAGCGTTTGACGAAGCCGATCCGGCGCGCGCCGAGCTTTTCCAGTCGATCTGCCTCGGCATCGATGTCGTCGCTCTCGATGTCCAGGTGCACCCGTGAAGGATGATCGACGCGCTGTACTTCCACGTTCAGGCCCGTGGGCGCCCCCTGCAGGTCGGCGTACTCGGCGCCATCTTCGGCATACGATGGCTGCGCCTGCAGACCGAGTGCGGCCGCCCAGAAGCGTGCGCCTTCGTCAGCGGGCGTGTCCTGGCAGTCGATGATGAATCCGGCCAGACGGCTCTGGTGCGCCATGACGTCCTCCGCAGATTGGGAATGGAGGCAGGGTAGCGCGTCGCGTGCTGTGGACGTTGTCACAGTCATGACGTTTCTGACTCTGCCGGAATCGGGGCCCGCGGTGTAACTAGTGGGGCAGATTCCAGGAGGGCAGGCGATGAGCGATGACAAGCGCGATACCCAGCGCATGCTGTTCGGTGATCCGGGGCCGCCTGGTGCAGGGCTGTCGGTAGCGGTCGTAGTGCTGATGGTATTGGCTACGATGGCGGCTGCGATCGGCTTCGTGCGCCTGCCGGACCAGATGCTGGGGCTGGGCCTGATCGGCATCTCCGTGTTTCTGGCGGTCGGTGCCCGCATCTGCCAGGCACGCAACCAGCATCAGGCGCTGTACCGGCTGATGTCGCGACAGCCGCCGCCGTAGCTGCGGCTGCCGCGCAGGTTCAGTGTTCCGGCCAGTCCAGCTCGACCACCAGCGGGAAATGATCCGACGGCAATACACCGTCGATGCGACGGTCATCGGTGACGAAGCTGCGTGCATGGAAGCCGCGCACCAGCACCCAGTCCAGCTGCACGGTGGCCTTGCCGGTGAAATCGTGGAAGGTCAGGCGTGGCCCCTGCGGAGCCTTCACCTGGGTACGGGTGTCCTGCAGCAGGCGGGTGAATGCCTTGTAGGTGTCACCACCGGGCTCGCTGTTGAAGTCGCCGGTCAGGACCACCGGCAGGTTGGCCGGCAGGGTTGCCAGATGCTTGCCGATCAGTTCGGCACCCTTCACCCGGCGCGGCTCGTCCTCGTCGCGGTAGGGCAGGTGGGTATCCATGAAGTAGAAACGACGGCCATCGTCCAGGCGCCGGAACAGGGCCCAGGTGACCATGCGCGGGTACAGGTTGCCCCAGGTGATGCTACCGGGCACCTCCGGCGTATCGGACAACCAGAAGTTGCCGGATTCCTCGACGGCCAGCACCTTGCTGTCGTAGAACACGCCCATGTGTTCGTCACCGCTTCCGCCGCGGCGGCCTTCGCCGAACCAGCGGTAACCGGGCAGGTGCTCGGACAGGAAGTCGGCCTGCTCCTTCACCAGCTCCTGGGTGCCGATCACGGCCGGGTGTGCATCGAGGATGACCTTGACCATGGCATCGCGACGGTCCGGCCAGCGCTTGCCCGGTTCGGTATCAGCCGGGGTGCGGACATTGAACGACATCACTTTCAGTGGCGCCGGTGCGGCGGCCCAGGCAACGGCAGGCAGAACAAGCGCCAACAGCGCACACAGCGCAGGGCGATGGAAGCGCGACAACATCGTGGAATCCCTCCATTCCATGAAAACGGTTTCATGGAGCATGCCATGGAAGGCGAGGGCAGCGGTATGCCGGGATGGGCGGATGGCAGGTGCCGGGCGGGCGGTGAAAGCGCCGCCCGGCGGATCGCGCGGGCGCGATCAGGAGATCATGTCTGCTCAGTCGGCGGGCAGGTACCACTGGCCATTCTGGTCAATCCAGTACACCCGGATGTAGGGAGTGCCATCCTCTTCGAAGTACGTCACTTCGCAACGTTGATGGTAATAGGGCCCCATCTTGACCCGGACGCAGTTCGTGTTCTCCGGACCACCGCCACCACCGCTGGCGGTGGCCTGGGACGACGTGGAGAGAGCTCCCACAGCAAGCATCAGTGCGGCCATCGAGGCCAGGTGCAGTTTCATGGGCATCATCCTTGTGTCTGCAATCGCGCATCTGCGCGGTGTCATGCAACTACCCCCGGTAGATCAGGCGACCGTGCGGCAGCTGCTGCGTACGCGCCGGCCCGGCTCGCGGCCCGGCGCAGTCCCTTCCCGGCTCAGTCGCGCAGGTAAGGGTTGCCGTACTCGTCGATCCAGTACTCGGCTGTGTAGACGTTGCCGAATTCATCGGTGTAGGTTTCCGTGCAGTGGTGGTGGACGCGGTTGCGGTCCACATTCACAGGCACACAGGAAACATTCTCTCTCGGGACCCCTGTGTTGGCGTCCGCCACCGGAGCCAGGGTTGCAGTTGCCACCACCAACGCGGCCATCGTGGCCAGTTGCAGTTTCATAAGCATCATCCTTGCTTTCTGCAATCGCGCACATGCGCATGGCGTGTGTAACACGCGAACCAGACCGCCGGAAGTGCCTCGCCGCGATCAGTCTTCGATCTCGCCGCGACGGCTGGCGGCACGCACTGCCTGCGCGGTGGTCGCCACACCCAGGCGTTGACGCGCGTGGCGCAGATGGTTCTCCACCGTGCGCGTGGAAAGCCCAAGCGTGGCCGCGATCTCAGCCTGCCGGCGGCCGGCGGCAACCCAGCGCAGCACTTCGCGCTCGCGGTTGCTCAGCGCGCTTCCCGAAAGCTCGGCAGGCGATTCGGCCAGGTGGCGTGCGGCTCGGAATGCTGCGGTTGCAGCAGCTTCCAGCTGCAGGCGCGCGCTGGCCGACGCGTCGATCGATGTCCCGGCAAAACTGATCGCGCCCTCCAGACCGGTGGTTCCGAATACCGGCACCTGCAGACCGTGCAGGCCTTCACCACGTGGCTGCGTCACCACCTGATAGCGTTCGCCACGAACGCCCTGGCGCTTGCTCCAGAAGAACGGCGCGTCACTGTCCAGTACGTGGCGGTTGACCGGACAGGCGTGCAGATAGCGCGCAAGGTCGGTACTGCTGCCGTCGCCGAACCAGTCGCCCTCGATCCAGTACACGCGTTGTGTACCGCGCTCCAGCCCGGTGCCGGTGGCGAACACCAGCACGCGGTCGTAGCCGAGTGGTGCCGCGATGCCTCGCAGGGCCGCGCCCACCGCACTCAGTGAGCGGGCGCGTTCCAGTTCCAGCAACGCCTGCACCAGTTCGCTCATCCGGGTCAGCGGCTGGCCAAGGCGTCGAGCAGCGTGCGCGCTGCCAGCTTGCCCAGCGCATTACCAGCCAGCGGACTGTCGCCGGTCAGCAGCAGGCGATCCTGCAGCACGCTGCCGTCGATGCCATCGTTGACGATCTGCACACCCTGCTGCGCCAGGCGCTCGCCGAAGAACCACGGCAGCTGCCCGGGCATGTAGCCGATCTCTGGCGTCTGCCGGTCCATCGCATCGGGGAAGGCACAGATGCGGTAGCCGCGGAACAGCGAACCGCCATCGGCCTCGTCCACGCCTGCAGCCAGCAGTGCGGCCGGACCGTGGCACAGGGTGATGATGTGGCGTTGCTGGGCCATCGCCCAGTGCAGGACGGCCTTCACCGCGCGGCTCTGCGGCAGCCCGATCAGGGCGCCATGGCCGCCGGGGATGAACACGGCGGCATAGTCCGAATCCGCATCGAGCCCGGTGACCACCTCGTCCAGCGGCAGCGGCTGACGGAAGCGCGACTCGTAACGTTCGTACAGTCCGCCGATCTCCGTGTCCTCGCGCGGGAACGCCCACCACTCGAATTTGGCGGCGTTGCCCGACAGCGTGGCGACATCGATGCCGAAGCCGGCCTTGTCGAGGTGGTACATCGGCAGCAGGGTCTCCACCGGATGATTGCCGGTTGAGAACAGGTGGCCATTGGCGGTGGGCAGGTAGCGCTCGTCGGCGGCGATCATCAGCACCTTCCAGCGACCGTCGCGGCGTGCGTCCGGATAGTCGGCGCCGGACAGGTTGCTCCTGGGCGATGTGAACTGTGACAGCGAGTAGGGCGACGGGAAGAAGGCATCGCGCTCGGCCGGGTCGGGGCTGGGCTGGCGGCTGGGCTCTTGCGTGGTCATGCGGACCTCCTGCGGGGAATGTGAGGCCAGCATAGGAGGGCGGGTGCGCACGCGCGATGAGGGATTTCCCTCAGTCGGATGTCGCCGGTGCCTGTTGGCGCCAGGCATTCGGGCTCATGCCGAACGCGCGGCGGAACGCACGACTGAATGCGGGTTCGGACAGATACCCGACGTCTCCTGCAATCTGCGACACCCGTCGGTTGCCACTGCGCAACATCTGCGCGGCCAGCTGCAGTCGCGATTCAGTCAGATAGCGCATCGGTGACATGCCGGTGGCGAGGCTGAATCGCTGCGCGAAATTCGAGCGGGACTGATTCAGGCACGCTGCAAGTGACTCGACGGTCCATGCGTGTGCGGGCTGGGCCTGCATCAACGCCAATGCTCGTCCGATCAGGGGGTCGGCCAAGGCGTGCAGACGCTGGCAGTTGTGCGGACCGGACGTTCCGAGCCAGTAGCGCAGGGTCCAGACAAACAGCAGGTCGAGCAGGCGTGACAGCATCAAGCCGCTGCCCAGCGTAGGCCGGGACGCTTCAGCCTGGATCGCGGCCAGGGTTACCGCCATCCAGTCGGCCGAATTGGCGGGAAATCCGCTTGGCATCCGGTCCACCCCTGGGACATGCAACCAACCGGGCAGGGCATCGAGCAGCAGACGGCTGCCGGGGCCATCGAACCCGAACGATGCGGTGGTCAGATGGGCCGGCCCCTGCGCGTCGGCGGCGCAGTCGATGCGATGCGTCCGGCCATGCGGCATCAACAGCAGCTCGCCCGTACGCAGCGGCACGACGGCCCTATCTGCATGCAGCCGCGCCGTGCCGTGCTCGATGAAGTGGAAGCACCCCTGGCCTTCGGCAATGGCGAGTGATCCGCCGGGTTGCATGACGTGGCGGCTGATGTCGCCGCCCTGCATGCGCGACGACTGGAAGATCGCAAACAGTGCGTCGGACCCAGCCTGGAGCGCTTCGGTGTTGTGGAGCCTTGGCATGGTTTTCAGGAGTCCGTGCATCGCCGCTGGCGGGGGCGATCCGTAGTCTGGTCAGGAGGCTTCAGGCAGCACGGGCTGCCACCAGCCAACCATCCCATCCAAGTGAGGAGTCCTGCAAGATGAGCAAGCCAAGCATCATTCTGGTTCATGGTTTCTGGGGCGGTGCCGCGCATTGGGCCAAGGTGATCCTGGAGCTCGATCGCCGAGGCTTCCGCGACCTGCATGCCGTGGAACTGCCACTGACATCGCTGGCCGACGACGCGGAACGCACCCGCCGCATGATCCGCCAGTTCCAGGGGCCGGTGCTGCTGGTCGGCCATTCCTATGGTGGAGCCGTGATCTCCGAGGCCGGAAACGAACCCAACGTGATAGGGCTGGTCTTCATTGCCGCGTTTGCGCCGGATGCGGGCGAGAGCCCCGGCGGCATTACCCAGCAGCAGCTGCCCGAGGCGGCGGCCAACCTGGCGCCAGACAGCGACGGTTACCTGTGGCTGCAGCCGGGCAGGTTCCACGAGAGCTTCTGCCAGGACCTGCCGGTCGACGAGGCGCGGGTAATGGCGGTCACGCAGAAGGCGCCTCTGGCGAGCACGTTCGGTGATGCCATCAGCGATCCAGCGTGGCGGTACAAGCCGAGCTGGTACCAGGTCTCCAGCGCCGATCACATGATCCATCCCGACAACCAGCGGCGCATGGCGGCGCGCATGCAGCCGCGTGCCACCCTCACGCTGGATGCCAGCCACGCGTCGCTGGCATCGCAGCCGGTAGCAGTGGCAGATCTGATCATCGACGCTGCAGCCGGCGGGGAAGGCTGAGCAGTTCGCGCCTGCCGCAGTGGCGGTGTTCCGGCAAGCCCGGGCACCGCCGCTGTGATGCGGCCGCGCTGGACAGCCAGCGGCCGTGATGATGTGGGCTACCTGTTCTGGCGGTCGTGCTCCTGCATGTCCTCATGCAGGATCCGCCGCAGCTCAACGATGGCCGGCGTGGCTTCCTGCACGCTGTGACCGGACACGATCACCTTCTCCGAGTCCGCGTGCGGCAGGTGCGAGCTCCAGTAGGGCACCAGTCCGTCGTCGGTCTTTTCCAGCGGACCATCGGCCTTGGCGCGCGCGATGATCGAGTGGTAGTGCACCTTCGGCGACATCGGCAGGTCGGCCACCGCGCGGACGAAGGGATCATCCTTGTCCAGGTTCTGGATGCTGTTCATCTGGTAGCCGTGCTTGCCGTCATTGCGGTCGATCTGACCATCGTTGGCAATGGTGGCCACGTCTTCCAGCACGGTCAGCGGCAACCGCACCAGGCGTCCGATCCAGCGGCCCAGGCGGGTGCCGGCCACGTCGGTGCCACGGTGCGGCGTGGCGATGAACACCACGCGCGACACTTCCGGTTCCGGCAGGAAGGTCAGCACCGGTGCGCCCTTGGTGCGCAGAAGCTCCTGTTGTGCAGGTGTCATCTGCGCGGTTGCCAGCAGCGTGTCCACCAGATGATCTCCGGAAGAGGAGATCATCAGCCGCGCGATCACGCCGCCCATGCTGTGCCCGACCAGCACCATGTCGTGCGACGCCTGCGCCTTGCCACTGGGATCGAAATGCTTGAGCACTTCGGCCAGCGTATGGCGCATTGCATCGTGGCTCATCGCGATGGGCATGTTGGTCGGGTAATAGAACTGCCAGATCTGGAAATCCTGGCGGATCTCGTCGTCACGCATCAGCTCGTTGGCAACGTTGACCCAGGCTTCCGGGCTGCTGGCCAGGCCATGGATCATCAGCAGCACGCGGCGGTTGGGATCGTACGGCTGCATCATGTACAGATGCGGCGTGTCGATGCCGCCCTTGCTGCCGAACAACGAGCGCAGCGACTGGTGGCTGAAGTTGGAACGGGCAAGCCACAGCGCGTAGCCAGCCGTGAAGTTCGCGGCCAGCGGCACCTGCTGGCCATGCAGGGTGACTTCCGTGACCTGGTAGGGGTCGTGGATCTCCAGCTTCGGCTCGTCGTCGTGCAGCACTTCCCACAGGTTCTTTCCCGAGAAGCGCAGCAGCACCGTCATCGACGGCGACGGCATCTCGCTCCAGCTCTGCGTGGCCGGAGCGCTGGCCTGCGTGGCAGGCGTCGCTGCCGGCGGCGTCGTGGTCGTGGCGGCTGCAGGATCGTCCATCACCGCTACCAGCTCGGCACCGAAGCCATCGCGGCGGTGCACGCTGCGCAGCGTGCCGGTGAACGACAGCGAGGCCGCCGGCACCAGCTCGGTGGGGGTGCGCGTATCCAGCGGCGATGCTTCGCCTGAAGGGGCCAGCACAAAGGTCCATCGGCCCAGCTGGAAGTGGCTGGCTTCGCTGTGCACGCGCCCGGTGGCATACGCGTTGTACAGCTGCACCGAGGCTTCCTGCACGGCCAGGTTGTAGTAGTCGCGCACCTGGGTCTGGCGGTCTTCGAAGCCGCGCTGGTTGGCGGTGCGCTCGGTGAAGAACAGATAGGCGTAGGCCTGGCGCGCGACCTGCATCCACGCGTCCAGGCGCGGTTGGAAATCGGCATCCAGCTCGTTGATCGCGCTCTTGGCACGGCCGGAGGTGGAGTACTCGCGCTTCGGCGCGGGCAGGGTCATTGCATACTGCAGCCACAACTCGGACAGACTCGAACGCTTGTCCTCCTCGCGCACCACGATGCTGCCTTCCATCGCTTCGATGCAGGGCAGGCCCGGCTTGGCGCAGACGCCTTCATCCAGGCCGGCCACGCGCAGCGTTTCCATCGTCGCCGAGCTGAGCTTGCCGGTGGTGAGGATGTCGCCGCGCTTGAGCGCGATGTACTGGCCGGGCGTGACCGAAGTCACCTGCACCGAGGGGCCGAACTGGCGCAATGTCGCGCAGCCGCCCAGGGTGAGCAGCACGGTGATGATGAGGGTCGTGCGGCCGATGAAGCCCAAGCCCATGGTAGCCATACGATCCTCCTGCGCGGTCGCGCCACTCTAGCGGTCGGCCTGTCAAAGCGGAAGATACCGGGCGGTCGGTTTGGGCCCCTGAGCCGCTGCCGTGCAAGCGATTCAGACAGGTTCGTGTGACACTGGGGTGAATGGAGCGATGCAGGGACTGCGATGACGTGGCTTGAGACCCGGATCCCGCCGCCGCTGGTGATGCTGCTATGCGCGGGGATCGGCTGGCTAGGGAGCCGACTGTGGCCGGAGGCGGCGTTGCCCCTGCCGATGCCGGCGCTGATGGCAGGCGGGGTGATGGCGATTGGTGTGGCGCTGAACCTGCTGCCGAAGCTCGCGTTCCAGCGGGCGCGCACCACGGTCAATCCGCTGCGCCCTTCAGCATCGAGCGCGCTGGTCATGCACGGCGTGTACCGCTACACGCGCAATCCGATGTATCTGGGCCAGGCAACGATCCTGGCCGGTGCAATGTTGTACCTGCAGAACGCGATCGCGTTGCTGGCTGTACCGTTGTTCGTGCTGTACATCACCTGGCTGCAGATCATGCCGGAAGAGCGGGCGTTGCTGGCCCGCTTTCCCGAGGTGTATCCGTTGTTCCGCCAACGTGTGCGGCGTTGGCTGTAGCGGGGATCAACCCGTTACCGGGTGATCTGGCACTTCACGGCAGCGGAATAGCCTTCGTAGTCGTCGCCTGCGATCACGTGCAGGGTGTGTCGCTTGTCGATGGCCTTCACGTATGAAGGCTCTTCCGTGTTGGCGTGCTCGTTGACCGTGGTTACTGACCATGCCTTGGCCAGACGCTTGGAATCAACGCCGTTCAAATAGACGAAGAGGCTCTTCTCGCCCTCGGCCACGTTCACATCGGCACTGGTGACGGTACCGCCGAACAGGGCGACCGGCTTGTCCTCCGGCTCGAAGGTGCCACCCGGTTTCCTGGCCAGGCCAGCGGCCTGCAGTGCATCGATGGCTTCAGCCTCGCTGAAGTTGGAGCCGGCCTTGCAGGCGAGCAGGGCTTCCAGCGTGGCGGTGCCGGGGGGCGCGATGGCCGGTGCGGCGGCGAGCGTGGCTGGGGCTGCGGCGAATGCGGCGAAGAGCAGGGTGAGGGCGAGAGGGGCTTTCATGGCAGGTCCTTCAACGTGTTGCGGGATAGCCGGTGGCGGGGCGAACAGACCCGGCCACCGGCGACATTCGACGCGATGGGTCAGTCGAACCAGACCAGTGGCATGTCGGCATTGAGCGACATGTGGCGGAAATCTCCCAATACCTGGGCCACGGCCTGCACAGTGTGGCAGCCCGTCCCCAGCGCGGATGATCCCGCGCTCAGGTAGCTGGCGGAGATGGTGCGGGTGCTGACCGAGTCCGGCTTGGAGCCCAACTGCTGGGTGCCGAGGCTGCCCACCTGCTGGCCATCGATCTTCAGGAACAGGAACACGCTTCCGCCACCGTCGTTCGGGTCACCCTGCACGCGGGACTTCGTCGAGAAAAGCACCACGCCGTTGTGCCCCTGCGGAATGCAGACCTGGCCCTCGCCAATGACCACCTGCGAGCCCACCGACGGACAGCCCGGCGCGAAGCCATTGGTCCCGACGCAGACATAGGCGAATCGGCGGTAGGGGCCTGCGGCGGCGTAGTTGAATCCAGGATTCAACCCCTTTCCGACCACGCCAAAGCCGTTGGACAGCGTCACCAGTCGGGAGTTGGCGCCGAACTTGTACTTTACGTTGTTGGTGTTGGCGTCCTGCGGTTGGTAGTACGGCGATTCGGACGCGACGAAGCTGACAGTGCTGTAAGCCGGCGGATTGACGAACAGGCCCTGCGAATAGAAGGGAGCCTGCGTTTCTGCGCCACTGAAGATGTCATTGATCGACCAGGTCATCGATTCGATGCCGGGCTCCTGCTCGTTCAGGAAAATTCCCATCATGCCATCGCCGTAGTTGCCCCACGCGAACGCGCGGCCGGAAGCCATGGCCACGATGGGGCCACCGGGATTACCGGCCTGGGCAGTCATCAGCAGCTTGCGGTCCTTGGCCTGCAGCGCCATTCCTTCAGGGCTGCCGACCGTATTGAAGTCCAGCTGTGCGGTGTCACTCGCAAGGCCGCTGTTGGTAACCGCGCCCGCAGAGGTGATGAGCACGGAGAGGTTGCTGGCGGAGCCGAAATTGACGGCCGAACCGATGGCCTGCCCGGCCAGGTTGACCGTATGGCGTCCGGCAGGCAGGTACTTGGCACCGATGACATTGAAGGAGTGCTGTTGGGCCGACGTTGACTGCCGCCAGTCGATGTAGCTGTCGTTGGAGACCACCTCACCGTTGATGGTGATGTAGGCATTGGCAGCCGAGCTGCCGCCAGGGAAGTACCGTCCATCCGACTGCACGTACACCCAACCGGGGGCGCTCAGATCGATGGTGCTCGAAAGCAGGGTTGCCGTGCCGGGTTGTACGCGCTGGTCAGCGGCCAGCTGTAGATAGCGGGAGCCTGGCGTGGCAGCGGAAGCCTGCCCCAGTGCCAACGCCACGGCCAAGCCCACAAACAGTGTGATGCGCTTCATCTGATGTCCTTTCAGGTTTCGGGTCACGTCGTGTGACGCATGGACTCTACTGGATCCGGATCTCAGCTTCTGTGACTGGCTCCCGATGCGGGTGGCATTGGGGGAGGTCGGATCAGCAGGCGGGGGCGCCATCTTCGGGAAACAAAAAAGCCGGAGCTCCGTTGCGGGAGATCCGGCTTCTTGCGGCCTCGACAGGCCATACAGATGGTGGAGGTGGGCGGAGAGGTCTCACAAGACCTGTAACTCACTGATTCCACTCATAATATTGGGGTGGCGACCGTTAGCGCGGCGATACCTCAAACGATACATGATCCTAATTTGGTTGGGCGGCGCAGCGCAAGCCTTGGGCATCGGCGGTACTGAGAACCACGCAAAGACATCTGCAAGGACGCTATGTGAGCACTCAGATTCCTCTCCGGGTTCGAGAGCGGGATCGGGTCGACCTGAACCTAACCTCTTGAACCTTCAGCAGATCGCAAACCGGACATGTGTCCTGTGTTGCCTCCTGCCTACCACAGCTGTCAACTGGTCTGCTACGGGATGGCCTTCACAAAGATAGATGCCGATAGCTCATAGTTGAGATCGCTGTCTTATGAATGGGTCACGTTCTTGATCGGGGCGCCCCTATTTCACACGTCGCTTACTTTGCGCTCCGATTGCGATAATTTATAGGCGCCGACCTGTTCAGCTAGAGAGCTGATGAACCGTTACCAGCAAATTGTTGAGCTATCCGACGACTGCATCAAAGAGATCGATCTCGATGGCGTCGTGCGCGCGGTCAACGGAAAGGGTTTGAATCTGCTGAGAGCGTCTACTTCCTCTGACGTTTTGGACAAATCTTGGGTCGAGTTGTGGCCTGTTGCAGCGCACGACCGGGTGCTAGGAGCGCTTGAGTGCGCGAGAAACGGTGAGAGCTCTACCTTCGAAGCTTCATGCCCTGTTTTCGACGGTGAGCTTCGTGATTGGTGGGTGCGCGTCAGTCCACTCGTGGAAAACGGAGCGGTCGTTGGAATTTTAGCCGTTAGCTCAGACGTCACGGCGCGAAACCGTGCGATGAAGGCTGCTGAAGTGTTGCAGCTTGCGCTGGCGGATAGGGCAGAATTGCTGCGTAAAAGGGATGCATTTGGCAGTGACTCTAACGCCGGGACGATCAGAGACTTGGAGTCTAGGCTCTTGGCCACCAACTTGGCCTATCAAGAGCTCGAAGTGATGCATCACCAGGCAGCTGAGGAGCGTAAGTTCGCCCTAGCTGCCCAACAAGCTGCCGAAATGATAGCCGAGCAGGCTCAAAAGGGTGAGGCTGTTGGTCAATTGCTCGCGGGCGTGGTGCACGATCTGAACAACATTCTGCAATCTGCTGTCGCTGCGGTGGATCTGGTGCTGGGCAGTGGCGAGCTGAGCGAAGCAAACGCACGCTATTTGAAGGTGGCTGAAGCCTCACTGGAGCAGGGCGGCGCGTTGTCCAAGCGCCTTATCGGGTTTGCGCGGCGCCATCCGTATGAGCCGGAAGCGTTGAGTCTTTCCGAGCTCGTTCAGAGCATGACACCTCTTCTGCTGCAGGCGGTGGGTGACAAGGCCGAGTTCGTGGCAGACATCACTGAGCAGGCGTGCTGCGCTATGGTGGATCGAAACACGATTGAGCGTGCGCTGCTGAACTTGGTGATCAACGCGCGTGATGCTTGCCGACCAGAAGACCAGATAGTGGTCAGGACTGGGACCCTGAGGCTCCAGGGCCTCGATCCATCGGACGACCGTGTCGAAGGTGACTATGTGACTCTCAGCGTCATCGATACGGGGGAGGGGATAAGCGAAGATGTTAAGGAGCGGCTGTTCGAGGTCTACTTCACCACCAAGCCTGTCGGGCAGGGATCTGGACTGGGTCTTGCACAAGTCCATAGCGCCGTGCGTCAAGCCGGTGGATTTGTTACCGTCACTTCTGCGCTTGGGGAAGGGGCATGCTTCGAGCTCGCTTTGCCGAAGCTGAGTTGACTGGTGAACCGGGCTGCGCTGCTAAAGATAGGTCAATGGTGATCTACCGGCTGAAGTTCATTTGCGTTGATTCCTGCCTAGAAGAAAGCGCAGCCCCGTAGAATCATTCCGATCTCATGAAGCGGTCTGGAAGACCCCGGCGCTTGAAGTCAAGTTCTCCGGCATGGTTTTCAGGATTGATTTCGGCTACATCTCGGTGTTTACGCCGAAGGCCACCGCCTTTGTCGAAGAGGAATGCGAGCGCAAGCAGAAAGCAGCACCGTCCTTCTGATCAACCATGAGGTGGCTATGTCGCATAGCAAGGTGTCGCGCCGCTGCCGATTGTTGAACGAACTGGCGCTTCTGTTCGTCGGACCGCTGACCTCTTGGTTAGCTTTCGGACTTCTGGTGCGGTTCCAAGAGTTACCGGCATCGCTGGACCGATTGCCTTTCACGTGGGCCTACTATCTGGGGATTACGGCGCTTCCCATGCTCTTCGGACTGATACTAACTGCATTTGTTCGACCTGCGTATGGATGGCTTGTCTATGCGCTGGGCAGTGCCTTTATGCTCTACGGTCAAGCCAAGTTGCTTGCCCTGCCGCCAGTCCACTGACAGAGATTCGCAATGCTGAAAGATTTTCCTCGCCCGCTGGCGTCCGTCATCGGTGATGTGGTGGGCAACCACACTCAGCATCACCAGACACTTGAAAACATGATGTATGAGGCCGGTGCATCTGGCGATCCACCGGAAGGTAGCTGCGTTCGAAAGGTGACAGAGTGGTTTGTAAGAGAGGGAAAGGATGACCCTTCCAAGTCGCTCACTATCCTCGGGAAATTCATCGAGACACTTATGGACGGCGAGGTGTCGCGTTGGGACCCCGACCGCGAGCTCACGGCTCGCAAGCGCATCACCGAGGCCCTCGCTCGCTACCAACTGAGCTACGCGTTTGGCGGAAGGATTTTGGGTGCGCACAGCGTGACCGCGCCCAGCCGAGCGTTCGCCGATGCGCTAAAAGAATTCTCTGTGGCTGAAGTCGAAGAAGAATTTGAGAGGGCACTTCGCTCTGTGGAGAGCGATCCAGCTTCTGCTGTGACAGCGGCATGTGCGATTGTTGAGGCGTTGTGCAAGCACTACATCGCTACGGAGGGCCTGGAACTACCTTCAAATCAGACCGTCAAGCCGCTTTGGGTAGTGGTCGCCAAGCACCTCAAACTGTCGCCTGAGCAGCTGGAAGATGATGACCTCAAGCGAGTTCTCGCGGGGCTTAGCTCGATCATTGATGGCATCGGCGCCTTCCGGACTCATGCGGGTAGTGCCCACGGGCAGCACAAGCGCACGTATAAGGTCGCTCCGCGCCATGCTCGACTAGTTGTTCACTCCGCGCACTCACTGTGCTTGTTTGTTGTGGAGACCTGGAAGGAACGCAAGAAGAGCGGTACAAGTAGGCTGAAGGCTTAAGGGGGGGAGCTATGGGGATCGTTGGCTTTCTGAAGTCGCTTGTGGGGGCAAGGCGTCCAACTGCTCCTCAAGGTCAGGTGCCGCAAGAGGCTGGCTACAAGGCGTTCGAAATCACGCCAAGCGATGACGTGTTTGATTGCTACGACGCCGTATTCGACCAAGCGATGGCGAAGGTGTCGGGTCTCCCTGCGGAAGACGTGGACGCCATCAAGGACTACATCATGGCTGTTGAAGGAGGCTTCTTGAATGCTCACGGATACTACGAGCACGTATGGGAAAACTACTTCGCAGGTCGTTCTTGGCGATGGCTTGAACATGAGGAATGGCTATCGGTCTTCTCGGAACTGGGCCGCTTCCCGCTCAACTTTCCTCAGTCCGTGCCGTCTCAGCCGCCATCCGTTTCTGCATTGTTACAGCGGATGAAGGTTGCTGACTTGAAGCTGCTGTGTAAGTGCTGCTCAGTGAGTTTCAACTCAAAGACTAACAAGGCCCAGCTGATTGGGATGCTGGAACTGATTCCAAATATAGAGAAGCAGCCCCAGCTTCAGTCCACCGCGTCTCAGATCAACTCTGAGGCGAAGCGGTCCCTCTACTCTCTACTCATGCGGACAATCCAGTTCCGGGCAATGAGCCTGCACAACAAGAGAAGAGCTCACGCCATCGGAGTGACAGAGTTCAGGGTCATGCACACTTTCGAGCAGGATAGAGAGTTTGTGGAGTTGGCTTGGAGGAGAGTGCCAGATGGACTTCCCCCTTTGTTTCCGGGTGACATGAGTGGATTACGCTCCGTAATCCCATCATTTGATAGCTAAGCTCTGCAACCCTAAGGATGCCCGAAAGAACTCTGCGGGGCTCCTTACTGCACTTTTCAATTGCTGGTGTTACCTGATTTATGATGACAAAGCATGGGGTCTTCGGTGGAATCTATTTGTCTCTAAAGAATCTCGCTTCCTGGCCGATATGATGATCGGTGGTTTGGTCTGTCTCACCAGATTAAATAACTTGCAAAGATGGAATGCTGAATTTTTCAATAAAAGGGAATGGTCCGAATGTGGAAAAAAAGCGACGCAGTTGGGCTTATTGGGGGTGCAGCGGTCGTCTCCGCCGTGCTGTGGATTGTCTGTCCTGTCATAAACAATCCGGCGCTTAGTTTAGGATTGCGCATCGGCATCGGCTTAGCGTTCGTGATAGCGATTACATTTATTGCTGATAGCATCTACCTAAGCGTTATGCAGGTGGGTAGGACGTTAATCAAGATGCGAACAACCTTAATTTCTATTTATATCGCCATCCTCCTGGTTGGATTTGGCGTTTCCAGATTGCTTGTTCTCTTGGGATGGTGAATCGAGTTTCTTTTTAAAAGTGAGATACAGTAGAAGTGCATAAATAACTATGGCAAGTGCAATCATTAACATAAATTAGTTCCGTGCTTTTAATTTGAAATATAGATAGCACGGTTTTGATTTAAGTAAAGTGGTGCTCTATCGCCGCCTATCGCTCTTTGTATTTTGTATGTATGCTCGATCTGCAGCTGAATTTGAACTGATTCGGAGCATTTGAATTCAAGGGGAAATATGAAAAGAATTCCACTGACTGTAGCCGCAGGCTTCGCTCTGATTGCCTCTTTTGCCGTTTCGGCTCAGAGCCATGCGGTGAAGGGGCACTATCGCTCGGACGGTACCTACGTCCAGCCTCACCACCGTAGCAATGCGAATTCCACCAAGCTGGACAACTACAGCACCCAAGGAAATTACAACCCCTACAACGGGAAGTCCGGGACTGTAGATCCTTACAAGCCAACGCAGAGCAATCCATACGGTAGCCCCTACAACCAGCCGAGGACGCAGCAGCGTCGATCTGGTTACGGTTACTGAAGTCTAGGGCCCCGCAGATGCGGGGCCTTTTTTGGGCAATTCGCCAAACGGCAGTGGTGGCTCGCGTCAGGCTGTCTCTGGCTTAGGCGACAGGCTCACCGACCACTGCCCATTCTCTTCCTGCTTGAGCGACAGGAGATCGTAGGTCTTCACCATGTTGAGAAGACCGGAATGCCCATAGATGCCAGGGGAGAACCCGGAATCTGCTCGCTTCAGATAGGACCCTAAGGAATTAAGGCTAACCTTGCCCTCCGGAGTGCTACCGGCAAGCAGTGAAACAGCCTCGATGACGAACCGGGGGCGACGCTTCGGGAGCGGGGCGCTTCCTGTGGTCTTGGCTTCATTAGTGTGGTCAGCAGGGTGCGGCGGGTCCTGAAGATCTGGCGGCTCTGGCGATGAGGCTTCTTGGGCGGACCACTCGAAGAACTGATCGCAGGCATTGCGCAAAGCATCGGGAGTCTTGGCTTCGCCGACGATCAGAACTGTGGCCCCGCGCTCACGGAGCTTCCTGCAGAGGTAGGCAAAGTCCGAGTCGCTGGTTACCAAGCAGAAGATGTCTGCCCTCTGATCGAAGAGCGCTTCCAGGGCATCCAAAGCTAGGGCGATATCGGAGGTGTTCTTCTTCGCTGCGTATTGGAACTGAAGGCATGGAGTGAATGCTTGGCGAACCAGGGCCTCTTGCCAAGAGTTGCCTAAGGTAGTGCGATTGCCATAGCCCCTCCGAAGCGTTACGCGCCCGGCCTGTGCGGCCATGAGTAGCGCGAAATCCACGATCTCGGGAGCAACGTTGTCGCAGTCAATCATTACTGCGACTGTCGATTCTTGCGGTTGAGCCATCTTGACTTCCTTTGTCTCGCATTCGGATAGTGCTTTGCTAGGCGTATTTCTCAATGAACTCTTGTAGCGGCATCCTCAGTCCATGCCGTCTCTTCCACCTAGGCAGATTCGCATCTCGGGCTTTCTGGGTGGCGGCTTCCCACTTGGAGAGCTTTCCAATTTCAAAGCCCGGAAGCTCGGTGGGAAAGACGTACTGCATCATGCCCTTTTGGGCAACGCCCGGCGTTCGATAGATCAGTGGATAATCTGTATCGAACTCTTCGCCGGTATACCAGGTGAAGCTAATGATCGTTGCGTCCTTCGGAATGGATGGCCATTCTGCGTATGCGTAGACCGGGACCTTGGGCTGCTGGTTCTGTCGCTCCTCTAGCAGTGCTTCTTGCTCTTCAGACAGCTCCGAGGTGACCACGGTGATCCAGATGTTGTGGTCTTTCCACTCCTCCGGATGATGCTTGAAGGAGTCGAAGATGTCCTTGGCCTTCCAATCCATCGGAGGGGTGAGCTTGGCGCGGACTTTTTGTAGCTTCTCTATGCGATCCAGCTCGGAAGGACTGATCTTCTCGGCTGCGAGCCACAGCGCGTCAAACCAGCTCTTCGCTTGCTGGGTCACCTCCTTTGATCGCGTCTGAATCCCTAGCTCTTTCCAGTGCTTGTTCTCGAAGCCGACAATTCCCAATCCACCGGCTGATGCATTGGCGCTGCCAATGATCACCTCGTTGGCGCTAATGTAAGCCTTGGCATGCAGTCGTTCATAAGACTTCACTTCAACTTGCGGCATCTTCAGAAGCTTACGCACCTCCTTGATATTAGTGGCACCTTGGCTGATCTCCAGCACAATGCGCACTCGTCTCCGCGTTTTTGCGAGGCCGAGGAAAGCGCTTGCATCATGGCCCCAGAATGCCACTGCGAGGTCCAGGTCACCGTCCTGATCGTTCACCCACTTGACCAACTCACTTTGATCTTCGATCAACTTCGTCATAACGTCCCTATCGTTGCCAGTGCTGACCTCCAACTCGGCCGTCCAAGTTCAACATCGGCAACCGAGAACTGTATGATCGAATCTATAGCATTTGGTAGACCTATGGATAGAACCTCCTCTTGTCCTTCAAGCATCGCTTGAATTGCCCCTTGGCATAGACCGGAAGCACCACGGCAGGCCTGTATTTCTCCAACGTCTCTATCTGCTTCTTCCGCATTACGGCGGGCTTCTTGTGGAAGTAGGCCTCGTGAAGCACGGGCACGCGCTTGCTGACAGAGTGGCCGGTGATCAGCGCAATGTCTTCGTCGAGGACGTTCTGGTGGTGGAGCTCTGTAGCGATGGTGTGGCGGAAGGCATGGAACCCGACACCTCTAGGGAAACCAAGGTCCTTCATGTAGCGGCTGAACTGGCTAAGCGCTGCCAGGCTGTAGCGAGCATTGGTCTCGCCGGTCTTACGGTTCACACCAGCGGATAGGTGTGGGAAGAGGCGAGGGTGGCCGCACTCTCTGATGTCATCCATGAAGTCCAGGAAGCCTGCGTCCAGCAGCGGCTTCGGGATAGGGATGGTCCGGATAGATGCCTTGCCTTTTAGGCTTTGCCGACTCCTGAGCCTGGTCCGGTGCGCCAAGTCAGGATCCACAGTCTTCTGTATGCGAATGCACCAGACATCGCTCTCCTGGACGATGTCGGCGACCTTCAGCTGAGCGACCTCGTTGATGCGTGCGCCCGTATACAGGCCAATCATGGGAAGCCACCATCGGTGGGGGTATTTGCTCGCCCATGGAATGAAGGTCTTGGGATCGAAGATGCGCTTGAGATCGTCTTCATCAAAGAGGCGCTCAGGCTTGTTGGGATCCGTGACCAGGTCCTTCTTGATCTCTGCGAACGCAACCATGGGGGACGCATCAATGGCTTTGGTCTTGACCAGCTGATTGAAGAAGGAGACCAGGAAGCGCCGATGACGTTCAAGCGTTGCAGGGGCAAGCTGAGGAACATCTAGCTCCTTGCCGCAGGCAATGGCTTCGTCATAGCTAATCCCTCGATAGGCGGGGTCAGAGAAGAGGCCCGGAGGTGACCAGCGCATGAGGTCCCAGAGGCGATAAATGTGGGGGTGGTCAATGCGTGAGACGGGGATGTCGCCGCAGGTCATCTGGAGAAGCCGCAGGGTTCGGGCTGTGGAGTCGATGGTCTCTTGTGCGAGGCAGCGGCGCTCTCTATCTCCCAGATAGTCCTTGATCTCTACGGAAAGAAGCCGGGCGGGGTGGCCTGCAGAGAGTGGCTCAAGGTAGCGCGTGCCTGCGGCATTGATGCGAGAGCGTCGAGAGCGCTCCATAGCGGCGTTGAGGATCTCTTGCGCATGGATGGCCGCTTCGCGTCCGGTGATGACCAGCTCATCAATCCGGAAGCGCCCGATCCTGATGCCCTTAAGGTGCAGCGCGTCATCGGCGTCTGGATTGAAAGGGAAGTCTTGAAGGAAGTTCTTTACTGTTTTTGGCACGGCACTGTCTCCTTGGATGATGAGAGCAGTGCTAAGGCCCGGCTTTGATTCGTCAAACGAGATCTAGAGTGTTGCCGCGTTGCTTAGGCATTCGCCGAAACGTTGAAGTTAGCGCGAAAACGTTTAGAGGAAATTAGTGGGGTATGCGTTGCGAGGCGCTGTGGCGCAAGGGTTTTCCTTGGATGACCGCTTCTATCTTGCAGTCATTTTTGTACTGTACGATTTTGAGTGTGCTTACGCCTAAGCGTGCTTTCTTACAGAATAGGCATGCAGGATCTTTTCGAATTTGCGACGGGCATCACCATCCTCCATTCTCTTTGTTGGATCGCCTCGTCTAGGTTCTATGGCAAGTGGCAACCCCGGTTAGGTTGAGTGGAGCGGACTGCGCCCCTTCCGGGCCCGGACCGGTTGTCTAGGGGGAAAAGACCGTATAGCTTGTTTCCGGTGGAAGGGTGGTCGCGCTTAGCGTCCAGAGCTTCCTATCTACCTTCTCTCCTTTTGCCACCAATTCCAGGTTTTTAAGAATGACCAAGCCGTCACTCGATTCAATTGCCTCCGCTAAAGCCAAGCTTGCTGAAGAGCTGCGCAAGCTTGAGGAACAGGAAGTTCAGCTTCTCCAAGAGCAGGCCGCTGATGCCTTCGCGGAAGTCGCCAACCTCGTGTCCCAATACGGCAAGAGCTTCTCTGCGAAGCAGCGCGCCGAGATCGTCAGCTTGCTTGGGGCTGATGTCCCCAAGAAGGCGGGAGGTGTGAAGAAGGAAGTCGCGCCCAAGTATTGGCTCCCACATACGGGCGAAACCTGGACCGGTCGGGGTAGGACCCCTCGTGCTTTCGCTGCTTGGGAAGGGACTTCCGCTTACACGACGTGGAAGGCCTCCCATCCCAACGAGAAATTCCCAGCTTTCCCTGGATAATTCATCCAAGCAGGGGCAGCTTAGTGCCCCTGCTGTCTCATCTTGGGAGACCGCCTGATCGTCTAATGGAGCCTTGGCTCTTGGTCCGGCATAACGTTGGCGCTCAACCGTCGTATCTGGGGTGTCGAGATGAAGGTTTTCATTAGTTCGTTGATTTCCGGGATGGAAGCCGAGCGAGCCGCAGTGAAGCGTGCCGTCGAGAGGCTGGGGCACGCTCCCATCATGGCGGAGGACTTTGGCGCTAGGCCCAGCTCTCCGCAAGTTGCTTGCCTTGGCGGAGTGCGAGAGTCCGATCTTGTGATCCTGATCTTGGGGCCTCGCTACGGTGTGCCCCAAGCGGGCGGGGTCTCGGCCACTCACGAAGAGATTCTGGAAGCGCGAAACCGGAAGCCGATCCTTGTCTTCCTGCAGGCAGGTGCGGAGCCGGAAGATAGCCAGGTTGCTTTGATCAATGAAGTCGGAGGTTGGGAGGGAGGCCTCTTCCGACAGGAATTTGCTTCCCCAGAGGACTTAGAGGACAAGGTGACCCGCGCCATTCATCGGCACGAGCTAGCTCATGCCGTAGCGCCACTGAATCCTGAAGAGTTGAAGGCTAGGGCAACTAGGCTCCTTCCCGCGCTGGAGCGGGGATATGGGGCGAACACGCTTCAGCTGGCAATAGCCAGCGGTCCCGTCTCAGCCATCCTTCGACCTGCAGAGATGGAGGCTCCCTCCCTGATTGCGGAGATTCAGCAGAGCGCTCTCTTTGGCAGTCATCCAATCTTTGATAGGGCGGTCGGTAGCCGATCTCGCTTGGAAGGTGAGGCGCTGGTTGTGGATCAGGATGACGGCCGCAGGTCCGGGGCATCGGTACGCCTCTGGCCAAACGGTGATCTGTTGATCAGTCTTCCCGTGCCGCCTCCCGCGCGTGGGATGGGGCTCCCCGTGGTATTGGAAGAGGACGTAGCTAGCAGACTGGGCGGCGCTGTTGGATATGCGGCATGGCTGCTCTCGCGGATCGATCCAACTGAGAGAATCACCCACATCGTGCCAGCCGTTAGGCTCAGTGGGGATGGTGGCGGCGCGTGGCGCACCAGGGCGGAGCATGAGGCAAGCCCCAATTCGGGACAGTTCCCATGGCGACAGGGTGAGCATGAGGAGCCTGTATTCCTGGCTCCTGCGCACCAAGTCAGGCAGGTACTGTCGATGGATGCGCGTCGAGTGATCGAGGACTTTGTCGTTCTGCTGAGGCGACGCTGGAATCAAGACTGATCAAGCTAGATCTAGCTACGGAGGAGTGGCCTCAATGGTCATAGCAGCACAAGCTTTTACGGAGAAGGCCGTCAGTGAGCTCAAGCCCGGCAGCCTTTTCCTCTTCCGGCAGCAATGGGCCTTCATGGGAGAGCGGCAGTCCAAGGATCCTGAAGGCTCAGACAAAGAAAGAGTCTTCGTGCTTCTTCAGGGCGAGCGTGCAGGAACCGTTCTCAAAGCCCAGGACTCGGCGTCTACCTGCTTTACCTTTGCCGAACCTTTTGGTTGGTTCGCAGCGGTGGATATTGGCGTTCCACCCCTTTTAGAGGGCGAGCTAGCTGGCTCTTTGGTGATTTCGCCCGAAGGTCCGGTGCTCGTGGCAACTCAGAAGGATCGATGGGATGATACTGAACATCTCGCCTTCAGCTTGGTTAGTGGTCAGCATGTCAAGCTTGGCGTTGACAGGGCCAGACGGTTTTTGAAGTGGAGCATCGAGCTCTGCCAGGCAGGAAGGCCGTATCAAAGTCTGGGCCGGATTCTAGATGTGAGGATTTCCTAAGCAAGCGATTCGCGCCGGGCCATAACTTCATTTAAATAGATCATAGGGAGTTGATGATGTCTTCTACTTCGGCCGGTAAAAATAAGGTTAGGTTGATCGTGGCTCTTCAGTGCAATGATGGAACCATGCTGCCTTTGGAGCAACAGACTAAGATCTATTGGGTCGTGCATGACTTGCATCCACATCAGTTCGTATGCAGCGGAACAACTGCCGAAGAGGCCATGAGAGTGGCACGCGAAGAATGTGACTGCTACTTCGCTGGGGATCCAGAAGATGTTCGGATTCGAATGAAGATCTAGACTGCACTAGTCAGGCCATTACTAATCAGTTCTTCCTTGTGTGGCTTTCTGGGCCGCGCGCTCCCTTGCTAGAATTTTATTCGGTGAAGGAGGGATTTTTACTGGTGTCCCGTCTTCATTGAATCCGCTAAGAGGCACATCGGCAATGCCTTGATTTTGCCAAAGTTTATAGCCAGGCACCGCAAGATTTCCTCGGTTGGCCTGCCAGTGCTCAATGCAGACTTGGGTAGCCAGGTCTGCTTCCTTCTTTGCGTCGTCTACGGGCAGCCGATTCAAGGCTGCAATAAAGGCACTATTCCAAAATTTCTCGATCTTCATCACCGCTCCGATTTTCTGTCTTTGCTGGTAATAGCAGAGCAGCGCGGGCTGTCAAGGTTTGATCTTGCTGTGTCGCAATGAATGGAAGCACCGTCGGGTAAGCGGCAATCATCCGCAAGATTCTTCGTCACTGCCGGTCCTGTCTTGGTTCGCTCTCGACGCGCTTCTCCGCCTCTGGTGGGTAGGGTGCAATGACCGTGTTTTGTGGTCCCAGGGGGCAGCTCGCCCTCATGAATTGCGGCCCCGAATTTGTCATTCGACCGATGACTACAAGGTCATCATTTACACGCCCCACACGGTCTCGCACGTCAGCAGAGCATCCGGACCCTTCATACATGTCGAAAAAGAGTGCGCTGTGGCTGGCCACCCACCGCATTGATGGGTAGATGAAGGATGAGCTATTTAGAACTGCGCTGGCGATTGTCACGATTACAAAGCCAGAGAAGATCCTGGTCAGAGTGATAACCAAATCCAGATCGCGGACCTTGGATGAGGCCGTGCCGAGCTTTGCTAGTCCCCATATAAGGCCGATGATCACGCCGAAAGTGCCTAAGATAATGACGAGGGCAGCGGCAACTGGAACAAACGAAAGCGGAACCAGAAGCGCGACTGCGCTGGTGAAATAGGACGGATCTTGACCCGTAGCATCGTTGACCGTGATCTTGCTTACCCCTGTTGCAGCCGCGAGGGTCACGACACCCAATACGGTGATGGCCAGTTTCATCAGAGGGTAGTTGAGTCTCTCGACGGTCCAGTAGTAGCACTCCGTTAGGAAAGCAGATGCGAGCAGTGCGCATCCTGCATACGTCGCGACATCGGATGCCAGCGATCTGGGGTCATGGAGGAAGAGCGCGATGCTCAGGAGCATACACGCCACTCCTCCAAGGTATAGGCGCACAGTCGGGGGGTGTTCAAGCCACCAGCCCGCCATATTTCTTGGGATCGAAGAAAGTGAAAGCGCGCTAATCGATGTCATGCCTGGCTGCTCAGGATATGGTCGAACGCGAGACTATAGCGACGCTATCTCACAACTTGAGATCAGACCACCGCCCCTCTAAGGGGCGTCCGGGGATTTCCTTCTGCATGGGGTGTAGGGAGAGGCACTAGTAAGGTGGCTCGGCATGCGGTACAAATCGCAAAACAGGCCGCCACGGCGGGTCTGGTTCTGGGCTTCGTCTTCACATGGATTGGAGGTGTGGCGTGTCGAGTTACATATTCGTTTCCCCTGGTTCTGACCCTGGTATGGGTAAAGCGCTAGTAGACCCGATCTTGCAACCGGACAAGAAAGCGAAATCGACCATGGGAACCTGTCGGCCTGACCTGCGCCGCAGGGTGAAGTTAGGCGATCAGATCTTCGTGATAAGCGGCAGCATGGGGAAGAACGTTCAGCAATATGTGATTGGAGGGCTTGAGGTCCAGGATAAGCTGTCCAGTCAGATCGCAGCTTTCGATCAGTTCCCAGAGAATCGGCTCAGATTTGACGAGTCCGGCCAGAGGCTGGGCAACATCATTGTGACTGCAGACGGACGACATCATCCCGAAGACCATCACGACAACTTTGAGAGGCGAATCCAGAACTATCTGGTTGGTCGGACCTCTGTCATCCTTCAGACGCCTCGGGAGATCCAGCTTGGCAGGGAGCGATCAGTAGACATCCTCGCTAGTCTGTTTGATCGTCCAGGCTCTACGCGAATCCAACAAGTAATCGGGCGCATGAGAAAGTTGACTGAAGAGCAAGCTATTCGTCTGAGAGAAGAGCTCCAGGCCTTGAAGAGGGAAGCTAGGAAGTAATGGATATTGCGCAGCACATCGCAGATCGCAGTCTCACGGTCAGTGATGTGGCCCGACGGGCGAACCTGCCCGTTTCCCGTGTTAGCGAGATCGTCTCGGGTGATGAGGCATCACTGTCGGAAATAAGAAAAATATCAAAGGCAATCCGTGTTCCGCTGAGCTCGATTGGGCGGCCGGAATCAACTGAGGATCAGAGCACTTCCAAGCTCCTGCTGAGGCAGACCATTGATCAGCGTGCAAGGGGCATGTCTTCATCTCTGAGCATCATCGGTGATCAGCTAAACGACATACTCTCAGTAGCAAGACTTCTGCCTTCCAATCTCAATTGGCTGGAGCTGTTCAGGGGCCTGGCTCCCCATCTCGAAAACGCAGAGAACTTTGCTGCCATCTTTAGACGGGCGTTCGCACAGCTGGATGACCAAGTTCCTTTTCTTGGTCTGGCAACTACCTTGGAGGAGTTGGGGGTCTTTGTCTGCTATGGAAGGGACCCTAAGATCGAAGGTGTTTCGGCGATTGTCGAAGGCCACGCACTGATCCTGCTTGCTCCTCGAAACTTCAAGGCACGGATGCTGTTCACCCTTGCTCATGAAGTGGGACACCTCGTAGCGCGCCATGACTTGCTAAAGATTGACTTCGCAAGATTGGACGAAGAGGTGGGTGGAGACAGAGAGACGGCTGGCTTGGCTGAACATCGGAACGAAGAGCGTTTTGCCGATGCTTTCGCGGCTTCTTTGCTAATGCCCCGGAAAGGGTTCTTGAAGGCGCTTGAAGCGGTTCGCACTCACTACCGAGCAAAGGGGCCGCTCGGGGACGTGGAGATACTGACCACTGCAATTTTCTTCGGGGTGAGCTTTGAGGTCGCCGCACGCCGTTGCGAAGGCTTGGGGTTGCTGGAGCCAGGAGGCGCTAGGGCGCTGTATCAGAAGATCTCAGACGAGCATGGAAATCCTGAAAAGAGAGCGAGAGAGCTGGGACTTCGGGAGCGAGAGGGGATACAGATTTCTACTTCGCCCAGGCTACTTGAGGCTGCTGCGAAGCTTGTGGAACGTGAGGAGCTCTCTGCCGGTAAAGCCGCTGAGCTTTTGAACGTCCCCATATCCTATCTCTTCGCCGCTAACTCGAAGTAGCAGCATGATAGTGCTTCTCGATGCTTCGACAGTCATCAACCTCGTGAATGGCGGGGTCTTTGATGCGGTCTTGGGAATCGAGGGTGTACGGTTCCAAGTCGGAGGCCTAGTGAGAGATGAGGCTTCATCCGCCTCCGAAGTGTTGGACTTGGAACTTGCCAAGGGATCTTTGACCCTTGCTGACGACGGATTGGTCCCATATTCGGCATTTCTGGCGGCGAAGAATGACATGGGGCTCGGTGATGGCGAGACCGAGTGCATCCTCATTGCCTCCGCCATCCAGTGCCAGATCGCTTGTGATGACGGCCGGGCCCGGAAGGCGGCTATCAAGCGGTTCGGGCATGAGTCGCTGGTGACCGGCTCTTTGGGGTTGATGCAACGAGCCTGTAGCCAAGGACTGATCACAACTGAAGCTGCGCATCTCGCCTATCAAGAGATGCGCAAGCTCGGTGGCTATCTTCCACAGATCGATGTGGACTTCTTCGCCAAAGAAGTGACCCTGCTAGATGGTTTCGGGGCGCAACCCTAGCTTGTCTTCACGAAGAATTCGATTCGTATGCTTGGAAAGGCGTGCTCTTGTCTCGACAAACGGGTTCGATATCGTTTTCTTGATCTGCGATGGATTCTGGAAGATCGCTCCGCAGAAGTGGCATTCGTGGTCAATGTGGGGCGTATATGCCCACTGTCCCTTATCGAAGTGAGGCTCTTTGCAGCGCGGACATGACAGAGCCACGACGCGTCCGTCGATATGCGGCAGTGCTGTTTGCGCCATGTAGTAGCGCACTTGTTCGGCATCAAGTTCGATGCCATCTATCACGACGGACTCATACGTGTCGTCTATCTTGGGCCACTCTTGGCCTTCCTCGCTCAGAGCGTGTAGATGGATTCCGGTTTCTTCAGGCGCTGTGGAGGTCCAGAGGATGGCAGGATTTGATCCCCAGATCTGTATCCCTCCTGGGTAGTCCTGTTGGCGTATCTCTATGCTTCTTGGCGCAGCTATCTGGGATCGATTGCCTGGCTCAAGGTGGTTCCTCAACTGCGAGAGAGGGTTTCCTATCGCGATTTCCGAGTCGGAAAACTGTCTTCCGCATCCATGGCACTGATGCTTCTTGTGAGGATGGACTGCGAACCAGTCGCGGTCCAGATGAGGGAAGCCGCAGTGGCTGCATCTGACACTGATGGTTCCGAAGCCGAAGACCCCAGACACCATGTAATTGATTGCGTCGATCTCATCCACGACGAACCATTCCGAGGACAGCAAGTCTGTCGTGAATGGGATCCTCAGCCTTCGATATGTCTTGTCGATGTCCTTGGCTGAGTCCCGGCCCAAGCGCCTGGCATGGACATGGATGCCTCTATCGGTGGGCAGGGTGGTAGTGTCGTATGACGCGGGCACTGACCCCCAAAGTGCGATCCCTCCGACGTAGCGGTTGACCTCAAGATCAAGAGACTCACTCTCCGAAATGGGTTCGTCATGCGCAGCCACGCATTCTTCTGCCGCCACGCCATATTTTGCGGTGGCGTTTGCATGATGGGATAGGCACCAGTACCGGCTTCCCCCGTCTCGCCTCTTTCCGACGTTCACTATCTCGCAGGTCATACGATCACTCCTTGGGCTTCATGCCCATCGCAGGTGAAGGTCTAACGGTGCATCTGTAGCGTAGTAATCGTTGAAGCTATTTCAGAAGTACCTTGCGGCTGCTATGAGGCGTCTATCAGGCTCTTAATCAGCCCAAGTGCTTGCTTCTGCTTCTTGGCATCAAGCTGAGAAAGCAGCAGGATGGCCTCAGCGACAACATCCGATGCCGCCAGGAAGTAGGCCGCAGGAAGGTCTAGAAGCCCTGCGAGCTTCTCGATGGTCTCTAGGTCTGGCTTGTGCATCCCTCGTTCATATCTACTGATCCGAGGGGCCGTCGTATTTGAGTCATCTACGCCCATAAGCATTTCGCCTAGCTGAGCTTGGGTCCAGCCTTTGGCAACGCGTGCTGCGCGTAGGCGATGACCGAGGGCTGTGGGCGTGGGCTGAGGAGCGGGCATCCGGCAGAAACAAACACGTTGACTCTCCAGAGTTTGACGGCATAAGCTTAGCTGGTCATTTGCGTTCAACGCAAAATTCAACCTGGAAGCCGTCGTATGGATATGAAGTGCTGGGCAGTAATGGGTCTCCTGGCGTTCGCCGCTTCTGCTGAGGCTGCGCCCAGCCTCTCATGTCAGTTGCAGAGCGGTCAGTTCAAGGCGGCTGGGGTAGTGCATCCGAAGGTCTCCGAGTTCATCTGGGCGACGGGTCACGGCTCCGCAACGCCCACTGGGCCCATCCGAACCAGGATCGGCCGCATCGAACCTTTGGAAGGCTTGGACTACAAGCGCGCTATCAAGCTTGATGGCAAGCCCGTTCTTTTGCCTCCGGACGCACAAAGCGTTATCGGCTTCGGCAAGGTCTATGACTTCAAGGACGCCATCGCTCTGGCTTATCTCGGCGAGCGTGAGGAGGACTCCTCCGCCCGGCCTAGCCAGATCGTCATCGTCATCAACAAGGCCGGGTCAGTGATCGATAGCGAAGTACTGCCTGGCACTGCAACGAATCCGGGCAGTCACTGCCTACTCATCGACTGATCAAGGAGCTGACATGAAGAAGCTTTGGACGCTTTCCGCCGCAGTGCTGCTGGCCGCCTGCTCGGGTGGCCCTGGTAGTGGCGATGTTGAGAAAGCGCTGACCGCGTATTTCAAGGAAGCGACAGGAACGACGATGACCTTTGAGCGTCTCAAGGTAGGCGAGTGCTCGCGAGGGGACAGTCCTGGCTATGCCTGCAGTGTCACTGGAACCGCCCGCTACCAGCTTGGCACTCGCACTGAGCAACAGCAGCTTGTCGGCACTTTCGTCATCGACAGAGTTGGCGGCACTTGGACTGTCGTAGACCGTCGCTGACCCAGCCCTTCCCGCCCATCGCTAGGAAGCTCGTATGTGGACCTTGTTCAAGGTAATCCGCTGGATCATCACCGGTCTCGCGCTTTGGTGGCTGTGCGGTGTCGTGTTCGAAGACGGCACGACGACCGATGGGGTCTTGCTCGGGCTGATGCTGTTCGGGCAGCTGGTCTTCTGGCCCCTTGCGCTGTTGTGGGGCTTGCCGTGGCTGTTCCGTCGCCGAACGCCCAAACTGAAGAAGCATAGGCCTGAAGAGTTCGAACCCACCGTATCCCATGATCACATTGCCTTGGACCTGGGCAGGGACGCCATTTGGGTCCGAGATCCCGTGAAGGGTGAGCGCTACCTGCGGCGGGCTGAAGTGCTCGCCATCCGCACTGGGGAATACAACTACAAAGGGGTGGTCACGCATCGCCTGGAAGTTCAGGTGCGGGACGTTGTCCACCCGCTCTGGCTTGTCCCGTTCGTGCGTCACTCTGACCGTTGGCTTAAGAGCACAGCAGCCAATGAATCAGAGCGGGATGAGTGGTTCGCTAGGATGAAGGCATGGATTGAGCAATGAGCCGCTCGACGTTCTACCAAGTATTCATCCCGGTCGCTGCGGCGATGGCAGGAGAATTATCAACGCGACCCATGGCACAACGGCGAGTAGCGTCGCTATGTAGGCCTGCCGGAGAGAGTGAAATTTACAGGTGAGGATCTTCGAATTTCGCCAGCACTGATTAAAGAGATCATCTGCTAGCTCCTCAGGACTCCGACTCTTGCATGCCTGCCGAAATTCACTCTCTCGCATCTGAGCGATGCTTCGAAAGTAGAGCAATGATGCCGTGCCGCCGTCTAGATGTGGGAACGAGCCGTTCCAGAGGTGTCGGAAGCTAAACCCCAGCGCGGTAAAAAATAGAGTCGTGAAGACCGCAGCTGCGGCGGTCATCTCGCTCGGCGGAGGAAGCCGAGTAGCAACCAGTGCCAGCATGCCCAGATCAATGCCCAGCACCACCGATAGCTTCGTATCGATTCTTGAGAAGAACCCAAGAACAAGGTTCAGCTGTTGCCAACCAGTGCTAACGCGCCCGCCTTGGGCGTTTGGAGGGCTTGGGAGGTTGGTAGAATTTTGATCGTCGGACATATGGCTTAGCAGTAGGTTTGGTTAGTTGGTTTAGGCGCGAATGCGCGTCCCTCAGCCCACAGGAGATCAGCGTTCCGCAGCAAGCAACGCCCTGATTTGCAAGATCATCCATGAACTTGTCTTCGGAAACGCGCCAAAGGTAGTAGCTGGATATGTAGTTTTCCAGATGCTCGGCGTGATCCTGGCATCTCGAAATCTCGATCTTTCCTGACGGATCGCATGGGCAGCAGGTGTGTCCTCCCACCAATGATCCGCCACGCTTCGTGATCCGTGCTAGGCGTCTGCCATCTCCCCATAGTTCAATGCGTGGCCCTCTGAGATGCTCATCGAGGCGCACGGTAAAGTCTCCCCGCCTCGCGCGACCAGAGAAATCAGGCCCCAACTTCTCTGCTGCAGCCTCAGCGGCTGCCTGATGGACAGCAGCATCACCATGGGCTCTGTCGTACTCTTGACCTGCCCATTTGCGTCGGTAGCTTGCGTTGATCTGGCGAGAAAGAAATCGCACAACAGCAGACCACCATCGGCGTGCGGCTGCTTCGTCGCGGACTTCGCTAGGGCTGTCATCTTTCCAGCCCAAGCAGAATGTTCCGCCCGGATTGATGTGGCGATCCGGGCAGCACTGAGGCAGTTGGGGCGAGGCTTTTTTCTCTTGGACAAAGACGTAATAGCCATGGATGGTGAGCAATAGAGCAAAAGATCGAGTCTTCCCGCTGGGGAGAGAGATCTCAATCGTGGCATCTACTGCACCGGCTCCATTGGAGAGCGTAGCCCCGAACTCGGGGGCCACGCTCCTTAGCAATGACTCAACTTCGCTCATCGTGGGCGAGCTTCGAATGTGGGCGAAGTGGTTGCGACAAGGACGGGACCACCGCAGGACGCGAAGAGGCATATGCATCTTCAAGAGCCGCCTTTGCCACCTTATCGCCAGAGGCCGAAAGTTCTTCTACAGCCGCGTCATAGTCAAGGTTGTCAGCCGTCCTGGAGTTGCCAAAGAGAGTGCGAACTGCGTCCGATCCGGCCTTGTATGCAGCAGGGCCGATCCTGCTCTCGGTTCCCTTGCATATGCGCTGCTCTGCCTCGGAGGCAATTACGGCTCGCCCCGTTGCGCATCGGACGCGCTCCCCCTTCATGCCCAGTCTGCTCAAACTAAGCGGGCCGTACTCAAAGCCAATCGCGAGACCCAACTCCCCAGTGTCTCCACCTTCAGACTTCAGATGTTCAATAGCGGACAGAAAGCTGCTGCGGAGGGCGCCGACGCATTGGACGGCGGTGCTTACAGTCGCCTCTGCATCCGTTGTATAGGCCGTCCCCTCAATCATCATTCCATGGAGGCAGTCGCCGATGAACCTTACGCGGCGTCCGCCAAAGTCGCTGTGCGTGACCGAGTCCAGTTCGGAGCGAACGACGTGTAACGTGCGGACCAAATTCTCTGGATTCTCTTCAAGGTGTTGGTCCACAAACGCAGAGAAGCCATCGATATCAGCGTATACAGAAACGCCCTCGAAGTTCTTTGAATTCCCTGGGGTGAGAGCATCAAAGTCCAGGTCTGACAAAGGTGGCGTTGGCCTGCTGAACTCAATGCTGCCAATGGGGGTCTCTTCCTGCTCTTCCTTCCAAAGCTTGATGATCTTGTCTTTCGACGTTTCGAGCTTGGCTTCATCAACGCAGGTGGCTATCTGCTCGTCAGTAAGGCGGGTAGAGCGGTCCTTGTCACCGTCCAGTGCGGGGAAGCCCATGACGGATCGCGCTGAGTTTGTGAGGTAGATGCCTTCTGTGCTGGCATGTCCAGCGCACTTGGCAGCGTGATTGGCAGGACTTCCAAGAAAGAGGGGCTCGCGGCCTCCGCGCCGACCGTTGTTGACCGCCAGAGCCAAGCCGCTATCAATACCTACGCGGACACGTGCATTTGGGATGTGCTCATCGGCATCCCCTGTTTCCGCCAAGACTTCGTCAACTAGCTTTGCGATGGCCACGGCTTTGGCCACCCGTTGGCGCTCTTCATCTTCGCCGTAAGGCTTAGCGACCAAGGCATGCAGTCGTTGGTTATGGAAGTCGACGCGCTTGGCATTGCTCTCTTCAAGAATGCGATGGACAGCGCGATAGTGCTGGTTGAGGAATTTTAGGGTGCGCTTGTGGCAGGTAGTGCCCTCGTCCTTCGTACAGGCCAGGATTTCGTCAATGTTGACGATATCGATGTAGAGGTGGGCCGCATGAATGCGATAAGCGCGCTTTGCTGGGATGCTTTCCAGCGAGGTATCGCGCTTGTAGTCGTAAATTTCTACGTCCCGCACTTCCTCGTAGCGAGACTTGATTCGCTTCTTCGCGCGGTCTTCCTTCCAGCTGTGGCCCATCTCAATATCCTCTCGTCCAGTAAAGGTGAAGCCAAGGGGGGGGCGCTTCGCTAAGGCCCAGGTACGGTCCACATGCACTGGCGGCGGCCCGTTGGACCTGTATATTGTGTCTTGGTTCACACTTTCAAGGGGGCGAAGTGGCCACTGGACTTATTGATCGGTTCCGCTCAGATGGAGGGCGGAGGCTGCTCGCTGCATTATCTGAGGCGCGACTGCTTGGCGGGATCGGCGGCTTGCCAGAGTGGCTCATGGACCGGGGGGAGCTGCTAGAAGTCCAGGCGGGCGAGTCCTTTGTCGAGCAGGACGGGATGGACACCGAAGTGTTCTTTATCGTTGCTGGATCCGTTGATGTAGTGATCAACGGAAAGATCGTCAACATCCGCCATACAGGAGATCATGTCGGCGAGATGGCTGCGATTGAGCCAGCTCAGAGGCGCGCAGCTACGCTGGTGGCACGGGAGCTCAGTGTTCTGCTGAAGGTCGCTGAAAGCGATTTCATTGAAATGGCAGATGGTCACCCGATCATCTGGAGGCGACTGGCCGCCACACTTTCGAGGAGACTTCTGCAGAGGAATAGCCTTCTGGCCAAGCCTCGCAACCAAGTTCGGGTGTTCGTCATGTCTTCGGTGGAGGCGCTTCCAGTCACCCGTCTATTGGTCCAACACTTTGAACATGATCCATTCTTGACTGTGGTCTGGGACCATGGCGTGTTTCGCGCGTCAAACTACACGTTAGATGAGTTGGAAAAGCAGCTCGAACTGGCTGACTTTGCAATCGCAATCGCGCACGCAGATGATCTTGTGATTAGTCGTGGAGACGAATGGCCTGCGATGCGAGACAACGTCGTGTTCGAGTTGGGTATGTTTATTGGGTTCTTGGGTAGGAAGCGCGCTTTCTTGATGGAGCCTAGGGAAGATAAGTTGAAGCTTCCGAGTGATCTTGCGGGTCTGACTACGGTTTCCTACCGTTATGTGCCTGGGGAGGATGCCAGAGCGAGGCTAGCTCCGGCTTGCAACCAAATTCGCGACATCATTCTCGCTATGGGACCAAGAGACTAATCATGGCTTTGATCGAAGACATGGAGGGTGCTGTTGCGACGATCTTCAGCAGTGCCTGGGACAAGCGGGAGGGGCGCGTGGTTCCGGATCCGGAGGATCTGCGACTCGGCAATGACGCTGTTGAATTTTCGCGGGCTACCGTGCTGTATGCGGATCTCCACGGCTCTACGAACATGGTCGACACTGAGGAATGGTGGTTTAGTGCGGAGGTCTACAAGGCATTTCTGCATTGTGCTGCCAGCATCATCAGGGCTGAGGGTGGCGCGATCACTTCTTACGACGGTGACCGTGTGATGGGAATCTGGGTAGGGGATCGTCAAACGACACCGGCAGCGATTGCAGGTCTGAAGATCAATTACGCTGTGAATGAAATCATTAATCCTGCCCTTAAGAAGCAATACCCGGCATTGAACCGTACCATCAAGCAGAGTGTCGGCATTGACTCTAGCGCTCTTCGTGCTGCCCGCACTGGAGTTCGAGGTGGAAATGACATTGTTTGGGTGGGGCGGGCCGCGAACTATGCGGCAAAGCTGACTGAGTTGGATCTCGAACCCAAGACCTGGATAACCGCTGACGCGTTCCTGTATTTGCTTGATGAGGCGAAGTTCGGTGGCCAACCCAAGCAGTTGATGTGGAAGGAGTTCAGCTGGACCGAGCAGGGGGGCATCGCCATCCATGGTTCGACGTGGCAATGGAAGGTCTAGTGGCCGCCGTCTCTCTGGTGAAAAGTCCGTCGCTTAGCGAGATCAATAAGCCAAGCAAGAGCGCACTTAGGCATTGCCCTTCGGGCAATGCGTGCGCAAGAGGCTGTGCCCCTTGACCTCCTAAAAAGCGCTTGCCAAAGCCTAAATCGTAGGCATAAAGGCAAATGCGGGGGCCGGAACAAGGAGCATCAATGGCCATCTATCACACAAGAGTAAAGACCTTCAGTCGTGCCCAGGGGCACGCATCTACCGCCGCCGCTGCCTACAGGGCGGGGCTGCTTATCATCGATGACCGCACCGGTCTCCGGCACGATTATCGGAGGCGCGGCGGGGTCGTTGAGACCCGTTGCCTCGCTCCCGACGACGCTCCCGATTGGGCTTTCGATCCTCGGCAGCTTTGGCCTGCAGCCGAGGCTTCAGAGCGGCGTAAAGACGCTACCGTTGCTCGTGAGTTCGAGGTGGCTCTGCCACACGAATTGAGCAACGAGCAGCGTTCAGACCTGGCAGCTGAAATATCGCGCTGTCTAGTCCAGCGTTATAGGTTCGCAGTCCAGGCAAGTATCCATGAGCCGCAGACCGCTGACGGGCTCAACTATCACGTCCACATCTTGGCTACGACCAGGCGGGTGGACGCAGAGGGGCTGAAGGACAAGACCAGAGAATTAGACGGCGGCCCTTCGGGTCGAGGGGAAGTCGAGTGGATCCGGGCAATGGTAGGGGAAGCCATCAATGCTCACTTGGCCGCTGCCGGTGTCTCGGCACGCGTCGATCATCGTAGCCTTAAGGACCAAGCGGTTGAGGCCGCAGAGCAAGGAGATGAGCTCACAGCAGCGGAGCTTTCCCGTGCTCCAGGACTTCACATGGGCAAAGACGCCACTGCCTTGCATCGCCGAGGTATGGATACCGATCTTAAGCAGGGCAATGACGGGATCCATCTGGCCAACAGCGCTGCTTGGGATCGCGCTGTGGTCCAGATGGCAGGAGAGGGCAGGTTGATGGACCCCGCATCCGATCAGGCAGTGCCGGTTGGCTCGCGCCAAGTTCCACTGGGCCCCGCCACGGGACCAATGCTGTCTCCTGGTGGAGCGCCTCCTCTGGTTAGCGGGGCCAGAGAAGCCATGCCGGTTGGGGCGGTTGCAGAAGACGGGGAACGGCAACCGCAGACCAGCGCATCCAAGCTGACCGTGAACGAAGTGTTGGAGATGTGGGCCGAGGCGTGGATAGAGGCTCTGCGAGATAGGCTCAAATTCACGCGCAGATTGCTGCGCAACAGCACAGCTCTGATATCGGCTCATGGAACATTGCCCAAGCTCCGTGGCGACTTGGAAGAGCTGCTCGTAAGACTGAAGAAGTTGAAGCGGGACGCACTGCGCTTCAAGCGTAGGCTGAAAGCTGAAGACCGTGCCCAGCATGTATTGGCTCAAGCGGAATTTGCCTTGGAGAACTTCGAAAGCCAGAACCCACGTCCAGGGATCCTGAATCGCTCAGACTGGTCGCGGCGTCGGGCGCGCCGTGTCAGGGCTGTTGAGCTGGGACGCGAGGAGTATCAACGCGCTCACGAAGCCACTGGCCCGAAGGCTCAGGAAGACTACAACCGTCGAACAGGCGAGTCGTTGTCGCAGCTGGAGAATTGGAGTGAAGTGTTGCTGCGTAGATACCCGGTCTTGGGGGACGCGCCCACTGACGCTCCTGCAGCGTCCGCTCCGGCTGATGCCCTGCTGGCAATGAGGCAGGCAAAGGAGCCCGGAGTGCGGTTGCATTGATAGGCAAGCGAAGGCCCCGGCAAGCGAAGGCCCCGGCGAGCCGGGGCTTCAACCAACCTCGTTTCGAAAACTCAGTGGTAGGTAGGTCCGCGAGTGGGCTTTGACACCGCGCCACGGCGCTCTGAAATCATGTCGCTGAGCTGCACCTGATCGCGTTCTACCACGGCTTCTCTAACCCTAACGGCAGGTTTCAGAGTGTGGTCGTCAGCCGGGGGCTTTGGAGCCATGCATCGGTTGATCAATTCTTCGGCGATTTCGAGGGCGTGGATGATGTCCTCGATCCGCTCTTGCGTGTCTCGTGTCCGGTCTTGGGCAATCAAAGGGCATAGCACTCGACTAGCGATAGCCAGCTTTCTTTCTAACGGCATATGGAGCTCCTAACGTTTGGGAGCTCTCATAAAAACATTATTTGCGTTGATCGCAAGGCTCCGACCCCGAATCTTGAGCGCCTAGAGTGGTTGATGGCGTTGCCTAATCATTGTCACCGAGATTCCCCGGGCGCTACGACGCCTTTGATGGCTTCCTCATGCGACTTGTTGGCGTCGTGGAGTGCGCGCTTTTGGCAAGAGCGACCGCTTTTCGTTCACGTGCAGCTGCATTGACCGCTCGCCGCTTCGCTCTGAGTTGCGCTTGCCTGAGAGACTGCGCTGCCTCTCCAGGCTGATAGACCGGCAAACCTTCGGGAATGGGGAGGAGCGCAACGGCATCTGCGCGCGATTGGAGCGTGGGCACATCTACATAGGTTCCGAGCTCGCCGGGCATATGCGCCTTGTGCCCCGTAATGGCAGCGGCAATAGAGCTAAGCACACCCGCATAGAGAAGCCGGGTGCTCGCAGTATGTCTGAACGAGTGGAAGCCCATGCCGGGCTGCATCATGCCCAAGCCAACAAGATAGGCGCGGAACTGATCTCCGAGGGCATCCCCGTAGCCTGCCTTCTTGTGCCAAGGCAAGTGAGGAAACAGGCGCTCATGGCCAGCCTCCATGACATCACGGGCATATGTGAGGATCCCAGCATCCAAGAGGCGGGGATGTAGTGGGATGAAGCGCAGCGAGTTGGCGTTCTTCAGCTTCTGGTCGCGATGGACGGCGCGGATGTGGATCCCCCAGATGCCGTTCACTTCTGCAACATCTTCCGTATAGAGCTGGCCAACTTCGTTCACTCGCGCCCCGGTGCCTGCCGCCAGCAGCACGCCCCAGTAGCGATCAGGTCGTCCTTTAGCCCAGGGCAGGAAATTCTCAGGGTCAAAGATCTTGTTGATCTCTTCAATCGTGAACTGACGGCGGGGCAGGGCAGCCACAGATTGTGCCGAGTTCTGCCGTTTGATTCCGTCCAAAGGCGAGCGCGCGATGATCCCGCTGGCCACTTGTGCGTTAAAGAAGCTGGCAAGCCGGTCTCGGTGCTTTCCGAGTGTCCGATCTGAGAGACCGGCAACAATGATGCCCTTATCTCTCTGCTGCCTGACCTTGGCCATGATCTGCGGCGCGGTCAGCTCTTTGTAGTCACTCTTCTTCCTGGCATTGCTCGGCCAGTGATGGAGTCCTGTCAGAAACGCTCTGACTTGGGCTTCCCCGACCTTCGACATCAGCAGATCAGGTCCTGCGACTTCTTGGAAGATGATGAGCGTGTTCTCACTATCTAGAAGATTGCCGGGTGAGGTCTTGGCATTCCTCAGGTCGGCCAGATACAGGGCGATGCGGTCGGATAGCGTGAAATCTGCGCTGGCGGGTTCATTGGGCAGTCCCACAACCGAGAGCCCAGGCAACGCCAAGCCTCTGATCGTTTCCAGAAGTGCTTGAGCATCTTCTCGCCCATTGACGTTCAGACCGGTGAGCTTAGTCCCATTCGGCAGCTGGATGTTTCCGGTCCACTGGTTGATGGAGCCGCTGACGACTTTCAGCAGGTCCTCTCTATCCTTGTCATCCATGCGGCTACCTCTCCAGCGCTCGAATGCTTCGGAGAGTGCCACAGCCATGCGGGCCGCGACGAGGCGGGCAAGGTCAACAGCAGACGGAGGAAGGCGGCGGACTAAGAAGCGTGAGCCGATAGCCTCGCGCAGGTCTACAGGAACAAGAAAGCGGACATGAAGTCCGCTAGGCCGGCGTAGAAGATAGGGCTTGGGCAAGGGGCGATACCTCAAAAGATCCTTTTGGAAAGATCGTTTTTCGGTATCGCGCCCTGCCAAAACCCAACAGAATCAGCAAGATACAGCTGAACTGCTTACAGATGGTGGAGGTGGGCGGAATTGAACCGCCGTCCGAAGGCACTCCATCCCCAGCACTACATGCTTAGCTCGCCGTTAGATCTCGTCCCCGAACAGCACGGCGTGCAAAGCGCATCCGGGAACCAGCCTGTTGTGTTCTAGTGCCGGACTGACAGGCAGCCACCCAGCGCGATTCCATGATAGTGACTCTACACCGCGAGCATGGACACAAGCGGTTTCGAGGCTTAGGCCTTAAGCGGCCAGAGCGTAGTTGTCGTCGTTGGCAACTAGAGTTTTGCAGCTGGATTTACGAGGAAAGCTACCCCCTCGGCATGCGCCAGGCGACTTCACAACCCCCGTCGAAACCAATGCACCCCCGGTTTCTACAGTGCTGCAAGGTACAGGGCCGATCCCGCGTTGCCACGGTCAGGGCCTGCCCAACGCTTGCAATGCTACGGCAAAACGCCTGAACAGTCACCTTGGCAATCCACAACAAGTTGTAGAGCCGCCGTCATAGCGGATTGGTAACGTCATTGGCACGGATTTGCGACACACTGGCGACGACCATCCAAGCCAGGACAGACACGGAGACGGTGGGTGACCGATGCAAGCCAACAACGCAGCCTGCGACAGCTGATCGGGCCGGTCGGTGCCGACTACCAGCGGCGCGCGTTGCCGCCGGTCTGGGTCTGGGCGTTGCTGGCGGTGCTGCTGGCGGCCACCTGGCTGACCGAGCTGCCGGCCACGGCTGCGGCCGCGCTGATCGCCAGCGCGGTGGTGGTGCACTGGTCGCAGCGCGGTCGCATCCATTGGCTGGGGTGGCGCCTGCCGGGCCTGGCCGTACTGGCGGCCCTGCTGTGGGGGCCGGAAGTGCTGTCGCAGTGGTTCGAGCACGGGCTGGCCGTGGTCCTGATGTCGCTGGCCAGTCTCAGTATTGGCGTGCACGTGTGGCAGTCGCGGCAGATGGCGCGCCAGCTGCAGGGCGCGGCCGATGCGATGGATGATGCCCAGCTGCTGTCGTTGCTGCCGGATGATGCCGCGCAGCTGGCCCAGCAGTGGCGGGCGGGGGATGATCGCTACGCGCCGGAACTGGCGGTGGTGATGCACCTGGCGGTGATGCACGCGGCGCTGGCGCCGCGCATGCGCGGGCAGGGCGTACTGGCGGGGTGATCCGCCTTTTGTAGAGTCGAGCCATGCTCGACGGCTTCTTCGCCGAAGCCGAGCATGGCTCGGCTCTACAGAAAGCCACGGCAGCCGAGCATGGCTCGGCTCTACAGAAAGCCACGGCAGCCGAGCGTGGCTCGGCTTTACAGAAGGCCAAGGCCGCCGGGCATGGCCCGGTATTGCAGCCTTATGCGTCGCGGTTGCCGCGACGCATCACGCGCTGCTTCTCGATCGCCCAGTCGCGGTCCTTGGCGGCATCGCGCTTGTCGTGGGTCTGCTTGCCCTTGGCCAGCGCGACTTCGAGCTTGATCTTGTTCTTGCTCCAGTACATCGCGGTGGGCACGATCGTGTAGCCATCGCGCTCGACCTTGCCGACCAGCTTGTCGATCTCGCTCCGGTGCAGCAGCAGCTTGCGCTCGCGCCGGTCGTTGGCAACCACGTGGGTGGAGGCCTGGATCAACGGGGTGATCTGGGCGCCGATCAGGAAGATCTCGCCGTGCTTCACGTAGGCGTAGGCATCGATGATGTTGCCGCGGCCAGCGCGGATCGACTTCACCTCCCAGCCCTGCAGCGCCAGGCCGGCCTCGAAGCGTTCTTCGATGTGGTACTCGTGGCGGGCACGCTTGTTCAACGCGATGGTCTTGTTGGCCGTCGCGCTCTTTGCTTTATCCTTGCCGCTGTTCTTGCTCATTTCCGTATTGTCTCCGATTCGGGCCCGCCCGGTCGATTGCCGAAACGTCCTGTATTCATGCCTACTATTCGCCGCAGCGCCCTGGTCGAGCATTCGTCCGCGCGCATGTTCGACCTGGTCAACGATGTCCAGGCCTATCCGCGCCGTTTCCGCTGGTGCTCGGCTGCCCAGATCCTGGAGCAGGGCGAGGACCGGCTGGTGGCGCGCCTGGATCTGGGCCTGGGTTCGTTCAGCACCTGGTTCCAGACCGAAAACACCCTGCAACGCCCGCACAGCATCGACATGCAGCTGCGCGATGGCCCGTTCAAGCAGTTGCACGGCCGCTGGGAATTCCATGCGCTGGCCGAGGACGCCTGCAAGGTCACCCTGACCCTGGAATTCGAGCCCAGCTCACGCCTGCTGGGACCGGCCCTGGCGATCGGCTTCCAGGGGCTGGCCGATCGGATGGTCAATGATTTCGTCCGCGTCGCCGACGAGGCCTGAGCGATGATCGAGGTCGAGGTGGTGCTGGCCTGGCCGCAGCAGGTGCTGTCGCGCCGGCTGCAGCTGGACGAGGGCGCGACCGTGGCCGATGCCATTGCCGCCGCCGCGCTGGAAGGCAGTGACCGATGCCCGGCCGTGGCCGTGCATGGCGTACTGGCGCGCCCGCAGCAGGTGTTGCTGGAGGGTGACCGTATCGAGCTGCTACGCCCGTTGCTGGCCGACCCCAAGGACAACCGCCGGCGACGTGCGCTCGGCGGTTGATGCCCGCAACCCGCCCGTGGGGACGGGCAGGGGGCCTCAGCGGCCCTTCTTCTTCTTGTCCTTCGGCAGGTTGCGGCCGAACTGGCGCACGGTCTGCTGGGCCAGGGCCTTGTCGTTGCCCGGGAAGTAGTCGCCTTCCCAACGGGTCACGGTGTCATTCTCGAAGAACACCACGAAGTTCTTCACTTCGGTACGGCCCAGGCGGTTCACGCGCTGGCTGGAGGTGTAGTCCCAGCGCTGGGCGTGGAACGGATCGGGAATGGACGGGGTGCCCAGCAGGGCGGTGACCTGCTGCTTGCTCTGCCCGACCTGCAGCTTGGCCACGGCATCTTCCCGGATCAGGTTGCCCTGATAGATGGGTTGCTTGTAGATGATGCCGCACCCGGTGGTGGACAGGGCGACGGCGGCGACCAACAGGAGATTGCGCATCGGGACTGGCGGTTGGGGAAATCAAACCGATGATACACTCCCGGCGTGCCACCGCGACCCAATCCGAGGCAGCTGGCGCTAAATCGCCAATGAACGGAGACCTATGGAAACCCACGACCTGCGTAAAGTCGGCCTGAAGGTGACCCATCCGCGGATGCGGATCCTGGCGCTGCTCGAGCAGCGCAATGCCCAGCACCACATGACCGCCGAAGACATCTACCGCCAGCTGCTGGAGCATGGCGACGAGATCGGCCTGGCCACGGTGTACCGGGTGCTGACCCAGTTCGAGGCCGCCGGCCTCGTGCTCAAGCACAATTTCGAAGGTGGCCAGGCCGTCTACGAGCTGGACCGTGGCGGCCACCACGACCATATGGTCGACGTGGACAGCGGCAAGATCATCGAGTTCGAAAGCCACGAGATCGAGGAGCTGCAGCGCAAGATCGCAGCCGACCACGGCTACGAGCTGGAAGAGCACTCGCTGGTGCTGTACGTGCGCAAGAAGCGCAAGTAAGCCGATCCGGCCAGCCATATGCGACGAAACCCCGGGCCTGCCCGGGGTTTTTCGTTGGTGGGCCTGATGCTGGGGTCAGAGCCCTTTTCCATGGGAAAAGGGCTCTGACCCCTGACCTCCAAGCAGCGCGTCCAGATCCACCGCCTCGGCCATTGCCCGGTTCCCCGCGTCACCCGGGTGCAGGTGGTCGCCGGAGTCATAGGCGGCGGCCATCCGCGACGGATCGGCCGGGTCGCGCAGCGCCGCGTCCAGGTCGATCACTGCGTCAAACGGGCCGTCGGTGCGCAGCCACGCATTGAGCTGGCTGCGCAGGGCGTCCTTGTCCGGCTGGTAGTAGTCGTCCAGCGGCGTACCGGGCAGGGCGCCAGCGAACGGCGGCAGGGTCGCGCCCACGATCCGAACGCCACGGCGATGGGCCTGTCCGGCCAGGGCGCGGTAGCCCGCCTGCAGTTCGGCAAGCGTGGGCCGCGCCTGCTTGCGCGCGAAGGCGGTGCCGGGCCAGCTGATGTCATTGATGCCGATCAGCACGATCACGCTGGACACGCCAGGCTGATCCAGCGCATCGCGTTGAAAGCGGGCCAGCGCGGCTTCGCCCATGCCGTCGCGCAAGAGGCGGCCACCGGAGATGCCGGCACTGACCACCGCCACCCCCTGCGGGGCCAGGCGGGCGGCCAGGTGGTCGGTCCAGCGCTGGTCCCGGTCGAGGCTGGCGGTGGCGCCGTCGGTGATCGAATCGCCGATCACCACCACGCTGCGTGCGCTGGTCGGGGCCTCGACTTCGATGCCGGTCAGGAACAGGCGGGCCGTGGTGGCGCTGGCCCTGTCCAGCTCGCGCGCCAGGCTCTGGTCGCCGGGGGCGATCCAGCTGGTCTGGCGGCCGTCCCAGTGGAAGGTCTGCAACGGCGTCGACTCCGGCACAAAGACGCTGACCTGCAGCGCTTGACGGTCCTGCACCGCCAGCGGCAGCGGATCGCTCAGCCGTTCCTGGCCGGGGCCGATCAGCACCTCGGGCCGGCCATCGAAGCGGAGCTGATGCGGCGTCGCACCGGCCTGCGGCGCGACGCTGGCACCGCCGATCCGCAGCGGCTGGGTGCCATAGGCATTGCTCAGCCGCACCCGCAGGCGCGGGCCGCCCAGGCTGATGCGCGCGGTCTGGCGGAAGGTATGGTCGTGCAGCGACGCCGGTATCAGTGACGGGAACAGGAAGTCCGCTCCCCAGACCGGTTGCGGGCTGGCCTGCCAGCTGGCCACCCAGTGCGGGGCAGAGGCGGCGCTGGCGGCGCCGGACAGACCGATCAATGCGGTGGCTACGAGCTGGTTGAAGCGGTTCATCGGGCAATCCCGGGTGGAGGGAAGGCCATGGTGATTCCGTACTCATCTGTGAACTAGACTGCGCATGGAAAATCATCTGTGAACGGGATTCATTGCCATGGCGCGCTCCGACATCAACCGATCCGGCGAACTGGAAGTGTTCGTGCGGGTGATCGAGACCGGGGGCTTTTCCGCGGCCGCCCGAACGTTGGAGATGACTCCGTCGGCGGTCAGCAAGCTGGTGGCGAGGCTGGAACAGCGTCTGGGGACACGCCTGCTGCAGCGTTCCACCCGCCAGCTGCAGCTGACTCCCGAGGGCTGCGCGTTCTACGAGCGCGGCCTGCGCGTGCTGGCCGACCTGGACGAGGCCGAGCGCTGTGCCAGTGCCCACGCCGAGCCGCGTGGACGCCTGCGGGTCAATTCCAATGTGCCGTTCGGCCAGCATTTCCTGTTGCCGCTGCTGCCGGTGTTCCTGCAGCGCAACCCGCAGGTAGGCGTGGACCTGACCCTCAACGACGAGGTGATCGATCTGCTGGAGCAGCGCACCGATGTGGCGGTGCGGGCCGGTCCGCTGAAGAGCTCCAGCCTGGTGGCGCGGCGGCTGGGCGCGACGCGGATGATGATCGTGGCCGCGCCGGCCTATGCGCAACGGCATGGCCTGCCGGCCACCGTGGAGGACTTGCAGTCGCACAACCGTCTGGACATTGGCCATGCGCGGGCGATGCAGGGTTGGCCGCTGCTGCAGGACGGTCGCGAACGGATGCTGCTGCCCAGCGGCAACGCCCGTGCCAGCAACGGCGATGCACTGCGCCAGCTGGTGCTGGGGGGGCTGGGCATGGCACGGCTGGCAGCGTTCCAGGTGCAGGCCGACATCGCTGCCGGACGCCTGCTGCCGGTGCTGGAGGAAGCCAATCCCGGTGACCTGGAAGAGGTGCACGCGGTGTTCCTGGGGCAGGGCGGCTACCTGCCGCTGCGGGTGCGCGCGTTCCTGGATTACCTGGTGGAGAACGTGGATCTGGCGCGGCCGTTGGGGTGAGAGCGCCGGCGGACAGAAGCCGAGCATGGGCTCGGCTCTACATGTCGGTTTCGTTCGGGATGTTCCTGTAGAGCCGAGCCCATGCTCGGCTCCGCCGGCGCTACACCTGCAGCAGCTTGCGCGCAGCGGCGCGCGCTTCCTTGCTCACTTCCACGCCGCCGAGCATGCGTGCCAGCTCTTCCTCGCGCGCCTTGCTGTCCAGCTTTTCCACTGCGCTCTGGGTCATGCCTTCCACTGGCGCCTTGCTGACCCGGTAATGCGCGTGGCCCTTGGAGGCGACCTGCGGCAGGTGGGTCACGCATAGCACCTGGCGCTTCTCGCCGAGGGCGCGCAGCTTCTGGCCGACGATGTCGGCCACGGCGCCGCCGATGCCGGAGTCGACCTCGTCGAACACCATCGTCGGCACCGCATCCAGGTCCAGCGCGGCGACTTCGATGGCCAGCGAGATACGTGACAGTTCACCGCCCGAGGCGACCTTGCGCAGTGCGCGCGGCGGTTGGCCGGCATTGGCCGCGACCAGGAATTCCACGCGCTCGGCACCCTGCGGATCGGGCTTGCCGGCATCCTGCGGTTCCAGTTCGATCAGGAACTGGCCACCGCCCATGCCGAGCTCGGAGATGATGCCGGTGGTGGTAGCCGACAGCTCGGCGGCGGCATTGCGGCGGCTGGCGGTCAGCACCTCGGCCTGCACGCGCCAGGCCGCAGCGGCCTTGTCGATCTCGCCGGCCAGGCGCTGCAGGCGCTCGTCGGCACCGCGCAGCTGTTCCACTTCGGCATGCATGCGCTCGCGCTGCGCGCCCAGCTCATCCATCGGCACGCGGTGCTTGCGTGCCAGGTCGTGCAGGCGGCCGAGGCGGCGCTCGTTCTCTTCGAACTGCTCCGGGTCGGCGTCGAGGTCGTCGTGCACCCGGTCCAGCAGCGACAGGGCTTCGTGCAGCTGGATCGAGGCATTCTCGATCAGGCCGTCCACCTCGCCCAGGCGCGGGTCGTGTTCGATCAGGCGTGACAGTTCGTGGCGTACCTGCTGCAGCAGGTCCAGTGCGGAACTGCCGTCGTCGCCGTTGAGCTGGTTGCTGGCCGCCTGGCAGGCGCTCAGCAGGGCGCTGGCGTGGGCCTGGCGGCGGTGGCTGGCGCCGAGCGCGGCGATCGACTCCGGTTCCAGGTCTTCACGGTCGAGCTCGCGCAGCTGGTGTTCCAGGAAGCCGATCCGGTCACTGACGTCGCCCTGTTGCGACAGCGCCAGCGATTCATCGACCAGTGCCTGCCAGGCCGCGGCGGCGCGGCGCACCTGGCGGCGTTCGTTTTCGTTGCGTGCATAGGCGTCGAGCAGGGCCAGCTGCGACGGGCGCGTCAGCAGGGCCTGCTGTTCGTGCTGCCCGTGGATCTCCACCAGCAGGGAGGCCAGGTCGCCCAGCTGCGCCAGGGTCACCGGGCGGCCATTGATCCAGGCCCGCGAACCGCCATCGGCGCGGATCACCCGGCGCAGCTGGCACTGTTCCTCATCGTCCAGCTCGTTGTCGGCCAGCCACTGGCGCGCGGCCTGCAGCTGCTCCAGTGCGAACTCGGCCGAAAGCTCGGCGCGGGCGGCGCCATGGCGGACCACGCCGCTGTCGGCGCGCAGGCCGGACAGGAAGCCCAGCGCGTCGACCATCAGCGACTTGCCGGCGCCGGTCTCGCCTGAAACTACGGTCATGCCTGGCCCGAACTCCAGTTCGGTGGCGCGGACGACGGCGAAATCCTTGATCGAAAGATGTCTGAGCATGGGTAAGGGGGTATCAGCAGCCGCGCAACGCTAGCACGCGGGCGAGGGAGGTCCAATGACTTGCCAAGGTGATGCGTCGCCATTATCTAGTGTCCGTGTCTCACAGGTTGATTCCATGCACGGTTCTCCCGACCAGCTTGCCCCGCGTGCGCACCATCTGCTGCGCACGCTGATCGCGCGTTACATCCAGGACGGTGAGCCGGTCGGCTCGCAGACGCTGGCGCGCGTGGCCGGCCTGGAGGTCAGCCCGGCCACCATCCGCAACATCCTCGGCGACCTTGAGGACCTGGGGCTGCTGGCCTCGCCGCATACCTCGGCCGGGCGCGTCCCGACCGCGCATGGCTACCGGGTGTTCGTCGACAGCCTGCTGCAGATGCAGCCGCCGGGCGAGGGCGAGCTGGCCCGGTTGCGCCAGGAGCTGGCTGGCGGCGGCAGCACCCAGGCCCTGCTCGGCAGCGCCTCGGAGCTGCTCTCGGCGATGAGCCACTTCGTCGGCGTGGTCAGCGCGCCGCGACGCGAGCAGTTCGCCTTCCGCCAGATCGATTTCGTGGCGCTGGACGGTCGCCGGGTGCTGGCGATCCTGGTGTTCGCCGACAACGAGGTGCAGAACCGGGTCATCGAGACCCGCCAGGAGTTCGCGCCGGGCCAGCTGGAGCAGGTCGCCAACTACCTCAATGCCCATTTCGCCGGCCTGCCGATGGCCGAGATCCGTACCCGCCTGCTGCTGGAGCTGCGCGACGCCCGCTCCGAGCTGGAGCAGCTGCTGGCGCACAGCATCGAGCTGGCCGAGCAGGCCCTGCAGCCAGCGGCCGACGACATGCTGGTGGCCGGCCAGACCCGCCTGATGGGGGTACAGGACCTGTCCGACCTGGAGCGCCTGCGCGAGCTGTTCGAGTTGTTCTCCAGCAAGCGCGAGATCCTGCAGCTGCTGGAGCGGACCATCCAGGCGCCGGGCGTGCGCATCTTCATCGGCGAGGAGACCGGGATGATGCCGCTGCAGGGCGTCTCGCTGGTCACTGCCCCGTACACCGCCAACGGCCAGGTGCTGGGCGTGCTGGGCGTGATCGGCCCCAAGCGCATGGCCTACGACCGCATGATCCCGCTGGTCCAGGCCACCGCCGATGTGCTCGGCGCGGCCTTTTCGCCGGCCGGACGCACGCCGGGAACATCCGACGCTTGAAACGCAGCATCCCGCCCACACTAGGGTGGGTGGAGGCGGAGAGTGACCGCCAGGGACCCAGACATGAACCACGAACATCCAGATATCGAATCCCAGCAGAGTGCCGCCGACGCGGCTGCCGCCGCCGGCGTCAACGACGAAGTGGAGCGCCTGCGCGCCGAAGTCGAGCAGATCAAGGCCGATGCGCTGCGTGAGCGCGCCGACCTGGAGAACCAGCGCAAGCGCGTGGCCCGTGACATCGAGCAGGCCCGCAAGTTCGCCAACGAGAAGCTGCTGGGCGAGCTGCTGCCGGTGTTCGACAGCCTGGATGCCGGCCTGAAAGCCGCCGGCGACGACCCGCACCCGCTGCGCGAAGGCCTGGAGCTGACCTACAAGCAGCTGCTGAAGGTGGCCGCCGACAACGGCTTGGTGCTGCTGGACCCGATCGGCCAGCCGTTCAACCCGGAACACCACCAGGCCATCAGCCAGGTGCCGACCCCGGGCGCAGCCCCGGGCAGCGTGGTCACCGTGTTCCAGAAGGGCTACCTGCTCAACGAGCGCCTGCTGCGGCCGGCGCTGGTGGTGGTGGCCGCCGACTGACCCTGCGGGGCCGGGAGGCGGGAATGACCCGCGACCCGGCCCGACGCTGAACGCGCCGGACGACCGGAAACACAGCGTTCGGGAGATGGCTTGAATGTTCCACGAGCCTCCCCCACATCGTATTCATCCACCGGCCGAACGGCCGGACTGACACCAACAAGCATCCTCAGGAGTCTCCCCCATGGGCAAGATCATTGGTATCGACCTCGGCACCACCAACTCGTGCGTGGCGATCATGGACGGCGGCAAGGCCCGCGTCATCGAGAATTCGGAAGGCGATCGCACCACCCCGTCGATCGTCGCCTACACCAAGGACGGCGAAGTCCTGGTCGGCGCCTCGGCCAAGCGCCAGGCCGTGACCAACCCGAAGAACACCTTCTACGCGGTGAAGCGCCTGATCGGCCGCAAGTTCACCGACGCCGAAGTGCAGAAGGACATCGCCCACGTCCCGTACAGCATCCTGGCCCATGACAATGGCGATGCCTGGGTGGCCACCAGCGACGGCAAGAAGATGGCCCCGCAGGAAATCTCGGCCAAGGTGCTGGAAAAGATGAAGAAGACCGCCGAGGACTTCCTCGGTGAGAAGGTCACCGAAGCGGTCATCACCGTGCCGGCCTACTTCAACGACAGCCAGCGCCAGGCGACCAAGGACGCCGGCCGCATCGCCGGCCTGGACGTCAAGCGCATCATCAACGAGCCGACCGCGGCCGCACTGGCCTATGGCCTGGACAAGGGCGACAACAAGGATCGCAAGATCGTGGTGTACGACCTGGGCGGCGGCACCTTCGACGTGTCGGTGATCGAGATCGCCAACGTCGACGGCGAGAAGCAGTTCGAAGTGCTGGCCACCAACGGCGACACCTTCCTGGGCGGCGAAGACTTCGACAACCGCGTCATCGAGTACCTGGTTGAAGAATTCAACAAGGACCAGGGCATCGACCTGCGCAAGGATCCGCTGGCCCTGCAGCGCTTGAAGGATGCTGCCGAGCGCGCCAAGATCGAGCTGTCCAGCGCCCAGCAGACCGAAGTGAACCTGCCGTACGTCACCGCTGACGCGTCGGGTCCGAAGCACCTGAACATCAAGCTGACCCGCGCCAAGCTGGAAGCGCTGGTGGACGACCTGATCAAGAAGTCGATCGAGCCGTGCCGCGTCGCCCTGAACGATGCCGGCCTGCGTTCGAGCGACATCAGCGAAGTGATCCTGGTCGGTGGCCAGACCCGCATGCCGAAGGTGCAGCAGGCGGTGACCGAGTTCTTCGGCAAGGAACCGCGCAAGGACGTCAACCCGGACGAAGCCGTGGCACTGGGCGCGGCCATCCAGGGCGGCGTGCTGGGCGGCGACGTCAAGGACGTGCTGCTGCTGGACGTGACCCCGCTGTCGCTGGGCATCGAGACCATGGGCGGCGTGTTCACCAAGATCATCGAGAAGAACACCACCATCCCGACCAAGGCCTCGCAGGTGTTCTCCACCGCCGAGGACAACCAGTCGGCCGTGACCGTGCACGTGCTGCAGGGTGAGCGCGAACAGGCCCGCTTCAACAAGTCGCTGGCCAAGTTCGACCTGTCCGGCATCGAGCCGGCCCCGCGTGGCCTGCCGCAGGTGGAAGTGTCCTTCGACATCGACGCCAACGGCATCCTGCACGTGTCGGCCAAGGACAAGAAGACCATCAAGGAACAGAAGGTCGAGATCAAGGCCGGTTCGGGCCTGTCCGAGGAGGAGATCGCACGCATGGTCGCCGACGCGGAAGCCAACCGCGAAGAAGACAAGAAGTTCCAGGAGCTGGTGCAGGCCCGCAACCAGGCCGACGCCCTGATCCACGGCACCCGCAGCGCCATCACCGAGCACGGCAGCAAGGTCGGCGGCGATGTCATCGGCAAGGTCGAGGCCGCGCTGGCCGACCTGGAAACCGCGATGAAGGGTGACGACAAGGCACAGATCGAAGCCAAGTCGAAGGCGCTGGAAGAGGCTGGCCAGTCGCTGTTCGCCGCTGCTTCGGCCGACCAGGGCGGTGCCCCGGGCGCCGACGCCGGCAATGCCGGCAAGGCGCAGGATGACGTGGTCGACGCTGAGTTCACCGAAGTCAAGGACGACAAGAAGTCCTGATCCGGACCGACGCGGGACGCTGGCCACCAGCGTCCCGTTGTCGCATCAGGGTCCTGACCGCCCACCGGCGTGTCGGGGCGCCCGACGCAAGAGCGGACCTGGTTCCGCTCTTCCGCTTTGACGAATCCCGACGTTTCGGAACCCGATTCACGATATGAGCAAGCGCGATTACTACGAAGTGCTGGGCGTTGCCCGCACCGCCACCGACGACGAGCTGAAGAAGGCCTACCGTCGCTGTGCGATGAAGTTCCACCCGGACCGCAACCCGGGTGATGCGGCGGCCGAAGCCTCCTTCAAGGAGTGCAAGGAAGCCTACGAAGTGCTGTCCGACGGCAACAAGCGCCGCATGTATGACAGCCACGGCCACGCTGCGTTCGAGCACGGCATGGGCGGCGGTGGTCCGGGCGGCCCGGACATGAACGATATCTTCGGCGATATCTTCGGCAACATCTTTGGCGGCGGGGGCGGTGGTCCGCGCCAGGCCCGTCGCGGCGCCGATATCGGCTACGTGATGGAGCTGGACCTGGAAGAAGCCGTGCGCGGCGTCGAGCGCCGCATCGAGATTCCGACTCTGGCCGAGTGCGGCGACTGCGATGGCAGTGGCTCCGAAGACGGCAAGGTCGAAACCTGCAATGTGTGCCATGGCCGTGGCCAGGTGCGCATCCAGCGCGGCATCTTCGCCATGCAGCAGGCCTGCCACAACTGCGGCGGCCGTGGCCAGATCATCGCCAAGCCCTGCAAGACCTGCCACGGCAACGGCCGTGTCGAGGAAGACAAGGTGCTGTCGGTGAAGGTGCCGGCCGGCGTCGACACCGGTGACCGAATCCGCCTGCAGGGCGAGGGCGAGGCCGGCCCGGCCGGTACGCCGCCGGGTGACCTGTACGTGGAAGTGCGCGTGCGCGAGCACGCCATCTTCCAGCGCGATGGCGACGACCTGCACTGCGAAGTGCCGATCCGCATCTCGCAGGCCGCATTGGGTGACACCGTGCGCGTGGCCACCCTGGGCGGCGAAGCGGAGATCCGCATTCCGGCCGAGACCCAGACCGGCAAGCTGTTCCGCCTGCGCGGCAAGGGCGTGCGTTCGGTTCGCAGCCGCAGCGAAGGCGACCTGTACTGCCGCGTGGTGGTGGAGACGCCGGTGAACCTCACCAACGAACAGCGCAAGCTGCTGGAGCAGTTCGAAGCCACCTTCGTCGGCGAGGAAGCGCGTAAGCATTCGCCGAAGTCGGCCACCTTCATGGATGGCGTGAAGGGCTTCTGGGACCGGATGACGTCCTGAGTTCTCAACGCAGACGGTGAACGGTAGCGCCGGGCCATGCCCGGCGTTTTCGTTTGCGGGCGGCGGTGGTTTCCGCCGGGCATACGCCGCTGTGGCAGATCCACGCCATGCGTGAATGCGGTTACCGGAAAAATGCCGCCGGCGTCTGCCCCAACTGCCGCTTGAACATGCTGGTGAACGCGCTGGGGCTGTCGTAGCCCGTCGCCAGCGCGACATCGATGACCTTGTCGCCGGTCGCCAGTCGTTCCATCGCGGCCAGCAGCCGTGCCTGCTGCCGCCATTGCCCGAAGGTCATGCCCAGCTCGTGGGCGAAGTGGCGCTGGATGGTTTTCACGTCCACCTCCAGCGCCTGCGCCCAGTCCTGCAACGTGGCGTCGTCACCCGGATGCTTCTGCAGGTGCTGGCAGATCCGCCGCAGGCGCGGGTCGGTCGGGGCGGGCAGGTGCAGCGGCAGCACGTCCATGCGGTGCAGTTCGTCCAGTAGCAGGCGCACCACGCGGCCATCGCGGCTGTCTTCGATGTGCTCCCCCTTGATCAGCGTGGCGGCCTGCAGCAGTTCGCGCAGCAGCGGTGCCACCTGTACCGCAAATGGTTCGGATGGCAGGTGCGGGGCGAATGACGGATCGATGTACAGGCTGCGCATGTGCACGGCGGCGATGCAGTCCACCGCGTGCACCATGCCCGCCGGCATCCAGATCGCGCGCGTCGAGGGCACCACCCAGCGCCCCACTTCCGATCGCACCACCATCAGTCCGGAGATGGCGTAGACCAGCTGGTGGCGCTGGTGCTTGTGCCCGGCGATATGGGTGCCGGCCGGGTATTGGGTAACCCGGTAGGTGACAGGGCGATGCAGCGGCACCTCCCGCCACGGTGCGGCCGGATCGACATCGCTGGCAATGTCCTTTTTGCGATAGGGCATGACCCGAACGCGGCAGAAGGGAAGAGAGGGCAACCGTAGCATGCGTGGCTCGCCCCCAACCTGACTGCGTCCATGTCCGCCTTGGCTTCCCCCGCAACACCCTCACGCCCGGTGGCTCCCGGCGTGCTGGCCGCCATTTCCACCTCGCACGTCGTCAACGACATGATGCAGTCGCTGATCCTGGCCATCTATCCAGTGATCAAGGGCGGCTTCAACCTGAGCTTTACCCAGATCGGCCTGATCACGCTGACCTACCAGCTGACCGCCTCGATCTTCCAGCCGCTGATCGGCATGGCTACCGACCGCCGCCCGGCGCCGTACTCGCTGCCGATCGGCATGGCCTCGACCCTGTGCGGCATGCTGCTGCTCGGCTTCGCACCGAACTACGCGATGGTGCTGATGGCGGCGGCGATGGTCGGCATTGGTTCGGCCATCTTCCATCCGGAAGCCTCGCGCATCGCGCGGCTGGCCTCGGGCGGTCGCCATGGCTTCGCGCAATCGGTGTTCCAGGTCGGCGGCAACTTCGGTACCGCGCTCGGCCCGCTGATCGCTGCGGCGGTGATCGTGCCGTATGGCCAGCATGCCGCGTCGTGGTTTGCTGGCGCTGCACTGATCGGCATCGCGCTGCTGACCTATGTCGGCCGCTGGTACGCGCTGCACCTGGGCACCCCGCGCCCGGTCAGCACCGCGTCGATGGCCCCGCGCCATCCGCCGCGCACCGTGGCCAAGGTGCTGGCGATCCTGCTGGTGCTGATCTTCAGCAAGTACTTCTACATGGCCAGCATCGGCAGCTACTTCACCTTCTACCTGATCCATCACTTCGGGATTCCGGTGGCACAGGCGCAGCTGCACCTGTTCGCGTTCCTGGTGGCGTCGGCCGCCGGCGGCTTCCTGGGTGGTCCGCTGGGTGATCGCATTGGCCGCAAGCCGATCATCTGGACCTCGATCCTGGGCGTGGCGCCGTTCGCGCTGATGCTGCCGCATGCGGATCTGTTCTGGACCACGGTGCTGGCCGTGCTGATCGGTTTCGTGCTGTCATCGGCATTCTCGGCGATCGTGGTCTATGCGCAGGAAATGATGCCGCACCGCATCGGCATGGTGTCCGGCCTGTTCTTCGGCTTCGCGTTCGGCATGGGCGGGTTGGGTGCAGCCGTGCTCGGCCTGCTGGCGGACAAGACCAGCATCGAGTACGTGTACCACCTGACCGCGTTCCTGCCGCTGCTCGGCATCGTGGCGGCGTGGCTGCCGCCGTCGCGGCCTGCTGTTCACTGAGGGAGGGTGGGTTTGCAGGGCTTGCAGCCCTGCACCTGCTGCAAGCCAGGGCCGAAGCAACAGCAGAAGCAACAGCAGAAGTTGGCTATCCGTGGGTTGGCGGGGTGGGTCCGGTTGCGGGGGACGCTGCAAGTACGTCCATGTAAGCTCGGTCGCCGCATCCATGCGGCTCACGCCCCCTCAACCGGACCCACCCCGCCTTCGACAGTTGGCCGCAATCTGTCGGAACATCTCGTGGGGTCAGATCCGTTTTCCGAAGGAAAACGGATCTGACCCCATTTTTGTGTATCGATATCTGACAGATGTGTCGACCAAGGTCGACACCTACCAACAGCCGCGTGAACCTGTCGAAGGCGGGGCGGTGTCGGATTGCGGGGTGTCAGCGGCATGGATGTCGCTGCCAAGCCTACAGGGACGTACTTGCGGCGTCCCCGCACTCCGACACCGCCCCGCCACCCCACGGATAGCTCGCTTTTGCCGTTGCCGTTGCCGTTGCTGTTGCATTGAGCAGGTGCAGGGCTGCAAGCCCTGCCGAACCCCTTACCGGGCGTAGAATGCGGGCATGAGCGAATCCCTTGATAACCACCTGGTCCACGGCCGCCGCCAGCGGCCCGACGGTCCGTCGCCGATCGATGTCATCTCGGTCCAGTCGCAACTCGTCTACGGCCACGCCGGCAACAGCGCCGCCGTGCCGCCCATGCGCGCACTTGGCGTGCGCGTCGCGGAAATCCCGACCGTGCTGCTCAGCAATGCGCCGTTCTACGACACCACCCGTGGCCGCGTGCTGCCGGCCGACTGGTTCGCCGACCTGCTGCTCGGTACCCATGAGCGCGGCCTGCCGCAGCGGGCGAAGATGCTCGTCTCCGGTTACTTCGGCAGCACCGCCAACGGTGCCGCGTTTGCCGACTGGCTGGACGAAATCCTGCCGGCCTGCCCGCAGCTGCGCTATTGCCTCGACCCCGTCATCGGCGACACCCACACCGGCCCCTATGTGGAGCCAGGCCTGGAAGCGATCTTCGCCGAGCGCCTGCTGCCGCATGCCTGGCTGGTCACGCCGAATGCTTTCGAACTCAATCGCCTTACTGGCATGCCGGCGTTGGCCGAAGCCGATGCCATCGCCGCCGCGCGCACGCTGCTGGACCGTGGCCCCCATTGGGTGATCGCGCATAGCGTCGGCGGCAACCCGGGGGAACTGGTGACCCTGGCCGTTGGCCGCGAGGAAACCTGGCGCTGGACCTCGCCGCTGCTGCCGGTGGATGTGGCCGGCACCGGCGATGTGCTGATGTCGCTGGTGGTGTCGTTCCTGCTGCGCGGTGAATCGATGCAGCAGGCGATCTCGCGTGCGATCGCCGGTACCCATGCGGCGTTGGAAGCGACCCTGGACAACGGTTTCGAAGAGTTCGACGTAATAGTCGCAGCACCCGCTGCCCTGGCCGAAGGCACGCGCTTCCGCGCCGAACGCGTGGCATGAGCGGCCTGCTTGAACGCACGCCGCGCACGGTCGGCATCGTCGGAAGTGCTGGCGCCTACGGGCGCTGGTTGACCCGCTTCTTCCAGCAGCACATGCAGTTGCAGGTGATTGGCCATGATCCGGCTGATCCGCAATCGCATACGCCGGAGCAGTTGCTGGCGCAGGCCGACGTGCTGGTGTTCTCGGCGCCGATCCGGCACACGCCCGCGTTGATCGCCGAGTACGTGCGGCAGTCCGCAGGCCGTGAACGCGACCGACTGTGGCTGGACGTGACCTCGGTGAAGGAGGCGCCGGTGCAGGCGATGTTGGCCTCGCTGGCAGAGGTGGTCGGGCTGCATCCGATGACCGCGCCGCCCAAGGCACCCACCCTGAAGGGCCGGGTGATGGTGATCTGCGAAGCGCGGCTGCAACACTGGCAGCCGTGGGTCGATACGCTGTGCGCGGCGTTGCAGGCCGAATGCGTGCGCGCCATGCCGCAGCACCATGACCAGATGATGGCGCTGGTGCAGGCGATGGTGCACGCCACCCATCTGGCCCAGGCCGGCGTGCTGCGCCAGTACCAGCCGCAGCTGGGCGACCTGGCCGCGATGATGCCGTACCGTTCGGCGTCGTTCGAACTGGATACGGCGATCATCTCGCGCATCCTGTCGTTGAACCCGGCGATCTACGAGGACATCCAGTTCGGCAACCCGTATGTGGCGCCGATGCTGGAGCGCTTGGTCGCCCAACTGCAGGCCCTGCAGGGCCAGGTCGGGCAGGGCGACGACACTGCACGCAGTGCATTCCGCGAGCAGCTGCTGTCGGCCAATCGCAGTGCGTTCGGTGAGCAGGCGCTGGCCGAGGGCAACTACACCTTCGAACGCGTGGGCTATCTGCTGGCAGACCTGACCGAGCGCAACGCGCTGTCGGTCCACCTGCCCGAAGACCGGCCGGGTTCGCTGCGCGAACTGCTGAACGTGTTCGAGCAGCACCGCATCAGCCTGGCCTCGATCCACTCCTCGCGTACGCCCGGCGGCGAAGTCCATTTCCGCATCGGTTTCGTTGCGGGCAGTGATCCTGCTGCAATCACCCTGGCGGCGGCCGACGTGGACGCCAGCGGCATCGGACGCGTGCTCGGCTGAGCGCATTCATCCATAGGCGGTGTGGATGATTCCTGAGCAAACATGTGGATAACCGCGTGCAGCCCTTGGCAGCCAAGGCTGTCAAGATGGTTGATCAAAAATTGACCATGCCATTACCGTAGAGCCGAGCCATGCTCGGCTGCTTTCGGCCACGGCGCGTGTCGACCAAGGTCGACACCCACCAGAGCGGATCCGGGAGTGCCGGGCCATGCCCGGCGTACCTCAGATCGTCAGCCTCAGCTCACCACCGCTGGTAGTGAATTCGCGGCCATTTCGCACCAGCAAGCGACCATCGTCGAGCTCGTAGCGGGGCGTGGCTTCGGAGTGGTGCCCGCTGCCGTTCGCCTCGGGCTTGAACTCGATAATGATGTGGCTTTCACCATGGCTGTCGACGGCGGGAAACTGACGGAACGACATCGTGCACCTCCTTCAGCGGATGCTGTTGATGCGGTGCCAGCTTCACTCCGCCGATGTTAGCCGGCCGTCATCAATCGATGAACTGCAGTCGTGCCAGTTCAGCGTACAGGCCGCCTTCGGCAAGCAGCTGTGCGTGCGTACCTTCCGCCACGATGCGGCCCTGGTCCATCACTACGATGCGGTCGGCCTTGAGTACGGTGGCCAGGCGGTGCGCAATCACCAGCGTGGTGCGGCCAGCCATCAAGCGCTCCAGGGCCTGCTGCACGCCATGTTCGCTCTGTGCGTCCAGCGCGCTGGTGGCTTCATCCAGCAACAGGATCGGTGCGTCCTTCAGCAGTGCGCGGGCAATCGCCACACGCTGCTGCTGGCCACCGGACAGGCGCGCGCCGCGCTCGCCCAGCTCACTGTCGTAGCCTTGCGGCAACGCGCGCAGGAAGCCGTCTGCCTCGGCGGCGCGTGCGGCAGCCTCGACCTCGCTGTCGCTGGCCTGCAGGCGGCCATAGCGGATGTTGTCACGTGCACTGGCGGCAAACAGCGTCGGCTGCTGCGGCACCAGCGCCAGCTGTCCACGCAGCTCGGCCGGGTCGACCTGGCGAACGTCGATGCCATCCACGCAGATGCGGCCACCCGCCGGATCGTGGAAGCGCAGCAGCATGGACAGCACCGTGCTCTTGCCCGCGCCTGACGGGCCGACCAGGGCCACGGTCTCGCCCGGGCGCACGTGCAGGTTGAAATGGTCCAGCGCCGCCTGGTCAGGTCGCTGCGGGTAGTGGAACACCACGTCGTCGAACTGGATCTCGCCACGCAGCGGCTGCGGCAGCACGTGCGGCTGCGCCGGCGCGCGGATCTCGATGTCTTCCTCCAGCAGTTCGCCGATGCGGCCCATGCCGCCGGCCGCGCGCTGCAGTTCGTTCCAGACTTCGGCCAGCGCACCGACCGAGCCACCGCCGATCAGTGCGTACAGCACGAACTGGCCCAGGGTGCCTGCGCTGAGGCGACCGTCGATGACATCGTGCGCACCCAGCCACAGCACGCCGACGATGGCGCCGAACACCAGCAGGATGGCGCTGGCGGTGACCAGCGACTGCGCACCGATGCGGCGGCGGGCGGCCTTGATGGCATCGCCCAGTGCGTGGTCGAAGCGGCCGCGCTCGTAGGGTTCGCGTGCGTGCGCCTGCACCGTCCGTACCGCACCGAGGGTCTCGCTGGCCAGGCTGTTGGCATCGGCGATGCGGTCCTGGCTACTGCGCGCGACGGTACGCAGCTTGCGCGCACCGATGATGATCGGCAGTACCGCAAGCGGAATGCCCAGCAGCGACCACGCCGCCAGCCGTGGGCTGGTGACGAACAGCATCGCCAGGCTGCCGACCACCGTGACGCTGCTGCGCAGTGCCACCGACATGGTCGAGCCGACCACGCTGCGCAGCAGCTCACTGTCGGCGGTCAGGCGCGAGACCAGCTCACCGCTGCGGCTGCGGTCATGGAACCCGGCACCGAGCTGGATCAGGTGTGCGTACAGGCGGCTGCGCAGGTCAGCTACGACCTTTTCGCCCAGCAGCGACACGAAGTAGAAGCGCGCGGCGGTGGCCAGGGCCAGCACCACGGCCACCAGCATCAGCAGGGCGAAGGCACGGTTGATCTGGCCGCCGCTGCTGAAACCATGGTCGATCATCTGCTTGACCGCCGGCGGCAGACTCAGCGTGGCCGCCGAAGACACCGCCAGCGCCAGCAGCCAGGCGGTGAACAGGCCACTATGGCGGCGCACGAACGGCCATAGCGTGCGCAGGCTGCCGAGGCGGCGCAGCGGCGGGGGCGAGGCGGGGGCGCCGTCCTTGTCAGTCATCCTGGTGGTCGTCTTCTATGCGGATACGGTCACGAGTGGCGTCGCGCAGGCGGATTTTCAATGCGTCGACCTGATCGGCCGGCAATTCGACCCGCAGGCATACCCCGTTCGCGTCGAACTGCTCATCGCGCTTCTCCACACCGAACGCAGGCAGGGCGGCGTGCAGGGTGCCCAGGTCCTCGAAGCCGGCCTGCAGCTGCAGCCGTGCCATGGCGACCAGCGCCAGCCGCGGCGCGGTGCGCAGGCATTCGGCGGCGGCCCCGCCGTAGGCACGGACCAGGCCGCCTGCTCCGAGCTTGATGCCACCAAACCAGCGCGTCACCACCACCATCACCCGGTCGAAGCCCTGGCCGTCGATCGCGGCCAGGATCGGCCGCCCGGCGGTGCCTGCCGGCTCGCCGTCATCGCTGGAGCGGTAGTCCTGGCCATGCCGGTAGGCCCAGCAGTTGTGCGTGGCGTCGGCCACGGCAACCTGTTGCAGGAACGCCAATGCTGCGGGGGCGCCATCGATCGGCGCGGCATGGGCGATGAAGCGGCTGTGTTTGACTTCCAGCGTGTGGCTGACGGGCTGGGCGAGGGTATCGAGCATTCCCATCATTCTACGGCGTTGTCGGGTCCCCCCGTCCGTTTCAGTCGTCCAGCAGCGGGCGCAGGTCGCGCGGCAGGCGCGCTTCCGGATACTGCTGTATGTAGCGTTCCAGGCTGGCGCGGGCGAGGTCGCGCTGGTCCTGGTCACGGCGCTCGCGGATCTTCTGCAGCCACTGCCGGCGTGGCAGGCGCGCGTCGGCGTCTACTTCGGCCTGCACCGTGTCCGCGCTCAGGCCCGCATCGCTGCCGCGGCGCATGATGCCCGGAGCCGAACGGCTGGGAGCCTCACGCTTCATCGAGGTGATCTCCACCCGATCCAGCGCCTCCGCCCGCTCGACCTCGGCGGCATTGGCTGCTGGTGCCGGTGCCGGTGCAGGTGCCGCGGCCGTGCGTGCTTTCAGTGCCCCGGACTCTGCCGGCGCGAATTCCGTTGCCGGTGCAGAGTAGGCTGCGGGTGCCGGTGGCGCAGGCGGCGCTGCTGCCGGCGCTGCCGTCGGCGCCGGTGGGGGGGGCGCAAAGGCGGTATCGGCGGCCGCATCCGCAGCCATCGATCGTGCAGCTTGGGCCGGCGCTTCAGCGGTCTCGGCCGGCGCCGGCTCGGGCGCGCGAGCGATGGCCGGTGCCGGGGCAGCGGCAACAGGGGCGGCCTCGGGTGCTGCGGGCGCAGCGCTTGGTTCGGCAGCCGCCACAGCGCTGTCGGCTGCACTGCGGTCAGCGGCCTGACGGGCAGCCGCAACGTCTTCTGCCGGTGCCGGTGCCGCAGCAACAGCGGCCTCACCGGCCGGAACCGGCGGCGGCTCCGGGCGCAGCTGCCAGGCGATGCCGATGGCGAACACCATCGAGGCGGCAATGCCGAACACTGCCGGCCAGCGAGGGCGTGCCTGTCGTGCGCGCGGTGCGTCCGCAGAGGCAACGGCGCCAGCGGCCGGAGCATCCACGGCGGCACGCGCCGCGGCCAGGATGGCAGCATCCAGCGCGGGCGGCGGTGCCTGCTCGGCGCGACGGCCGAGCAGCCGGGCCAGCTCGCGTTCTTCCGGCGTCAGGGGTTCGTCTCGGTTCATGCGTTCAGTCCCGCACGCAGCTTGTCCATCGCATAGCGCAGCCGCGATTTCACGGTCTCCCGGCCCACGCCGGTGATCTGGCCGATCTCCTCCAGGCTCAGTTCCTGATCCAGCCGCAGCTGCAGCACTTCGCGCTGCTCCGGCGGCAGTTGCTCCATCGCCAGCTGGATGCGGCGACGTTGTTCGAATTCAGAGAGTTCCGCTTCCGGGGTCTGCCCATCCTCGATCGCCGCAAGGCGCAGATCGGCATCGGCAGGTGCGGCCGGGCGATGACGTGCCGCACGCCAATGGTCGTTCAGTCGGTTGTGGGCGATGCGGAACAGCCATGTGCTGAACGCCGCCTCGGGTTGCCAGCCGGCGCGCGCGCTGATCACCCGCTGCCACACGTCCTGGAAGATCTCCTCGGCCAGTGCCGTGTCGCGCAGTTGCCGCAGCAGGAAGCCGAACAGGCGTTTGCGGTGGCGCGCATACAGGCTTTCGAACGCGCGCAGGTCACCACCGGCCCAGGCCAGCATCAAGGCTTCATCGGTTGGCAGTGCGCTGGCTTCCACGGCGTACAGGGTAAGGCCTGCAGGCGGTGGCGCATAGCCGGTGGCAGGGGCGGGCAGGGCGAGGTTCATGGCATGGAAGCGGCTACGGACAGCACGAAAAACGTACGGGCGCACGATTCGGGGTTTACGGGCTTCCATTGCCCCCCGGGTGGCGCGCTATGCTCGGCGGCTCAGGGGAGGCGACGCTTAGACGGCGCCAAGAGATTGTCATTTGTCCACGCATGCTGAACCGGCGGAAGAGCCACCACACGAGGTCGTGCTGAGCACGGCGCTGGTGCGCGCGTTGCATGCGCTGCTGCCTGAATCGGCGGTGGTCCGGGTCGGTTGGGACGACCCGCAGCTGGGGCGTGGCCAGGGCGGCTGGCCCCCGGTCGTGATCGACGGCGCCCCGTTCGTGGACCCCGGCGTTGGCGATGGCCAGCACGGTTGGGAGTACGACGGCGCGCGGCTGCTGTTGTCGGTGGTCGGTGCGGCGCCTTCGCCCGCGTGGTGGGGACTGGCCCGGCAGGCGATGGAACTGGCCCTGCAGCGTGGGCGACAGGCAGGGCAGATCAAGGCCCTGGAAGAGGCCGAGCGGCTGCAGCAGGCGTTGTTCCAGATCGCCGACCTGGCCGGCGCAGACCTGGAGATGGGCGAGATGCTGCGCCACGTGCACGGTGTGCTGGGCACGCTGATGTACGCGGAGAACTGCTACATCGTCGAGTACGACGATGTGCGTGAACAGATCCGCTTCCTGTACTTCGCCGACCAGGTGGATGACTTCGTTGCCGATCCGTCGCAGAGCCATGACGCCAGCGAGATGCCGCGCAGCCTGACCGTGGCGCTGCTGCGCCATGGCAAGCCGCTCAGTGGCCCGTCGCGCGAACTGCTGGCGCGGGTGGTGGAACAGGAGCATGACCCGCAGCGTGGCCCCGAAAGCCTGGACTGGCTGGGCGTGCCGATGCTGCGCGATGGCCGCGTCTGTGGCGCCATCGTGGTGCAGAGCTATGAGCGTGCCGCCCGCTATGGTGAGGCCGAGCGCGCCCTGTTGGGGTTCGTCGCCCAGCACGTACAGACCGCGATGGACCGGCGCCAGGCGCAGGTACGGCTGGAGCAGCAGGTGGAGCGGCGCACCCAGGAACTGCAGCGCGCCAACCGCAGCCTGCAGGACGAAGTAGCCGAACGGCGCCGTGCCGAGCAGCTGCAGACCGCGCTCTACAACATCGCCGAGATGGCGATGTCGGCCGACAGCCTGGCCCAGTTCTACGGCCAGGTGCACGGCGTGGTCGGGCGCCTGCTCGATGCGCGCAATTTCTACATCGCCCTGGTCAACGCCGCCGGTAATGGCCTGGACTTCGTCTATTCGGTGGACGAGCACAACGCCAGCCGCGCGCCGCGGCCGTTCAGCCGTGGCCTGACCGAATACGTGGTGCGCAACCGGCGCCCGCTGCTGGCATCGCGCGCGCAGATCGATGCCCTGCTGGCGGCCGGCGAAGTGCGCGAACACGGCGCGCGTTCGCACTGCTGGCTGGGCGTGCCGCTGCTGCGCGACGACGAAGTGGTCGGCGCGATCGTGGTGCAGAGCTACAGCCAGAACAGTACCTTCAGCGTGCACGACCAGCGCCTGCTGACCTTCGTTGCGCAGAACATCGGTACCGGGTTGGCCCGCCAGCGCGACCAGCAGCGGCTGCGTTCGGCGCATGCCGAGCTGGAAAAGCGCGTGGAAGAACGCACCCGTGAACTGGCCGAAGTGAACGAGAAACTGCTCGGCCAGATCGGCGAGCGCCTGCGTGCGGAACAGCGCCTGACCCACCAGGCCATGCACGATGCCCTGACCGGCCTGCCCAATCGTCTGCACCTGCTGGATCGCCTGCAGGATGCCCTGGCACTGTCCAAGCGTGAGGGCGGGCCGGTGTTTGCAGTTCTGTTCCTCGACCTTGATCGCTTCAAGCTGGTCAATGACAGCATCGGCCATGCCGCCGGTGACCGCATGCTGGTGGAAGTGGCCAAGCGCATCGTGTCGATGGCCGGTACCGAAGATGTGGTGGCACGGCTCGGCGGTGATGAGTTTGCCGTGCTGCTGCAGTGCCCGCAGGGGCTGGCGCAGGCACTGGATTTCGGCCAGCGGCTGCTGCTGGCGTTGCAGGAGTCGATGTGGATCGCCGGGCGCGAACTGTTTCCGTCCGGCAGCCTGGGCATTGCCCTGTGGAATCCGCGCTACCGCACCGGTGAAGAGCTGCTGCGCGATGCGGACGCAGCGATGTACCGGGCCAAGGCGCAGGGCCATGACCGCTGCGCGATCTTCGACGAAGACATGCGCGAAGAAGCGATGCGCAGCCTGGACCTGGAAGCCGATCTGCGACGTGCGATCAACAACCGCGACTTCCTGCCGTTCTACCAGCCGATCGTGCGCTTGTCCGACGGCGAAGTGGTCGGTCACGAGGCGCTGCTTCGCTGGCAGCACGAGCGCCGTGGCCTGCTGCTGCCCGGTGCGTTCCTGGAACTGGGCGAAGAGAGTGGCCTGATCGAACAGGTGGATTGGCTGATCTACGAGCAGGTCATCGCGGGGCTGGCCAAAGGGGGGCACAGCTACGTATCGGTGAACGTGTCACCGCGTCATTTCCGCTCGGCGGAGTTCAGCGGCCGCCTGTTCGGCCTGCTGGATGCATACGGCGCCGATCCGCAGCGACTGCGGCTGGAGATCACCGAGGTCGCACTGCTGGACGATGGCCCGCACACGCTGCGCATCCTGCAGGGCCTGCGCGAGCGCGGCATCCAGGTACAGCTGGATGATTTCGGCACCGGCTTCTCCGCGTTGTCCTACCTGCATCGCTTCCCGATCAGCACGCTGAAGATCGACCAGAGCTTCATCGCCGGCCTGCATGGTCCGGAAGTGCAGAGTACGCGCGCGCTGGTTGAGGGCGTGCTGTCGCTGGCGCGCACGCTGGGCATCGAAACCATCGGCGAAGGCATCGAGACCGAGGCGCAGCGAAATACCCTGCGCGAACTGGGCTGCGACTACGGCCAGGGCTACCTGCTGGGGCGGCCCGCCCCATGGGCGCACGCGGCGGCCTGAGCCGCCGCGTGCCGCTGCATCATCGCAGGGCGGCGCGGCGCTTCTCATCGATCCACTTCGAGGCCTGCGCCGGCTGGTAGTTCTTCATCCACTCCAGCATCTCTTCGATGTCCGAGCCGTACCACAGGTCCTGGCGCTGGTCCGGGTGCAGGAAGCGCTCTTCCACCATGCGGTCGATCATGCCGATCAACGGGGCGTAGAAACCTTCCACGTCGAGGAATGCGCATGGCTTGTTGCCGATGCCCAGCTGGCGCCAGGTCAGCATCTCGAAGATCTCTTCCATGGTGCCGAAGCCGCCCGGCAGGGTGACGAAGCCGTCGGCAAGATCGAACATGCGCGACTTGCGCTCATGCATCGAACCGACGATCTCCAGTTCGGTCAGGCCACGGTGGGCCACTTCCCAATCGGCCAGCTGGCGCGGGATCACGCCGGTCACCTCGCCACCGGCGGCGAGTACCGCATTGGCCACGGTTCCCATCAGGCCGACGTTGCCGCCGCCATACACCAGGCGCAGGCCGTCGCGGGCAATGCGGTCACCCAGGGCAATGGCACGTTCGGTATAGGCCGGCTTGCTGCCAGCGTTGGAACCACAGTACACACAGATCGATTTCATGGATCTTCCTGTCTCTTGGCCGGAAACGAAAACGCCCCGCCGCCGACCGGAAGGCGGTCAGGGACGGGGTGTGCGTAGAGTATGAGGCCTTGAATCGCCACATGCCCTTGTAGAGCCGAGCCATGCTCGGCTGCTCTTCGTTCAGATCGCGGCAAGGTCCCAGCCGAGCATGGCTCGGCTCTACAAGAAGCAGGGGCTTACGCCGCCGCAGCCTGCTCGCGGCGCGGGCCTTCGCGGAGGGCGCGGCCGACCATGCCCACCAGCAGGTCCAGCTCCTCGCTGTCCATGCCGAAGTGCGGGGTGAAGCGCAGCGAGTTCTCGCCACCGTGGATCACGTTGATGCCGTGCTGGCGCAGCCATTCCTCGGTGGAGTTGGCGCCGTAGCACTTGAACTGCGGGGCCAGCTCGCAGGAGAACAGCAGGCCGGTGCCCTGCACCTTGGTGATCAGGCCACCCAGCTCACCCTTGAGCTGCTCCAGCTTGCGCACGGCCTCGGCACCGCGCTCGGCGATGTTGGCGCGCACCTGCGGGGTCAGCTGCGCCAGGGTGGCGCAGGCCACGTCCAGCGCACGCGGGTTGCTGGTCATGGTGTTGCCGTAGATGCCCTTGCGGTACAGCTGCGCGGCATGTTCGGTCACCGCCAGCACCGACAGCGGGTACTGCGCCGCGTTCAGTGCCTTGGAGTAGGTCTCCATGTCCGGCGGGTCCAGGCCTTCGAAGCCGGGGTAATCGACCACCGACAGCACGCCATGCGCGCGCAGGCCGGCCTGGATCGAGTCCAGCAGCAACAGGCTGCCATGGGCACGGGTCAGTTCACGGGCAACGGCATAGAACGACGGCGGCACCGAACGGCCCGGGTCGCCTTCGCCCATCACCGGCTCCAGGAATACCGCCTCGATGAACCACTGGTTGCGCGCGGCATCCTCGAACACTTTGCGCAGGCCGGCCTCGTCGTAAGGCGCCACGGTGATCACCGAATCCTCGCCACGGTAGCTGGCCAGGTGCTGCATGTAGCTCTTGCGGCTGGAATCGGAGTACAGCGCCGGGCGGTCGGTGCGGCCATGGAAGCTGCCCTTGACCACCACGCGCTTGATCGCGGCGCCGGCGTGGCGCGCGCCCGGGTCGGTCTGCAGCTTGGCATTGACGTCGGCAATGCGGGCGGCCAGACCGACCGCTTCGGAGCCGGAATTCAGGCACATGAAACGGGTGAACGGGCAGCCGCCACGGCGGTGGCCGATCTCGGCGCGCAGGGCAGTGATGAAGCGCTGCTGCGACAGGCTGGGGGTCATGATGTTGGCCATCACCTGCGGACGGGCCATCGCTTCCAGTACCGCGTCCGGGGTATGCCCGAAACCGAGCATGCCGTAGCCGCCGGCGTCGTACAGCACGGCGCCCTTCAGGGTGACCACCCACGGGCCGCGCGCGGCCAGCGCCACGTACGGCGTCACTGCGTCATCGGCGTAGAAATTGACGAAACCGTCCTGCATCGCGTCGATCTGCGCCTGTTCGTCCTGCGCCAGCAGCGGCCCCAGGTCGGCCTGCACACGCGCGAATTCCTCGGCGGCGGCGTCCACCGCGGCGATCAGCTGCGGGTGGTGGGCGGACAGGGCGGTCAGGGTGGCGTCGTCCAGGCCGGTGGTGAGGCGGGTGCCGGGCTGGCTGCGCAGGGGGGCGAGGCGTTCGATGAAGCTCATTGCAGATCTCCTGAAACAATGGGTCGCACGGGTCTTCAAAAGCAAAACGCGCGTCATCACGCGCGCTTGGGGCAGGCTCGTGCAGCGGACTTCCGACTCGATGCTAGCACTTGTTTTTTTGCGCGATAACCCCGCAGAAACCTGCTGCATAGCAGCATTTTGCGCGACGTTCGCCGCGAAGCGCGCCGGCTCGCAGACGCTGGACGTACAATGCGCGCCATTGTCGACCTGTTGCCGCCCACCGCCTTGAAGAAGTCCGATTTCCACTACGACCTGCCGGCTGAACTGATCGCGCAGGCTCCCCTGGCCGAGCGCTCCGCCAGCCGACTGATGCTGGTGCCGCCGGCACCGGCCGCCTTCACCGATCTGCAGGTGCGCGACCTGCCGTCGCTGCTGCAGCCGGGCGATCTGCTGGTGTTCAACGACACCCGGGTGATCCCGGCGCGCCTGTTCGGGCAGAAGGCCAGTGGTGGCCGCGTTGAAATCCTGATCGAGCGCCTGCTCGGTGGCCAGCAGGCCCGCGCGCAGGTCGGCGCCAGCAAGTCGCCGAAGGCCGGCAGTCGCATCGCCCTGGACGCAGGTGGCGAAGCCGAGGTGCTGGGCCGTGACGGCGAGTTCTACGTGCTGCAGTTCCATGTGCCGGAGTCGCTGGAGCAGTGGTTGCTGCATGCCGGCCGCCTGCCGCTGCCGCCCTACATCCAGCGCGAGCCGGGCGTGGACGACCGCGAGCGCTACCAGACCGTGTTCGCGCGCGAAGTGGGCGCGGTGGCCGCGCCGACCGCCGGCCTGCATTTCGACGAACCGCTGCTGGCCGCATTGAAGGAGAAGGGCGTGGAGTTCGGCCACGTCACCCTGCACGTTGGCGCGGGCACCTTCCAGCCGGTGCGCGCCGATGACCTGAAGGACCACGTGATGCACCGCGAGTGGCTGAACGTCGGCGCTGAGCTGGTGCAGCAGGTACGGCGCACGCGCGCGGCCGGCGGCCGGGTGATTGGCGTGGGCACCACCGTGGTGCGCGCGCTGGAGAGCGCGATGCGTGACGGTGAGCTGCTGCCGTTTGCCGGCGAGACCCAGATCTTCATCACCCCCGGTTACCGCATCCGCAGCGTCGACGCGATGGTGACCAACTTCCATCTGCCGGAAAGCACGCTGCTGATGATGATCTCCGCGTTCGCCGGCAAGGAGCGCGTATTCGAGGCCTACCAGCACGCGATCGAGCAGCGCTACCGCTTCTTCAGCTACGGCGACGCGATGCTGCTGTTCCCGCAGGCGGGGTAGGGGCTGACCTCTGCCTGATTGTGGTGGGTGCGCACCGTTGGTGCGCACTTGCAGGTGCCTGGAGACCAGGAAAGCCACGCATGGCGTGGCTCTACTGCCGTGCCGTTCAGGCCTGAATGGGCGGTCGAGCTGGTTTTGGGAGACAATAGCCAACTATTTGCCCGAATGACCGCTCCATGTCCCGACTGCAGTTCCAGCTCCAGACCCGCGACGGCCGTGCCCGCCGTGGCCGCCTGACCTTCCCGCGTGGCACGGTGGAAACGCCGGCCTTCATGCCGGTGGGAACCTATGGCTCGGTCAAGGGCATCCTGCCGGACCAGGTGCGTGCGCTGGGCGCCGAGATCATCCTCGGCAACACCTTCCACCTGTACCTTCGCCCGGGCCTGGACATCATCGCCGACCACGGCGGCCTGCACGGCTTCTGCCGCTGGGATGGCCCGATCCTGACCGACTCCGGCGGCTTCCAGGTGTTCTCGCTGGCCCACCGCCGAAAGATCACCGAACAGGGCGTGACCTTCGCCTCGCCAACCGACGGCGCCCGCGTGTTCCTGGGCCCGGAAGAGAGCATGAAGATCCAGAAGGTGCTCGACTCGGACGTGGTGATGATCTTCGACGAGTGCACCCCGTACCCGGCTACAGAGGATGTTGCCCGCCGCTCGATGGAACTGAGCCTGCGCTGGGCCCAGCGCAGCCGCAATGCGCATGACGAGCTGGGCAATGACGCGGCGCTGTTCGGCATCGTCCAGGGCGGCGTTCACACCGACCTGCGCAGCCGCTCGGCCGAGGCCCTGCAGGCGATCGGCTTCGACGGCTATGCCATCGGCGGCCTGGCCGTGGGCGAGCCCGAGCACGAGCGCAATGCCATGCTTGACCACCTGGACCCGGAGTTGCCGGGCGACCGTCCGCGCTACCTGATGGGTGTCGGCCGGCCGGAGGACCTGGTCGAGGGTGTCGCACGTGGCGTGGACATGTTCGATTGCGTGATGCCGACCCGCAATGCGCGCAACGGTCACTACTTCACCTCGTTCGGCACCGTCCGCATCCGCAACTCCCAGTACGCGCGGGACATGGATCCGATCGAGCCGGGCTGCGGCTGCGTGGCCTGCACCGGCGGCTACACCCGGTCCTACCTGCGCCACCTGGACCGCTGCAACGAGATGCTGGCGCCGATGCTGGGCACGCTGCACAACCTGTTCTATTACGAAAAGCTGATGGCCGACATCCGCGCGGCGATCGAGGCGGGAACCTTCCTGGCCTTCCGTGAGTCTTTCTACGCGGCACGCGGGGCGGTCGCGCCGGCCCTGTAACCCGGACGCCCCCTGCCAAACGGCCCAAGGACGAACGCCCGGGGCCGTGGCATACTTCAAGGCTGACCCAGATCCGCGGTCGACACCCCGTGCCCGTGAAAGGGCCGGAGCGCCGCCCAACCAAAGGACCAACGATGAACCTGCTTGCCTTCCTGATTCCCGCCGCCCACGCCCAGGCCGCCGGCGGCCAACCGCAGGGCATGGGCCTGACCACCCTGCTGTTCCCGATCATCCTGATCGCCATCATGTACTTCCTGATGATCCGCCCGCAGATGAAGCGGCAGAAGGAGCACAAGGCCATGCTGGAGAAGATCAAGCGCGGCGACGAAGTGCTGACCAACGGCGGCATCGCCGGCATCGTCACCGACATCGGCGACAACTTCATCACCATCGAAGTGGCTGACAACGTGCGCATCCGCGTGCAGAAGGGCGCTGTCGGCAACGTGCTGCCGGCCGGTACCCTGAAGTCGGCCCAGTAAGTCACTCCCTTTCCGATGCACAACCGCGGCGCCGGGGATGGCGCCGCGCGGGACCCAAGCAATGCTCGAATTTCCACGCTGGAAGTACGTCGTCATCCTGATCGTACTGGCGCTCAGCTCGCTGTACGCGCTGCCCAACATCTACCAGAAGGACCCGGCCGTCCAGATCACCGCCAACCGTGGCGGGCAGGTCGACGACGCGCTGCGCGACCGTGTGCTGGCCGACCTGAAGAAGGCCGGAGTGGACACCCTCGGTGCCGAGAAGGAAGGGGAAAGCCTGATCGTCCGCCTGCCGGACCTGAAGGCGCAGTCCGCCGCCAGCGACGCCCTGCGTGACACCGTCGGCGAGAAGTACACCGTGGCCCTGAACCTGGCCTCGACCGTGCCGGACTGGCTGGCCAACCTCGGCGGTCGTCCGATGGTGCTGGGCCTTGACCTGCAGGGCGGTGTGCACTTCGTGCTGCAGGTCGACCAGAAGGCCGCCCTGGACAAGCGCCTGGACGCCTACACCGAAGACGTGCGCAGCACCCTGCGTGACGCGCGCATCGCGTACCAGTCGGTGGAGCGCCGCGCGGACAACAGCATCGTGGCCAACCTGAGCCCGTCCGCCGGTGATGACGCCGCGCAGCGCGCCCGTACGGCCCTGGTCAAGGCGCAGCCGACGCTCGGCTACGACGTCAGCGGCAACCGCATCACGGTCACCGTGCCGGAGACCGAGATCGCGCAGATCGCCAATGGCGCCATCGAGCAGAACATCAACACCCTGCGCAACCGCGTGAACCAGCTCGGCGTGGCCGAGCCGATCATCCAGCGCCAGGGTGCCGACCGCGTGGTCGTGCAGCTGCCCGGCGTGCAGGACACCGCCGAAGCCAAGCGCATGATCGGCGCCACCGCCACCCTGGAATACCGTGCGGTGGTCGAGGGCAACGCGCAGGACGCGATCAACTCCGGTCGCATCCCGCCGGAAGCGAAGGTCTACCAGCGCCGTGACGGCGGCGGTCCGATCCTGCTGAACAAGCGCGTGATCGTCACCGGCGACCAGATGGTCGGCGCGCAGGCGGTGACCGACTCCAACAGCGGTGCACCGGCGGTCAGCGTGACGCTGAACAACGTCGGCGGCCAGCGCATGTTCGATTTCACCAGCGCCAATGTGAACAAGCCGATGGCGGTGGTGTACACCGAGCGCGTGCCGACCGTGACCATGGTTGACGGCCAGGAAGTGCGTGGCTTCAAGGTCAACGAGGAAGTGATCTCGGTGGCCAACATCAACGGCGTGTTCGGCAAGAACTTCCAGACCACCGGCCTGCAGAAGAAGGAAGCCGACGACCTGGCCAAGCTGCTGAAGTCCGGCTCGCTGGCCGCACCGATGGACTTCGTCGAAGAGCGCGTGGTCGGCCCGAGCCTGGGCGCCGAGAACGTCAAGAACGGCATGCGCGCGGTGGTGTTCGCGTTCCTGTTCACCCTGGTGTTCTTCAGCGTGTACTACCGCATGTTCGGTGTGATCACCTCGGCGGCGATGCTGTTCAACCTGCTGATCGTAGTGGCGGTGATGTCGCTGTTTGGTGCCACCATGACCCTGCCGGGCTTCGCCGGCCTGGCGTTGTCGGTCGGCCTGTCGGTGGACGCCAACGTGCTGATCAACGAGCGTATCCGTGAAGAGCTGCGTGCCGGCGTGCCGGGCAAGACCGCGATCGTGACCGGCTACGAGCGTGCCTCGGGCACCATCCTCGACGCCAACCTGACCGGCCTGATCGTCGGTGTGGCGCTGTTCGCATTCGGTACCGGTCCGCTGAAGGGCTTCGCGCTGACCATGATCATCGGTATTTTCGCCTCCATGTTCACCGCGATCACCGTGTCGCGTGCGCTGGCGACGCTGATCTACGGCCGTCGCAAGAAGCTCCAGAACGTGGCCATCTGACGGGACGACACGCACAATGAAACTGTTTCCGCTGCACATCCTCCCGAACGACACCAAGATCGACTTCATGCGTTGGCGCCATGTCGCCATGGCAGTCACCATCGTGGTGTTCCTGGCCTCGATCGCCATCATCGGCATCAAGGGCTTCAACTACGCGCTGGACTTCACCGGCGGCACCCTGATCGAAGCCCGCTTCGACAAGCCGGTGGACGTCGAGCAGGTCCGCACCAAGCTCGAGCAGAATGGCTTCGAAGGCGCCCAGGTGCAGAGCGTCGGTGGCAACACCGACCTGCTGATCCGCCTGGCCCCGCACGGTGAGCATGCGCCGGGTACCGGTGACGCCGCCGCCGAGGACAAGGCCACTGCTGCCGCTGTGGTGAAGGCGCTGTCGTCGGCCGACAACCAGGCCACCGTGCTGCGCAACGAGTTCGTGGGTCCGCAGATCGGCAAGGACCTGGCGATGAATGGCCTGTACGCCACCATCTTCATGCTGGCCGGCTTCCTGATCTACATCGCGGTGCGCTTCGAATGGAAGTTCGCGGTCACCGCCAGCATCGTGGCGATGTTCGACCTGATCGTGACGGTGGCTTACGTGTCCCTGCTGGGCCGTGAGTTCGACCTGACCGTGCTGGCCGGCCTGCTGTCGGTGATGGGCTTTGCTATCAACGACATCATCGTGGTCTTCGACCGCGTCCGCGAGAACTTCCGCAGCCTGCGCGTGGACTCGATGGAAGTGTTGAACCGTTCGATCAACCAGACGCTGTCGCGTACGGTGATCACCGCGGTGATGTTCTTCCTGTCGGCGCTTGCCCTGTACCTGTACGGTGGCAGTTCGATGGAAGGCCTGGCCGAGACGCACATGATCGGTGCAGTGATCGTGGTGCTGTCCTCGATCCTGGTGGCGGTGCCGATGCTGACGATCGGCTTCCTGCGCGTCAGCAAGCAGGACCTGTTGCCCAAGGCAAAGGACATCGAAGCCCTGGAGCGTCGCCCGTAATCACCTGCTGCCCGCAGCACACAGAGAACCCCGCGCAAGCGGGGTTTTTTGTTGGCAGGGCTTGCAGCCCTGCACCCGCTCAATGCAACGGCAACGGCAACGTCAAAAGCCGGAGCTGGCTTTCTGCTGGTTGGGCGGGGCCATGTGGGTTGGCAGGACACGCCGTAAACCCATCCTTGGGGGCTCGATGGCGCCATCCATGGCGCCAACGGTCCTGCCAACCCACATGGCCCCACCTCCGACAGATTCCGGTAGCTGTTGGTAGGTGTCGACCTTGGTCGACACATCTGTCAGATATCGAGTGAATTCAACCGTGTCGACCAAGGTCGACACCTACCAGGGCCGCACGCCTTCCTGGCAGATCGCGGAGAACTGTCGAAAGCGGGGTGGGTCCGGTTGAGGGGGCGTGAGCCGCATGGATGCGGCGACCGAGCTTACATGGATGTACTTGCAGCGTCCCGCTCAACCGGACCCACCGCGCCATCTCACAGGAGCCCAGCTTTTGACGTTGCTCCGGCTGTGGCCGTTGCTCCGGCCGCTGCGGGTGCAGGGTGCAACCCTGCAAAAGAAACACCACCCTACGCCAGCGTCGGTTGTGCATTCGGCCCCCGCGCACTACGATCCTGCGGTTCGCGCGCGCAGGCGCGCGCCCGCATTCCTGCTGAGCGCCCCGTGCGCCGCATCTGCCAACCCGAGGTATCCATGGTCATCAAACCGCGCGTCCGCGGCTTCATCTGCGTCACCACCCACCCGACCGGCTGCGAGGCCGCGGTCAAGCAGCAGATCGACTACATCCGCGCGCGTCCGCCGATCCAGAACGGCCCCAAGCGCGTGCTGGTGATCGGCGCCTCCACCGGCTACGGTCTGGCTGCGCGCATCACCGCTGCCTTCGGCAGCGGCGCCGCGACCCTGGGCATCTTCTTCGAGCGCCCGGGTACCGAATCCAAGCCGGGCACCGCGGGCTGGTACAACTCGGCCGCGTTCCACAAGTACGCTGACGAAGCCGGCCTGTACGCCAAGAGCATCAACGGCGATGCCTTCTCCGATGAAGTGAAGGCGAAGACCATCGAAATGATCAAGGCCGATCTCGGCCAGGTCGACCAGGTTGTCTACAGCCTGGCGGCGCCGCGCCGCAAGCATCCGAAGACCGGCGAGATCATCAGCTCCACGCTGAAGCCGATCGGTGAGCCGATCACCCTGCGTGGCCTGGATACCGACAAGGAAGTACTGACCGAGACCCACCTGCAGCCGGCCACGCCGGAAGAAATCGCCGGCACCGTTGCGGTGATGGGCGGTGAGGACTGGCAGATGTGGATCGATGCGCTGGCCGACGCCGGCGTGCTGGCCAACGGCTGCACCACCACGGCCTTCACTTACGTGGGCGAAGAAATCACCCAGGCGATCTACTGGAACGGTTCCATCGGTGCCGCCAAGAAGGACCTGGACACCAAGGTGCTTGGCCTGCGCGAAAAGCTGGCGAAAATCGGCGGCGACGCGCGCGTGTCGGTGCTGAAGGCCGTGGTCACCCAGGCCAGCTCGGCCATTCCGACCATGCCGCTGTACCTGTCGCTGCTGTTCAAGGTGATGAAGGAAAAGGGCACCCACGAAGGCTGCATCGAGCAGCTCGACGTGCTGTACGACATCCTCTACGGCGGCAAGGCCGACGGCGTGGCGATCGATCGCCTGCGCCACGACCTGGTCGATGGCGAGGGCCACACCGTCGCGCTGGTCGATAAGGAAGGCCGCCTGCGTGCCGACTACAAGGAAATGGCGGCGGACGTGCAGGGCAAGGTGGTCGCGCTGTGGCCGCAGGTGACCAACGAGAACCTGTACGAGATCAGCGACCTGGCCGGCTACAAGGCCGACTTCCTGCGCCTGTTCGGCTTTGGCGTGGAGGGTGTCGACTACGAGGCCGACGTCAACCCGGACGTGAAGATCGACAACCTGGTCGACATGACCTGATCAATGAAAAGGCCGGCGAAAGCCGGCCTTCTCGTTTGTGTAGAGCCGAGCCATGCTCGGCTGCTCTTCGCTTGAGTCCTGCAGCCGAGCATGGCTCGGCTCTACAGAGACGCGTCACCCGAACTCGAACCCCATCTCCGGCAGCGCCGGGCCGACGAAGTCGCCCTGCACGTAGTCCACCCCGGCACTGAACAACAGGGTCATCGAATTGGCATCGCTGACGAACTCGGCGATGGTATGGATACCGGCTTCCTGCGCGCGTGCGGTGATCTGGCTGATGCGGTCGATGTTCTCGCGGGTGGCCGCCAGATCGCTGGTGAAACCGCGGTCCAGCTTGAGGAACTGCGGCTGGAAGTGGGCCAGCAGCTGGAACGAGTCCAATCCCGAACCAAACTGCTCCAGGCCGATGCGGCAGCCCAGCGGCGCCACTTCGGCAAGGAACTGCTGCGCACTGCGCAGGTGGGTGAACACCTTCGCTTCCGGTGCATGCAGCCACAGTCGCTCACCGGGTACGCCCTGCGCGTGCAGTTCGCGGCGCAGGGTGGCGATCATCTGCGGGTCGTCGAACGATTCCGGCGTCACCTTCACCAGTACCTGGGTGGCATGGCCCTGGCGCGCACGCTGGCCCAGTACGGCGATGGCCTGCGAAACCACCCAGCGGTTGATGTCGGCCAGCAGGCCGTGCTCCTCGGCGATGCCCAGGAACGCGGTGGGGCTCAACAGCTCGCCGTTGTGCTCCAGGCGCAGGTAGGCTTCGTACAGCTCCAGCGGCTCGCCCTGCAGGTTCAGCACCGGCTGGTAGTGCAGCTGGAAGCCGTCGCCGGCCAGTGCTTCACGGATACGGGTGACCCAGCGCAGCACGCGCTCTTCCTCGACGCGGTCGGCCGCAGCCGGGTCGAAGATGCGGCAGGTATTGCCCAGTTCGGCGGCGGCATGCGTGCACTCGCTGGCGCGTGCGAGCACCTGGCCGATGCTGGCGATCTTCTCGCCCACCTGTACGCCGCCGATGCTGACCGTCACCGTGGCCGAACGCGCGCCGATGCTGAAGACGTGTGCGGCGTAGGCTTCGCGGATGCGCTCGGCCAGCGCCACGGTCTGCGCGTAGGGCCCGGCCTGCAGCACGGCGAAATTGTGTTCGCCGAAGCGGGCCAGCTGCGCGTCCTCGCCGACCACCTCGGCCAGCAGGCCGGCCAGGGCGCCGATCAGGGTGTCGGCCGACGCCAGGCCGATGTCCGGCAGCAGGCGCGCGTAGTGGTCCGGCTCGATCAGCAGCAGGCCGAACTGGCCCTCGCTGCGCCCGGCCTGGGCCACCGCGCTTTCCAGCTGCAGCATGAAGGTCGGGCGGTTGAGCAGGCCGGTGACCTGGTCGCGCTGGCGCAGGTCCTCGACCTCGCGCGCCAGTTCCGGGTCGAACTCCATGCGGCGGCGGAGCACCACCTGCAGGCAGGATTCGCCCTCGTAGGTGGCGGCAGTGAATTCCATCGTTGCCGGGAACGCGCTGCCATCTTCGTGACGGGCATCGAGCTGGTACTGCGGCGGTGGCGCTTCACCACGGCTCAGGCCCTTCAGCAGCTGCTTGAAGCCCTCCACATGCTGGGCGGCGACCATGTCCAGCAGCGAGATGCCTTCGATATCGTCGAAATGCTCGTAACCGAACATTTCCAGGTAGGCGTCGTTGGCACGGATGTGCATGCCTTCATGCACGTAGGCGATGGGGTCGCGTGAGGAGGCGATCAGCGCATCGCAGCGGCGCTCGGTCTCGCGCATCTGCGCCTCGATGCGGCGCAGGCCACGCCGCGCCTGCAGGTCCACCCACTGGTCGCGGACCACGGCGAGCAGGTGCTCTGGGCGCTGGCGCAGGGCGAGGGCACGGATGCCGTGGCTGCTGGCCTGCACCAGCTCGTCCTCGTCGATGCGCTCGGCCAGCAGCACCAGCGGGATGTCCTTGCCACTGGCGGCGATGTGCTGGGCCACCAGTGGCAGCGGGATGCCCTGCGAGGGCGATGCCAGCACCAGGTCGATGGCCTGGCCGGACAGCACCTGGGACAGCTCGGCCGCATCCTGCGGCCGCCAGGGGCGCACCGCGATGCCGCTGTTGCGCAGGGTGCTGACAATGGCTTCGGCGTTTTCGCCGCTGTCATCAACGATCAGCAGGCGGATGGTGATGTCGTTCGCGTTCTGCATGCACTGCTCCCCAATCTGCGAATCTAGATACACGATGCGCGGCGAACCGTCCATGGGTGCACCCCTTGCACGCATCGAACGGCGATCTGCTTCACACCACGCCACCGGCGGCGTGGCCGCTGGCCCAGGCCCACTGGAAGTTGTAGCCGCCCAGCCAGCCGGTCACGTCCAGCACCTCGCCAACGAAATGCAGGCCGGGCACCCGCTTGGATTCCATCGTAGAGGACGACACCTCGGCCGTATCCACGCCGCCCAGGGTGACCTCGGCGGTGCGGTAGCCCTCGGTGCCACTGGCCACCAGCGGGAACGCGCCCAGCAGCTGCGCGGCCTGGCGCAGCACCGGCTCGTCCAGCTGGCGCACGGGCCGGTCGGGCAGCCAGTGCTCGCACAGGCGCTGCGCCAGCCGCTTCGGCAGTACCTCGCCCAGCACGGTGCGCAGCTCGGCGGCCGGGCGCTCGCGTTTCATCTGGCGCAGCCACTCGCCGGCATCCTGGCCGGGCAGCAGGTCCAGCTCCAGTGCATCGCCGGGTTGCCAGAACGAGGAGATCTGCAGGATCGCCGGGCCGCTGACGCCGCGATGGGTCAGCAGCATGAAGTTCTGGAAGCGCTTGCCGTTGCAGCGCGCCTCGATCGGCAGGGCGACACCACTCAGATCGGCCAGCCGCTCCTGGTGCTTGCCGCTGAGCGTCAGCGGTACCAGGCCTGCGCGGGTCGGCAGCACCTGGTGGCCGAACTGGCGGGCAATCTCGTAGCCGAAGCCGGTGGCGCCCATGCTCGGAATCGACAGGCCGCCGGTGGCCACCACCAGCGAAGCGCAGTGGAACAGGCCGTGCGTGGTGTGCACGCGGAAACCGTCGCTGCCGTGCTCGATGCGCTGCACGCTGCACTCGGTGCGGATCTGCGCGCCGGCCGCCTGGCATTCGTCCACCAGCATCTTCACGATCTGCTTGGAGGAGATGTCGCAGAACAGCTGGCCCAGCTCCTTTTCGTGATAGGCGATGCCGTGCTTGCTGACCAGCTCGATGAAGTGCCAGGGCGTGTAGCGCGCCAGCGCCGACTTGCAGAAGTGCGGGTTGGCTGACAGGAAATTGGCTGGGGTGGTGCCGGTGTTGGTGAAGTTGCAGCGGCCACCGCCGGACATCAGGATCTTCTTGCCGACCTTGTTGGCATGGTCGATCACCTGCACCTGGCGGCCGCGTTGGCCAGCCGTGATCGCGGTCATCAGTCCGGCCGCGCCGGCGCCGATGACCACCACGTCGCAGCGGATCGTGCTCATGCCTTGGCGCGCTTGCGCCAGTTCGGGATCACGTCGAGCTGCATCTGATCGTTGAGCAGCTGCACTTCACCGTCCTGGATCAGCACGCTCCAGCGCATCGCGCGCTGGATCTGCTGGCCCCACAGTTCTACGAAGGCACCATCGAGGTCGACCACCGACAGGTTGTCGAAGCGCGCCAGGCCCTTGCCCTGCTTGCCCCACCAGATGTCCGAGGCGTTGCCGCCGTAATTGATCACCTGCACCTGGCGGCTGCGGTTGCTGGCCTTGCGGATGCGCGATTCGTCCGGATGGCCCAGGTCGATCCACTGCAGGATGTCGCCGGTGTAGTCGTGTTCCCACAGGTCCGGCTCATCGTCGGTGCTCAGGCCACGGCCGAACTCCAGGCGGTCACCGGCATTGAGGGCGAAGGCGAGCAGGCGCACCATCAGGCGTTCGTCGGTCTCGGACGGGTGCTGGGCCAGGGTCAGGTTGTGGGTCGCGTAGTAGCCGCGATCCATGTCGCTGATCTGCAGTTCGGCCTTGCGGATGGTGGCGGTAAGAGCCATGGGGGATCCGTGGACTAAAGACGACAATGATAGAGGTTTGCTTCCGGGGTGTCCGTTGCCAGACTGTCTGCGGGACGTCAACGTGGCACCCTTGCACGCTTTCCCGCCGCAGAAGTGGATACGATGACCCTGCCCAGCCGCCTGCAGCTGCCGCCCGGCCTCTGGCCCAGCCTGCTTGATGGCCTGTGCGCACGTTTCCCGCGCATCGACCGTGCGCAGTGGCAGGATCGCTTCGCCCGTGGCCGCGTGCAGGACATGCAGGGCAGGGCGCTGTCGCCGGACATGCCCTGGCAGGTGGGACTGGAGATCCAGTACTTCCGCGAGGTGGCCGACGAACCGGTGATTCCCTTCGCCGAGACCATCCTGCATCTGGATGAGCACCTGCTGGTGGCCGACAAGCCGCACTTCCTGCCAGTGACGCCGGCCGGCAGCTACGTACGCGAAACCCTGCTGGCACGCCTGATCGCACGCACGGGCAATACCGGGCTGGCGCCGCTGCATCGGCTGGACAGGCTGACCGCTGGCCTGGTGCTGTTCTCGACGCAGGCGGCCACGCGCGATGCCTACCAGCGGTTGTTCCGCGAGCGCCGCATTGAAAAGACCTATGAGGCGCTGGCACCGGCGCTGCCCCGGCTGGCGTTCCCGCTGCGACGGCACAGCCGGCTGGCGCCGGACGAGCCGTTCTTCCGCATGGCCGAAGTGCCAGGTGAGCCCAATGCGCGCAGCCTGATCGAGCCGATCGAGGCGGAGGGACCGATCTGGCGCTACCGGCTGAAGCCGGAAACCGGCCGCAAGCACCAGTTGCGTGTGCACATGGCCGCGCTGGGCGCGCCGATCGAGGGTGATGACCTTTACCCGCAGCTGCAGTCGCGGCCTGAGAGCAGTGCCGAGCCACCGCTCCAGTTGCTGGCACAGGGGCTGGCCTTCGATGATCCACTCACCGGGGAGCCGCGGCGGTTCAGCAGCCAGCGGCGCCTGTGCCTGCCCGGCAACGGCGACTAGCTCTGTTCAGCGAGCCGGGCACCGCGCCAGCCAGCGGTCCAGCTCGGCGGCGAACAGCTGCCGGTCGCGCGGCCCCAGCGGGGGCGGTCCCCCGGTCTGTACCCCGGCGCCGCGCAGCTCCTCCATGAAATTGCGCATCGACAGCCGCTCGGCCATGTTGTTCGGCGTGTACAGCTGGCCGCGCGGGTTCAGCGCCACGGCCTTCTTTTCCAGCACCAGTGCGGCCAGCGGGATGTCCTGGGTGACCACCAGGTCACCGGCGGCCACCCGTTCGACGATGGCACTGTCGGCAACGCCCAGGCCCTGCGGCACCTGGATCGAGCGCAGCCAGCGCGAGGGCGGGGTGCGGATCCACTGGTTGGCGACCAGGGTCAGCTCGATCCCGACCCGTTCAGCGGCCCGGAACAGGATGTCGCGAATGACGGTGGGGCAGGCGTCCGCGTCCACCCAGATGCGTGGGAGGGCGGGTTCAGCTTGGGTTTCAGCTTCAGTCATTTACCCAGTGTAGGGTAGGAAAAACCTGAATGGGGACTCGGAGTTAGGCTTGATCGGCTGCCAAGCCTTGTCACGCCTAGCGGGCAGGGTTTGCCCATGAACGTCCGGGCTATCGCTTTTTGCAGAAAACACGCGTATCGTTCGACCCACTGTGTTTGCTAGGGTCACCGTGAATCGTGGCCTGGTGCAGTTGATCTCACGATCCGCTCATCGATCCGCTTTACCAACGCCTGCAACTCAGTCTCGGCCCCGATACCCGGTGGCTGCGATTTTTTTCAACATGTGTTTCAGGAGTTAGTCAAATGTCTGATCGTCAGACCGGCACCGTCAAGTGGTTCAACGACGCCAAGGGCTTCGGCTTCATCACCCCGGAAAGCGGCCCGGACCTGTTCGTGCACTTCCGTGCCATCCAGGGCACCGGCTTCAAGACCCTGCAGGAAGGCCAGAAGGTTACCTTCATCGCCGTCCAGGGTCAGAAGGGTATGCAGGCTGACCAAGTGCAGGCGGTCTAATCCGTCTGCTACCGTTTGGTAGCCAGAACGCCGGAAGCGAAAGCTTTCGGCGTTTTTTGTTGCCCGCTGTTCTGTAGAGTCGAGCCATGCTCGACTGCTCTCAAAGACAGTCGAGCATGGCTCGACTCTACATGGGGCATGCAGCCATCACGGTACGATGTGGGCCTCCCCAAGGATCGTCCCCATGCGCATCGTCCACCACCTGGAAAACTCCCGTTCCCTGCGCGTGCTGTGGATGCTGGAGGAGCTCGGGCTGGACTACGAGCTGCGCCGCTATCCGCGCGATCCGAAGACGCTGCTGGCACCGCCGGAGCTTCGCAACGTGCATCCGCTCGGCAAGTCGCCGGTGCTGCAGGATGGCGAACTGGTGCTGGCCGAGTCCGGCGCAATCCTGGATTACCTCGCCGACCGTTACGACACCCAGCGCCAGCTGTCGCCGTCACCGACGCCGGCCGATGGCGCCGAGCGCATCGCCTACCGCTATTGGCTGCACTACGCCGAAGGCTCGGCGATGCCGCCGCTACTGCTGACCCTGGTGATGGGCCGCATCCGCAACGCGCCGATGCCGTTCTTTGCGCGCCCGATCGCGCGCAGCATCGCGGACAAGGCCGAGCGTGGCTTCATTGGCCCGCAAAGGCGCCTGCACCTGGACTGGATGGAGCGCCGCCTGGCCGAAAGCCCTTGGTTCGCGGGTGAGCGGTTCAGCGCGGCCGACATCCAGATGAGCTTCCCGATCCAGGCTGCCGCCGCCCGTGGTGGTGGCCTGGATGACAAGCCGGCGCTACGCGATTTCCTCAAGCGCATCAGCGAGCGCCCGGCCTATCAGCGCGCCGAAGCACATGGCGGGCATCTGCAGGCGCTCAGCGGCAATTGAGGCGGGCGGCGGTCGCCCCCATCTTCAACCCCATGGATACCGACAGCCCCCGTTTCGACAATCGCCTGCTGAATGCCCTGCCGGGTGACCCCGAATCCGGCCCGCGTCGCCGCGAAGTACTGGGCGCCGCCTGGTCGCCGGTGATGCCGACGCCCGTGGCAGTCCCCACGCTGCTGGCCTGGTCGCCGGACGTTGCCACGATGCTCGGCTTCGATACCGCTGAGGTTGAGAGCGAAGGCTTCGCGCGCGTATTCGGCGGCAATGCGCTATACCCCGGCATGCAGCCGTGGGCGGCCAACTATGGCGGCCATCAGTTCGGTCACTGGGCGGGGCAGCTGGGTGATGGCCGCGCGATCTCGCTGGGCGAAGTGGTCGCACCGGATGGCGGTCATTGGGAGCTGCAGCTGAAGGGTGCCGGCCCGACCCCGTATTCGCGGGGCGCCGATGGTCGCGCGGTGCTGCGCTCGTCCATCCGCGAGTTCCTGTGCAGTGAAGCGATGCATCACCTGGGCGTGCCGACCACGCGCGCGCTGTCGCTGGTCGGCACCGGCGAAGACGTGGTGCGCGACATGTTCTACGACGGCCACCCGCGTGCCGAGCCCGGCGCCATCGTGTGCCGGGTATCGCCTTCGTTCCTGCGTTTCGGTTCCTTCGAACTGCCGGCCTCGCGTGGTGAAACCGCCTTGCTGCAGCAGCTGGTCGATGCCTGCATCGCCCGCGATTTCCCCGGGCTGGAAGGGCAGGGCGAAGCGCTGTATGGCGATTGGTTCGCGCAGATCGCGGTGCGCACCGCCGAGATGATCGCGCACTGGATGCGCGTGGGCTTCGTCCATGGCGTGATGAACACCGACAACCTGTCCGTGCTCGGCCTCACGCTGGATTACGGTCCCTATGGATGGGTCGAGGACTTCGATCCGGACTGGACGCCGAACACCACCGATGCCCAAGGCCGGCGCTATCGTTTCGGTACCCAGCCGCAGGTGGCGTACTGGAACCTGAGCCGATTGGCGCAGGCGTTGTCGTCATTGTTTGCCGATGTCGAACCGCTGCAGGCAGGATTGGCGGCGTACCAGTCCACGTTCGTTGCCTGCACCCGTCGCGATGCAGCGGCCAAGCTCGGCCTGGCTGCGGCCGATGATGAGGACCTGCAGCTCTACCTGCGCTGGCAGCAGTTGATGCAGGACGGCAGCATGGACATGACGCTGGCCTGGCGCGCGCTGATGCGCGTTGATCCAGCGTCGCCCGATGTGGGCCGGCTGGACGCGGTGTACTACGACGAGGCGCGCCAGCAGTCGGTGCAGGCATCGTTGCAGCAGTGGCTCCAGGACTACGCGGCGCGGCTGCGCATGGATACGCTGTCGGCCAGTGAACGCACGGCGAAGATGGCCGCGGCCAATCCGCTGTACGTGCTGCGCAACTGGCTGGCGCAGGAGGCCATCGATCGCGCCGAGCAGGGGGATCTCGGCGGTGTTCATGCATTGCAGGACGTACTGCGCGACCCGTACACCGAGCGCCCGGGGCTCGAGCACTTCGCAGGCAAGCGCCCTGCATGGGCCGATAACCGCGCCGGCTGCTCGATGCTGTCCTGCAGTTCCTGAGGGTGGGTTTCGGCAGGGCTGCGCCCTGCACCCGCAGAGGCCAGGTCAACAGCCAGAGCAAAGGCTGGATTCCGTGGTTTGGCGGGGCAGTGTCGGAGTGCGGGGACGCCGTAAACCCATCCCTGGGGGCTTGGCAGCCGCATCCATGCGGCTGACACCCCGCACTCCGACACCGCCCCACCTCCGACAGATTCCCGCTGCTGTGGGTAGGTGTCGACCTTGGTCGACACATCTGTCAGATATCGTTATACGAGAATGGGGTCAGATCCGTTTTCCTGCGGAAAACGGATCTGACCCCACGAGCCGTTCCGACAGATCGCAGGAAACTATCGAAGGCGGGCCCACCCCGCCATCCCTCGGAATACGGCTTTTGCTTTCGCTTTTGCTTGTGCCGTGGCCTCTGCAGGTGCCGGGCGCAGCCCGGCCGAACACCCCCAACAGGCAGCCGGCGCCCGGAACAGGTACCCTATGCCGCCATCAGATAGCCAACGTGACATGACCGACGCCCTCGTCGCTCCGCAGTGGGCCTCCCGCCTGCGCGACATCGCCGACTTCCCCAAGCCCGGCATCCTCTTCAAGGACATCATGCCGCTGCTCGCCCACGGCGAGGACTTCCGCGGTGCCATCACCGCGATGGCCGACTGCTGGCGCGACCAGAAGCTGGACGCGGTGGTCGGCATCGAATCGCGTGGCTTCATCCTCGGCGCCGCGATGGCGCTGGAACTGGGCGTAGGCTTCGTGCCGGTGCGCAAGCCGGGCAAGCTGCCGGGCCAGGTGCTGCGCGAGGAGTACACGCTGGAATACCGCAGCGACTGCATCGAGGTGCACGTCGATGCGCTGCCGGCCGGTGCCCGCGTCGCGATCATCGACGACGTGCTGGCCACCGGCGGCACGCTGGTCGCCGCGCTGTCGCTGGTGCGTCGCCTGGGTGTAGAGGTGGTGGGTGCCGGCGTACTGGTCGAGCTCGATGGCCTCGGCGGCCGTGCGCGCTGGGAAGCGGATCTGCCGCTGCACACCGAACTGGTGTTCTGACCGTAGGATGGGTGCCAACCAAGGTTGGCACCTGCCAGAGCGAATGGCCGGGAGCCGGTCGTTGCCAACCGTGGTTGGCAACGCTGCGTCAATCACATCATCCGCACGCGGAAGCGACGGCCCTTGATCTTGCCGGCTTCCAGCTTGGCCACGGCCTTGTTGACCTGCTCACGGGCGATCGCCACGTAGGAACGGGTCGGGAAGATCGCGATCTTGCCGATGAACTTGCTCGACAGGCCGGCGTCGCCGGTCAGTGCACCGAGAATGTCGCCCGGGCGCAGCTTGTCGGTCTTGCCACCGTCGATGCGCAGCGTGCGCATCGCGGCCTGCGGCAGCTCGGCCGGGCGCGCGGTCGCCAGCGGCGTCTTCTGCCAATCCAGCGGTTGCGCCATCTGCGCTTCGATGGCTTCGGCGCGGGTCTTTTCGCGGCCGGCCACCAGGCTGATCGCAAGGCCGCTGGCACCGGCACGGCCGGTACGGCCCACGCGGTGCTGGTAGCTCTCCACGTCGGTCGGCAGCTCGTAGTTGATCACCGCGGCCAGCTCTTCCACGTCCAGGCCGCGCGCGGCCACGTCGCTGGCGACCAGCACGTTGCAGCTGCGGTTGGCCAGCAACAGCAGCACCTCCTCGCGATCGCGCTGCTCCATGTCGCCATGCAGGGCGAGCGCGGAGAAGCCGAACTGCTGCAGCGAGTTGGCTACTTCGTCCACGTCCTTGCGGGTGTTGCAGAACACCACCGCCGATTCCGGCGTGTACTTCAGCAGCAGGCCGGCCAATGCCTTCTGCCGGTGTGCCGGTTCCACCTCGCAGAACATGTGGCGGATCGCGGGTGCCTGGTCGGCGCCTTCCACGGTCACTTCCACCGCCTCGCGCAGCAGGTCACGCGCCATGGCGCGGATGCTGTCGGGGAAGGTGGCCGAGAACAGCAGGCTCTGGCGGTCCTTGTGGGTGCGGCCGGCGATCTCGCGGATCGGCTCCTCGAAGCCCATGTCGAGCATGCGGTCGGCCTCGTCCAGCACCAGCGTGCGCACCGCGCCAAGATTCAGCGCGCGCTTGCGTGCCAGCTCCTGCACGCGGCCGGGCGTACCGACCACCACGTGCGGGTCATGGCCTTCCAGCGATGCCAGCTGCGGGCCCAGCGGCACGCCACCGACCAGCAGCAACAGCTTCAGGTTGGGAATGCCGGTGGCCAGCTTGCGGATCTGCTTGCCGACCTGGTCGGCCAGTTCGCGGGTCGGGCACAGCACCAGCGCCTGCACGCGGATCAGGCTGGGGTCGATGGACTGCAGCAGGCCCAGGCCGAAGGCGGCGGTCTTGCCGCTGCCGGTCGGCGCCTGTGCGATCACATCGCGGCCATCCAGGATGGCCGGCAGGCTCTGCGCCTGCACGGGGGTGAGGGTGGTGTAGCCGAGGGCATCCAGGCCGGGCTGCAGGGCCGGGCTCAGCGGCAGGGTCGAGAAGTCAGTCATGGCGCATTGTACCCGTCTGGTCGCGCGCGGCTGCCCTTTGTAGAGCCGAGCCGATGCTCGGCTGCTTCACCTCTGAAGCCGAGCGTCGGCTCGGCTCTACATCGGGGGTAGACTCAGCCCAGCACCGCCAGCACGCCCTGATGAATCACCAGGCCACCGAACAGCAGCCAGGCGAACAGGATCAGCGCCAGCAGCAGCGGCTTCAGGCCCGCCTGGCGCAGCGCCGAGACGTGGGTGGTCAGACCCAGCGCAGCCATCGCCATCGCCAGCAGCACGGTATCCAGCTGCACCAGCCCCGCCTGCAGGCCAGCCGGTAGCAGGTGCAGCGAGTTGAAACCGGCCACCGCCACGAAACCGAACGCGAACCACGGCACCACGATGCGCGCCTTGCTGCCGTCGGCGCTGGCCTTGCCCCCACGTGCCAGCCATAGCGACAGCGCGATCAGGAACGGCGCCAGCAGCATCACCCGCACCATCTTGGTGATCACCGCGGTATCAGCCGCCGCTTCGTTGACCGCACGGCCGGCCGCCACCACCTGTGCTACTTCATGCACCGTCGCACCGGTGAACAGGCCGTACTGCCGTGCGTCCATCGCCAGCCAGCCGTGCGACTGCACCAGTGCATACAGCGCCGGGTACAGGAACATCGCCAGCGTGCCGAACACCACCACCGTCGACACAGCCACCGTGACCTGTGCTGCGCGCCCGCGCACCACCGGTTCTGCAGCCATCACCGCCGCGGCGCCGCAGATCGCGCTGCCGGCGCCGATCAGCATGGCCGCCTCGCGTTCCATCTTGAACACGCGCACGCCCAGCCAGCAGGCCAGGCCGAAGGTGCTGGCAACCACCAGTACGTCCATCAGCACGCCGCTGACACCGACATGGCCGATGTCCTGGAAGGTCAGGCGCAGCCCGTACAGCACGATGCCGGCGCGCAGCAGCCAGTGTTTGGAGAAACCAACACCGGCCGCGCTGCTCGGTGCCAGCCGCGGATAGAAGGTGTTGCCGATCACGATGCCGGCGACGATGGCCACGGTCAGCGCACTCAGGCCGTGTGCCTGCAGCCACGGCAGCTCGGCCAGGTACAGCGACGCCGCTGCGATCAGGCCGACCAGCAGCAGGCCGGGCAGGCGCGGCTGCCAGCGTTGGCGCAGGGCGGGCAGGGTCCAGGGGGAGAGGGCAGGGACGTTCATGGCACGGCAGCGCTGGAGAGATGGGGCAAGCGTGCGCCTGAGACGATGACCTGTAAAACGAATAATATGGGTGAAACCTACCTATCCAGCGGGTAATTTCCATGCGCCTGACCCTGCGCCAGCTGCAGGTCTTCGTCGCCATCGCCGATCACGGCAGCACCACCGCCGCTGGCCAGGCCATCGCGCTCTCTCAGTCGGCCAGCAGCGCCGCCCTGCAGGAGCTGGAGGCACACTTCGGCACCCCGCTGTTCGACCGCATCGGCCGCCGCCTGGCGCTGAACGGGCACGGCCGCGCACTGCTGGAGCCTGCCCGCACGCTGCTGGTCAACGCCGCCGATCTGGAGCGGCAGCTGGCCGCCGGCGGCGACCCGGGGCAGGGCGCACCGCTGCGGCTGGTGCTGGCCGCCAGTACCACCATCGGCAACTACCTGTTGCCGCCGCGCATCGCCGACCTGCTGCGCCAGGCGCCGCAGGCCGAGGTCGACCTGCGCATCGACAACAGTGCCGGCGTGGTCGCTGCCGTGCAGCGCCTGGACGTGGACGCCGGCCTGATCGAAGGCCCGTGCCACGAGCGCGGCCTGCAGGTGACCGCCTGGCAGCAGGACCCGCTGGTGATCGTGGCTGCCGCCGATGCCCCCGCCAGCTGGTCACTGGACGAACTGCGCGCTGCCCGCTGGCTGCTGCGCGAGCCCGGCTCCGGCACCCGCGAAGCCGTCGAACAGGCGCTGCTCCCGCACCTGCGTGGCTTCGCCCAGACCCTGCAGCTGGGCAATACCGAAGCGATCAAGCAGGCCGCCATCGCCGGCCTCGGCCTGGCCTGCCTCTCGCGCCACGCGCTGGAAGAACCCTTGGCCCTCGGCCGCCTGCGCGTACTCGAGACCCCGCTGCCCGCCCTGCAGCGCACCCTGTGGCTGGTGCGCCACCCGGGCAAACAATGGCTGCCGGGGTTGCAGGCGTTGTTGGGGGAGGTGGGGTAAGCCATCAGATTCCAAGTCGATTCCATCCGTCGACAGTCCCTGCAGCGTTCATCCACGCATGGCGTGGATCTACCGTGTCGACCAAGGTCGACACCCACCTGAGCGGAATGCCGTTCCGACAGACAAGGTCGACACCCACCGGAGCAGAATGCAGTTCCGACAGATTGCGGAAATCTGTCGAAGGCGGGGCGGTGTGGGTATGCAGGACCGTTGGCGCCATGGATGGCGCCATCGAGCCCCCATGGATGGGTTTACGGCGTGTCCTGCATACCCACACCGCCCCGCCATCCCACAGGAAACCCGCTTCAGCTGTTGCTTCGGCGGTTGACGTTGCCTCTGCGGGTGCCGGGTGCAACCCGGCCGACGCCCCCAACCCGTACAATATCCGGATGCCTCTGATTACTCTGCAGAACGTCGACTTCAGCGTCGGCGGCCCGTTGTTGCTGGAAAAGGCCGAACTGTCGATCGAGCCGGGCGAACGCATCGCCCTGATCGGCCGCAACGGCGCCGGCAAATCCACCCTGCTCAAGCTGCTGTCCGGCGACCACAAGCCCGATGACGGCGAAGTCCGCGTGCAGCAGGGCGTGCGCGTCACCCGCCTGGAGCAGGAAGTGCCGCACGGCGCGGCCGGCTCGGTGTTTGACGTCGTCGCCGACGGCCTTGGCGAGCTGGGCCAGTGGCTGGCCGAATTCCACCACCTCAGCCATGCCGAGGTGTTCGATGGCGAAGCCCTCGGCAACGTGCAGGCCAAGATCGATGCCGCCAACGGCTGGGGCCTGGACCAGCGCGTCAGCGAAACCCTGACCAAGCTCGACCTGGACGGCGAGGCCGAGTTCGGCCGCCTGTCCGGCGGCATGAAGCGCCGCGTGCTGCTCGCCCGTGCACTGGTCTCCAGCCCGGATGTGCTGCTGCTGGACGAACCGACCAACCATCTGGACATCGAAGCCATCGATTGGCTCGAAGCATTCCTGAAGGGCTGGAGCGGCAGCGTGGTGTTCGTCACCCATGACCGCCGCTTCCTGCGCGCACTGGCCACCCGCATCGTCGAGATCGACCGCGGCCAGGTCACCAGCTGGCCGGGCGACTGGGCCAACTACGAGCGCCGCCGCGAGGAACGCCTCAACGCGCAGGCGCAGGAAAACGCGCGCTTCGACAAGCTGCTGGCGCAGGAAGAAGTGTGGATCCGCCAGGGCATCAAGGCCCGCCGCACCCGCGACGAAGGCCGCGTGCGCCGCCTGAAGGCGATGCGTACCGAGCGTTCGCAGCGCCGCGATGTCAGTGGCAACGTCAAGATGGAAGCCGCGCAGGGCGTCAGCTCCGGCAAGAAGGTCATCGACGTCAAGGACATTTCGTTCGCCTTCGGCGAGCGCACCATGGTCCGCGACTTCACCACCACCATCCTGCGTGGCGACCGCATCGGCCTGATCGGCCCCAACGGCAGCGGCAAGACCACGCTGCTGAAGCTGCTGCTGGGCGAGCTGCAGCCGGCCAAGGGCGAGGTCAACGCCGGTACCAATCTGCAGATCGCCTACTTCGACCAGTACCGTGCGGTGCTGCGCGAGGACTGGAGCGCGATCGAGAACGTGGCCGAAGGCCGCGATTTCCTCGAGTTCAACGGCAAGCGCAAGCACGTGCATGCCTACCTGCAGGACTTCATGTTCACCCCGGAACGTGCGCGTGCGCCGATCACCCGCCTGTCCGGTGGCGAGCGCAACCGCCTGCTGCTGGCCAAGCTGTTCGCGCAGCCGTCCAACCTGCTGGTGATGGACGAACCGACCAACGACCTGGACGTGGAAACCCTGGAGCTGCTGGAAGAGCTGCTGGGCGAGTACACCGGTACGCTGCTGCTGGTCAGCCACGACCGTGACTTCATCGACAACGTGGTGACCTCCACGCTGGTGATGGAAGGCGACGGCGTGATCGGCGAGTACGTGGGCGGTTACAGCGACTGGCAGCGTTATGCGGCCAGCATCGCGGCGCCTGCCGCAGCCCCCGCCGCCAAGCCGGCGGCCGCCGCACCGGCTACCCCGGCTGCCGCGGCTCCGGCCGCGCCCAAGCGCAAGCTGGCCTACAAGGAAGCACGCGAACTGGAGCAGCTGCCGAAGACCATCGAAAAGCTGGAAGGCGATGTCGAAGGGCTGACCTCGGCGATGAACGACCCGTCGTTCTACACCCGCAGCAGTGCCGAAGTGACCGCGCATACCCAGCAGCTGGCCAGGGTGCAGGCCGAGCTGGATGCCGCGTACGCGCGCTGGGAAGAACTGGAAGGCTGAGCGCCGGTCGGCGCCAGCGGCGAGGCTATTGATGTAGAGCCGAGCCCATGCTCGGCTCATCGCGATCTGGCCCCAGTGCAGCCGAGCGTAGGCTCGGCTCTACCGAGGCATGCCAGCAGGCGCTGTAGAGCCGAGCCCATGCTCGGCTGGTAGGTCCGTGGATGCCTGCATCAGTGCGGACCAAGGTCCGCACCCACCAAAGCGGATTCCGCACCCGCCGGGGGCGGTCATTTGACCCCGTGCAGATCCCGCAGCTGGCTCGGCCGGCTGCCGAAATACGCGGCCAGATCGGCGATGTCCTGATCGCTCAGGTCCTTCGCCTGCGGCGTCATCAGCATGTGCTGGCGGTCACCGGCGCGGTAGGCCTGCAGGGCATGCGCCAGGTAGTCGCCGTACTGCCCACCGAGCTTCGGATAGGTCGGGTCGATCGGCGCGTTACCGTCAGCCCCGTGGCAGTCGATGCAGCTCTGGTTGGTGGCCTTGCCCTTCACCCTGGCGCGGGCTTCACCGGCGGCCTCGCGGCCTGCGGGCAGGCCGGCCGAAGAAGAAGAGCCGTGTTCGCCGCTGGCATGGCCCGGGTCGGCGGCGGATTTCTCGCTGTTTTCCACCTGCGACTGCGAACAGGCGGCCAGCAGCAGGGCAACGGACAGGGCGATGGCATGACGCATCGGATGCGCGGCTTTCGACATGGGCGGGCCTTACTTGACGGTGGACAGGTAAACAGAGAGATCGGCGATCTCCTGTTCGCTGAAGCTCATCGACTGCGCCTGCATCGTTGGATGCCGGCGCTTGCCCTGGCGGTACTCGGTCAGGGCCTGGGCCAGGTACTGCTGGGTCTGGCCGCCGATCTTCGGCACCCGGTAGCTGGGATAGGCGTTCTTGTAGCCGGTGATGCCGTGGCATCCCTGGCAGGTGTAGGCCAGCACGCGGCCATTGTCGAAGTTGCCGGTGGGCGCGGCAGGCGCCGGCGCGGCGGCAGGAGCCGGGGCCGGAGCGGGTGTGGCAGGAGCAGGAGCGGGCTGTGCGGCGGCCCCAAGGGGCAGGAGGACGGCCAGAGCGAGACAAGCGGCGAGCGGCTGCGGGCGCATGGTGTCGTTTCCGGGGATTCGGGTCTGGTCGTTCCGGCGTGGGGTACGGAACGACCCGAGTATAGCCTCAGGTTTCATCTAGCTGAAATGGGGTCGGTCCGACCGGTGGCGTGAAGGCACCATGACCTTTGGGATATGGTGTGGCCGTGAAGTGGTGCATTACTTTGCTACCACACCTGTCCACGCATCCTCCAGGGACCTGACGATGTCGCACCCAACCTTCCTGTCCGGCCGTCGCAGCGGAATCTGTGCCGCCGCACTGCTGATCTCCACCTCCCTGCTGCTGGGCGGTTGCGCCGCAGGGCCCAATTCCGAAGCCAAGGCCGCCGAGACCAAGGAGGAGAAGAAGGTCGACGCGGTGCCGGTCGAGGTGGCAGTGGCCAGCCACCGTGCGGTCGCGGCCAGCTACACCGGAACCGCTGCGCTGGAGCCGCGCGCCGAATCGCAGGTGGTCGCCAAGACCTCCGGCGTGGCGCTGGCGGTGCTGGTCGAGGAAGGCCAGCGGGTGACCGCTGGCCAGCCGCTGGTGCGCCTGGACCCGGACCGCGCACGCCTGGCCGTTGCCCAGAGCGAAGCGCAGATGCGCAAGCTGGAAAACGACTATCAGCGTGCACAGAAGCTGGTCGTCCAGCAGCTGGTCAGTGCGGCCAGTGTCGACCAGCTGCGCTTCGACCTCGAGAACGTCCGCGCACAGTACCGCCTGGCCACGCTGGAGCTGTCCTACACCACGGTGGTGGCACCGATCTCCGGCGTGATCGCCTCGCGCTCGATCAAGACCGGCAACTTCGTTCAGATCAACACGCCGATCTTCCGCATCGTCGACAACTCGCGCCTGGAAGCCACCCTCAACGTGCCCGAGCGCGAACTGGCCACGCTGCGTGCCGGCCAGCCGGTAACGTTGGCCGCCGATGCGCTGCCGGGCCAGAGCTTCACCGGCACCGTCGATCGCATCGCGCCGGTGGTGGATTCGGGCAGCGGGACGTTTCGCGTGGTCAGTGCCTTCGACGGCGCCGCCCATGCGCTGCAGCCCGGCATGTTCGGGCGCATCCGCATCGATTACGACCAGCGTGCCGATGCGCTTGTGGTGCCGCGCCTGGCGCTGCTCGACGACGGTGAGCCGGCGGTGTTCCGGGTGCGCGAAGGCAAGGTCGCACGCGTTCCGGTCAAGCTGGGTTACGCCGAGGGCCCGTGGGTGGAGATCCGTGATGGCCTGGCGGCCGGTGATCAGGTGGTCACCGCCGGCAAGGTCGCGCTGCGCGACGGTACCGCGGTGCAGGTGATCGCCGATCCGAAGGCAAAGGCGAAGACGGTCGCAGCGGCCGCCAAGCCGGCAGACAAGGCCGGGAGCAAGCAATGACCGCCCCGGGCCACGACCACGGTGCCTCGCCGGCGAGCGACGGCGCCGCCGCCGGCATGCGCGGCGGCCTGGTGGAATTCGCCACCCGCCGCCGCGTGACCATCGCCATGTGCACGGTCACCCTGCTGCTGTTCGGGCTGATCGCGCTGGGCAACCTCAAGGTCAACCTGCTGCCTGACCTGAGCTACCCGACGCTGACCGTGCGCACCGAGTACACCGGTGCGGCGCCGACCGAAATCGAAACCCTGATCACCCAGCCGGTCGAAGAAGCGGTCGGCGTGGTCAAGAACCTGCGCAAGCTGAAGTCGGTCTCGCGCACCGGCCAGAGCGATGTGGTGCTGGAGTTCGCCTGGGGCACCAACATGGACCAGGCCAGCCTGGAGGTGCGCGACAAGATGGAAGCGCTGAACCTGCCACTGGAGGCCAAGGCTCCGGTGCTGCTGCGCTTCAATCCGTCCACCGAGCCGATCATGCGCCTGGTGCTGTCCAGCAAGACCGCGCCGGCCACCGATGCCGATGCGATCCGCGAGCTGACCGGCCTGCGCCGCTATGCCGATGAAGACCTGAAGAAGAAGCTGGAGCCGGTCACCGGCGTGGCAGCAGTGAAGGTGGGCGGTGGCCTGGAAGACGAGATCCAGGTCGACATCGACCAGCAGAAGCTGGCGCAGCTGAACCTGCCGATCGACACCGTCATCAAGCGCCTGAAGGACGAGAACATCAACATCTCCGGTGGCCGCCTGGAGGAGGGCTCGCAGCGCTTCCTGGTGCGTACCGTCAACCAGTTCGCCGACCTGGAGGAGATCCGCAACCTGCTGGTCACCACCCAGGCGTCGAACGGCAGCGCGGCCGACTCGGCGCTGCAGCAGATGTTCAACATCGCCGCGTCGACCGGTTCGGCGGCCGCCATCGCGGCGGCCTCGGCGGCGCAGAGCGCATCGTCCGGCGGTGGCTCCAGCGTGGTCGCCAATGGTGTGCCGGTGCGGCTGAAGGATGTGGCCACCGTGCGCCAGGGCTACAAGGAACGCGAAGCGGTGATCCGCCTGGGCGGCAAGGAATCGGTTGAACTGGCCATCTACAAGGAAGGCGATGCCAACACCGTGTCCACCGCCGAAGCGCTGCGCAAGCGCCTGGAGCAGATCAAGGGCACGTTCCCCTCCGATGTCGAGATGACCACCATCGAGGACCAGTCGCGCTTCATCGAGCACGCCATCGCCGACGTCAAGAAGGATGCAGTGATCGGCGGCCTGCTGGCGATCCTGATCATCTTCCTGTTCCTGCGTGATGGCTGGAGCACGTTCGTGATCAGCCTGTCGCTGCCGGTCTCGATCATCGCCACGTTCTTCTTCATGGGCCAGATGGGCCTGAGCCTGAACGTGATGTCGCTGGGCGGCCTCGCGCTGGCCACCGGCCTGGTGGTGGACGACTCGATCGTGGTGCTGGAGAGCATCGCCAAGGCCCGCGAGCGTGGCCTGGGCATCCTGCAGGCGGCCATCGTCGGTACCCGCGAAGTGAGCATGGCGGTGGTCGCCTCGACCCTGACCACCATCGCGGTATTCCTGCCGCTGGTGTTCGTCGACGGCATCGCCGGCCAGCTGTTCCGCGACCAGGCACTGACCGTGGCGATCGCCATTGCGATCTCGCTGCTGGTGTCGATGACCCTGATTCCGATGCTGAGCTCGCTGAAGGGACGGCCACCGCTGGCGTTCCCGGAAGAAGCACCGAACGAGCCGTGGCAGCCGCAGAACCGCTGGCAGAAGCCGGTCGCACTGGGCCGTCGTGGCGCCGTCGCAACCGCGCGCTGGAGCTTCTACGCGCTGGCCTGGCTGGTGGTGCGTGCATGGCGTGGCGTGGTGGCGGTGGTCGGCCCGGTGATGCGCAAGGCCAGCGACCTGGCAATGAAGCCCTATGCCGGTGCCGAGCGCGGCTACCTGCGGCTGCTGCCGAGCGCGCTGGCCCATCCGGGCAAGGTGCTGGGCGTGGCCACGATCATCTTCGTGGCGACCATGGCGCTGGTGCCGATGCTCGGTGCCGACCTGATCCCGCAGCTGGCACAGGACCGTTTCGAAATGACGGTGAAGCTGCCGGCCGGCACGCCGCTGAAGCAGACTGATGCGCTGGTGCGCGAGCTGCAGCTGGCCCACGGCAACGGCGAGGGCGTGGCGTCGCTGTACGGCGTCAGTGGCAGTGGCACCCGCCTGGATGCCAGCCCGACCGAGAGCGGCGAGAACATCGGCAAGCTGACCGTGGTGATGGAAGGCGGTGGCAACGCGCGAACCGAAGCGGAGATCACCGAGCGCCTGCGTGACACCATGGGCCAGCATCCAGGTGCACAGGTCGACTTCGCGCGGCCGGCGCTGTTCAGCTTCTCCACGCCGCTGGAAATCGAGCTGCGCGGGCAGGACATGGCGACGCTGGAAGTGGCTGGCCAGCGTCTGGCGGCGATGCTGCGTGGCAATGCACACTACGCCGACGTGAAGTCGACGGTGGAAGAGGGCTTCCCGGAAATCCAGATCCGCTTCGACCAGGAGCGTGCCGGTGCACTGGGCCTGACCACCCGACAGATCGCCGATGTGGTGGTGAAGAAGGTGCGCGGCGACGTGGCCACCCGCTACAGCTTCCGCGATCGCAAGATCGACGTGCTGGTGCGTGCGCAGGAGGGCGACCGTGCCAGCGTGGAGAGCATCCGCCGGCTGATCGTCAATCCGGGCAGCACCCGTCCGGTCACATTGGACGCAGTAGCCGACGTGGTCGCCACCACCGGCCCCAGCGAGATCCATCGCGCCGACCAGACCCGCGTCGCCGTGGTCTCGGCCAACCTGCGTGACATCGATCTGGGCGCTGCCATGCGCGAAGTGCAGCAGATGGTGGCCGAACAGCCACTGGGTGCGGGCGTTGGCCTGCACATCGGCGGCCAGGGCGAGGAGCTGGCGCAGGCGGCGAAATCGCTGATCTTCGCCTTCGGCCTGGCGATTTTCCTGGTCTATCTGGTGATGGCCTCGCAGTTCGAGTCGCTGCTGCATCCGTTCGTGATCCTGTTCACCATCCCGCTGGCGCTGGTCGGCGCGATCCTGGCGCTGATGCTGACCGGCAAGCCCATCTCGGTGGTGGTGTTCATCGGCCTGATCCTGCTGGTCGGCCTGGTCACCAAGAACGCGATCATCCTGATCGACAAGGTCAACCAGCTGCGCGAGGCCGGCGTGGCCAAGCATGAAGCGCTGGTGGAAGGTGCGCGCTCGCGCTTGCGGCCGATCATCATGACCACGCTGTGCACGCTGTTCGGCTTCCTGCCGCTGGCGGTGGCGATGGGCGAGGGCGCCGAAGTGCGCGCGCCGATGGCGATCACCGTGATCGGTGGCCTGCTGGTGTCGACCCTGCTGACCCTGCTGGTGATCCCGGTGGTGTACGACCTGATGGATCGCCGCGGTGATGCCTATTACCGCGAGCGTGGCCGCAAGCACGCCGGTGAGATCGAGCCGGGTGCGGCGGGCAGTGAGGCGGGCAGTGAGGCGGGCGCGGAGGAACCGGCATGAGTGTTGCCGAGTTCTCCATCCGCCGCCCGGTCACCACCATCATGTGTTTCGTGTCACTGGTGGTGATCGGCCTGATCGCCTCGTTCCGGCTGCCGCTGGAAGCGCTGCCGGACATCTCCGCGCCGTTCCTGTTCGTACAGATTCCGTATACCGGTTCAACCCCGGAAGAAGTGGAGCGGACCATCATCCGCCCGGTGGAGGAATCGCTGGCGACGATGACCGGCATCAAGCGCATGCGTTCGTCGGCTACCTCCGAAGCGGCGCTGATCTTCATCGAGTTCAGCGACTGGGACCGCGACATCGCCATCGCCGCGTCCGATGCCCGCGAGCGCATCGATGCGATCCGCAGCGACCTGCCCGATGACCTGCAGCGCTACAACGTGTTCAAGTGGTCCAGCAGCGACCAGCCGGTGCTGAAGGTGCGCCTGGCCAGCACCACCGACCTGACCACCGCGTACGACATGCTTGACCGCGAATTCAAGCGGCGCATCGAGCGCATTCCCGGCGTGGCCCGCGTCGACATCACCGGTGCGCCGCCGAACGAAGTCGAGATTGCCATCGACCCGAACCGGCTCAACGCGCATGGCCTGAGCATCAATGAGCTCAGCGAGCGCCTGCGCACGCTGAACTTCTCGATCTCGGCCGGGCAGATCGATGACAACGGGCAGCGCGTGCGCGTGCAGCCGGTGGGCGAGATCACCGACCTGCAGGAAATGCGCGACCTGGTGATCAACGCCAAGGGCCTGCGCCTGGGCGACATCGCCGACGTGCGCCTGAAGCCGGCGCGGATGAACTACGGGCGCCGCCTGGACGGCAACCCGGCGGTTGGCCTGGACATCTTCAAGGAGCGTAGCGCCAACCTGGTGGAGGTGTCGCGCGCGGCGCTGGCGGAGGTTGAAGCGATCCGTGCCGAAGCTTCGATGCGCGACGTCCAGATCAAGGTGATCGACAACCAGGGCAAGGCGGTGACCTCCTCGCTGCTGGAGTTGGCCGAGGCCGGTGCGGTCGGCCTGATCCTGTCGGTGACGGTGCTGTTCTTCTTCCTGCGGCACTGGCCATCGACGCTGATGGTGACCCTGGCCATTCCAATCTGCTTCACCATCACCCTGGGCTTCATGTACTTCGTCGGGGTGACGCTGAACATCCTGACCATGATGGGCCTGCTGCTGGCGGTGGGCATGCTGGTCGACAACGCCGTGGTGGTGGTGGAGAGCATCTACCAGGAGCGCGAGCGCCTGCCGGGGCAGCCGCGGCTGGCCTCGATCATCGGCACCCGCAACGTGGCCATCGCGCTCAGCGCCGGCACGCTGTGCCACTGCATCGTGTTCGTGCCGAACCTGTTCGGCGAGACCAACAACATCAGCATCTTCATGGCGCAGATCGCGATCACCATCTCGGTCTCGCTGCTGGCCTCGTGGCTGGTCGCGGTCAGCCTGATCCCGATGTTGTCCGCACGCATGGCCACGCCCAAGCTGGTGCACTCGCAGACCGGCCTGATCGCGCGCCTGCAACGCCGCTACGCCAGGCTGCTGGACTGGTCGCTGCGCCACCGCGGCTGGAGCCTGCTTGGCATTCTGCTGGTGGTGCTGGTCAGCCTGGTGCCGATGAAGCTGACCAAGATCGACATGTTCGGTGGTGACGGCGGCAAGGACATCTTCATCGGCTACATGTGGAAGGGCGCCTACACCTACCGGCAGATGTCAGAGGAAGTGGCGCGGGTGGAGAACTGGATCGACGCCAACCGCGAGCGCCTGCACGTCAAGCAGGTGTACTCCTGGTACAGCGAGCAGGAAGGCAGCTCGACCGTGGTCACCCTGGACGAGAATTACGCCAAGGACATCAAGGCGCTGCAGGAAGAACTGCGCAAGGGGCTGCCGAAGTCGGCGCGTACCGACTACTTCGTCGGCAACCAGGGCGGTGATGGCGGCGGTGGCGGCAACCAGGGCGTGCAGGTGCAGCTGGTCGGCGATTCCAGTTCGATGCTGCAGGAGATCGGCCAGGAAGTGGTGCCGCTGCTGGCCCAGCGTGCCGAGCTGCGCGACGTGCGCATCGACAATGGCGAGAAGGGCGGCGAACTGAAGGTGCGTGTCGACCGCGAGCGTGCGGCGGCGTTCGGCTTCAACGCCGAACAGGTCGCCAGCTTCGTCGGCCTGGCGCTGCGCGGTGCACCGATGCGCGAGTTCCGCCGTGGCGACAACGAAGTGCCGGTGTGGGTGCGTTTCGCGGGTGCCGAGCAGAGCAGCCCGGAAGACCTGGCCGGTTTCAGCGTGCGTACCGGCGACGGCCGCAGCGTGCCGCTGCTGAGCCTGGTCACCGTCGACGTCGGTTCGTCAGCCACCCAGATCGGCCGCACCAACCGCCAGACTACGCTGACCATCAAGGCCAACCTGGCCGAGAAAGTCACCGCGCCGGATGGCCGCAAGGCGATGGAGTCGGTGCTCAAGCCGATGAACTTCCCGGCAGGCTATGGCTTCACCTTCGATGGTGGCGACTACGGCAACGATGACGAGGCCATGCAGCAGATGGTGTTCAACCTGCTGATCGCGCTGGTGATGATCTACGTGGTGATGGCGGCAGTGTTCGAGTCGCTGCTGTTCCCGGCGGCGATCATGAGCGGCGTGCTGTTCTCGATCTTCGGCGTGTTCTGGCTGTTCTGGATCACTGGCACCTCGTTCGGAATCATGTCCTTCATCGGCATCCTGGTGCTGATGGGCGTGGTGGTGAACAACGGCATCGTGATGATCGAGCACATCAACAACCTGCGGCGCGGCGGCATGGGCCGGACGCAGGCACTGGTGGAAGGCTCCCGCGAGCGCCTGCGCCCGATCATGATGACCATGGGCACGGCAATCCTGGCGATGGTGCCGATCTCGCTGACCAACACGCAGATGTTCGGCAACGGCCCGGAGTACGCACCGATGGCGCGCGCGATTGCCGGCGGCCTGGCGTTCTCGACCGTGGTCAGCCTGCTGTTCCTGCCGACGATCTATGCGGTGCTCGATGACCTGCGCAATGCCGTGACGCGGCTGATCCGCCGCGCGCGTGGCCTGGAGGTCGTGGCGGGTACCCCGGTGTAGTGGTCGAGCTTGCTCGACCGTAATGCACATCAACGTGTTGTGGTGTGGGGGAGGCCGGTCGTAGTGGGGCGGCCTCCCCCTTTTTTTTGCTCGCCGCGTCTGTTTGCCTCTGTAGAGCCGAAGGCAGCGGCAGGAGCCGCTGCCAACGTCGCTTGCGACGGCCCGGAGGGTGTCGGCCAGGACGGCCGGCATAGCCATGCTCGGCTGCTGTTCGCCGCGTCGCGCCGTCGCCCGAGCATGGGCTCGGGCGCTACAGATTCCGTGCCCATGTAGAGCCGAGCCATGCTCGGCTGCACTTCGCCGCGTCGCGGGCGCCGCCCGAGCATGGGCTCGGGCGCTACAGATTCCGTGCCCATGTAGAGCCGAGCCATGCTCGGCTGCACTTCGCCGCTTCGCGGGCGCCGCCCGAGCATGGGCTTGGGCGCTACAGATTCCGTGCCCATGTAGAGCCGAGCCATGCTCGGCTGCACTTCGCCGCTTCGCGGGCGCCGCCCGGGCATGGGCTCGGGCGCTACAGATTCCGTGCCCATGTAGAGCCGAGCCGATGCTCGGCTGCTGTTCGCCGCGTCGCGGCGTCGCCCGAGCATGGGCTCGGGCGCTACAGATTCCGTGCCCATGTAGAGCCGAGCCGATGCTCGGCTGCTGTTCGCCGCGTCGCGGCGTCGCCCGAGCGTGGGCTAAGGGCGCTACAGATTCCGTGCCCATGTAGAGCCGAGCCGGTGTTCGGCTGCTGTTCGCCGTGTTGCGGCGTCGCCCGAGCATGGGCTCGGGCGCTACAGATTCCGTGCCCATGTAGAGCCGAGCCGATGCTCGGCTGCTGTTCGCCGCGTCGCGGCGTCGCCCGGGCATGGGCTCGGGCGCTACAGATTCTGTGGCCGGTTGAGGCCTACCCCGCGACCTTGCCCCATACCTTGAACGTGGTGAGCCACAGACCGAGCATGCTGCCGATGTTGGTCAGCATGAAAGTCAGCACCACGCGGGTGACGCGGTTGCGGTACCAGCCCTTCAGGCTCTGCGCATCGTCGCGCAGCTTGAGGAAGTCCTCGTACGCCGGCTTGCGCAGTCGCGCTTCCACCAGCGCCGAGAACGCGCCGGTGGGAATGCTCAGGCGGAACGGCTTGAACGGGGCCACCGCGATCGCGGTGAGGATGCTCAGCGGATGCCCGCCGGCCAGCAGGCAGCCCAGGCCCGCCAGGCCGCCGGTATACATCGCCCAGGTCGCCAGCAGTTCGGTACCCACGCCGAGGCCGCCGCGGTAGAAGCCAACGCCGATGCCGGTCGCCACGATCGCCAGGATGCCCAGCGTGAACCACGGGATGTTGCGCTTCTTCGGTACTGCTTCCAGCTCGGCACGCAGCGGTGCCGGTGCTTCGGTGTCGGTTTCCAGGTAGCGCGCCAGGCCTGCAAGATGGCCCGCACCGACAACCGCCAGTACTTCACGCTGTTGCGGGTTGTGTTCCTCGCGCAGGCGCGTGGCCATGTAGCGGTCGCGTTCGCCGATGATGGTCTCGTACAGCGCCGGGCTCTCGCTGGCGAACTCGCCGAAGCTCGATTCCAGCATGTCGCCCTGCTTGAGCTTCTCGATCTCGTTCTCGCCCACTTCCTCGGACGAGAACAGGCCGGCGCCGAGGCCGGCGACCAGCTTCAGCTTGCCGAAGAAGCCCAGCCGCTGCGAGGCGCGGCGGAAGGTCAGGCCGACCTCGCGGTCGATCAGGTGCACCGGCAGGTCGCGTTCGCGGGCCAGTTCCACTGCGCGCTTCAGTTCGGCGCCCGGTTCGATGTCGAGCTGTTCGGCCAGGCGGCGCTGGTAGGCGGACAGGGCCAGGTTGGCGGCGAACAGGGCGACGCGACCCTTGCGGATTACCTCGACCAGGTCGAGCTTGGCCAGCGTGTCCGGGTCGCTCAGCGCCTGCAGGCGCTGCGGGTCCAGCTCGACCGCCACCGCATCGAAGCGGCCACTGTCGATGGCTTTCTCCACGGCTTCAACGCTGGCGCGCGAAACGTGGGCAGTGCCCAGCAGGGTGTAGCGCACGCCGTCGCGTTCGACGACGCGCACCGGCTGGCCGGCGAACAGATCGTCGCCGGTCTCGGGAAGGGTTTCGGTCATGGGTTCATTCATTGGAAGGTGCGGTGTCGGCGCCATCGCCCAGCGCGCGCTGCATCTGCACGGTATCCAGCCAGCGGCCGTGCTTGCGGCCGAGGCCACGGAACACGCCCACCAGTTCGAAGCCGAAGCGTTCGTGCAGCTTGATGGAAGCGGTATTGGTCGGTTCGCCGATCACCGCCACCATCTGCCGGTAGCCACGCGCCACGCAGGCGTCGATCAGGGCCTGCAGCAGGCCGGTGCCGACGCCCTTGCCCTGGAAGCGGGCATCGACGTAGACCGAGTTTTCCACGGTCCACTGGTAGGCGACGCGGGTGCGGTAAGTGTTGGCGTAGGCATAGCCGGCCACCTGGCCGTCGATCTCGGCGACCAGGTAGGGGAAACCACGATCGATGATGTCGCGCATGCGGCGCAGCATCTCGGTCGCGTCCGGGATGTCGTACTCGTAGGTGTTGACGAAGTCGGTCACTTCCACCGCATAGATCGCGGTGATCGCGTCGATGTCGGCCGGGCCGGCATCACGGATGAGGACGGCCATGCGCGGCTCCGGCTCAGTCGATGTAGCGCTTGAGCAGGTCACCGTACGCGTCGATGCGACGGTCGCGCAGGAACGGCCAGATGCGGCGCACGTGCTCGCTGCGCTGCAGGTCGACATCGCACAGCAGAACCGTGGCATCGGTGCCGGCTTCGGCCAGGAACTCGCCCTGCGGGCCGAGCACGTGGCTGTTGCCCCAGAACTGGATGCCCGACGCGCCCAGCGGCGACGCCTCGTGGCCGACGCGGTTGCAGCTCAGCACCGGCAGGCCGTTGGCCACGGCGTGGCCACGGTGGCTCAGCACCCAGGCGTCGCGCTGGCGGGTTTTCTCGTCCTGCACATCGTCCGGGTCCCAGCCGATCGCGGTCGGGTACAGCAGAAGTTCGGCGCCGGCCAGCGCCATCAGGCGCGCCGCTTCCGGGTACCACTGGTCCCAGCACACCAGCACGCCAAGGCGGCCCACCGAGGTATCGATCGGCTTGAAGCCGATGTCGCCCGGGGTGAAGTAGAACTTCTCGTAGAAGCCCGGATCATCCGGGATATGCATCTTGCGGTACTTGCCGAGCACGGTACCGTCCTTCTCGAACACCACGGCGGTGTTGTGGTACAGGCCGGCAGCGCGGCGCTCGAACAGCGAGCCGACCAGCACCACGCCATGCTTCTTCGCCAGTGCGCCCAGGCGCTCGGTGCTCGGGCCCGGAATCGGCTCGGCCAGGTCGAATTCGTCCACCGATTCGTGCTGGCAGAAATACGGGCCGTTGTGCAGTTCCTGCAGCAGCACCAGCTTGGCACCCTGCGCAGCCGCCTCGGCCACGCGTGCTTCGATCACCGCCAGGTTGGCGGCGGCATCACCGTGGTTGCGCTCCTGGATCAGGGCGACGGTAAGGGGGCTGCGCGAGTTCATGCGGGGCGTTCCTGCGGGGGAAAACCTGCATGTTAGCGCGGATGGGCGGCGACGGCGTGTCGTGCGCTGAATGGGCCGGTGTTGTAGAGCCGAGCCCATGCTCGGCTGCGTTCCGCTTCGATCGCGCGAGCGGCCAGCCGAGCGTGGGCTCGGCTCTACAAGAAGCCAGTCGAGCATGGCTCGACTCTACAAAAGCGGTGCCGGGCGAGGCCCGGCACTACCGTTACGCCTTCAACAGCCCTGCCGGCAGCTGCATGGTGATGCAGTGCAGGCTGCCGTTCTGCCAGATCAGCGAGCGGCAGGGCACCTGCACGATCTCGCGGCCCGGGTGCGCCTGTGCCAGCACGTCGCGGGCCAGGTCATCGGCCGGGTCGCCATAGGCCGGCATCAGCACCGCGCCATTGATGATCAGGTAGTTGGCGTACGACGCAGCCAGGCGGCGGCCTTCGTCGATCACCGGCTGTGCCCACGGCAGCGGGAACAGGCGGTACGGCTTGCCATCCTTGGTGCGCAGCGCGGCCAGCTCATTGCCCATCGCCTGCAGTTCGGCGTAGTGCGAGTCGCTCTCATCGTCGCAGGCCTGGTAGACGATGCTGTCCGGCGAGGCGAAGCGGGCGAGGGTGTCGATGTGCGCGTCGGTGTCGTCGCCTTCCAGGTAGCCGTGGTCCAGCCACAGCACGCGGTCCTGCTGCAGCCAGTCGGTCAGGTCGGCGCTCAGGCTTGCCCGGTCGCGGTCCGGGTGGCGCTCGTGCAGGCACTTCCAGGTGGTCAGCAGGGTGCCTTCGCCATCGGTCTCGATGCCGCCGCCTTCCAGCGCGAACGGAATGCTGCGCACCGCCGCGTTGTTGAACACCCCGGCCTGGTCGAGCACGCCCACCAGCTGGTCATCGAGGGTGGCATCGAACTTGCCGCCCCAGCCGGTGAAGCGGAAGTCCAGCAGCTGAAAGCTGCCATCGGCGCGGCGCAGGGTGATCGGGCCCGAATCACGCAGCCAGGTATCGTCGTAGGCGGCCGTGGTGAAGTGGACCTTGTCCATGTCGATGCGGTTGGAGCGCAGCCGCATTTCGGCATAGGTCTCCACATCGTCGTCGGCCACGCAGATCAGCACCGGCTGGAAGCGGGTGATGGCCGCGACCAGGGCGATGTAGGTCTCTTCCACCTGGCCCAGGCGGTCGGCCCAGTCGGTGTCGGCGGTGGGCCAGGCAATCAGGACGCCGCTCTGGGCTTCCCACTCGGCAGGAAAACGAAGGGTCTGGTTCATGGTCTCGCTACACAGGCCCGCCCACGGCGGGTAAAGGGATCAACGGATCGGCGGTTTCGGGCCGATTTCGTTCGGGTCCGCCTGGTTGGCCACCACGTCGATCACCTTCTGCTTCTCGAAGTAGACGGTGAACTGCGGGTACACCCAGCGGTTGATGGTTGGCCATTGCCGCTTCTGCCCGCCACGCGGCTGCAGTTGTTCGCTCGGCGCGCCGAACTGCGCCTGCACCTGCTGCATGCTCTGGCCGCGAACGGGCAGGGCGCCGGCCGGCTTCTCGCGGGCGCGGTCGACAAGCAGCGTATCGGCCATCGCCGGCGTGGCGGCAGCCAGGGTGGCCATCACGGCCAGGGCGGACAGGTAACGCTTCATCTCGATCTACTCCCCAGTGGTCAAGAAAGGCGATTACAGCAAAAACGGCAGGAAAAAGCCGCATAAACAAAAAACCGCCCGAAGGCGGTTTCTTGCATCGGGTCGGCCCCGCGTAGGGCCAGCCGCAGCCGCGAGGGCTGTTGGGCTTAGCGCTGACGCGCCTTGAAACGCGGGTTCGACTTGCAGATGACGAAGATCTTGCCGCGACGACGGACGACCTTGCAGTCGCGGTGACGGGCCTTCGCCGACTTCAGGGAGGACAGGACTTTCATGGCATACCTCGGCGTAAACAGTAGTTGTTCGGGTGGAGCGTGGCCGCGATATGCGAAAGACAATCGGCAGTTGACGCTCGTTCAAGCCCGCCATTCTACCGGGCTTTTTGTCGATGTTTCAAGTGGTTGCACGAAAGTCGCCGCGCGGGGCCCCGGGCAGGGGCTAGAATGACCCCTTCACACGCTCTGGGAACCCCATGAATCCACTCGCTCCCGTCCTGACCATCGACGGCCCTTCCGGGGCCGGCAAGGGTACCATCAGCCGCATCATCGCGCGCCGGATGGGCTGGCACTACCTGGATTCGGGCGCGCTGTACCGCGCGGTGGGCGTGGCCGCGAGCTGGGCCGACATCGACACTTCTGACGCCTCGGCGCTGGTGCGGTGCACCTTCGACACCCATGTTCAGTTTGTTGAACAGGGCGAGTCGATGCGGGTCATGGTCAACGGCACCGATGCCACCGACGAGCTGCGCCTGGAGACCACCGGCGCCCTGGCCTCCGCCATTGCCGCCATTCCCGAGGTCCGGGCTGCCCTGAAGGAGCGCCAGCGCGCATTCAGGGAGCTGCCGGGCCTGGTCGCCGACGGCCGTGACATGGGCACAGTGATCTTCAAGGACGCCCCCTACAAGGTCTTCCTGACCGCCAGTGCCGAGGAGCGCGCCGAGCGCCGGCATAAGCAGTTGAAAGACAAGGGGGTTTCTGTTAACTTTGATGACCTCCTGCGCGAGATCATGGCCCGCGACGCCCGTGATGCTCAGCGTACCGTGGCGCCCCTGAAGCCGGCAGACGATGCTGTCCTCATCGACACCACAGGCATCGGCATCGATGATGTCGTTGCCCGAGTGATGGATCTGCTTCCGGTTCCGGCTGCCTGATCCGTTCGCGCAGGAGCACTGCCAGCAGCATCGGTGGTGGTCGCGCAAAGCAGTGCTGTACCAGCTCCGTCGCGCAATGATGCGTGGCGGTTTTCCTACTACACACGACCTGCGTTTCCGGGGTCGACCAACAGGCGGGCGGTCGCCATTCCCCTGAAGGGGACGCCACCGACCCATGTGTCCAACAGAGTAAATCTAATGACCGAATCATTTGCCGAACTGTTTGAAGCCAGCCAGGCCAACCTGGCCAAGCTGAAGCCGGGCGCCATCGTCAGCGGTACCGTTGTTGAAGTCCGCGGCGACGTCGTGGTGATCAACGCTGGCCTGAAGTCCGAAGGCATCGTGCCGATCGAACAGTTCCGTAACGACGCTGGCGAAATCGACGTCGCCGAAGGCGACATCGTCAAGGTCGCCCTCGACTCGATCGAGAACGGCTTCGGCGAAACCGTCCTGTCGCGCGAGAAGGCCAAGCGCGCGATGGTGTGGGACGAGCTGGAAGAAGCGTTGGAAAAGAACGAAACCATCACCGGCCGCATCAGCGGCAAGGTCAAGGGTGGTTTCACCGTGGACATCAAGGATGTCCGCGCCTTCCTGCCGGGTTCCCTGGTCGATGTGCGCCCGGTGCGCGATCCGGCCTACCTGGAAGGCAAGGAACTCGAGTTCAAGCTCATCAAGCTGGACCGCAAGCGTAACAACGTCGTGGTCTCGCGCCGCGCTGTCGTCGAAAGCGAGCACTCAGAAGAGCGCGAGCAGCTGATGGACAAGCTGCAGGAAGGCGCGATCCTGAAGGGTGTCGTCAAGAACCTGACCGATTACGGCGCGTTCGTGGACCTGGGCGGTATCGACGGCCTGCTGCACATCACCGACATGGCGTGGAAGCGCGTGCGTCACCCGTCGGAAGTCGTGAACGTCGGCGACGAGCTGGACGTCCGCGTGCTGAAGTTCGACCGCGAGCGCAACCGCGTTTCGCTGGGCCTGAAGCAGCTGGGCGAGGATCCGTGGGACAACATCGGCCGTCGTTACCCGGCCAACAGCCGCGTCTTCGGCAAGGTCTCCAACGTCACCGATTACGGTGCATTCGTTGAGATCGAGCCGGGCGTCGAAGGCCTGGTGCACGTCTCCGAGATGGATTGGACCAACAAGAACGTCAACCCGTCCAAGGTTGTCCAGGTTGGTGATGAAGTCGAAGTGATGGTGCTGGACGTCGATGAAGAGCGTCGCCGTATCTCGCTGGGCATGAAGCAGGTTGCCGCCAATCCGTGGGAAACCTTCGCTGCCACCCACAAGAAGGGTGACAAGGTGTCGGGCCAGATCAAGTCGATCACCGACTTCGGCATCTTCATCGGCCTGGACGGCGGCATCGACGGCCTGGTCCACCTGTCCGACATCAGCTGGAACACCACCGGCGAAGACGTCGTTCGCAACTTCAAGAAGGGCGATACCCTGGACGCAGTTGTCCTGGCTGTCGATCCGGAGCGCGAGCGCATCTCCCTGGGCGTGAAGCAGCTGGAGCAGGATCCGTTCGGCCAGTACATGGCTGCCAATCCGAAGGGCTCCAAGGTTGAAGGCGTGGTGAAGGAAGTCGACGCCAAGGGCGCGATCATCGAGCTGGCTGACGGCATCGAGGGTTACGTTTCGGCCCGCGACATCGCCAACGAGCGCGTTGACGACGCCACCCAGCACCTGAAGGTCGGCGACAAGATCGAAGCCAAGTTCGTGGGCATGGACCGCAAGGGCCGTACCCTGCAGCTGTCGATCAAGGCCAAGGATGACGCGGAAATGCGCGAAGTGCTGGAGGAATACCAGTCCTCTTCGGCTTCCAGCGGCACCACCCAGCTGGGCGCGCTGCTGCGTGCACAGCTGAACGGCAACAAGTCCGAGTAATCGGCCTTACGCTGTTTGTTGTTTCCTGGACGGCCCGGGCTTCTGCCCGGGCCGTTTCAGGCTGAGATGCCCCTGATGTGAGCCGGTAATGACCAAATCCGAACTGATCGAAATCCTTGCGCGCCGCCAGGCGCACCTGAAGGCCGATGATGTCGATCTGGCGGTGAAGTCGTTGCTGGAAATGATGGGCGGATCGCTGTCCGCCGGGGATCGCATCGAAATCCGTGGTTTTGGCAGCTTCTCGCTGCACTATCGTCCGCCGCGCCTGGGTCGCAACCCGAAGACCGGCGAATCGGTTGCCCTGCCGGGCAAGCACGTCCCCCATTTCAAGCCGGGCAAGGAACTGCGCGAGCGGGTCAGCAGTGTGCTGCCGCTGGACGCCGATCCGGCCTGAGCCTCCGTCGCGCCACCGCGTGCGAATCCAGCCGCGGGTCGGATAAGCTACGGACTCCTGCCACTGGAGCTGTCGCATGAAGGTCTTTCGTCTGCTGGTCCTGCTGGCGGTCCTGATCCTTGGGCTGATCATTGGTGCGGTCAACATGACCGCGATGTCGATCAACCTGCTGTTTACCCAATTGAATACCTCCGTGGGCGTGGCGCTCATTGCGGCCCTGCTGATCGGTGTCATCGTCGGTGCCGGCCTGGTGCTGGTGAGCGTGGTCATTCCGCTCTACAGCCAGCTGCGCCGCGCCAACAAGTCCGCCGCCATGCCGGCCGCGGGTGTTTCCCCCCAATCTTTTGATGGACGCTGATCGAAGATGGATTTCGTCACCGAGTGGCTGTGGTTTTTCCTGTTCGTTCCGCTGGCCGCACTGGCCGGGTGGGTGATTGGCCGGCGTGGTGGCCAGCGCCACGGTGACAACCAGGTCAGCCGCCTGTCCAGCACCTACTTCCGTGGCCTGAACTACCTGCTCAACGAGCAGCCGGACAAGGCCATCGAACTGTTCCTGCACATCGCCGAGCTGGACAAGGAAACCTTCGAGACCCAGGTTGCGCTGGGCCACCTGTTCCGCCGCCGCGGTGAAGTCGACCGCGCCATCCGCCTGCACCAGGGGCTGGTCAACCGCCATGACCTGAGCGACGCGCAGCGCGTGCAGGCCCTGCTGGCGCTGGGCGAGGACTACATGAAGTCCGGCCTGCTGGACCGTGCAGAGACTGTGTTCACCGAGCTGGCGCAGCTGGACCAGCGCGCCCCGCAGGCGCTCAAGCACCTGATCGGCATCTACCAGGCCGAGCGTGACTGGGAAAAGGCGATCGACAACGCCACCCGCTTCGAAGACGTCACCGGCGAGCCGATGGGCAAGCTGATCGGGCAGTTCGAATGCGAACTGGCCGAACGCTTCCGCGGTGCTGGCAAGCTGGAAGAGGCGAGGGCGGCGATCGCCCGCGCCTACCAGGCCGACGCCATGTCGGTGCGCGCCGGCATCATCGAAGGTCGCCTTGAGACGGATGCGGGCAACGCTGAAGCCGCCGTGCGTGCATTCGAACGTGCCGCGCGCAACGATCCGGAGTACCTGCCCGAGCTGCTGCCGGCGTTGATGGAAAACTACCGCAAGGTCGGCGACCTGGGGGGCGCGCGTGCGTTCCTGTCGGAAATGACCGAACACTACCGTGGCATCGCCCCGGTGCTGGCCCTGACCCGGCTGATGGAAGAGCAGGAGGGTGTGGCTCCGGCCCGTGCCTACCTTGGCCGCCAGCTCAAGGATCGTCCGTCGGTGCGCGGCGAATCCGCGCTGATCGACCTGACGCTGGCCGAGGGCGCCGATTCCACTGCGACCCTGCATGACCTCAAGCACATCACCGACCAGCTGCTGGTGCGCAATCCCGCCTACCGGTGCACCCGTTGCGGATTCGGTGCACGCACCCACCATTGGCAGTGCCCGAGCTGCAAGGAATGGGGCACGGTCAAGCCACTGCTGAACTACGCGGTGCTCTGATCCATGCCGTGGCTCGTGATGGGCGCGCTGCTGGGGCTGGCCCTGCTGAGTGCGGGGTTGACCTGGGCGGCACGGGGTTATGCCCTGCGCCAGCAACTGGTGGACCAGCCCGGCGAGCGTCGCAGCCATAGCGTGGCAACGCCGCGCGGTGGTGGTATCGCCATCGTCGTCAGCCTGCTGATCACCGCCGGTGCAGCGATGTGGGTCTGGCCGGAATCGACACCGAGCCTGCTGGTGGCCAGCCTGGGCCTGGTACTGGTGGCGGGCATCGGCTGGTGGGACGACCACCGGCCGTTGCCGGCCATGCGCCGCCTGCTGGTGCACTTCATTGCTGCCGCGCTGCTGGCCGCCCTGGTCAAGGTGCACGGTGGAAGCTGGTTGCTGGCCGGGCTGGTGCTGGTATTCACAGCCTCGTTGATCAACATCTGGAACTTCATGGATGGCATCAACGGTATTGCTGCCAGCCAGGCCATTGTCGTTGCACTGGGCCTGGCGCCGATACTGCCCTGGCCGTACTCGCTGGCGGCGGTGGCGCTGGGCCTGGCCTGCCTGGGTTTCCTGCCGTTCAATTTCCCGCGGGCGCGGATATTCATGGGTGATGTCGGAAGTGGCGCGCTTGGCTATGCAGTCGCCGTCGTCCTGGCCATCGCCGCGGTGCGTACCGATATCCACTGGATCCTGCTGCTGGTGCCGGCTTCGGCATTCCTTGTGGACGCGGGCTTCACACTGGCGGCGCGCATCATTTCCGGACAACGCTGGATGGAACCCCATACCCAGCACGTCTACCAGCGGGCGGTGCAGGCAGGAGCCAGCCACGCCCAGGTGACAGGGATGTACTTTGCTTTGGGCCTGTTCAGTATTACAGTGCTTAATGTCTGCTCCAATCTGCAGCCGAGGTGGGAGGCTGTCCTGGCGATCGCGTGGTTTCTCGCGCTGAGCGTCCTCTGGCTCCTCCTGCGCAATGGATTGCGTCACCGATAAGGAACGACCTGACTTATGGCTTCACCTTGGCGGGACAGAATTCTTGGCCTGATGCCGCGTTCGGCCATCGTCTGCCACGACCTGTTCATGGTCTGGGCATGCTGGCAGCTGCTCCATGCGGGGCGGTACTCGATCCTGCCCAACGCGCCCGCGCTGCCCCTCTGGAACGTCGATACCACGCTGGTGCTGCTGCTGCAGGGCCTGGTGTTCTGGCGCGTGGGCCTGTATCGCGGGCTGTGGCGTTTCGCCAGCGTCAGCGACCTGCTGAACATCTTCAAGGCCAGCTTCATCGGCCTGGTCGGCATCGTGCTGGTGCTGATGTGGAAGCGTTTCGACGGTGTGCCGATGTCGGTGCTGGTGATCTATCCGTTCGCGCTGTCGGCGCTGCTGGGCGCGCCGCGCCTGCTGTACCGTGCCTGGAAGGATTACCAGGCACTGCAGTCCGATTCGAGCGCACGCCGCGTGCTGATCCTGGGCGCCGGGCAGGCAGCCGAGACCCTGGTCCGCGATCTGCGCCGTTCCGGCAACTTCGAGCCGGTTGGCCTGCTGGACGACGCACCGCACCTGCGCGGCGCCAAGCTGCAGGGCCTGCCCATCCTGGGCAGCCTGGATGACGCACCGTCGGTGGTTCGCGAGACCGCGGCCAAGTTGCTGGTGATCGCGATGCCGTCGTTGGATGCCGCTGGCATGCAGCGGGTGGTCGCCATCTGCGAAAGCACCGGCGTGCCGTTCCGCACGGTGCCCAAGCTGAGCGACATCCTGCAGGGCCAGTCGCTGCCCGGCCAGCTGAAGGAAGTGGCGATCGAGGACCTGCTCGGCCGCAAGCCGATCACCCCGGACTGGAACCTGATCCGGGGTTGGTTGGGTGGGCGCACCGTGATGGTTACCGGTGCCGGTGGCTCGATCGGCTCGGAGCTGTGCCGCCAGTGCGCGCGCCACGGTGCCGGTCGCATCATCCTGCTGGAGATCAGCGAACTGCTGCTGCTGACCATTGAAGGTGAGCTGCGCCGCAGTTTCCCCGATATCGAGATCGAAGCGGTGCTGGGCGATTGTGGTGATCCCGCGGTGATCCGCCATGCGCTGTCGCTGCATCCGGTCGACACCGCGTTCCATGCGGCCGCTTACAAGCATGTGCCGGTGCTGGAACGGCAGCTGCGCGAAGCCGTGCGCAACAACATCCTGGCGACCGAGAACGTCGCCCGTGCCTGCCTGGAAGCCCGCGTCGAGCATTTCGTGTTCATCTCCACCGACAAGGCGGTGGACCCGGTCAATGCGCTGGGTGCCAGCAAGCGCTATGCCGAGATGATCTGTCAGAGCCTGGACCAGAAGTCCACGCATACCCGGTTCGTCACGGTGCGTTTCGGCAATGTGCTGGCCTCGGCCGGCAGCGTGGTGCCGCTGTTCCGGGAGCAGATCCTGCGTGGTGGGCCGGTCACGGTCACCGACCCGGAAGTCACCCGTTACTTCATGACCATCCCCGAGGCCTGCCAGTTGATTCTGCAGGCAGCGGCTTCGGCTTCGCACGGTGCGATCTACACGCTCGACATGGGCGAACCGGTGCCGATCCGGCTGCTGGCCGAGCAGATGATCCGTCTGGCGGGCAAGCAGCCGTACAAGGATGTGCAGATCATCTATACCGGCCTGCGTCCGGGCGAGAAGCTGCACGAGACGCTGTTCTATTCGGACGAGGACTACCGTGCCACCGCGCATCCGAAGGTTCTCGAGGCCGGTGTCCGCATGTTCTCGCGTGATCTGGTGCTGGGCAACGTCCCGCGCCTGCGGGAAGCAGTCGGCAGCTACGACACCGGAACCATCAAGGAAGTCCTGTTCGCGACGATGCCCGAGTTCTCGCCAATCGAACAGGATGCTTACATTTCATCCGCTAAAGTCGTGCCCTTTCCGGCACGCGAGGCCAACAGGCACCAATGAGCAAGCGAATTCGCAAAGCAGTTTTCCCCGTGGCGGGTCTGGGGACGCGTTTTTTGCCAGCAACCAAGACCGTACCGAAGGAGATGCTGCCGATCATTGATCGGCCGCTGATCCAGTACGCGGTGGATGAAGCAATCGAGGCGGGCTGTGACACGCTGGTGTTCATCACCAACCGTTACAAGCATGCAGTCGCCGACTATTTCGACAAGGCCTACGAGCTGGAGCAGAAGCTCGAGCGCGCTGGCAAGCAGGAGCAGCTGGAACTGATCCGTCACGTACTGCCCAATGGCGTGCGCGCGATCTTCGTGACCCAGGCCGAGGCGCTGGGCCTGGGCCATGCGGTGTTGTGTGCCAAGGCCGTGATCGGTGACGAACCGTTCGCGGTTCTGCTGCCCGACGACCTGATCTGGAATCGCGGCGACGGCGCGCTGAAGCAGATGGCCGACCTCAACGAGGCCAGTGGTGCCAGCGTGATCGCGGTCGAAGACGTGCCGCATGACAAGACCGCCAGCTACGGCATCGTCGCCACCGACGCATTCGACGGCCGCAAGGGTCGCATTTCGCAGATCGTGGAGAAGCCGAAGCCGGAGGACGCGCCGAGCGACCTGGCGGTGGTCGGCCGCTATGTGCTGAGCCCGAAGATCTTCGAGCTTCTGGAGCAGACCGGCAGCGGTGCCGGCGGCGAGATCCAGCTGACCGATGCGATCGCGCAGCTGCTGAAGACCGAAGAGGTCGATGCCTACCGATTCGAGGGCACTCGTTTCGACTGCGGTACGCACCTGGGGCTGGTGGAGGCGACGATCCGCTTCGCGCTGGACAACCCGAAGCTGGCAGGGCCGGCGCGGGAGAAGCTGACGGCGATGTTGGTGGAATAAGGTTTATCAAGCGCTCCGTGCAGCGCCTTCCTGCAAAGTGGGGGAGGCGCGGGCAGTCCGCTGCAGGACACGCCGTAAACCCATCCCTGGGGGCTCGATGGCGCCATCCATGGCGCCAACGGTCCTGCAGCGGACTGCCCGCGCCTCTCGACAGTTTCCTGCGGGCGCGGACGGGAAGGGCGGAATCAAGGGCAAGAGCAAAAGCAAAAAGGCAGCCGATGGCTGCCTTTTTTACTTGTTGGGGTCAGATCCCTTTGCGCAGCAAAGGGATCTGATCCCAGCTCTTGATCCTGCCTTTGCTCACCCCTCCGCCGCGCGGAATGATGGATGGCGCGGGTGGGTGAGGCTGCCCGGGACTGTCAGCGGCATGGATGCCGCTGCCAAGCCCCCAGGGACGGGTTCACGGCGTGTCCCGGGCAGCCTCACCCACCCGGGCCCTGCAAGCAGACCGACATCCCGCCGGCAACGCTTTGAACCTTACAGCGCCTCGAAAATACCCGCTGCGCCCATGCCGGTGCCGATGCACATCGTCACCATGCCGTACTTCTGCTGGCGACGACGCAGGCCGTGCAGCAGGGTGGCGGTACGGATCGCGCCGGTCGCGCCCAGCGGGTGGCCCAGGGCGATCGCGCCGCCCAGCGGGTTGACCTTGCTCGGGTCCAGCCCGCAATCGCGGATCACCGCCAGCGACTGCGCGGCGAAGGCTTCGTTCAATTCGATCCAGTCCAGCTGGTCCTGTGTCAGGCCGGCCTGCTTCAGCGCCTTCGGAATCGCGGCGATCGGGCCGATGCCCATCACTTCCGGGCGCACGCCGGCCACCGAGAAGCTGACGAAACGGGCCAGCGGGGTCAGGCCGTAATCCTTGATGGCCTGCTCCGACGCCAGCAGCACGGCACCGGCGCCATCGCTCATCTGCGAGGAGTTACCGGCGGTGACGGTGCCGCCGAACTGGCCGTTGCGGAACACCGGGCGCAACTTGGCCAGGCCTTCAGCGGACGAGTCCGGGCGCGGGCCTTCGTCGGTGTCGACGACCTTGTTGCGGGTGATGATGCGCTGGCCGTCGGCCAGGTCGGGCAGGTGCGAGACGATCTCGTACGGGCTGATCTCGTCCTTGAACTCGCCGTTCTGGATCGCGGCCATGGCCTTCTGGTGCGAGGCGAGGGCGAAGGCGTCCTGGTCCTCGCGCGAGACCTTCCACTCTTCGGCCACCTTCTCGGCGGTGATGCCCATGCCGTAGGCGATGGCGACGTGGTCATTGTCGAACACGCTCGGCGCCATCGCGATCTTGTTGCCCATCATCGGCACCATCGACATCGACTCGGTACCACCGGCCAGCATCAGGTCCGCGTTGCCCAGGCGGATCGCGTCGGCGGCCTGCGCCACGGCCTGCAGGCCGGAGGAGCAGAAGCGGTTCACGGTCTGCGCGGCGATGGTGTTCGGCAGGCCAGCCAGCAGCACGCCGATGCGCGCCACGTTCATGCCCTGCTCGGCTTCCGGCATGGCGCAGCCGATGATCGCGTCATCGATGCGGTTGACGTCCACGCCCGGGGCCTGGGCGACGACGCTGCGCAGCACGTGCGCAAGCATGTCGTCGGGGCGGGTGTTGCGGAACATGCCCTTGGGCGCCTTGCCAACCGGGGTACGGGTGGCGGCGACGATGTAGGCGTCCTGGATTTGCTTGGTCATTGCAGTGATCTCTCGAATAGGTTTTGTAGAGTCGAGCCATGCTCGACTGCCACATCAGGGAGTGCCCACCAAAGTGGGCACCCACCAAAAGCAGGGATGGCGATCAATTACGCAGCGGCTTGCCGGTCTTCAGCATGTGCGCGATGCGGGCCTGGGTCTTTTCCTGCTGGGCCAGTTCGACGAAGTGCTTGCGCTCCAGGGTCAGCAGCCACTCTTCGTCCACCAGGGTGCCGCGGTCGACCTTGCCGCCGCACAGCACGGTGGCGATGCGCTCGGCGATCTCGTAGTCGTACGGGCTGATGAAACGGCCTTCCAGCATGTTGACCAGCATCATCTTGAAGGTGGCGATGCCCACGTCACCGGCCACCTGGATGCGGCGCGCCGGCAGCGGCGGACGGTAGCCCGCTTCGGCCAGGGCGCGTGCTTCGGCCTTGGCGATATGCAGGGCCTCGTAGCTGTTGAACACCACCTTGTCGGTACTGCGCAGCAGGCCCAGTTCCTTGGCGTTGACCGCCGAGTTGGACACCTTGGCCATCGCCACGGTCTCGAAGGTCTTCTTCAGTTCAGCGAACACATCGCCGCCCGGGCCTGCGGCCTGCGAGGCGCGCACGGCCAGTTCCTTCAGACCGCCACCGGCCGGCAGCAGGCCGACACCGGCTTCGACCAGGCCGATGTAGCTTTCCAGGAAGGCCACGGTCTTGGCGCTGTGCATCTGGAACTCGCAGCCACCACCCAGGGCCAGGCCGCGCACGGCGGCCACCACCGGCACCAGCGAGTACTTGATGCGCTGGCTGGTGCGCTGGAAGTTGGCGACCATTTCTTCGAACTGGTCGACCTTGCCGGCCTGCAGCAGGCCCAGTGCACCGGCCAGGTCGGCACCGGCGGAGAAGGGTTCCTTCTGCTGCCAGATCACCAGGCCCTGGAAGTCCTTCTCGGCACGGCTGACGCATTCCTGCAGGCCATCAAGCACCTGGTCGGAGACGGTGTTCATCTTGGTCTTGAAGCTGGCCACGGCGATGCCATCGCCGTCGTGCCACATGCGCAGGCCGTCGTTCTCGAACACGGTCTCGCCCGGTGCGAACGTTTCGCCCAGCAGCGGATCCGGGAAGCGCTGGCGCTGGTACACCGGCAGCGACGAGCGCGGCAGCTTGGCGTTGCGCGACGGGCTGTAGCTGCCCTCGGCGGCGTGCACGCCGTCGCGGCCATCGAACACCCAGTCCGGCAGCGGGGCGTTGCTCATGCTCTTGCCGGCCACGATGTCATCGGCAATCCACTGCGCGACCTGCTTCCAGCCGGCGGCCTGCCAGGTTTCGAACGGGCCCAGCGACCAGCCGTAGCCCCAGCGGATGGCCAGGTCGACGTCGCGCGCGGTTTCGGCGATGTCGGCCAGGTGGTAGGCGCTGTAGTGGAACAGGTCACGGAAGGTCGCCCACAGGAACTGCGCCTGCGGGTGCTGGCTCTCGCGCAGCTTGGCGAACTTCTCGGCCGGGTTCTTGATCTTCAGGATCTCGACCACTTCCGGTGCGGCGGTGCGGTCGGCCGGACGGTAGTCCTGCTTCTCCAGGTCCAGCACCACGATGTCCTTGCCGACCTTGCGGAAGATGCCGGCGCCGGTCTTCTGGCCCAGCGCGCCCTTGGAAATCAGCGCGTCCAGCCACTTCGGCGACTTGAAGAATTCATGCCACGGGTCGTTCGGCAGGGTGTCGCCCATGGTCTTGATGACGTGGGCCATGGTGTCCAGGCCGACCACGTCGGAGGTGCGGTAGGTGGCCGACTTCGGGCGGCCGACCAGCGGGCCGGTCAGGCCGTCCACTTCGTCGAAGCCCAGGCCGAACTGCTGGGTGTGGTGGATGGTCGACAGGATCGAGAACACGCCGATGCGGTTGCCGATGAAGTTCGGGGTGTCCTTGGCGTACACCACGCCCTTGCCCAGGGTGGTGACCAGGAATGCTTCCAGGCCTTCCAGCACGGCGGCGTCGGTGGTGGTGGCCGGGATCAGCTCGGCCAGGTGCATGTAGCGCGGCGGGTTGAAGAAGTGCACGCCGCAGAAGCGGTGGCGCAGCTGCTCGGGCAGCACGTCGGCCAGCTTGTTGATGCCCAGGCCCGAGGTGTTGGACGCCAGCACCGCGTGGTCGGCCACGAACGGGGCGATCTTCTTGTACAGGTCCTGCTTCCAGTCCATGCGCTCGGCGATGGCCTCGATGATCAGGTCGCAGTCCTTCAGCTGCTCCAGCCCGGATTCGTAGTTGGCCGGGGTGATGGCTTCGGCCAGCGACTTGCTGGCCAGCGGCGCCGGGCTCAGCTTGCCCAGGTTGGCGATCGCCTTCAGCACGATGCCGTCGGCCGGGCCTTCCTTGGCGGGCAGGTCGAACAGCACGGTGTCGACGCCAGCGTTGGTGAGGTGGGCGGCAATCTGGGCACCCATGACGCCGGCACCCAGCACGGCGGCGCGGCGGACTAGCAGGGAATTGGACATGGTGTAGGGCCTTTGTTGGTCAGCAGTTACTGGGTGGAATCAAAGGGAAGCGGGCAGGGCGCTGGCGCGTGCGGCGGCGCGGAACCCGGCTTCGGCGAAATGGATCAGTTCGTGGGCGGCATGGGCACGGTGCGCCGCTTCGGTGACACCGGCGGGACGCTTGATCAGCCCGAAGTCGGCCATGGCATAGGTGAGCGAGCCGGCCAGGAAGTCGAGGCGCCAGTACAGCTCTTCCTTGCTCAGGCCGGGCACGCACTCGCCGATGGCCTTGCCGAACGCACGCAGCACGTGGCCGTAGTGGTCGGACAGGAACTTGCGCAGGTTGTCGTTCTTCTCGGCGTAGGCGCGGGCGATCACGCGCACGAAGGCGCCGCCGTTCTGGCGGTCCTGGGCCAGCGCCAGGGCGGGCTCGACGAAGGCGGCCAGCACCGGGCGCAGTTCGCCGGGGTGCTCGGCGCGGGCACGTTCCAGCTGCGACAGGCGGGCGCCGGTCATCTCGTCCATGCGGCGACGGAACACCTCGTTGACCAGGTTTTCCTTGGAGCCGAAGTGGTAATTGACCGCAGCGATGTTGACGTCGGCCTGGCTGGTGACCTGGCGCAGCGAGGTGCCGGCGAAGCCGTGCTGGGCGAACAGCTCCTCGGCGGCACCGAGGATCCGGTCCTTGGTCGAGAAGTGGGCGGGCTTGGCCATCAGTTGGCAGACCTTAATCAAACGATTGTTTGATACTAGAACCAGACGGTACCGTATGGCATTTTGCAGTGCAGCAAAAATGCGCAGGGTGGTCAGAATCCGCTCAGGTGGGTGAATGGGGTGAGGGGGCCTGGAAGGCTGTGCGGCTTCTGTAGAGCCGAGCCCATGCTCGGCTGCCTTTCTGGCCAAAAGCAGCCGAGCATGGGCCCGGCTCTACAGGGGGCGCTGGCCGCCCTCTACCACGGCAGCGCTTTATCTTTTACAATTCGCCTACGTTTATCAGGCTAAGCCCGCGTCCCGACGCGGGTTTTTTTCATGTTACCCTTCGGGCCATCAGCGGCCCGATTCCATTGGAGACATCCCATGGCGCTGGAGCGCACCCTTTCGATCATCAAGCCGGACGCCGTTGCCAAGAACGTCATCGGCGAAATCTACGCCCGCTTCGAGAAGGCCGGCCTGAAGGTCGTGGCCGCCAAGTACAAGCAGCTGTCGCGCCGTGAAGCCGAAGGCTTCTACGCCGTGCACCGCGAGCGTCCGTTCTTCAACGCGCTGGTCGAGTTCATGATCTCCGGCCCGGTGATGATCCAGGCCCTGGAAGGCGAGAACGCCGTCCTGGCCCACCGCGACCTGCTGGGCGCCACCAACCCGAAGGAAGCCGCCGCCGGTACCATCCGCGCCGACTTCGCCGAATCCATCGATGCCAACGCCGCCCACGGCTCGGACTCGGTAGAGAATGCCGCGATTGAAATCGCCTACTTCTTCGCCGCCACCGAAGTCGTTTCGCGCTGAGAGTAATGCCGTGAACGAGGTCGTACAGTCCCCCGCCATCCAGCCGCTGCCGAAGTCGGCACCCACGGCTGGCAAGCAGAACCTGCTCGACCTCGATCGCGCGGGCCTGGAGAAGTTTTTCGTCGAGGTTCTTGGCGAAAAGAAGTTCCGTGCCCATCAGGTGATGAAGTGGATCCACCATCGCTACGTCACCGACTTCGATGAAATGACCGACCTCGGCAAGGTCCTGCGCGCCAAGCTGCAGGCCCATGCCGAGGTGCTGGTTCCGAACATCGTGTTCGACAAGCCCTCCGCCGACGGCACCCACAAGTGGTTGCTGGCGATGGGCGTTGATGGCAAGAACGCCATCGAGACCGTGTACATCCCGGACAAGACCCGCGGCACGCTGTGCGTGTCCTCGCAGGTCGGTTGCGGCCTGAACTGCACGTTCTGCTCCACCGCCACCCAGGGCTTCAACCGCAACCTGACCACCGCCGAGATCATCGGCCAGGTGTGGGTTGCCGCACGCCACCTGGGCAACGTGCCGCACCAGATGCGCCGCCTCACCAACGTGGTGATGATGGGCATGGGCGAGCCGCTGATGAATTTCGACAACGTCGTGCGCGCCATGAGCGTGATGCGCGACGACCTGGGCTACGGCCTGGCCAACAAGCGCGTGACCCTGTCGACCTCCGGCCTGGTGCCGCAGATCGATCGCCTGTCTGCCGAAAGCGACGTGTCGCTGGCGGTGTCGCTGCATGCGCCGAACGACGCGCTGCGCGAGACCCTGGTGCCGCTCAACAAGAAGTACCCGATCGCCGAGCTGATGGCCTCGTGCGCACGCTACCTGCGCGCCAACAAGCGCCGCGAATCGGTCACCTTCGAATACACCCTGATGAAGGGCATCAACGACAAGCCCGAGCATGCCCGTGAGCTGGCCCGCCTGATGCGCCAGTTCGACAACGCGGTGCAGGCCAAGGATTCGGGCAAGGTCAACCTGATCCCGTTCAACCCGTTCCCGGGCACCCGCTACGAGCGTTCGGAAGAGGCGCACATCCGTGCCTTCCAGAAGATCCTGCTCGACAGCAACGTGCTGACCATGGTCCGCCGCACCCGTGGCGACGACATCGACGCCGCCTGTGGCCAGCTCAAGGGGCAAGTCATGGACCGTACCCGCCGCCAGGCGGAGTTCAACAAGACGCTGCAGGCGGGGAAGGGGAGCGATGCCGCGGCCTGACCGCCTCTGGCTGGTTCTGCTCGCAGGCACGCTGGCCCTCGCGGTCGGCGGCTGCAAATCCCATCCCAAGGCCAAGCTCGGCCCGAGCGAGGCGCCGGTCTACTCCGTCCGTGATCCGGATGGGGTGCGGCAGCAGGTGCGCTGGCAGGAATTGCTGACCCTGGCTGGTCGCGACATCCAGGGCGGTAATCTCGATGCCGCCGAGCGCAAGGCGCGCGAAGCCCAGAAGCTGGTGCCCACGGCCCCCGACGGCCTGGTCCTGCTTGCGGGCATCGACGAGCGTCGCGGTCGCAGCCAGCAGGCCGGCGAGAACTTCCGCAAGGCCGCCGAGCTGGCGCCGCAGCGCGGCGACGTGCTCAACAACTATGGTGCGTGGCTCTGCCAGCAGGGCCAGGCGGCCGAATCGCTGATCTGGTTCGATCGTGCTCAGCGGGCGCCGGGCAACCCCGCCGTAGCCGAAGCACAGGCCAATGCCGGCAGCTGTGCGCTGGATGCAGGCCAGTTCGAGCGTGCCGAGCGCGACCTGCGCGCGGCGCTGGCGACGCTGCCCGGCAACCCGGTCGCATTGGAGGCCATGGCCCAGCTCAGCTTCCGCCAGGGCCGCTACATGGAGGCCCGGGCCTTCGCCGAACGTAGGATTGCGGCTGCACCCGCAACGCGTTCCGTGTTACAACTTGCGTCTCAAATCGAAGCGCGGCTGGGGGATAGGGCGGCATCTGACCGCTATCTCCAGCGGATTCGACAGGAATTTCCGCAGGAAGCGGGCTCCTAACTCCAGGGTTGATGCATTGTGATTGATGACCAGACTGTGAGCGCTCTCGAGACTGCGGCCGGCTGCGGCACCCGCCTGCGCCAGGCCCGTGAAGCGGCCGGACTGACCCTTGAGGATGTCGGCTCGCGCCTGCGCATGCCGGTCCAGGTGGTCAAGTCGCTGGAAGAAGAGCAGTGGCAGAAGCTGGGCGCACCCGTCTTCGTGCGCGGCCAGCTGCGCAGCTACGCGCGCCTGCTTGATGTCGATGTGGGCCAGCTGCTCGAGCAGGCCCAGGTGGGTCCGGTGGTGCCGCCCACCCTGGTCAGCCATACCCATACCCCGCGTGCGCGCCGCATTGCCGAGAACCTCGGCCGGCGCGTGCTGTACGTCGGCATCACCGCCGTGCTGGCCGTGCCGGTGTGGTTCGCCACCCGCGGCCATTTCGATGGCAGCGCCACGCCGTCGCCGAACACCGCCTCGCTGGACGCGATCCCGGCCGCTGTGCCGGTGGCCCCGTCCGCTGCGGGTGTCGAGCCCTCGGCCCCGGTTGAAGTCGCAAGCGGCCCGGCCAGCAAGCCGGCCGCAACGCCGTATGTCGCTTCGCTGTCCCCGGTGCCGCGTCCGGCACCCACTGCGCCCGCGGCCGCCAATACGCTGGAGATGCAGTTCAGCGGCGACAGCTGGGTCGATATCGGTGGTCCGGACGGCGGCACCGTCGAGAAGGCACTGATCAAGTCCGGCGAGAGCCGCAGCTTCACGCCCGGCCAGGTGGCCCGGGTGACCCTGGGCAACGCTTCGGCGGTCCAGGTTCAGCAGAACGGCGCTATCGTCGATCTGACCCCCTACCAGCGAGCCAACGTGGCACGCTTTCAGGTATCCTCTGAAGGCTCCGTAGTCCCGGTTTCGCACTGAGGCGCGGTTTCACCACCTTCGATTAAACCCAATGGTCCCTCCCGATGGGCGGGGCGAGAGTACGCATGGCGATCGACGATCTGCTCGACGAGCACGAACAAAGTGAACGCGTCCGCAGCTGGCTGCGGAAGAATGGCGCCAGCATCCTCGGTGGCGTGGTCATCGCCATCGGTGCCATTGCCGGCTGGCAGTGGTACCAGAAGGATCAGGGCGGCAAGCTGGCCTCGGCCAATGTCGAGTACCAGAAGGCGCTCGTTGGCCTGCAGCAGAACAAGCTCGACGACGCCGCCAAGGCGGTCAAGGCGCTCGAAGCCGGCCCGTCCAGCATCTACGGCGACCTCGCGGCGCTGCAGCTGGCCAAGGCCCAGGTCGACGCCGGCAAGAACGAAGAAGCGCTGGCCACCCTGCGCGCCGTGAAGGTCGAAAGCGACCTGCAGCGCGTGGTCGACCAGCGTGTGGCCCGCCTGCTGGTGGCCACCGGCAAGAGCGACGAGGCAATCAAGCTGCTGGGCAGCGCCACCGACAGCAGCAGCCTGGAAATCCATGGCGATGCGCTGATGGCGCAGGGCAAGCGCGATGATGCCCGCGCACAGTACGAGAAGGCGCTGAAGTCGCTGGACGTGGCAGCGCCGCAGCGGCGCCTGCTGGAAACCAAGGTTATGGATGCCGGCGGCACGGTCGCCGCCCCTGCGGAGTCGGTTTGATGAGTCAGAAGGTCATGATCACCCGCGTCGCCACCGTGCTCCTGATGGGCATGGCCCTGACCGGCTGCAGCACCATGAAGGGCTGGTTCGCCGGCAAGGACGCGGCAGCGAAGAAGGCCCAGGAGCCGGCTGAGCTGGTCAAGTTCGAGCCGAGCGTGAAGGTCAACAAGGCCTGGTCGGTCAACCTCGGCAAGGGCGAGCGCCGCATCGGCGTGCGCCAGGGCCCGGCCGTGGCCAATGGCCATGTGTTCGCCGCGGCTATCACCGGTGGCGTGCACGCCATCGACCTGCAGACCGGCAAGAAGGTCTGGACCTGGGAGCCGCAGAAGGAAAAGAAGAAGCCGAAGCTGCGCCTGTCCGGCGGTCCGGGTGTTGGTGAGAACCTGGTCGTGATCGGCACGCTCGATGGCCAGGTCATCGCGCTGGACATCAATGACGGCAGCGAGAAGTGGCGCGCCCGTGTTCCGGGTGAGGTCATTGCCGCGCCGGCCGTGGCCCAGGGCCTGGTGTTCGTGCGCAGCAACGACGGCCGCGTCACCGCCTTCGATGCCGGCAACGGCACCCAGAAGTGGTTCAACCCGAGCGAGCTGCCGGCGCTGACCGTGCGCGGCAACGCCCCGGTGGTCACCGGTCCGGGCGTGCTGTTCATCGGCAAGGACGAAGGCGCGGTTGCCGCGCTGGCCATGCAGGATGGGCGTACCCTGTGGGAACAGAACCTTGGCAACGGCGAAGGCCGTACCGAGCTGGACCGCATGGCCGACGTCGACGGTGCTCCGGTGCTGGAGGGCAACACCCTCTTCGTGAGCAGCTTCAAGAACCAGACCATGGCCATCGAAGGTCCGACCGGTCGCCCGCTGTGGGCGCGTGACCATGGTGGTGCAGGTGGCGTGGCGGTGTCGTCGGGCAATGTGTTCGTCACCGACAACAAGGGTGGCGTGTTCGGCCTGGACAAGGCGACCGGCGCTGCCATGTGGTCGCAGACCGAGCTGGCGCGTCGTTCGCTGACCGGCCCGGCGCTGCACGGTGATTACGTGGTCGTTGGCGACTACAAGGGATACGTGCACTGGTTGAAGACCTCCGATGGTGCGATGGCGGCACGGGCGAAGAGCGGCGGTGACGCCCTGCTGGCCCAGCCGGTCGTCGTCGACGGGGTGCTGCTGGTGCAGAACGTGGATGGCAAGCTGACCGCCTTCCGGTTGGCAAATTAAAAATTGGAGTAATCGCGATGCTGCCTTTGGTCGCCCTGGTTGGACGGCCGAATGTCGGCAAGTCGACTATTTTCAATGCGCTTACGCGCACCCGTGACGCGCTGGTCCATGACCAGCCCGGCGTTACCCGTGACCGCAACTACGGCGTCTGCCGCCTCGACGAGGACAACCATTTCCTCGTCGTGGATACCGGCGGTATCGCCGGTGAGGACGAAGGCCTGGCCGGCGCCACCACGCGGCAGGCGCGGGCTGCCGCGGCCGAAGCCGATCTGATCCTGTTCGTCGTCGATGCCCGCGAGGGCACCTCGGCGCTGGACGACGAGATCCTGGCCTGGCTGCGCAAGCTGTCGCGCCCGACGCTGCTGCTGATCAACAAGATCGACGGCACCGACGAGGACAGCGTGCGTTCGGAGTTCGCCCGCTACGGCTTCGGCGAAATGCTGACCGTCTCGGCCGCGCACCGCCAGGGCCTGGACGACCTGCTGGACGAGGTGATCCAGCGCCTGCCCGAAGAAGGCAGCGGCGAAGAGCTGGACAACGATCCGAACCGTATCCGCATCGCCTTCGTCGGCCGTCCGAACGTGGGCAAGTCGACGCTGGTCAACCGCATCCTCGGCGAGGAGCGCATGATCGCCTCCGACGTGCCGGGTACCACCCGCGACTCGATCGCGGTGGACCTGGAGCGCGATGGCCGCGAATACCGCCTGATCGATACCGCCGGCCTGCGCCGCCGTTCGCGCGTGGACGAGGTCGTCGAGAAGTTCTCGGTGGTCAAGACCATGCAGTCGATCGAGCAGTGCCAGGTGGCCGTGCTGATGCTGGATGCCACCGAAGGCGTGACCGACCAGGACGCCACTGTGCTCGGTGCGGTGCTCGACGCCGGCCGTGCGCTGGTGATCGCCATCAACAAGTGGGATGGCCTGACCGAGTACCAGCGCGAGCAGGCCGAGACCATGCTGTCGCTGAAGCTGGGCTTCGTGCCGTGGGCCGAATCGGTGCGCATCTCGGCCAAGCACGGCTCGGGCCTGCGCGAGCTGTTCCGCGCCGTGCACCGCGCGCACGAATCGGCGAACAAGACCTTCACCACCAGCGAAGTGAACAAGGCGCTGGAAGTGGCCTACGAGACCAACCCGCCGCCGACCATCCGCGGCCACGTCTCCAAGTTGCGTTACGTGCACCCGGCCGGTGCGAATCCGCCGACCTTCATCGTGCACGGCACGCGCCTGAAGGAACTGCAGGAGTCGTACAAGCGCTATCTGGAGAACTTCTTCCGCAAGCGCTTCAAGCTGATCGGCACGCCGGTGAGCTTCATCTTCCGCGAGGGTACCAACCCGTACGAGGGCAAGAAGAACGTCCTCACCGAGCGGCAGGTCAAGGCCAAGCGGCGCTTGATGAAGCACGTCAAGGGCAAGTGACGCAGAAAAAGGCGGCCGCAGGGCCGCCTTTTTCGTTGCCGGGGGTAACCCTGTAGAGCCGAGCCCATGCTCGGCTGCTGTTCGCGTAGTGCCACCGCCGCGCTGCTCGCGTCAGCCGAGCGCGGGCTCGGCTCTACAGGCGCTGGCCGAGGCGGGCTGGCATGACGTGGGCGATAATGCGGCCATGAGCATCCAAGAGCTTTCCCCCACGCAGGCGCGTGAACGCCTGGCCCATGGCGCCGTGCTGATCGATGTGCGCGAGGCGCACGAGCGTGCCGGTGGCATGGCCGAAGGCGCACGCGGCGTGGCCAAGGGCGAGCTGCAGGCCGATCCGGCCGCGCATCTGCCGCGTCACGACCAGGAAATCCTGCTGATCTGCCAGAGCGGCAAGCGCTCGGCCGATGCCGCGCAGTTCCTGCTGGAGGCGGGCTACACCAACGTCGCTTCCGTGACGGGCGGCACCGTGGCCTGGCGCGAGCAGTCGCTGCCGCTGGTGCAGCCGCTGGCCAGCGCCGCCGACCGCGATTTCTTTGACCGCTATTCGCGCCATTTGCTGTTGCCGCAGGTGGGTGAAGCCGGGCAACGCAGGCTGCAGCAGTCGCGCGTGCTGGTGCTGGGTGCGGGCGGACTGGGCGCACCGGCCGGCTTCTATCTGGCCGCGGCCGGGGTGGGGCACCTGCGTTTCGCCGACCACGACCGCGTCGAGCGCAGCAACCTGCACCGGCAGATCGTGCATACCGAAGCCAGTGTCGGCCAGCTCAAGGTCGATTCCGCGCGCGAGCGGTTGCTGGCGCTGAACCCGTCCATCGACGTCGAAGCGGTGCCCGAGCGGGTCACCTCCGACAACGTGGATGCGCTGCTGGAGGGCGTGGACGTGGTGCTGGACGGCTCGGACAACTTCCCGCTGCGCTACCTGCTCAACGACGCCTGCATCAAGCACGCAAAACCGCTGGTGTATGCCGCCATCGAGCGCTTCGACGGCCAGGTCAGCGTGTTTGATGCAGGCCGCCAGCGTGGCGTGGCGCCGTGCTACCGCTGCCTGTTCCCCGAGCCGCCGCCGCCGGAGTTCGCGCCGAACTGTTCCGAGGCCGGGGTGCTGGGGGTGCTGCCTGGGTTGGCGGGCGTGCTGCAGGCCACCGAAGTGCTGAAGCTGTTGCTGGGCATCGGCGAGCCGCTGGTGGGGCGCCTGCTGCGTTTCGATGCGCTGGGCATGCGCTTCCGCGAGACCGGCATCCGGCCGGACCCGCACTGCCCGGTGTGCGCGCCGGGCGTGCCGTTCCCGGGGTATATCGATTACGCCGCGTTCTGCCGGGGCGGGTGAGGCTGGCCGGGGAGTCATCCACGCATGGCGTGGATCTACCGGGGCGCGGCGGCTGTGCGTCATCCACGCATGGCGTGGATCTACCGGGGCGCGGCGGCTGTGCGTCATCCACGCATGGCGTAGATCTACTGTAGAGCCGAGCCCATGCTCGGCTGCTTCTGGCCTCGGCACGAAGAGCAGCCGAGCATGGGCTCGGCTCTACAGCGACTTGCAACGATTTCGGGATGATGTCGGGGGTCGCTGTCGGCATCGTTCCACCTCCAAGACAATCCGGCGCAACATGCGTGCTATTGCCGTCATCGGCATTGCTCTATTGTTGAACCCGATTCTGGATCTTGGGGAAAACACCGCATGGCGGTAGAAGCAGCGACCAGCGAGCTGGTCAAGGTCGTGGCCCTGTTGGGCGCGGCGGTGGTGATGGTGCCCCTGTTCCGCCGGGCCGGCCTGGGCTCGGTACTGGGCTACTTTGCTGCTGGCCTGGCGATCGGACCGTTCGGGCTGGGCTGGTTCTCCGACCCGCAGGCGATCCTGCATACCGCCGAACTCGGCGTGGTGATGTTCCTGTTCGTGATCGGCCTGGAAATGCGGCCCTCGCACCTGTGGAGCCTGCGCAAGGAAATCTTCGGGCTGGGTACGCTGCAGATCGTCACCTGTGCGCTGATACTGACCAGCATCGCCAAGCTGTTCGGGCTGCCGTGGCAGGTGGCCTTCATCGGCGCCACCGGTTTCGTGCTCACCTCCACCGCAGTGGTGATGCAGTTGCTGGCCGAGCGCGGTGACATCGCGCTGCCGTCGGGGCAGAAGATCGTTTCGATCCTGCTGTTCGAAGACCTGCTGATCGTGCCGTTGCTGGCGCTGGTGGCCTGGATGGGCCCGAGCGCGGGCAGTGCCGATGGCGAAGGCTCACGCTGGCTGTCGGTGGCGATCGGCGTGGGCGCCATTGTTGGCCTGGTGCTGGTCGGCCGCTTCCTGCTCAACCCGCTGTTCCGCGTGCTGGCCGAATCGAAGGCGCGCGAGGTGATGACCGCCGCCGCGCTGCTGGTGGTGCTGGGTGCGGCGCTGCTGATGCAGCTGTCCGGCCTGTCGATGGCGATGGGTGCGTTCCTGGCCGGCGTGCTGCTCAGCGAATCGACCTTCCGCCACCAGATCGAGGCGGACATCGAGCCGTTCCGCGGCATCCTGCTGGGCCTGTTCTTCCTCAGCGTGGGCATGGCGCTGGACCTGGGCGTGGTGGCGGGCAACTGGCAGCTGATCCTCGGCCTGGTGCTGGCGTTGATGGCGGCCAAGGCGCTGTGCATCTACGTGGTCGCGCGCATCATGGGCAGCGACCACGCACAGGCGCTGGACCGTGGCGTGCTGATGGCACAGGGCGGCGAGTTCGCCTTCGTGCTGTTCTCCGCCGCGGCATCGGCCGGCGTGATCAACATGGAGATCAATGCCAACTTCACCGCCGTGGTGGTGCTGTCGATGGCGCTGACCCCGCTGGTGGTGCTGCTCTACAAGCGCATCGCACCGAAGCCGACGGTGAACATGGACGGCGTGGACGAAGCCGATGGCCTGTCCGGCAGCGTGCTGCTGATCGGCTTTGGCCGCTTCGGCCAGGTCGCCAGCCAGTCGCTGCTGGCGCGCGACGTGGACGTGACCATCATCGACAACGATGTGGAGATGATCCAGAGCGCAGCGCGGTTCGGTTTCAAGATCTATTACGGCGATGGCACGCGGTTGGATGTGCTGCATGCTTCGGGTGCGGCCACCGCGCGGGCGATCGCGGTGTGCGTGGACAAGGCCGAGGCCGCTGACCGCATCGTTGAACTGGTGTCGCACGAGTTCCCGCAGGCCAAGCTGATGGTGCGCTCGTTCGACCGCGAGCATTCGCTGCGGCTGATCCATGCCGGTGTCGATTTCCAGATCCGCGAGACGTTCGAGTCGGCGGTGCTGTTCGGCCAGGCCGCGCTGGTGGAGCTGGGCGCGGATGAGGATGATGCGGTGGAGATTGCCGAGCAGATCCGTCGCCGCGATGCCGAGCGTTTTGAGCTGGAGATTGCCGGTGGTGGTTTGAATGCAGGTGCGCGGATGATCTACGGCAACAGTCCGCAGGGCGTACCGACGCCGACGCCGTTCACCGCGCCGAAGCGGGCAAGCAAGACGTTGAACCCGCAGGACGTGCCGGAAGAGGAAGAGTAGAGCCGAGCCCGTGCTCGGCTTGCTCTTCGGTCAGGTTGCGGTAAAGCCGCGCTATGCGCGTGAGCCGAGCGTAGGCTCGGCTCTACAAGGGCGGGCCGGTCGGCTGTAGAGCCGAGCCCGTGCTCGGCTGCTCTTCGGTCAGGTTGCGATAAAGCCGCGCTGCGCGTGAGCCGAGCGTAGGCTCGGCTCTACAAGGGCGGGCCGGTCGGCTGTAGAGCCGAGCCCGTGCTCGGCTGCTCTTCGGTCAGGTTGCGAAAATGCCGCGCTGCGCGCTTGAGCCGAGCGTAGGCTCGGCTCTACAAGAGTGGGGCGGACGGTTGTAGAGCCGAGCCCATGCTCGGCTGCTCTTCGGTCAGGTTGCCCGAGCGTAGGCTCGGCTCTACAAGAGTGGGGCGGACGGTTGTAGAGCCGAGCCCATGCTCGGCTGCTCTTCGGTCAGGTTGCGAAAAAGCCGCGCTGCGCGCGTGAGCCGAGCGTAGGCTCGGCTCTACAAGAGTGGGCCGGTCGGCTGTAGAGCCGAGCCCATGCTCGGCTTGCTCTTCGGTCAGGTTGCGATAGAGCCGCGCTATGCGCGTGAGCCGAGCGTAGGCTCGGCTCTACAGGGGCGGGTCGGCCGGCGTCGTGGCGGTGGGCGAGGGGGCCTGAATCGGGGACAATAGCGTCCCCGCCGCCCCACGCCTGCCCCCGATGACCGATTCCGCCCCCCAGCATCCTGCCCGCATCCTTGATGGCCGCCGTATCGCCGAGGACCTGCTCGACAGCCTGAAGGTGCGCGTCGACGCCCGCGTGGCCGCCGGTGGCAGCCGTCCGGGCCTGGCCGTGGTGCTGGTCGGTGGTGACCCGGCCTCGACCGTGTACGTGCGCAACAAGCGCCGTGCCGCCGAGAAGGTCGGCATCGAAGCACACGACTACGACCTGCCGGCCGGTACCACCGAGGCCGAGCTGCTCGACCTGATCGACCAGCTCAACGCCGATCCGAAGATCAACGGCATCCTGATCCAGCTGCCGCTGCCGGGCATTCCGGACGCGCGCCGGCTGATCCAGCGCATCGACCCGCGCAAGGACGTGGACGGTTTCCACCCGGAAAACGTCGGCCACCTGGCCCTGCGCGAGTTCGGCCTGCGCCCGTGCACCCCGCGCGGCATCACTACGCTGCTGGGCCACACTGACCAGCCGGTGCGCGGCCGCAACGCCACCATCGTGGGCGTGAGCAACCACGTTGGCCGGCCGATGGGCCTGGAGCTGCTGATTGCCGGCTGCACCGTCACCAGCTGCCACAAGTTCACCCCCAAGGACGTGCTGGAACAGGCCGTGCGCAACGCCGACATCCTGGTGGTGGCGGTCGGCCGCCCGGGCATCGTGCCGGGCGAGTGGGTGAAGCCGGGCGCGGTGGTGATCGACGTGGGCATCAACCGCTTGGATGACGGCCGTCTGGTGGGTGACGTTGGGTTTGAGGCCGCTGCGCAGCGGGCGAGCTGGATCACCCCGGTGCCGGGTGGCGTGGGCCCGATGACCGTGGCCACGCTGATGCAGAACACCCTGGAAGCGGCGGAAGCGCTGAGCTGACCCGTCCCCCCCCCTGAATGAATCACCGCCCCGCGCGACGCTGCGGCACCGCTTGGTGGTACCGGGCCTGGGGCCTCCTGTAGAGCCGAGCCTATGCTCGGCTCATCGCGGTCTGGCGGAAAGCAGCCGAGCGTGGGCTCGGCTCTACAGGTGAGCGGGTGCGACACTGTGTCGCGCGAAGTTCCAATTCTGGCTACCAAAAATGCTGTTCTTGGCCCCTGAAAAGGGGTAAAATGTCGCGCTTCCCCACATCTCGGGTATGCCGATGCTGCGCATCCAGGCTGAAGCACTCACTTACGACGACGTCTCGCTCGTCCCCGCCCACTCGACCATCCTGCCCAAGGACGTCAACCTCGAAACGCGGTTGACTCGCGACCTGAAGCTGAAGCTTCCGATCCTGTCTGCAGCCATGGATACCGTCACCGAAGCCCGCCTGGCCATCGCCATGGCCCAGCTCGGCGGCATGGGCATCATCCACAAGAATCTCAGCCTGGAACAGCAGGCCGCGGAAGTGGCCAAGGTCAAGAAGTTCGAGGCCGGTGTCATCCGCGACCCGATCACCGTCGGCCCGGAAACCACCATCCGCGACGTGCTGGCCCTGACCCAGGCGCACAACATCTCCGGCGTGCCGGTGGTGGGCAGCGACGGCCTGCTGGCCGGCATCGTGACCCACCGCGATATGCGCTTTGAGACCGAGCTGGATGATCCGGTCCGCCACATCATGACCAAGAAGGATCGCCTGATCACGGTCAAGGAAGGCGCCGCCTCCGACGAAGTGCTGCAGCTGCTGCACCGCAACCGCATCGAAAAGGTGCTGGTGGTCAATGACTCGTTCGAACTGCGTGGCCTGATCACCGTCAAGGACATCCAGAAGAACACCGACTTCCCGAACGCTGCCAAGGATCTGTCGACCCGCCTGCTGGTCGGCGCTGCCGTCGGCGTGGGTGGTGATACCGATCGCCGCGTGGAAGCGCTGGTCGCCGCCGGCGTGGACGTGATTGTGGTCGATACCGCGCACGGCCACTCGCAGGGCGTGCTGGACCGCGTCAGCTGGGTCAAGAAGAACTTCCCGAACGTGCAGGTCATCGGTGGCAACATCTGCACCGGCGAAGCCGCACTGGCGCTGCTGGACAGCGGCGCGGACGCCGTGAAGGTCGGCATCGGCCCGGGCTCGATCTGCACCACCCGCGTCGTTGCCGGCGTCGGCGTGCCGCAGGTCACCGCCATTGATCTGGTGGCCGATGCGCTGCAGGACCGCATCCCGCTGATCGCCGACGGTGGCATCCGCTACTCGGGCGACATCGGCAAGGCGCTGGCTGCCGGTGCCTCGACCATCATGGTCGGTGGCCTGCTGGCCGGTACCGAGGAATCGCCGGGCGAGACCGAGCTGTACCAGGGCCGTTCGTACAAGAGCTACCGCGGCATGGGTTCGCTGGCCGCCATGGAAAAGGGGTCGAAGGACCGCTACTTCCAGGACGCCGCCACCGCCGACAAGCTGGTGCCGGAAGGCATCGAAGGCCGCGTGCCGTACCGCGGCCCGGTGGGCGGCATCATCCACCAGCTGATGGGCGGCCTGCGCGCCACCATGGGCTACGTGGGCTGCGCCACCATCGAAGACATGCGCAGCAAGCCCAAGTTCGTGAAGATCAGCGGCGCCGGCCAGCGTGAGAGCCACGTCCACGACGTGACCATCACCAAAGAGCCGCCGAACTACCGCGCCTGATGCGCTTGCGAACTGCTCTTGCGATTACGGGCAGCCTGCTGATGGCAGGCTGTTCGTTGTCCGAACCGCCGCCGCGCTCCGGGTCTCCGGGCGCGGCGGTTTCGCAAGTGAAGGACGTACAGGCGTGCCAGAACGCGTTCTCGCTGCCGAAGGGCTGGCAGGTGCAGGCCGCTGGCGAGCAGCGCTGGCTGCTGAAAGGCACCGGCGAGCGCCCGCTGCAGGTCACGCTGCAGTGCGTTACCGAGCTGCTGCATGGCCCGGATGATCCGGTGCTGACGCCGGTACTGGGCGCGCTGGAGCCCGCACGGATGAGCGTGCAGTGGGCGTCCTGGGGCGCTGCGGAGTCGGGCTTCTCGATGGCGGCGCTGCAACGGCGCATCGTGCCTGGCACCGAAGTGCAGGAAATCGCCGAGCTGCCGCGCGCTGACCGCTCCAACCCCAACGCACCGCATGGCCTGCTGATGCTGCGCTGGGACGAGGAAGACCCCTCAAATATTCAACAACGCGAGGCGTTCATCGCCACGCTGACACAGAGCCTTGAAGCGCCGGGCGCTGCGAAAAACACCACTGGAACGGCACCATGACCAACATCCATAACGACAAGATCCTCATCCTCGATTTCGGCGCGCAGTACACGCAGCTGATCGCCCGCCGCATCCGCGAGCTGGGCGTCTACTGCGAAATCTGGGCGTGGGACCACAACCCGGCCGAGATCGCCGGCTTTGGCGCCAAGGGCATCATCCTGTCCGGTGGCCCGGAATCGACCACGCTGCCGGGCGCCCCGGCCGCGCCGCAGGAAGTGTTCGACAGCGGCCTGCCGATCTTCGGCATCTGCTACGGCATGCAGACCCTGGCCGCACAGCTGGGTGGTGCCACCGAAGCGGCGGATCAGCGCGAATTCGGCCACGCCGAAGTGAACGTGATCAACCCCGATGCACTGTTCAAGGGCCTGAGCGACCACGGCGGCGAGCCGAAGCTGAATGTCTGGATGAGCCACGGCGACCACGTCTCCGTTGCGCCGCCGGGCTTCACCATCACCGCCACCACCGACCGCATTCCAGTGGCCGCCATGGCCAACGAAGAAAAGCGCTGGTACGGCGTGCAGTTCCACCCGGAAGTGACCCACACCCTGCAGGGCCAGGCGCTGCTGCGCCGCTTCGTGGTGGATGTGTGCGGCTGCCAGACCCTGTGGACCGCTGCCAACATCATCGACGACCAGATCGCCCGCGTGCGCGAACAGGTGGGCGATGACGAAGTGATCCTGGGCCTGTCCGGCGGCGTTGATTCGTCCGTGGTGGCTGCGCTGCTGCACAAGGCCATCGGCGAGAAGCTGACCTGCGTGTTCGTGGATACCGGCCTGCTGCGCTGGCAGGAAGGCGACCAGGTGATGGCGATGTTCGCCGAGCACATGGGCGTGAAGGTGGTGCGCGTGAATGCCGCCGACCGCTACTTTGCCGCGCTGGAAGGCGTGAGCGACCCGGAAGCCAAGCGCAAGATTATCGGCAACCTGTTCGTTGAGATCTTCGACGAAGAGTCGAACAAGCTGAAGAACGCCAAGTGGCTGGCGCAGGGCACCATCTACCCGGACGTGATCGAGTCGGCCGGCAGCAAGACCGGCAAGGCGCATGTGATCAAGAGCCACCACAACGTTGGCGGCCTGCCAGAGCACATGAAGCTGGGCCTGGTGGAGCCGCTGCGCGAGCTGTTCAAGGACGAAGTGCGCCGCCTGGGCGTTGAGCTGGGCCTGCCGCGCACCATGGTCTACCGCCACCCGTTCCCGGGCCCGGGCCTGGGCGTGCGTATCCTGGGCGAAGTGAAGCGCGAATACGCCGAACTGCTGGCCAAGGCCGATGCCATCTTCATTGATGAGCTGCGCAAGGCCGACCTGTACGACAAGACCAGCCAGGCGTTTGCCGTGTTCCTGCCGGTGAAGTCGGTGGGCGTGGTGGGCGATGCGCGGGCTTATGAGTGGGTGATTGCGCTAAGAGCCGTGGAGACGATCGACTTCATGACGGCGCATTGGGCGCATCTGCCGTATGAGTTCCTGGGCACGGTGAGCAACCGGATCATCAATGAGTTGCGGGGGGTGTCGCGGGTTGTCTATGACATCTCGGGGAAGCCGCCGGCGACCATTGAGTGGGAGTGAGTTGAAAGAACGAGGGCGCCGAGAGGCGCCCTTGTTCTATCTTCGAGTTGAGCGGGGATTCTATAAATGCTTCCCTGAATCTATTCGCTCCGAGGACTGTCATCTTCAGCGAGCTCAAGAATGAGGCCGTAATCATCCCGAAGCTCTCTGTCCACGAGATGGAACCGGTCAAGTTGCAGCGACGTCCAGTGATCTTCGGCTATGTGCTCCAAAAGAATGATCTGAAATCCGCCGCGTTTATCCATTCTATAAACAAAATCATTCAGTTGCGCTAGGACCTTGTCAAGGCTGCGGATGTCATCATTCGGTTGGCCGTCGCTTGAGAAATATGGGGTGCTGACTTGATCAAGTATTAAGAAGGACGGCATCCAAGGAATCAGTAACGTCCTTGCGATTTCATGTATTGCAAGGAAGTGCGCGATATGAAGGTACAGATAGTTAGATGCACTTCCCACATCTGGCATTTTCTCTATTTGAGTCAGATCTGGCGAGTGTAGATGGATTAATTTCTCCTTCTCTGAGTAGTGAGCGGAGAATTCGCTGTATCCCTTTAGTGGGAGATGGCTTAATACTCTATTTATAAGGCTATTTAATCTTTCCTTCGCGATCGAATTCTTTTCGTCATTCTGATCAACAACCTTCTGTAGATCTGCGATTGCGTCGTCGAACTCTTCGGATTGCGTGTCGACGGGCTGGGTGTGGCTCTGACTGTAGATGTCAAGCTTTGTCTCCAGTCGACCCAAGAAACGATAGTATTCATTCGGGTTTTGCTGGACATCCCGTCTTGTGTTAAGAGTGTCAAGTTCATCCCTTAGTCTTCGCAGCTCTACTTCATTGCCTTCGTGAATCTTTCTAACTTCATCAAGGAATGGGAAGCTCTTCCGATTTCGCAAAGACTCTTTAACTTCAGAGAGCTCACGTTGCAGCTTCGATATGACCTGGTTGGCAAACTGCGAGGGGAATATATCCTCAGACTGCGAGTTGAACGCATTGACCGGCTTTAGCGCATCTTCAATTTGCTTCAGGGAAGCGACGTAAGTCGGCTTGTTGTCGATAAACGCCTGAAGCTGACGATTCTTGGCAGTGAGCCTGAAAATCTCGCGCTCGACCCTTTCAACTTCAGCCCTGGGGCCAGTCGGAGTAGAGGGTATCTGGACAACCTTCCTCAGTTCGGCGAAATTCTCGTGATAGGTGTCATGAACCTGATCAATAACACCCAGTGAGCGAGCCTCGATAGATAGCGCAGAAACTTCCTCTGAAAATGAATTTGCGGCTTCTCTATAGGAATCCTGCTTTCTAACATGAGCTGCTCTCTTTCGTTCAAGCTCTGCCAACTTGCTGCGAGAAATAGCGGTGTCAACGTTCTCTGCGCCAATCGCCATTCTAAATGTTCTTTCAATGGACTCTTGGAATCGGCCATCAGTAGGTCTAATGTACAAATGGTCTGGCGCGACGATGGTGTTCTGATCCTGATAGCAGTACGCTAGGAAATTTCGGAAAGAGACTTTAGATCCGGCCTGAATGTACCTTCCGCCGTATGGAACTCTCAATTCCGTGTCGATTCCAAAGGCTGCACTGAGAACTTTTTTTAGACTGTCAACGCGGACATTCAGGTCGGGGGTGTCTGGGATGATTCCGTTCTCGTTAAAGTAGGCCTGGTCGGTACAGCCGGCGCTCTCCGCTGGGCGAGCTATTACGATCTCCTTGCCATCTACCGAAAGCTTGATGCCATACCAATTTACCTTTGAGTCGATGTTTGCTTTCGATATGCCTGTTGTTTCACTCGCGAGTAAGCAGTAGTCAATTATGAAAAGTATTGACGACTTTCCTTTTCCTGAGTCTCCAGTAATCACGTTAACGCGATTGTGGAGGAAGTCTAGTGATCTTGTTATTCCGTTCTTTTGCCAGAGAATTACGCTGGAAATCTGGATGTTGCTCACAATTCGATCCTGAATGTTTGATAGAGGTCCAAAGTCGATTCGCGAAGGATTAGGCCAAGCTTGGGGCCTGAATCGAAGATCTCCGTTGCGATCTTTCCAATGTCCGTAGCGTCTCGGAAGAATATTTTGGATCTAAGGCTCAATGAATGATCCTCCAGGGTGATCATTCCAAGCTCCTTGGCTAGCAAAATAGTATTCAAGGACGTAATTGTAAGATCCTCATACTTCGCGCGGACTACAGTAAACGCACCAGGGTTTGAGACAATTAAGTCTTTACTACTTAATACGATACTGTTCTTTCTCTTCAGAACTGAGCGAATTGTTCTATCAAAAATCAATGGAAGGATGAGCATTGCTTTAGATAGGGCGAGACTATGGTCGGGCGAGTTCTCAAGTGCAATCTGAAGCGCAACGGTTCCGATTAATTCATTCTGAGAGATTCGGTTCATTTCAGAACTTGCTCCGCCAGTTCTTGCGCCATCCTATTCGAGGGATATTGGAAAGTTTAATGTACTTTCCGCAGCTGAGATTGATTGGAATTTCGACGCCGCCAGCCGTCATTTGCTTTTTCATTGTTTGGTCATAGCAATCCTGAGACGCTTTTAGATGAATTGGCTCGTCATCATCCGGCGTGTTCCTATGAGACTGATTGTGTAAAAGTTGCCAATCTGACAGTGCCTTGTTTTCGAGCCTTGAATCGTCTCTAGCGCTGAACGATCCCGAGTCCTTAAGTGACTGTATAAATTGCTCTGACAAGACCATTTCGACTCCGCGATCAATGATCTCTTCTTCGTGTATTCCGATGTCCTGAAGCTGTTCATGGAACTTGCTTGAGCGGAATGACAGGGTGTGAGGTCGTTCATATTCGTAATAAAAATCAATGAATCGATCAAACTCAACAGGTTCGGACCGTGCTGATCTAATAATCCTGTCAAATCCCATCGTTGTTCTGAAATCGTCAAACGTAATAACTACTTTTTCGCCACTTATTATTCGGGAGAACTTCGATTCTTTGAATGCGCCGATTACATGACGTCTGGTTTCTTCAATTTGAGATGCTGGAACGGAAAGCTGCCTCAGTTCTGAGGTAATTCTTCCAATGACGGACGAGTCGTCAGAATGGAATTCGAATCGACTAAAAAGATGATTAAGTTGTTCATTGCTCGCATCGCATACCGATTGAACGTACTTTGCGAGAGGATTCTTTGATTCGTCAGGTTTCTTCTTGGACTCGACTAGCGAGATTTTCTCGTTAGTACTTCTTATGTGCGAAATTATGGCTTCAATGTTCTGACGTGGACTCTTTAGTAAGGAAACAAACTCTTGGTTATTTAGGCCCTTGTTTGTATAGAGTTGAAGCGTCAGATTTCTATGGCTGGGGAGGCCTGGGATGATCTGGAGCCAGTTATGCAGGGTCTTCCAGAGATCAATGTCTCTGTCTGTGATGTTGCCAGGTTCTACCGAGTGCTTTAACTGGATTAGTGTGAGGTCTTGAATGGATCCGTCATCTGAAACTGTTTGAGCATGGATGTCGTCATGGAGCTCCAGGCCAAGTGCCTGCCCTTCTCTAAGGGAAATTAGTTTTTCGACATATACGAAATCCTGAAATTCAAAGCCTAACGATGTCTTGTCGGCAGAAAATTTGTCGGCGCCGCTCATTGTTCGATTACCAGAGAGGTTGGCGCTTTACTTGCGATGAGTGAATTTTCATGTGAGCTGGCGCCCTTGCTTGCTGCGTCCAGAGCGCTGGTCGGCAGGAGTGCGTCGCGATTTATAATCTGCCGAACCATGTCTCTACGCGAATCCCAATTTCTTAGTCGAGCATGGGTAATGGAAGCTATGGATTTCTCGATTGCTTCATTCGATAAGGAGACCGGATTTTTCAGGAATATTTGAACGTTCTGCAAAGTTACCACTGGCTGCCCCCTTGCAAGCCATTGCAGCTTTGGGGGCGTCAGCTGAGCTTGGGCCACCCTTGGCCGTGATTAGGATCCGTTCTAGGGACGCGTGAGTGACGCGACCACCGACTGAGCTCGTGCTCTAGCTTACGGTCCCACAATCTCACTGAACTTTCAAGCTCGGTAAGCATATTGGCCAGAGGCTTAAGTGTTGGCCTAATTGGAGAATGTTATTGGAAGGTCCAATAGTCCATCCTGCCAAAGTCTGAGGGCGCGACGTTTGCCGTGCGTCTTGGTATTTTTGCAGATATTTGTGCTAGATCGACCGGTATCTAGCTTTGATTCGGTCGAGGCGAGGTCAAGGTGGAATGTTGAGCTTTGATTTACTCCGGCCTCACCTCATGACAAGCCCACTCAACCAACCCCCGGCACGCCAGAAACAGCCCATCCACGACCCCCTCATCCAGATGCCGCTCCGGGTCCGCTGCCACCCGGCAGCGGTCTGCCGCGTGCAGCAGCTCCAAGACAGTCAGCGCACCAACCATAGCGCGCTCGCTCCTGGCCAGGCTTACGCGACGGCCGGGTGACACATCGGTCTCTGGCCACGGGTGCCCATCGGCTCCCTCGCAGCCGCGCATGCGCTTGAGGATGCCGAGGAGGTAGTTCAGGTCGGGCAGGGGAGTGTCGTCGTTGATGGGTTCAACAACGGTGTACGAAGAGAAGGTGTCGGATTCGTTCATGGCGTCGGCTTCCGTGGCTGTGCTTAACAGCGCCACCGCTAAGGGTGGCGGACGATGCGTGGCTGCAAACCGGAAGAAGCGATGTCATAAGACCGGCGGGCCCGAGGGCCCCCACGCACCGCCCGCCATACAGGCCGACGGATTGCCCGCCGGCACCGGTTAAGGACGGTGCCGACGGGCAAGCGCAAACTACAGACATCGCTTTCTTCGGGTTTGCAGACCCGACCACCTTTTGTCGGTGGCGCGCCATGGTGTTTACGCCGCCGCTTCGAATGCCAATAGAAATTCGCTAAGGAATCTCTGAATCCGAGAGCGAAGAACTATTGTTGCACGCACCATTCGGGCAGCACGCGACACCGCCAGACGTATTCGCGCAGCTGCTCTGTTGATTGCGATTCCAAATGACGCAATCCCCAGCACCACAAGCGCATAGCGCGACAGCCTTCTTTACAACAGTTCTTAGTCATGCCCGGCAGGCATCGACGCCAGATCAGCCCCACACTGCGAAAAGCGGTTCAAACGCGACACCGTTAGCGAGCGTCACAGCCTCAACCACCACCATCCCCAGCCACCGCCGCATTCCCCACAAGCAACTCAATCATCGCCCGCGCCGCCGCCGACTGCCGCCGATGCGGCGCATAGATCACCGAGAACGGCCTTGACCGTCCCCGCAACTGCGGCAGCACCTCCACCAGCTCCCCACGCTGCAACCTCTCCCGCACGATGAACTCATAGCTTTGGCAGATGCCAATGCCCTGTTCGGCCAGCGACACCACGCCCAGCACATCGTTGGAAGTCTCGATGGAGGAACGCGGCAGCCAGTCCACGTCGCGCCCGCCGTCGCGGAAGATCCACGGCGCAAGCCGCCCGGTGCGCGGCATCACAAACGGCAGGCACAGGTGCTGCTGCAGGTCGTCCAGCGTCTGCGGCGTGCCGCGGCGTTGCAGGTAGTCCGGCGCGGCCACCAGCAGCAGCGGCGCGTCCTCCAGCTTGCGCGCCACCAGCCCGCTGTCCGGCAGCTGGCCCAGGCGGATGGCCAGGTCGAAGCCTTCTGCCACCAGGTCCACGTTGCGGTTGGTGATGTTCAGTTCCACCTGTACCTGCGGGTACTGCTGCGCAAAGCGCGCCAGCACGGGCGGCAGCCGGTAGTGGCCATAGGTGGTGGGCACACTCAGGCGCACGCGGCCGGCCAGCGCACCGTCCTGGGCCAGTACGTCGCGCTCGGCGTCGTCCAGCAGGCCGAAGGCGGTGCGCACCTGTTCCAGATAGAGCCGCCCGGCGTCGGTCAGGCCCACGCGGCGGGTGGTCCGCTGCAGCAGCTGCCGGCCCAGCCGCGCTTCCAGGCGGGTGACCGCGCGGCTCAGCACCGAGGGCGTGGTGGACAGCGCCACCGCTCCGGCGGTGAACGAGCCGTGCTCGACCACCGCCAGGAACACTTCCACATCGCCCAGGTAGTCGAACTTGCGGCTCATTTGGCTCTCCGGGGAACAGATGTTTTGCGATGGGGCCAATTTATCGCCGCTGGGGCGATGAATAAAGTGGCCGCCATTCCCCGATAGGAGCTCCCCTTGAACCTGATGACCCGGCTGGCGGCAGCGCTGGCCCTGACCCTGGCCGCCACCGGCGCGCAGGCCGCCAACGTACTGGTGGTGCTGTCCGACGAGAACCACCTGGACCTGAAGGACGGCAAGGTGCTGTCCACCGGCTTCTATCTCAACGAGCTGATGCAGCCGGTCAAGCTGCTGCTGGACGCGGGCCACAAAGTGACCTTCGCCACGCCGCAGGGGCGGGCGCCGACGGTGGATGCGTCCTCGGTGACGCCGGCGTACTTCGGCAACGATGCCGCGCAGCTGACGCTGCACAAGGAGCTGCTGGAGAAACTGGCGCTGACCTCGCCGACGGCCTCGCCGGTGGTCAGCCTGGCGCGCATTGAGCAGCAGGGCTATGCGCGGTTCGATGCGGTCTACATTCCCGGTGGCCACGCGCCGATGCAGGACCTGCTGAAAAGCCCGGCGCTGGGCCGGCTGCTGGCCGACTTCCACCAGCGCAACAAGACCACCGCGCTGGTCTGCCACGGGCCGATCGCGCTGCTGTCCACGCTGCCGGATGCGGCGGGTTTCGTGTCCAAGTTGGAAGCGGGGGTGATGCCGGCCACGCCGAAGTGGATCTACAGCGGCTACCAGATGACGGTGATCAGCAACCAGGAAGAAGAGCAGGCCAAGCCGTTGCTGGGTGGTGGCGAGATGAAGTTCTACCCGCAGACCGCGTTGCAGCGGGCGGGTGCGACGTTCAGCAGCAACACCACGCCGTGGACCGGGCATGTGGTGGCGGACCGCGAGCTGATTACCGGGCAGAACCCGGCCTCGGCGCTGGAGGTGGGGCAGCGGTTGGTGGAGCGGTTGAAGTAAGGCGGGGCCTGCACAGCAGGCTGCCAGCCTTGTGGGCCGAGGGGCCAGCGCCTCGGCCTGTCTGTGGAAGTGCCAGCGTGGTCGGCAGAGAGGGCATCAGCCCTTCGCGAGCGCTATTCCTGACAGATCTTCAATCTGGGAAAGGGCGTGACGCGTCGCGGCCCAATCGCCGGCGTGCCTGATCGCCACGCCTCCGGCCGCTGTCCAGGCATCACAGTTCGTTTCGAAATCGTCGATCAGAACATCGCCTGGCTGGTGCATGAAAAGAGGCTTGTGCCTGCCGCCGAGCACAGGCAACACCAGGCAGGTTGCTGACAGATGTTCGCGGACCCACTGCCGCTTCTGCATGGCAGCGAGCGGATAGTTCGATTTCGGGCAGGCGGTGAGAATCACCGGGTTCAAGTGGTGGATGCTGTGGAAGAACTCTACTGCACCCTGCATCGGCGGAAGGTCGCGGAAGAACGACGGGTGGTTGTTGATGTGCCCCCACATTTCATCGTCGGCAAGCAGGCGATGGTCCAGGCCAAACAGGGCGGGAAATGCCGCGTCGAAGTCGGCCATTACGCCATCAAGATCTACGTAGATGGTGCGTCTGGATGCACTCGATCCACCGGTGTGCTGGTTCGCGAGCGGGTCCATCATCGGTATCGACTTCACATCATCAGCGTTCATTTACGCGCTCTCCTTTCAAGAGTGGGCTTTCTTCTTCATCGGTTCCCCAGTAGCGGGGCAAAGTGTTTGGTGATTGCGACAGATATGGCAGCAATCGCGATGCCGCTGGCGTCGGTCCAGGGCGAAAGAGTGATGGCCTGCAACCCCGCCAATGCGGAATGCCAGAGTGCCTTTTGAGTCCATCAGGCGCTGCTGCAGCGGGACGGTGCACCGTGCCGTAACAACACAATACGGGCACCACCAACCAGAATTGAAACTGAGATGGGCATCGCCTCACGGCGATGCCGCCCGGCAGATGCCGTAATCGGCACGCTTGAAATGCGGTATATATCGCGGCGATTCTTCAAAGGCGTGCCGAGTGGCTGCTCTGGCCGTTGCCCAAGACGCATGGCCCCAGCCACTGGCTCATTTCGCCAACCAAGGAGCAATCTGGCGCGCTGGTGATTGGATAATCCCAACGCGCTACGGAAAGGCCGAACGGGGATATGCCTGTGGCGCTCGTTCCAGACTGATCCAGGAACGTCACTGAACATGCATGTCCAGGCGCACTCAATGTATCACGCCGACCAGCGCTAGCGGCTTGAACCCGCTCGATCTCCAGCAGTTTGATTGGGCAGGGCAAGGCTGGCATGGCACCATGATGGGCTGGCCTCGTCCTTCCGACCGGGGCCGTTTTCCCAGGGAAGCCCACCAACACGACATGCGAACGTCCATCCTCTTCACCTTCTCCGCCCTGTGCCTTGGTCTGCTGTCCGGCTGTGCCAGTGGCCCGGAGGAGCACGCCTCAAGCCGCGAGATCACCAGTGCGTTCGTGGCCGACGACGGCCAGCTGTACCTGTTGCCGCGCTATGACGAGCCGATGCGCTTCAATGCCGCGCCGTTCCGCGAGTATCGGGCGCTGATGGACAGCCCGCTGCGCGAGGCGGTGGCCTGCGCGCAGATGTACTTCCATGAAGACTGGCGCGACCCGGCCAACAAGGCCAAGGTGCACGGCAGCTATGCGCTGCTGCTGCGGCCGGAGCAGGTAACGGCAGAGCAGGCCGCACAGTTCAGGCTGGAGCGGATTGAGGTCCCCCCGCGTGAGGCCAAGGCCGTGGAGGAGCGGGCGCGCTACCACCTGCCGATGGACCGGACCCGTTACGCGCTGGCGTTTGATCGCGCCTGCAATCTTTCAAGGAAGGGCGGCAGCTATTACAGCGCGCTGTTCGAGGGCGACGGCGAACGGGTGCAGTTGTCGGATGCTGCGGTGCTGGCGGAGAAAGGGAAGCTTGCACAGCCGATCAATGCGCGTGAGCAGCGGATCCTACCGGAGAGGGAGGACAAGCCGGGTGCGGGTTCGGCGGCGGGCAAGGTGCTCGGCGCGGCGCTAATCCCTGTGGCGGTGCCGGTGTTTGTGCTGAGCCTGCCGTTCCTGGGGCCGGATCATTGGAAGTGAAAAGGCGTTGAAGCCAGAGCATCCACGCGTGGCGTGGATCTACTTGGGTATCGCCTGAACGTTCATCCTGGAGATCTGTGTGCCTAGCACGCTGGAAACTGTTTTGAAGACTGCAGGCTTCATTGTCGTTGCGGCGCTTCCGTTGGTTATCCTTTGGTTCATCCTTCGGCGAATGTCAGCAACTGCTCGCTCGTCCGTGAAATCGGGGCTGCGTTTGGATCCCCCTCGCCGGATCTCCGGTACATCCATGACCTTGGTGATGGTGGATGGGAAAGAGGATCGGGAGCACTACTTCTTTGATGCGGCGTCCTTTTACCTACGGCGTGGCCCGGTGCCTACGGCGGTTTCGCTTTCGCAGATCACCTCAGTCACTCGCACCTCCGACAAGATCTACGGGCGCTATGTGTGGCAGGTGTGCTTCAGCAAAGCATCGGGCAGAAAATGCGTGACGTTCACCAACAACCTGACGCTGTTCAATCGCGATTTCCTGCTGTTCCTGGAGGCGGTGCGGAAGGCCAATCCATTGGCGACTTTGGATCAGGCGGGTCTGTTCTTCTGATTGCGCGGGGACATCAGCGGCGCTGATTGGCAAATGGAGGGGCCAGGGGGCGAGTTGCCTTGGACACGGTGCTGGGCGATTCAGTTGTGCGGGCGTTGAGGGAGTGAATCCACGCGTGGCGTGAATCTACCGGCACCTCGGTGTGCCACCTGCCACACAGCTGGCCCGCCAACGCTCCCAGGCCTTGGCGTCGATGCCGGCCTTCAGTGCGATGGTCTGCAGCTCGGCCCAGTTCCTCGGCGACGGCGCGGCCAGCAGCCCGCGCATGAAGGCCTGCATCTTCGCTTCGCCCACCTGTTTCTCCAGCGAGAGCAACAGCAAGGGGGCATAGACGTAGCGATACATCTCGCCCAGATCGGAGCTGCTGTCGATGGCATCGAATGCTGGCAGCGGCTTGTCCTGCGTGTCGATGGTCGATTGCAGTCGCGCAATATAGCGATCGGCCGCGGCATCGCCACTGATCTCACGCAGCGCCCTGATCGACAGGAACTCGGCGCTGGACTCCAGCAGCACCCAGAAATACGGCCCCTGCGGACGGTTCAGTGTGCCGAAATAGTAATGGCCCATTTCGTGTGCGATGTACTGCACGCGCCGCTCGGCCTGCTCGCCCCCGGCCAGCAGCGAGTCGGCCACATTGCCGATGCTGCCGCTCATGGCGATGGTCGGCCAGGTGGCAAAGCCCCATTCGCTGCCTTCGCGGTCGCGCTCGATCTGGTTGAGCGTGACCATGCGCAGGAAGGTGGGGCGGTCGGCCAGCGGCGCGCCCATGTAGCGGCTGTGCACGTCGGCAACCTTCTGCACCGTGCTGGACAATGCATCGACCTTGGCCGTGGGCAGGGTCTCGTTGAGGATGGTGACCTGCGCAGTGCGGGTGATCGGGCCGCTGCCGCCGAACAGCAGGATCGGCCGCGCGTTGTCGCTGCGGAATCGCCCCTGCGCGCCTTCGATGGCCGGGCTGCCGTTGAGATACAGGAAGCGGCAGCCGGCGCAGTCCACCTGCAGGTCGTAGCGGCTCTCGCTGCTGCGCACGCGCGCCTTGGGATCGAACGCCTGCGGCAGCCATGCGGACTGCTCGGTGAAGCGGGCGCTGTCGCCGTTGAAGGCCATCATGCCCTTGAAGTCGCCCAGGGCATCGTGCTTCGGGTACAGCGGGAACGCGCCCACATACTGCACGCAGAGCGCGGCGGCGGGCTCTGCCAGGGTATAGACACGCGCTTCGCCATCCACACCCGGGTCGTACCAGCCATCGAACCCTACCGGCTTGCCGTCACCGTCGGAGACCCGCGCGACGTTCAGACCGGCGTTGAGTACGAACGCGCCCCTTGATTCGGCTGGGAGGTTGGACATGCAGACATCGCCCTCGACACGGCCGCTGGCAATATCCAGCCGCACGCTGCCGGTGGTGAGCGGTGTGGCCGGTTGTGCGGCCGGTGCGGCCACGCTGGTAGCGGGAGCGAGCAGCGCGATCAGGGCGGCAGGCAGCAGGGCCTTGCAGGGGGTCATCGGGCCATCCTTGGGTGGATTGCGCTGACTATAGGGCCAACAGCGATGGGTGCAGAGAGTCTTCAGGTCACCCGGTCTTGTGGGGCTGGCGAAATGCGCTGGCATGGTGCAGGCATAATGGCAGCGGGGCGAAGGTATGCCCGCGAACAGAAAGGAAGCCTGCGCCATGACGGACATGCCAACCCAGCTCACGACCGACTTCGATGCGCTGCTCGACCACGGTGACATTGCCGAGGCGCGGCGGCTGTTGGCCCCCCATCTTGCACGCGGGTGTGCCGAAGCGTTGTTTCTCTCTGCTTCGGTGCCTGAAGGGGAGGACGATGCACATGCCGAGGCGGACAGCCTCGCGACCCTCAAGCAGGCCGCGGAGAAAGGTTACATCCCGGCCATCCATGCGCTGGGACTGCGACTGCTGACGGGTGACGGCGTTGAGCAGGACGTCACGCGGGCGGCCGCGCATTTTGAGCGCGCATCGGAGGCCGGCTATCCGTCGGCCATGTACGAGTTTGGCCTGGCGCTGTTCCATGGCAAGGGAGTCGCCAGCGACGTGCCACGTGCGGTGTCCCTGATCCGCGCTTCGGCGCAGGGTGGGAATGAGTACGCCCGGGAGTTCCTGTTGGCGCATTCATTGGATGTGGACGCGTAGGAAGTGGGTGCGGCGGTCGGTGACGCTACACTGGCTGCCTATGCCCGATGGAAGCTCACCCATGTTCAATGGAAAGGTTGCGGTGGTCACCGGCTCCACCAGCGGTATCGGTCTTGGCATTGCCACCGCGCTGGCGCGGCAGGGCGCGGACATCGTGCTGAATGGCTTCGGCGATGCGGCGGAGATCGAGCGCATTCGTTCGCGGTTGGAAGCTGAGTTCGGTGTGCGAGTGGCGCATGACGGCGCCGACCTGTCGCGCGGCGAGGCGGTGCGCGGACTGATCGACCACGCCGTTGCGAAGATGGGCCGCATCGACATCCTGGTGAACAACGCGGGCATCCAGTACACCGCGTCGATCGAGGAATTCCCGGTCGAGAAATGGGATGCGATCCTGGCGCTGAACCTGTCGGCGGTGTTCCATGCAACGGCGGCGGCCTTGCCGCACATGAAGCAGCAGGGCGCCGGCCGCATCATCAACATCGCGTCGGTGCACGGGTTGGTGGGCTCGGTGAACAAGTCGGCCTATGTGGCGGCCAAGCATGGCGTGGTGGGGTTTACCAAGGTGACCGCGCTGGAGAATGCGGGCACCGGCATTACCGCCAATGCCATCTGCCCGGGCTGGGTGCGAACGGCGCTGGTCGAGCAGCAGATCACCGCGTTGGCCGAGCACGAAGGCACGGATCAGGAAACCGCCGCGCGTGCGCTGCTGGCTGAAAAGCAGCCGTCGTTGCAGTTCGTGACGCCCGATCAGCTGGGCGAGATGGTGGTGTTCCTGGCCTCGGACGCGGCGGCGCAGATTACCGGCACGGCGCTGCCGGTGGATGGGGGCTGGACGGCGCGCTAGCTGGCTGGCTGCGCCTTACGCTGCAGCATTGGCAGTGCCACCAGTGTGGCGAGGAGGGTGAACAGCACCAGCGACGAGC